>NZ_PIZL01000012.1:0-596700 GCF_002835515.1 Vibrio sp. vnigr-6D03
CAGCGAGAATTGCTTGGTTTTCAGGCAAGGTACCAATTTGCAGATCTAGTGGCTCTAAATCAAGAATTGGTTACGCAGCATGAAAACCAAGCAAACTCGCCCTTGGGAGCTCATCTTCTGTCCCATTTCATCGTCAAAGAACTTGGAAAGGACTCGTCATTCCACTGCGTTCTTTTCCTTGAACTGACACAGAAGATGGAGCTCTGAATCCTGCACTTTGAGGTGGTTTGAGTATATACCCAGGTGACCTACATCCACACAAGATACTTCTGAGTAACGAGTGAGAGAGCCCATTTTCTTGAGTCTATTAAATCTATGCCGATAGCATGTCTTTTTTCTCGAACTTAACGGTAACGTGCACCATCCCGTCTTTGGCAGCAAAATCGAAATGCCACAGCTGCGTTTGACATATCCTTTTCACCAACTCTAACCCCAAGCCAAAGCCACTGGATTGGCGCCCTTGGTAATTCGCAGAGTTTGAAATGCGCACCGCCTCATCACCCACTGATATTTCAACTTCACCGTGTTCGGCATACTGAAAGGCATTTCGAATCAGGTTACTCAGCACAATATTAAGTAAATCGGGGTTGGCTGATAGCTGGCTCTCTCCTTTCACATTAACTGTGAGTGATTTTTGTTGCCTGAGGTAACTTAAATCTTCCACCAGCTGTTCACAACAATGCCGCAAATTCTGATCGGTTTTGTCTAACGGTTGTCCTGATTCTCTTGCAAGCCACAACAAAGATTGTGTTAATGACTGCATATTATCCAAGGCATAGCGAGCGCGCTTTAAAGGTCTGGAAGGAGGTATTTGCTCATCTATAGTATCGAGAGATGCCTGCATTATTGCCAAAGGTGTACGGAGTTCGTGGCTTGCGTGTCTTAAAAACTGGGTTTCACGTTCATTGAATCGGCTAACGCGATCAATGGCATCTTCCAGCTGTTTAGCCAATTCGTTGAGCTCGGTAAATCGATATTTAGGCCGAGGCTCTTCTTTCGGCGTACCTAATGTCGAAGCCCACCGATTAAGGTGCACAAATGGCGCGCCGATACTTCTCATCCACCAAAGTGCAACAAGCACTAAAATGGCAGAAAAACAGATCAACGACCAAATACTTTGCTCAATAACTGTGTTGGCAAATTCTTCAATAAGCCATTCAATGTCTTCCACGGGATATTGACTGAGAAGATAGACATATTCCCCATTGCTGAGAAGGTGAGACATAATAGAAATATGGTATTCCTCACCGTTTATCTCTTTCATTATCGCGGTTTCATCTTCCGCATGAACATTCTCGGCCGACCCAAACGTTTTTTTAATGTGGTCGGGAAGGATTTCCCAGCTTCGATACACTTTTGTGGAAGACAGCGTTGTTACGCTAGAGTCTGGATCCTTCTCTAAGTGGCGAACCATGGCTCGGACATCCATCCAAGCAGCCGTATTCGATACTTTTTCAAGACTCAGAGAATATTGAACCATTGCGATAATGATCATATCGATCACAAGGAAAAAACCAAAAAGAACCAGCTTTTGCATCAGGTCCTTTTTCAAGGATATGGAGTACGCTTTCATTCCAATACCTTCACCTGAATACCAGCATTAATGCGTGTGTGTAGTAGAGGAGAACCAAAGGGTTTGTCTAGAACCTTTCTCAAATTACTCAGCTGTACATTCAGGTTCCCCGGCTCAACGGGATCATCTGGCCAAACGGCATTTTCCAATTCAGGTCTAGGGACCACCCTAGGACTTTGAATAACCAAATAATGAAGAATACGCCACCCGATGGGCGTCATTTTCAATTTTTTCCCTGATCGGTAGGCTTCTTGCGTATTCAAGTCGAGTTCTAAATCGCCAATAGATAGGTTACTCGAGACATTCGGCTTCGTGCGTTTAGACAGCGCCTGCAATCTCGCCCAAACAACAGGCATCGGGCAAGGCTTTACAACAAAATCATCGACACCACTACGGAAGCCTTCCAGCTCATCTTCAACCGTGTCGTACGCGGTCATCATTAATACAGGAGTTTGAATACGCGCTTCTCGCAGCATCCTACATACCTCATATCCATCCATTTTGGGCATGTTTACATCCAATATGATGACATCTGTATCGCCTTGTAGCGCGAGCGAGAGCCCACTTTGTCCGTTGTAGGCGAAATCACACTCAACACCTTTCAACTCTAAATAATCTGCAAGTGCGCCAGCAAATTGGTTATCGTCATCAATGATTAAGACTTGCATGTTTTTTCCTCGTCCCTTTCTTCCGACACGTTACTCGTGCTCTGTCTTTCTGAGCCAATTCTGGTCCCAGATTTAGCCGAAAAACTAGCATGTAATCGGTTAATATGACCTTAAGTTTACAGGGTTCGCGACGAAGGGAAGCCACCAAATGTTTGGAATGCGACAAAGCGCGATCAGAGATTGAATCTTCGATTAAGTTTCGAACAAAATGGCATCCATTCAGTCAAAAGATGATCGCAATAGAACTATAGAAAGAGAGCTCTACAATTAGATCTCTAGAATCAGGTCTCTAGAATTAGGTCCCTAGAATTGGAGCTATGCCGATTCTTGCTTATCTTGAAGATCTAGTTGTAGCGGTACGGTAATAACAAACTCAGCCCCATGTCCAAGCTCTGAAGAACACTCTATTTTCCCTTTCAACAGCTGGTTAACCATGTTGTAGATAATATTCGCACCTAATCCACTTCCACCTTTTCCTCGCTTGGTAGTGACAAATGGTTCAAATATGCGCTTAAGTATTTGTTCATCAACACCTTGTCCTGTGTCCTTGTAGCGAATAATCAAATCTTCTTCGTTAGTAGAAACATGTATGAAGATATTCTTATCCCCGTTCCATTCATCAAATCCATGTCGGATACTATTGGCAATAAGATTGGTATAAATCTGAATGTAACAGCTAGGGTAACTCTCGATATGAATGTTATCGGGGCAATCCACTTCAACACTCACCTTGGCAACTTTTAGCTCATGAGACAGTGAGAGCAACACTTTCTCTAAGTTTTCTTTCACATTAAACGGATAGACAGATTCACTACTCTGATCAACAGCAACTTGTTTGAAGCTTGATACCAGTTGCTCCGCCCTAGAAAGGTTTGCAGTAAGAATTTGAGCAGACTCTTTTAGCGACTCTATCGCACCAGAAAACTGTGTTTTAGACAGCTTCCCTGTTTCAAATCCCGTTTGCAGTACGTTTACTTTTTCATCTATAAAGCTTGTCGCTGTAACGCTTATACCAAGTGGCGTATTGATTTCGTGAGCAACCCCTCCAACCAAGCTACCGAGAGAGGCCATTTTTTCCGCTTCAATTAACGATTCTTGCGTTTCTTCAAGCTTGCTAAGGGTATCGGAAAGTTCATGGTTCGCTTCTTCTAGAGAGTGTGTTCTGTCTTTCACTTTTTGCTCAAGCTCTCGGTTTAACGAAATCAATTGGTTTTCCGCATTCGTTAAGTCGGTAACGTCTATACCAAAGCACATGACTCGCTTTTGCTCTTTATTTTCAACAACGCGCCATTGTAGAAACCGTTGCTTCCCTTCTTGGTCTCGCATTGTAAAAACCAAATCGAATTCGGGAATATTTTCGATCAATTCCTGCTCGCTTTCCTTCTCTACATCTTCATCCACAAAATACCCAAACCAGTTTTTCCCTATCAGCTCACGTTCTTCCACCCCAAGAAGAGATTCCACTTCAGAATTAACCAGTTGAATTTCAAATTGGTCATTTAAAGAACAGATCAAAGAAGGAGAGGATTGAATAATTACACGGGTAAAATCACGCTCATATTCAAGCTGGTTATTCATCTTTTTACGTTTGCCGAGCTCCGAATCAATACGATGGTATAAAGCATTAATAGATTCGACTAACGTATCCAGCTCATCTTGATGATTACTTCTATCTAAACTCAACAAATCGCCCGATTCGTTGCTGTCCAGTTTGTGCCCTTGCACGAAAGAGGAAATACGATTGATGTGCTTGATCACGACATGATAAACCACATAAAGAACGCACATCGCGACAAGAAAAATCTTCACTAATTGAGTTTGAAGAATAACGATGGATTTTTCCCAAAGCTTTCCATATATCAGCTGATAAGATGCCTCAATTCTTAGCCCACCAATTTTTTCCTCTTTGTGGACCAAATCGTAAAGATGGCTTAACTCATTGAGGGGGCTTTGCTCTCCAATTTCTACCACGGAGTTAAGCGTGCCGTTGTGAAATGAAAAGATTCCGACGTACTCAACACTAGAAACGTTCAAAATACCGTTTGCTTGAATCAACATCTGCTCTTCATCCAAATTCCACAAGCTATTTGAAATCGAGGAAGTTAAGCTTTGCTCTAACGAGCTGATGGAATCTTGAAGAAGTTGAACTTCTTTTTTATAGTCCCAGTAAAGTTGTACAGCCGTAATAGTGACCGCAAGTACAGACGTACACAAAACAATATAGATCAGTAATCGAACAGCGAAGCTGTGCCTATTCATTGTCTTTAACGTTGAAATGATCCCATCAGACTTACTCGTGCTAGAAGTGTCCGAACTATTATTAGGAACACCTGAACTCATCGACTTTCCTCATCCATACATGATGCATCTAGTTGATTAACGTAAACATATTTAAAGTTCAAACTATTGAATATAGCCACGCCAACCCCATGTTCAAATTACACCCAACCTATGAGCTATATGCTCAATACCTAACGCTCTAAATAGTATAGACAGTGAAATCAGATTTTCTTGATATCGTGAGTAAATTTCCTTGTACGATCAGAGCTATGCTCCTGCTTTCTGCCTCGTCAATTCACTCCGAATTAGAATTTGTGCTTTAAATGAAAACTTTGTCTACACTTGTTTCAGACGGATGATTTTTTGCGCTGCCTTTTCTCTCCAACTTGTATACAGCATTTTGGATTGCAAAAAGGGGGCGTGAAATGGAAATAGATTGAGTTATGGGGTCAATGATGGGAAATGATGATCAATTCCTCTTTTCAGATCATGAAGAAGAATCGGAAATTGAAGAACGTGAGACATGGAAGGTCTTAATCGTCGATGACGATGCTGACATTCATAAAGTCACCCAGTTTGTTCTCAACGACTTCGAGTATCTGGGAAGAAAACTTAACTTTGTAAACGCATACTCCGCAGCAGAAGCCAAAGAGGTATTTGTAGAACACGACGATATCGCCGTTGTATTTCTCGATGTTGTTATGGAATCGAACCATGCCGGGCTTGATCTTGTCGACTGGTTACGTGTAGAACAAGGGAACAAAACCAGCAGAATCATTCTGCGTACAGGTCAGCCTGGTGATGCTCCTGAATCCGAAGTCATTAAAAAGTATGAAATTAATGACTATAAAAACAAAACAGAGCTAACGGCGACAAAACTAAACACCACCCTTTGTGCAGCGTTGCGTTCTTATCGCGACATTATGGTGATCGAAAACACCAAGAAAGGGCTGAATACGATCATCAATTCTTCAGCATCTATTTTGGTTGAAGGAGATGGCGGGCATTGGCTAGACGGGATCCTTTCTCAACTTTCTGCTTTGCTGCATCTTGGCGAAGTTCACGCGTTTAATTTTGCTGCACAGGAAGTGGAAGGGAAATGGCAAGTTGTCGCTTCTTCCGAGGGTGGCGAAGGGATCATTGGTAAAGAACTGGATGAGTTTATATCCTGCTCCGTTGATGATGTCACCAGCACCAAAGATCGCTTTATTCAAGTTAAAGACGAAGAATTTCTCATTCCAGTCAAAGTGAATAAAAGCGTTGGTCTACTGATCGTACACTGCCCAAGAAGCAGCATTGAAGAAAACATTGAAATACTCGATATATTCATCCGAAACATCACTATCGCTTACGAAAAAGTCATTTTGCTTAATGAGGTTCGTGATACCCAAAAAGAAATTGCATATCGCCTTGGGGAAGTGGTGGAGACGCGTTCAAAAGAATCGGGGAGCCACGTTAAGCGGGTAGCCGAAATATCGCGTTTTCTTGCCTCAAAATATGGCTTACCACCAGAGCAATGTGAAAAGATTAAGCTCGCCTCTCCGCTGCACGACATTGGCAAAATTGCCATTCCCGATGCGGTACTCAATAAGCCTGGGAAACTCGATGCTGATGAGTGGGTTACCATGATGTCTCATGCCAGTGTTGGTGCAGAGATCCTACGTGGTTCTAACCTAGAGATCTTGAATATCGCAGCAAACATTGCTGGTCACCATCACGAAAAGTGGGACGGTTCAGGATACCCGAATAAAATATCAGCCGAATCGATTCCAATCGAAGCTCGTATTACAGCACTAGCCGACGTTTTTGACGCTCTAGCATCCAAGCGTTGCTACAAAGATGCATGGCCAAGTGACAAAATTTTCGAATTATTCCAACAAGAAGCAGGGAAACATTTTGATCCTAAACTGACCGAAATATTTCTTGAAAACTTCGACGAATTGCAAGGGATACGGGGGTCATTTCCTGACTAGCAATTTCATTTCTATTTCCTTAGCCAGCGGATATCGCTGGTTTTTTTTTAATACTCTTTTAAAAACGTAAATGAGATCTCCAACACCAAAGTGACTCTCAACTTTTCTCATCATATTGAATCTAAACTAAGCTGAGGCTTCAAAGTAAATACCTTGCAATAATCAGTAAGCACAACATAAGGAGATTCTATGAAAGCATTTATCCAGCACCTCCCAAAAGTAGAGCTCCATCTGCATATTGAAGGGTCTCTTGAGCCAGAACTAATGTTTGAACTGGCTAAACGCAACAAGGTTTCCATTCCATTTAGCAGTATTCAAGAGGTAAGAGACGCGTATCACTTCCATAATCTGCAATCCTTTTTAGATATCTATTACCAGGGAGCCAATGTACTGGTTAAAGAGGAAGATTTTTATGACCTTACGTGGGCATATTTGCTGAGATGCAAGCAAGACAATGTGGTGCATACAGAGATCTTTTTCGATCCTCAAACCCACACCGACCGAGGCATTTCATTTCACACTGTTATCAGCGGTATCTCAAAAGCACTGGATAAAGCGGAATCAGAGCTTGGAATCAGCAGTCAAATCATCATGTGTTTTTTGCGTCACCTCGATGAAGAAGCTGCATTGAACACCTTAGAAGAAGCGTTACCCTACAAAGAAAAAATCATCGGTGTCGGTCTGGATTCGTCCGAAGTTGGGCATCCACCAGAAAAGTTCGAGCGAGTATTTGCAAAAGCACGCTCTGAGGGTTTCTTAACGGTAGCGCACGCTGGAGAGGAAGGACCCGCACAAAACATCATTGATGCCTTGGATATGCTAAAGACATCAAGAATCGACCATGGCGTTCGCTGTGTTGACGACGAGGCACTGGTTCAGCGACTCGTCGAAAACCAAATTCCATTGACTGTCTGCCCGCTTTCCAACACCAAATTAAAAGTATTCGAGCATATGAGTCAGCACAACATCGTCGACCTACTCAGAAAAGGCGTGTGCGTTACCATCAATTCGGATGATCCAGCCTACTTCGGTGGCTATATGACGGATAACTTCCTTGCCGTCTCAGAGGCTCTCAATCCATCGCGGCAGGAGTTAGCGCAGTTTTCTCTAAATGCTATTGAAGCCAGCTTTATTTCACCGCCATACAAAGAAACATTGCGCGATACGGTCATCAAGTATCTGGCAAACAATTAGGGTGATAATTGAAGCCTAACGCTTAGATACAGATAGACAAAAAGCCCCAGATTTGGGGCTTTTAAACGTTAATGCGGTAGAGTCTGCTGAACTAGTTAACCTGAACTCAGGATAAGGGGTTAGCTAATCTATTCAAATACAGGCGGATTTCCAACAGATGAATTCTAATGAGCCATTTTTGCTTTAGACAAGGCGAAGCCACGAACCAATAACGGGTTATTGGGAGGGGGTTCAACGAAGTAATAAGTAAAAAGAGCCATTAGAAAGCAATCTGTTATCCCGAGTTCAGGTTAGTTGGCTTTAAACTTTAAAGCGATTCACCGAGCGTTGTAATTCGCTGGAAACGGAATTCAATTCCAACGCTGTCTGGACATTCCCCTGAACATCTTGAACAGTGCTGCGAGCCAGATCGTTCACATTCACCACGTTTTCATTAATATCCGTCGCAACATGAGACTGCTCTTCCGCTGCCGTGGCTATCTGATTATTCATGTCTTGAATTTTGCTAATTTCTTCTTGTATCACTTGCAGTGATTGACTTGCTTCGTCCGATTTTACTAAGGTCTTCTTAGCGTTTTCAGCGTTTTCTTCCATTAAACTCACAGACTGTTTCGCTTGCTCTTGAAGCACTGAAATCATCGATTGGATTTCATTGGTGCTTTCCTGAGTTTTGTTGGCAAGGTTACGAACTTCATCTGCCACCACAGCAAAACCACGACCTTGTTCGCCAGCACGGGCAGCCTCAATAGCGGCATTCAAAGCGAGCAGGTTGGTTTGTTCAGCAATACCGCGAATAACGTCTAGAATCCCACCAACATTCATTGTTTCCTTTTCAACTTCCAAGATCGAAGATTGAACACTTTCGATATTATTAACCAGCAAGTTGATGTCTGTGTTCATTTGGCTAACGACACCAAGCCCCTGAGTGGAAGACTCACTTGCATCGTTGGAAGAAGTCGATGCTTGCATTGCATTTTGGGCTACTTCAGCAACGGTTGCTGTCATTTCGTTCATTGCGGTTGCCACTTGTTCTAGCTGCATCATTTGAGACTCGGATGAGCGGTTTACCTGATTTGAAGAAGATTCCAGCTGACCAGATAAATCGGTAAGGGCGGCAGACGAGGTATTAATGTTTCCAATGATCTGCTTAATGCTTTCCCCCATGAGCAATGTCGAGCGATACACCCCCGTTTCGCTTCCTTGAAGTGGGCGAATCATCGTTAAATCGCCACTAGCAATTCGGTTAACGAACTCTTCAATCTCTTTAGGTTCACCACCAATTGGACCATACATCAACTTTTCGACCGCGACATACACGACAACGATACCAATAACAGCAAAGACAAGACCAGCAATCCCGTTGATCTTCACCATGGTATTCGAAGGTTCGTTAATATCGTCCCACGAGGCCCAAGCCCAAACAGACCATCCCAATGAATCAATTCGGGAAGACACAACGTAAAAGTCACCTTTATCAGGAACATTGTATGAGTGCTCACTGCTTTTATGAGTGCCGTATTCACGATAGCTTGGACGTAACTCATAGATGTTCTTACCAACAAAATCAGGGTAACTGGCGGCCATTAAGAAACCATCAGCGCGTGACACAAATAGGTTTGGCTCAAACGAGAGTTCATTAATGTAGTCGGTGATATCGCTCATCTTTAAACTCAGACCAATTACAGCCTTAATCTCACCATTTCGGCGGTAAGGGATCACAGCCGACATGGTTAAGTCCCCTGTCGTTGACAGATAAGGGTTAGTTACCGAACGTTCCGCACCACTAAAACCTTTAATAAACCATTCGCGCTGCTTTTGTTTAGCATTGAAATTAGGAATAAGACCATCAACGTCATACGTTGTGCCATCGGGTAAACCGACATACATGTTCAACACTTTTAAGCTTTGCTTACCGTGTTTAAGGGCGTCGAGAATACGGTCGCTGATAACAGGTACACCGGCACTATCAAGCGTTATACCTGCGCCTGTCGTTTCCAATGCCGTGAAGTATTTATTCATTTTACTTTCGACGGCTTTCGCAACTAAAAATGACTTGTCTGAAAGGTTCTTACGATAGTCGTCGGTTGTGGCCGTTTTGAATTCAAAATATCCAATGACGGAAGTCACAAGAATTGTAAACGTGATCAAGCAACCGATTGCGGTTACCAGCTTAGATTTCACACTCATTTAAATTATTGTCCGATAGTTTCGTTGGCTTCGTGTGAAATCTATCAGTAAGGGTGGGTGACGTGGAAACACATTTTGCACTAATAATTAAACAAAATTATCGCTTTCTTTAGGAGTAACACAACAAGAGAACGGTGTAAATTCTTTACATAACCACCCTAATTATTGGAAATTTCTTCTTTGAGCTTAAAGTTTCAAGCTCAAAGAAGAACTAAAGAATCAATGAAAGCAGCATCAGAATTGAGCTTTTTGGAAAATCATTAATTTCACTAACGTAGAAAATGATCCACCAGTAGAGCCACGAATAAGAACATCAATTGATAGATAGAGAAGATGAAGGTACTCATGGCATCACCCTCTTCCTCATGATATTTCAGTTTCCACGCTTTATAGATGAATCCAGCACTTAAGAGACTTGATACGACTAAGTAAATAAGGCCGCTCATGCCAACCAAAACTGGGAATAGGCATGCAATAGCTAACAGGACGGTGTACAACAAAATACTGGTTTTAGTGTATTCCACACCATGTGTCACTGGCAGCATGGGAATATCAGCACGTGAATAATCGTCCTTCCTGTGTATGGCTAACGCCCAAAAATGAGGAGGTGTCCAGATAAAGATGATCATCACAAGTAGCCAAGCATGGGAATGCAATTCATTGGTGACCGCCGTCCATCCAAGTAAAGGAGGCATAGCACCAGCAATTCCGGCTATCACGATATTTTGAGGCGTTGCTCGCTTTAAATACAAGGTGTACACCAGCGCATAACCCACCAAGCTTGCTAGAGTCAGCCAAGCCGTTAACTCATTCACCCACCAGTACAATGCGATAAACCCAGCGATACCGAGCGCAATCGCAAATATAAACGCGTTGACGGCTTTAACGTGCCCAGAGGGCAAAGGGCGCTGATAAGTTCTCGCCATTATGGCATCAATTCTGCGATCAATTAGGTGATTAAATGCCGCTGCACTCGACGCCATTAATCCGATCCCAGCTAATGCGATCAATGCCGTCACAACGGGAAACTGCCCTTTTATTGCCAAAATCATTCCTACCACTGCCGTCAGTAGCATTAAAGCAACGACTTTAGGTTTCGTGAGCTTGTAATAATCTTGCCACGACGCGCCTTCTATTCCTGCTCTAGAAAGAGATTTATCCATACTCAAAGCCCTCGCTCTTGTTCCATAAGAGGCTGTGACACACTGCGCCACACATGGAAATTGATGTAAATCGTACACAACAGTAAAAGTGCCGCACCAAGGTTATGCGCCACCGCTACAGGTAATGGGAGATTCAATAAAACATTACTCATACCAAGTCCAATTTGGGCGACGAGTAACACCATTAACATAAACGCTCCCTTGCGAAGCTGAATATGCGTTTGCTGAAACAACTGAAACGCCAACCCCATCAACACGACAGATGTCACTACCGCTCCGATTCTATGCGTAACGTGAATGGTCATTCTTGCCCCATAATCCAAGACCCCAAACTCATAATTTGTGTGTCCTTCTTGGCGGAAATCAAAGGCTTCAGAAAAATTCAAGTAGCCAACCCAATCCCCTTCACAAATGGGTAACTCCGTACACATTAATGCGGCGTAATTGGAAGAGGTCCACCCCCCTAGAAAGATTTGAAGAACGACCACTGCAAGAGAGAAAGAAGCCAAAAGTTTCAGCATTGGTGTGTTGACGACGATAGGTTCATGCGGAGAAGTTATTGAAGAGGGGTTTCCATCGCTCACCGTAAAGTGTGCAATGTCATTAAGTTCGTAGCCCACTTCTTGTTTAAGGCGACAGTAGAGCAAAAACAACAAGCTAAATAAGGTAAACCCACCCATTAAGTGCAACATGACAATCACGGGCATCAATTTGAGCGTTACTGTCCACATCCCTAGCGCCGCCTGAAAGACGATGAGCAGCGACAGTGAAACCGGAATCACCCGCCCGCCATGGCGAGATTGAAGCGTCAAATAACTAATGGCAAAAACAACCAGTCCAAGCGTTCCCGCCAAATAACGGTGAATCATCTCTAACCAAGCTTTATAAGGCTCGACTTCGTTTTCTGGGTAGAGGAGTTTGGCGGTGGAAAGTGCTTTATCTGTCGAAGGCACACTAAGATGACCGTAACAACCCGGCCAATCTGGGCAACCCAACCCCGCGTCAGCTAGCCGCGTGTACGCGCCCATTAAGATAACCAAAAATGTCAGAATCAGGCTTACTTGAATCAGTCTGATGATATTCATATGCGCCCCCTATCCTTGATTTACCCCACGCGAGATAACTTCAATAGTTTCTTAAAGTCGGCAATTAACCCCTTACTCTGCTGTACTAGTAATTCAGGGTTAAGCTGCTTCGGGTAATGCATAACCAATTGACCTCGCGGGTCTACAATGATGTATTCATTAGTGTTGAAATCAGAAAGAAATTTGTCGTTAGATTTAACGCGATTAAAGCTGTAATCCTGCAGTACCGACGTATCGCTATTTGGGTGAATGTATACCGTTGGTTTAACGCGCTCTTGGTACTTTCCTAGGGATACATAGCTTTGTTGCAGTAAGTGCAACTGCTGACGGCACAATGCATTGCATTCTTTCGGTAGAACATAGCCAAGCTGCCATTGTTTTTCAGTTTCTGATCCCATGGAATAATCGGTTAAGTAACTAACTGGCTCAACCAAAACCCCCTGATTTGTCACCCCGGGTTGATACCAATTCATTTCCAAAATAACTTTGGCAACAATGGCTGGCATCGCAAACAACCCCACCAGCGCAAGTAAAATGATGCGCCCACGCTTTACATTGGGTGCAGAATCTCTATCCATGTTTTGAACTGTCATCGTTTTCTCCCTTGGGTATCAGGCGAATATTGAGTGCTCTAAGCAGCACCAACGCCATAATGAGCGCAAAAACTAATGCCATCGAAAACCACTGCAACGCATACCCAAAGTGTTTTTGAGAAGACATTGGAACTGGGTGCCAAGGCTGAGGGTATTCAAGGTTTAAGTTGCTGGGCTGAATAACAAAAGGCAGTAAAGGAAGCCCAAGCTCTCCTTCCAATGCCTCCAAATTCAGGTTTTGAATTCGTTTTGGCCATCCACTTTCTGCATGAAGCTTGTCACTAACAGGGTTGCTTTGTTTTTGATACACCCTCCCCTCCAGCGACACAGGTTGGGTTAGCTCTGTAAAACTGGGTAATATACGGCGATCATGCCCCGCCTTCACAAACCCGAGCTCTAGCAGCACATAGCGTCCGTTGCCCTGATAACCCGATGTCACTTTCACTGGTTGAAGCATCAAATACCCCACTTGTCCGTTCCACACTTGGTTATCAAGCAAAAACGTACGATGCGAAACAGGCATAACATCCATTTTCACTTTTGCTCCGGTTAGGCTTTGCTGAGCATCACTTAAATATTCCTGACCGAGATTGGGACTAATATCGTTTGCCCTTTTAAGCAAGGTATCTAGAGGCTCCGGTGCCATCGTCGCGCGCTGGGCTAATGCCTTTTCGTAGTCTAACTTTTGCTCACCACGTCCCATTTGCCAAAAGCCCAACTTGATCAGCAGAGTAAATACCACCAAAGTGAGAATTAGGGCGAACCAAAATTTTGGTTTTAACGTCAACGCAACCCAGGGAGACAACATGGCAGCCTCACTGTTTAAACTCGTTCTGGTCTTGACACTCTGTTTCATTATCTTCAACCTTGGTCGCGCTTTAGTGGTGATGGTAAAAGGCAAAAGCGATAAGCCTGCCAGTCACTTCTTGGGTCGCCGTTTAATTTTCTCCGCTTTGGTTATCGTATTTTTGCTCATTGCGCTTCAGGCGGGCTGGATTGAACCCAACCCTAGACCTTACTAACGCCAGCTCTACTCATTCGGGGTAGAGCGTCTAAAGCACATACACAAAGATAAATAGACACAGCCAAACCACGTCCACAAAGTGCCAGTACCAGCTCCCCGCTTGAAACGCGAAATGGTTTTCAGGTGTAAAGTGGTCGTGCGCAATCCTCGCCAGTAACACCGCCAAGAAAATAGTGCCCATCAACACATGCATGCCGTGGAAACCTGTTAACAGGAAGAAGGTGTTGCCATACACGCCAGATTGAAGCGTCAGCCCCATTTCTTGATAGGCGTGAACATACTCTTCCACCTGATAAAACAAGAACGCAATCGCCAAAATAATGGTGATTTCCAACCACACCACCAGCGCCATTCGGTGGTTTTTCTCTAAGCTGGTGTGCGCCATATGGAGCGTGATGGAGGAAGTAAGAAGAATGATGGTGTTGAGCAAAGGTAAGCCCTGCCATCCCATCGCTTCTGTTGTTTGTCCTGCGGGAGTTAGAGTGAGTGGCCACATAGCTTCAAAGGCAGGCCAAAGCACTTCATGAGTCATTTGGTTGTTATCTGCACCCGCGAGCCACGGAACGGATATCATTCGGGCATAAAAGAGCGCACCAAAGAAGGCGCAGAAAAACATGATTTCCGAGAAAATAAACCAGCTCATGCCCTGCCGGAAGGAAATATCAATTTGCTGGGAATAAAAACCCGACAAAGATTCACCAATCACGTTTCGCATCCATCCGATGAACATCACCAGAAAAACGACAAATCCGCCTATTAGAAAGACTTTCCCAAACACACTGCCGGTTTCTAAATTTTGTACAGTAACGCCAGCGCCGACTGCAATAAAAAACAAGGCAACCGCGCCGACTATCGGCCAAATACTGTGTGAGGGGACATAATAAGTTTGGTGTTGTGTTGTCATTGCACCGCTCCTTGATCCGTTTCTGAGCGTGAAATTAGAGCCACGGTTTTCTTCTCTTCTGGCTCTGTGATATTGAATAGCGTGTAGGAAAGTGTCAGCGTATGGATAGAGTCGGGAATCGTCGGCTCAATATAGAAAATCACGGGCAGTTCAGCGCTTTTATTCCCTTCCAATGGCTGGCGATTAAAACAAAAGCACTCAATTTTATTGAAGTACGCCGCGCCATTTCCTGGAGCAATCGAAGGAACAGCTTGACCGATCAATGATGAACCATTGAGATTCGTCGCCATATACCGTGTTTGAATCACCTGCCCGGGGTGTACATCCATGACCTTTTTAGCGGGTATGAACGTCCACGGCATATCAGGTTTTACATGTGCCATGAACTCAACACGAATCACACGTGAGGTATCCACCTGCATGCCTACTGGGCTGCTCACGGCTTCATTGTTGGGTTTACCGTTAATACCAAGCTGTTCGCACATAATGTCGTACAGTGGTATCAAGGCAAACCCAAAGCCGAACATGCCTAGTACACCAAGCAAAAGCCAGCCTGTCAGTTTGCGATTTGAAGGTTTTTCCGTATCCATCGCTGCCTCTCCGATCAATCAACTTTAGGCGGCTGACTGAATGTGTGATGAGGTGCTGGGCTTGGTACTGTCCATTCCAAACCTTCCGCTCTTTCCCAAGACCGAGCCTCGGCTTTCTCGCCTCCTTTGATGCATTTAATCACCAACCAGAGGAAAATAAGCTGAGACAGGCCAAACGCAAATCCGCCAATCGACACTATTTGGTTCACGTCTGCAAACTGAATGGCATAGTCGGGAATCCGCCTAGGCATGCCCGCCAATCCCAAAAAGTGCATTGGGAAGAACAGAACGTTCACCGAAATCACCGAGCACCAGAAATGCCATAAGCTCAACCGATGATCGTACATGTGACCTGTCCATTTAGGCAGCCAGTAGTAGGCAGCCGCCATGATCGAGAAGACGGCTCCGGAAACTAAAACATAATGGAAGTGCGCCACCACGAAATAGGTATCGTGATATTGGAAGTCAGCGGGCACAATCGCCAACATCAATCCCGAGAACCCACCAATTGTAAACAGCACAATAAATGCGATAGCAAACAACATGGGCGTTTCAAAGGTCATGGCTCCCCGCCACATCGTCGCCACCCAGTTGAAGACTTTTACCCCTGTCGGCACCGCAATCAACATAGTGCAATACATGAAGAAGAGTTCGGCAAATACCGGCATCCCCGTGGTGAACATGTGGTGCGCCCAAACCAAAAACGAAAGCAGCGCGATACTGCACGTCGCGTACACCATGGAATGATAGCCAAACAGCTTCTTACCGCTGAAAGCAGGAATGATGGCCGATACGATCCCGAAGGAAGGTAAAATCATGATGTACACTTCGGGGTGCCCAAAGAACCAGAAAATGTGCTGGAACATCACAGGGTCACCCCCGCCTGCTGCATCAAAGAAACTGGTGCCAAAGTACTTGTCTGTCAAAACCATAGTAACGGCGCCGGCCAGCACGGGCATTACGGCTATCAACAAAAACGCCGTGATTAGCCATGTCCAAACAAACATTGGAAGCTTGAACCAAGTCATACCCGGTGCACGCATGTTTACAATGGTCACGATCACGTTGATCGCCCCCATTATGGAACTGATACCCATAATATGAACAGAGAACACGAACAATGCGGTGCTATCTGGTCCATACGTCGTCGACAATGGCGCGTAGAACGTCCAACCAAAGTCCGGACCGCCACCTTCCATAAAGAGCGAACTGATTAAAATGAGAAACGCAAAAGGCAATATCCAGAAGCTCAAGTTATTCATGCGTGGCAGAGCCATATCTGGCGCACCAATCATGAGCGGAATCATCCAGTTTGCCAGTCCGGTAAAGGCTGGCATCACCGCACCAAATACCATCACCAATCCGTGAACCGTCGTCATCTGATTGAAAAAATGCGGGTCAACTAACTGTAAGCCAGGCTGGAACAATTCGGCGCGAATGATCATCGCCATGAACCCACCGGTTAAAAACATCGCAAAGCTGAACCACAAATACAGCGTGCCTATGTCCTTATGATTAGTCGAATATACCCAGCGAGCCAGCCCTGAAGGCGCTGCATGATGATCGTCATGATCATTTTCATGAGAATTTACATCGGTTGAACTGTTCATTGTCCCTCCTCGCTGCGCAAAGTATTCACGTCTGACGCTTGCGCCATATCGCCTTTGTCATTACCCCAAGCATTTCGCTCGTACGTTACTACTGCGGCAATTTGCTCATCGGTTAACTGATTTCCAAATGCTTGCATGGCTGTTCCTGCCACCCCATTAAGTACAACATCAATGTGATTGTTTACATCACCTAATGTCACAGGGCTGTCTTTCATTGCAGGGAAAACGCCCGGAACACCCAGCCCATTAACCTGGTGACATACCGCGCATCGGTCGTTGTACACTTGCTCGCCCATTGCCATGAGTTCATCCATAGAAAGCTCTTTAGAAAGTGCGGCTTTTGCCGCTTCAGCTGCTTGCTTCGCCACCAATTTTTGAGCGACCAACCATTCATCGAACTCTTTCTCTTCCATGGCATGCACCACTATCGGCATAAAGCCGTGGTTCCGACCACACAACTCAGCACATTGACCACGATAAACACCCGGTTCATCGATTTTGGTCCACGCTTCATTGATAAACCCTGGAATCGTATCTTTCTTTACGGCGAAATCTGGCACCCACCATGAGTGGATAACATCGTCGGACGTTAAGAGAAAGCGGACTTTCCGGTTGATGGGAAGCACAAGCGGATTGTCGACTTCAAGGAGGTAATTAGCCCCTTTCAGTTCATCACCCTCAATCTGCTTGGAGGATGTAGTTAACAAGCTAAAAAATTCGACATCCTCACCGAAATAGCTGTAATGCCACTTCCATTGAGAGCCGGTAATTTTCACCGTGATATCGGATTGACTGGTATCTTCCATATCGATAAGCGTTGTGGTGGCAGGTACTGCCATCGCAACCAATATTAGAATCGGAATCACAGTCCATATGATTTCCACTTTCGTACTCTCATGAAAGTTCGCCGCTACAGCGCCCTGAGATTTACGATGCTTGAAAATGGCGTAAAACATGACTCCAAAAACGACAACCGCTATGGCACAGCAGATGTAAAAAATCAGCATATGAAGGTCATAGACCTGCTCACTGATTCGGGTTACACCCCTTGTCATATTGTATTGGCTTCCAGACCATGCCACCGTTGGGATTAGCGCACCCCATAAACACAAAGACGTTAATCTTTTCAAAAGATCTCTCCTCTGTTTCCGCTTACAGGCTAGACACGCTTGGTAGCGCAGCGTGAATACCTCATAAGCATCAGATCGCCGTCCAAATCCGTTTGTGTTTTTATAGACGGTGATCTACTTCGCATTTCCACACAGTAATGTGATGGAACGCATGCCATGCGACTTTGGGATTATTTCCAAAGTGCTAACTATTTGTTATGGCTTTGTTAATAACCCTAGATTCTTGGCGGCAATTGTTCAAGAATTAAACGACCCTCTCCATTTTGGAATTAGACTTTGATCCCCAATTTGTCTTTTATTACTCCTGTTGTTGCTTATGATTTGCTGAAATATCTTGTGTAAAAAATTTCAAAAAAAATTCATCGCGATTTAATCGATTGCGACCACATCGTGAGACCTAAACCACAAAAAATGGTGTAATCATTGATGGATTTCAATTAATTTAGAGACATACTATTTAAGTACCCTTTGACAGGAAAAAACGATGAACGATTTGATGAAAAGCTGGCTGGAAAGAGACCCAGATCCTCGTACACGTGAAGAGCTGAATACACTTCAAAAAGAAAACCGCTCTGAAGAAATTGCAGACCGATTCAAAGGACGTTTAGAATTTGGTACCGCGGGTTTACGCGGCGTTGTCGGTGCTGGTCCTAACCGCATGAACCGACTGGTTATTCAAGAAACCGCGACGGGTCTTGGCCAGTACCTGTTAAAAGCACAACAAGGTGCAGCAGAAAAAGGCGTTGTCATTGGCTACGATGGTCGCCCTGATTCGAAACAATTCGCTCACGACACCGCTTCCGCTCTTACCGCGCAAGGCATCAAGGTTTACTTAACTCACGATGTTGCTGCCACTCCGATTGTTGCTTTTGGTGTCCTACACCTTGGTACAGCTGCCGCCGTTGTTGTCACAGCCAGCCATAACCCACCAGAATACAATGGCTTCAAAGTGTACTGGGATAATGGCGCTCAAATCATTCCACCACACGATTCAGGTATTGCTGCGGAAATCGACGATGCGGCTCAAAAACCTCTTAACCTTATGCCACTAGAAGAAGCTGAAGAAAAAGGCTTGCTCGTTTGGCTGAAAGACGACTACTACCAAACCTACCGCGACACCGCAAACGCCAGCCCATTACTGCAAAGCGATCCATCGCAACAAGCCGAGAGTCTTTCTCTTGCCTACACAGCTATGCACGGTGTTGGCGCAAATATGGCTGAAACGCTGCTTGCCGATGCTGGATTTACACAAGTACACAGCGTAGCTGCACAACGCGAACCTGACGGCAGCTTCCCAACCGTTAATTTCCCTAACCCTGAAGAAAAAGGGGCGATGGATCTAGTGATAGCAGAAGCGAAGAAGCACAACGCAGAATTAGCCTGTGCGAATGACCCCGATGCAGACCGCTTTGCAGCAGCTGCAAGAAAAGCGGATGGCGAATACCAAATGTTAACGGGCGATCAGGTTGGTGTGTTGTTTGGTCACTACCTGCTTAATCAAGCGCAAGATAACCAAAAGTTAGTAGGTGCAACGATTGTTTCCTCTAGCCTTCTAGCCAAAGTGGCGGAAGCTGCGGGCGGCACGTTCTACAAAACGCTAACGGGTTTTAAATGGCTGACTAACGTCGCTATGCAAGAACAAACGGAAGATAAGCAATTCCTTTTCGCTTACGAAGAAGCGCTGGGCTATACCGTAGGTACATTGGTTTGGGATAAAGACGGCCTAACCGCTTTGGTTGCCTTTGCTCAACTAGCTGCACGCTTAAAAGCGCAAGGCAAAACCGTTTGGGATCAGCTTGAAGAGATTTACCGACAGCATGGCATGGTGATCAATGCTCAACACAGCATCGCTCTTGACCCTTCTGCGCCACCAATTGGTGACACGCTTCGTGCTAACCCACCTTCTACAATTGCAGGTCAGACAATCGCGAGTATTGAGGATTTCAAACTGTCCAAGCAAACGTTCGAAGATGGCAGTGAGAAAGCCTTAGAATTCCCAATCAGTGACGTGTTGATTTATCACCTTAATAACGGTTCACGTGTTGTGGTTCGCCCTTCTGGAACCGAGCCTAAGCTGAAGTGCTACTACGAAGTGGTTGAACCATTTAGTGCAGATGAAAGCTACGTTGACGCGCACAATCGTGCTGAAGAGAAGATCGACATGTTGATCAGCGAGCATCAGCACTCTCTTCAATAACCCCTGCATTTCAATCCAATCGTCTAGAGAACGGAATCTCAGACATCGAGCCCTCTTCTGGAGGGCTTTTGCGTCTATTTCATCTATTTCATTTATTTCATTTATTTCATTTATTTCATCTAGGACTACGCCATCACAAGCAGTGAGATCATTTTAATAGTGAGAATTTTATAGGCGAGTTCAGAATTCTGGCTAAACTTACTAAAAACACAATTGGCTTTTTTCGGAAATTCGCGATGTATAAAATATTGGGTCTTTGCATTTTTGCTTTCGTCTTGCCTGTTCAGGCAGATGTCACTCGAACACTTAAAGTATGCTGGGAAAACGAAGCCAAACCGCCTTTTCTGATGTTCAGTAGCAAAACTGAACCTTATGGCATTATGGTGGATGTAGTAGGTACTGTGTTCAAAGAGAATGGCTACACGCTGGAACATATTATTCAACCATGGAAGCGTTGCCTGCACTCCATTAAGAATGGAAAGGTTGATTTGGTTCCCAATGCCTCGTACAAGCTGCAACGCACGGAATTTTCGCGCTACTCTTACCCTGTCTATGAAACCAATATCGCTTTGTTCTATAAATCGAAGCGATTTGATTCACCACCTCAGTTTTTGTCTCAAGTAGACCTAACCAGCTATAAAGTGGGTGGGATCTCTGGGTTCAATTACAGCTTTGTTCATCCCGACGTGAATATTGATGTAGGCGCTAAATCGCGCGAGCATTTAGTAAAAAAACTCATCGCGGAACGGGTTGACTTCGCTTTGCTGCAAGTAGAGGTACTCAACTATTTAGCTAAACAGAATAAGGTCGATATCACATCGCTGGATTACGTCCCTTTCCCAGACAAAAAATCCAAGGCGTACCACGTAATTTTTAGTAAGAAGACAAACGACTCTGAAACCTTGAAGATCCTGTTTAATCAAACTTTTTTAGACATGAAACACAAGGGTGTAATTGACAAAATAAAAGAAAAATACATGTAACCAGTTTTTGTGCCGTTATAAATTTATACCGTTACAAGTTTATGCCGTTACAAACCGTGTTTCTTTCAAGCCCATTGCGTACAGTATGGTGGTTAGGTCAGTGTGTTGTATAACCAAATCGCAATCCGACATTAGCGTCGGTTTAGGGTGGTGACCAACGCCTAGCCCACTTTCCTTCAGCATGTACTTATCGTTCGCGCCATCCCCAACTGCACACACATCCACGCTCTCAATCTGGAATGTTGACGCACATTTTGCCGCAATGGACGCTTTCTTTCGTCCATCGATAATTGTTCCTTCCACTTGCCCGCTTAACATTCCATTACGAACATTGACATGATTGGCATAATACGCACTGAACCCGCACATTTCCGCTACGTATTGGGCAAATACAGACAGGCCACTGGTAATCAAAACGGTTCTACACGCGTTCGCTTCTAGTGTTCTCACTAGTGTTTTGGCACCTTGGCTTAACCTGATTTCACCACAAAGTGAAAACATCGTCTCTACCGGTATTCCCTCAAGCAATTGAACCCGACTCTTAAAGGATTCCTGAAAATCCAGCGCGCCATTCATTGCGTTTTCGGTGATGGTTTTTACTTCAGACCAAACACCATTTAAGCTCGCAAGCTCGTCCATCATTTCCTGAACAATGATCGTCGCTTCCATATCGGCAACCAGCAACTTTTTTTGTCGTGCGTCTTTATGCTGAATCACACAATCAAATTCCAACCCTTTCGATTCTGCCTTCGCTCTCAACTGCTCAACAAGAAAAGAGGCATTTTGATCATTGATGTCTACATGAAAATCCGCCGCTGTTTCATAGGAGAGCCACGTAACGTGTTTGAAGCGAATTCGATATTGGGAACACAGGGTTAAAATAACCATAAAAATGGATGACCATTGGTGACCATTGTTTGCCTTGGTGACGACAGTCAGTATATGCATAATTTATCTCGACGTTATCTATATTGTTGTACTGCGGATAAAACAACCATTGGCCCACAACACTCATATAGATTGACGAAAAAACAGGCGCTCTACCATTCACCTAAAGACATAATTTTTGCTCATAACTTTTAGCACCACTTTCAATATTATTGGGAAAAATATGTACAGAAGTAACAACCCCACACCATACTAAGTATGTCGCAAGCATTACCTCTCACGAGAGCTACGACTTTAGTTATAGCCAAGCAATATATACTTAGTTATAAGCCTTTCGTTTTGCCAAGTTGGTCATTGCGTAACATAGGGCTTCTGTGCATCCTTTCTATTCACCCAATTCAAGGAAGTAGCATGTTAAACATACTGATTGCGGATGATCATGCGTTAGTTCGAAAGGGAGTTATCGCAGCACTTTCAGAGCATGTGAGCTCAGTTAACTGCGAAGAGTGCACGTGTATTGCCGACGTAATGACAAAGCTCTCCGGTGGTGATGCAGATTTGGTTTTACTGGATATTTGCCTTCCAGATGCCGACGGATTTTCAGGGCTGAGATCCATTAAATCTTCCTACCCTTCTGTTCCTGTCGCCATACTTTCTGCTAGAGACGACGAGCAATCCGTTCGGGGTGCATTGGATGCAGGGGCTGACGGATATATACCCAAAGCCAGTTCAACTCAGGTCATGTTGAGTGCTATTCAGTTAATTTTAGAGGGGGAAGTCTATCTCCCTTCATTGCTCCTCCAAGCAACACAATCTCAAACCGATGGATTGGCGAACAGTTCATCGAATGCGCGCTCAGCTTCCGGCCTCACAAAAAGACAGCAAGAAGTACTTCAACTTATTGAGAAGGGATACTCAAACAAAGAAATTGCCCGCGAAATTTTCTGCACTGAAGGGACAGTAAAAGCACACGTCACTGCCATTTTTAAACTGCTTGGTGTGAACAGCCGAGTCAAAGCTGTGATTGCAGCCAAAGCCATTCAAGAGTAACTCCGCTCGCGAGGGGTCAAACACAAGGCGACCTCTCCATACCCTTATACCCTTAGCCTCATATCCCCTAGACCTTAAGAGATAATCTTTTGGCACGAATTCATAACGCTCCCTATCGGGCAGTAAGAGATACTGTTCATCATTAACGAGCGCCAATTTACCGCTGTCATTACGTTGTTTTTATTTCGGTTTTCAAGCGAACACACCGATGCAAACCGTAAGGTTAATGATCGCCGGTTGGGTAAACCATTCATTTTTAGGCATGTATTTCAGCCTATTCATTATGCGCTCCAAGGATTCAGGACATTCAACTAGGTGAGAACTGTATTGGCTTTTTGTACAGCGGCTCTCGCTAAGGCATTAGGAGCAATGAGATGAAAAACGAGCCAATCGACTTACAGCTAAACGTGCACTATGTAAGGTTAACGAGCGCTTTCAACGCTAACCCTTTTCCCAGCTACGACGCTCGTATTGAAAAGCTGAAATCGCTCAAGCACACCATTTTGCGCAACCAAGACTGCCTGCTAAAAGCATTAAGTCAGGATTTTGGCTACAGAAGTGATTATGAAAGTATTGTTGGTGATATTTATACGACCGTTTCAGCCATTAACTACACACTAAAACACCTGAAAAGCTGGATGAAACCTAACCGCCTTAAAATCGGTATACAACATCAACCTGCTCACTCAAGTGTGGTGTACCAGCCTCTCGGAGTGGTGGGCATAATCGCCCCTTGGAATTACCCAATCAATTTGGCACTGACCCCTCTAACCGCCGCTATCGCCGCAGGTAACCGAGTGATGTTAAAAGCCTCTGAACATACGCCAAAAACAAACCAGCAACTAAAACGAATCTTGTCGGAAGTCTTCGAGGCAGACCAAGTCACCTTCATTCAAGGCGGTGCAGAAACAGCCATCGAGTTTACTAAGCTAAAGTTTGATCATATTTTTTTCACGGGTTCAACGGCCGTAGGCAGAGAAGTTATGCGTGCCGCCGCCGACAACTTGGTTCCATGCACATTGGAATTAGGGGGGAAGTCGCCAGTAATCATCGACCAGAATGTGGATATTCCAAAAGCGGTAACTCGCTTCATTTTTGGAAAGACATTCAACGCAGGGCAAACGTGTGTGGCTCCCGATTATGTGTTTTGCCCCACCAGCAAAATTAAACAACTGGTTGAAGCGGTTTCGAACCAATATAAAGAGATGTACACGGAAGAATCTGAAACCATCGATTCCACCCATGTCATCAATCAAAATCAATTTGACCGCCTTTCCGAACTGGTGGCAGACGCAGTAGCAAAAGGCGCAAAAGCTCACACCATTTCTCCGCTTTCCACAGGAGACCAAAATACCTTTTTCCCACTCACGCTGATTACTGATTGCCAACCGGATATGCGTGTGATGCAAGAGGAGATATTTGGTCCCATTCTGCCCATTGTCGGGTACGAACAAAAAGAAGAAGTCGCGCAGAGTATTTGCGCTGGCGATCGCCCTCTCGCCCTGTACCTCATCGGTGACGATAAAGACTTCCAAGAATACATACTCACCCACACCCACTCCGGCGGGGTGTGTATTAATGATGCCGCCTTCCATGTCACGGTGGAAGAGCTTCCATTTGGTGGTGTGGGTCAATCAGGATTTGGGAAATACCATGGACGGGAAGGTTTTCTTACCTTTTCGAATGCAAAAGCCATTTTAAAAAGAGGCGGGCATCTTTACCCGATGTCATTTTTGTTTCCGCCCTACGGCAACAAAATGCACGCACTTTTTTACAAGCTTTTTGTCCGCTAACGCGAAAAATAAGGTGAGATACTATGAATAGTAATGCGAATTTAGGGAAAATGATCGAGCTTACGTGTGCTCGTTTCGGCGACAGGGTCGCATTTGAATGCCAAGGAAAGGAAATCACCTTCAATCAAGTTGAACATCAGTCTAGGCAGCTCGCCATATGGTTTCAGCAACACCCAGAATTAATACGAGGTGACCGTATTGCTATCCAACTGCCTAATGTTCTGCATTATCCCATCGTGGCTTATGCCGCTTTGCGTGCGGGGTTGGTCGTTGTAAACACCAACCCACTCTACACCTACCGAGAATTAAGCCACCAATTGGCGGATTCAGGAGCGAAAGCTTTGGTTGTGCTCGATGCAAACAACATCGATATTGAACAAATCAAGTTCGATACGAATGTCAGCATTTTTCTACAAGCCAGTCCCGTTTTGAGCGAGAATGCGCAAGTCACTCCCATAGATAGCGCCATAGAAATGGCTTCTGGAGAACTGACCCCCTACGATCCTTCCTACTCTGATATTTGCGTATTGCAATATACTGGCGGCACGACGGGCCTGGCAAAAGGGGCGTGTCTAACTCACCATGGATTAATCCAAAACATCCTTCAGTTAAGTCATAGACTGAATAAGCAGCTGAACGATAATGGAGAGATTTCCATTTGCCCATTACCTCTGTATCACATTTACGCTTTTGCAGTGAATATGCTTCTAATTTTCTCATACGGGGGTAGAAATGTACTCATACCTAACCCTCGCGATATTGATTCAATGATCACAGCAATCGAACCTCACTCATTCACCATGTTCTCTGGGATCAACACGCTTTTCGTTGCCTTATGCCACCACCCAAAATTTAAGTCACTGAATTTTGATAGTTTAAAATTAACGCTTTCTGGTGGGGCTGCGCTGACGGAAAATGCTCGAAAAATGTGGTTAGACACGACAGGGAAAACCATATCAGAAGGTTATGGGATGTCGGAAACTTCGCCCGTCATCGCCCTCAATGAACCTGGAAATGAAGAATATGGCACCGTAGGTTTGCCGCTTGTCGATACGAAAGTGGAAATCTGGGATCACAACGAAAAGCCCTTAGAATCGGGAGAAGTCGGTGAAATAGTGATCAGCGGCCCGCAAGTTATGGCAGGGTATTGGAATCGTTCTCAGGAGACTGAAGAAGTCATTACCTCAAGCGGCTTTTTTAAAACGGGGGATCTTGGGCTCATTATGCCTTCTGGGGCAATCAAAATTGTCGACCGACTCAAAGACATGATTTTAGTGTCTGGTTTTAACGTCTACCCGACCGAAATTGAACAAGTATTGTGTGACCACCCATACATTATGGAAGCCGCCGTTGTCGGAGGAGAGGATTTGAAAACAGGTGAGGCGGTTCTCGCCTATATTACCGTGTCTAACCCCCTCACCATTGATGAAGTTGTCGCGCATTGTCGCGAGAATTTGACCGCCTACAAAGTCCCTAAGATGATACAAATTCTGCCAGAGCTACCAAAGTCGACCGTTGGGAAAATTCTAAGAAGAGAGCTTCGCAGTTAAATCTGCCGTTGTCGCTGTAAAGCGCTCAACCTAACAAAGCCGACATCATCATTAAGCAGGACATTCCACTCTCTCGGGATGCCTGCTTTTTTCTATCGTTTTTTTCCTACCGCTTTCTATTTTTATCGCTTTGTTTTCTACCAAGAACAATTCACACAGACTCGATTACAACTTAACCCGAGGCGCATTTCACCAGTAAAGAATGGGGCAAGTTGGCGAGTTGATTAACCTTGCAAGCTGACATGAGATTGGCTGACATCGCTTGAGTTTTCGATATCTCGCGAATTTTCCGTGCCATTTGAACTTTCTATATCACTAGCGCTTAGGTAACGAGCACGGTATTCACCTGGGGTACAATTCGTCCAACGCTTAAAGGCTCGATTGAAATTTGCCACACTAGAAAAACCGACTAGATAACCAATTTCTCCTAAACTGAGGTGGGGTTGCTTAATATACTCCATTGCTATTCGCTTACGCGTGTTCTCTAAGATTTCTTTGTAGCTCGTGCCTTGTTCATTGAGCTTGCGCTGGAGGTTTCGAAGGCTAATGCCCAGTTGTTTCGCGATGTCAGATTGAGATGGCGCACCTAAAGAGAGGTGATCGGTAATGCTGTTGATGATGGTATAGGTTAGGTTTTCTTTATCAACGCGAGATAAGAACTGATCAAGTACTTTCTTGTGAACTTGATTGATCATAGGGTTGCAGCCCAACGCGCGTTTTTTAGCTTCCTCAAGATCATAAACAATCGTATTTTTTTCAGCTCCAAACTCCACTTCACAGCCAAAATACTCTTCCAAATACTGAGTATTGTCAGGGCGATCGTAAGCAAACGTCACCAATTTAACATCGGGTTCGTGACTGGCGATCTCGCGTGAAAACTGAACCAAGGTTGCCATGAATGTTTCAGTGGATATTCGGGACAACACGTTCCTGCCGCTATCGGGGTATTTATGAACGATAAGCTCCGTGACCATTTTGTTGTCGTCAGTATGAACTTGCATACTGCAACAGTTTGAAATGACACGTTTGTAATGCGCAATTCGCTCGAACGCATCAAGCAAACTATCGGAAGATATCATCGCGTAGCCCAGAGCATGAAAAGTACTGGGATGAAAGTTTTTGGCGACTTGTGTAGGGAAATAAAACCCGAGCGCTTGTTTGTTGCAGTGAATCAACAAGTCTGAAAGTCGTTCAATGCCTATTCTTGCTTCAGGGTTATTAATGCAGGCAGGGTCTATGTCAAATTTATCTAGAATGGTACTTGTTTGTAAATTGGCATCATTCATTGCCTTGGTGATGGGTATGAGCCATCCGCTCAGTGTTGAATAATACTCGTTCATAAAGCTAAACCACCCAAACCAGTCAATTAACACAAATTTAACATAAACCGTAAGTAATCGTAATGATACCAATAATGAGATTATGGGTATTATTCTTTATGTTTCAACATTAAGACTTCACGCCGCTCATCTGCCCATTCCCGAGTGCCAACAGAACCTAAAAAACGAAGAATCATTTCACTGTTATCCTTCGTTCTCTCCTAATTCTATCGCTTATTTTTCAGAATATTAGCGACTTATTCAATCACACCAACCCGCCTTTTTCCCTTCAACAGCAAGGCGTGCGCACAAAGACAATCATGTGGCAGGTAATGACAATTGAAACAATAAGAATACGATTAACATGACATCATGGGTTCATCATTTAGCGTTGATACTTTCCGCCTAAGATCATACCGTTTGTACAAGAAACGTACTTGTTGACTAGGTATTCTCAACATCAGATTGAGCTATGGAATAAATGAGTGAAGCCCGGAAAAACCGGAGAGAAACACGGCAAACGGATCACATTATCGTTCGTCGACATTTAACTATAGCCCCACATCATCAGCCTATGCTGAGCTGTGTTGCGGTAACTACACGACATGAATGCAGGTATGTTTATGAGTGACATCGAAAACAACAAGGCGTTTCTGGATTCGCCTGAA
This sequence comes from Vibrio sp. vnigr-6D03, assembly GCF_002835515.1. Lineage (NCBI taxonomy): Bacteria > Pseudomonadati > Pseudomonadota > Gammaproteobacteria > Vibrionales > Vibrionaceae > Vibrio > Vibrio sp. vnigr-6D03. The sequence continues at coordinate 28,423 of NZ_PIZL01000012.1, forward strand.
TTTCATCAACTACAACAACAGATTGCAACCTATGAACGACTTAGGCAATCGGGGTTGCCTGAACAAGATGCGATGCAAAGAAGTTTGCAATATGACACCCAAGAAAAGTTAGATCCCATCGTGCTTCCAAACTGGGAAGATTGGGAGCGAATTTGCCCCAAAGACGCCGATCCAAACTGGCGACCTCAAGCAGTAACAGGTTCCCGCATTAACGAATTACCTGAATTTCCATTTCCCGTTATTCCACAGCATGCAACTGAAGAACAGAAAGCCGCGCGTAAAAAGCAAATTGAGCAAGCTAAGAAAAACAACTGGCATGATTACAAACGTCTTCTTAATGTCCCTGTTCACGGAAACGTAGATTCAATAGAAGTGCGAAACAACACGCCATGGACAGTGAGGGGAACAGAAGAAGAGCGAAATGCCCGCGCACAGGAATGGGACTTTGGGGTAAGCGATGCCTGCCTTGCACGTGCCGATGATTGGGCGCTATTTGACGCGAGCGTACGCCACATCAGCAAAAACCTCGTACGAATTGCCTTAATAGGTGGTCCAGCGGTCATTAGCGGTCTCATACTTTTGCTCGGAAAACTGGTTGAGTTGGTCATTACAGGGCAGGCAAAATTCGAAACCGTCGACCCAATTGTTCTAACGGTACCCCCTGTAGCCGTCTGGTCTGCGGACGATTTACTGTTCTACCCTTACGACATTGATAGCGACACCAGTGCTCGTAAATACGACCCTCAATATCCTCGCCCACCGTGGCACGAAGACTTCTTTAATGACGATATCATCGCACACCTTCAAATTGCACCTGAAACCCCAGTTTTTGATTACTTTCAGCCTCTCAAGGAGCCAATGAGTAACTTCCCGTTTACGGATGCAATGTTCAAAAAAATCGAAGGGTTTCAAGACGACAATCTTGCCGATGCCATGAGTGAAGGGCGAGTGTTTGTGACCGACTTTGGCGATTTTCATGACGAAGTCATGGCGCAATTCCAGCCCAATAGAACGGCAGACGACATCCCACAAACTGGGGGAAGGCTGTACCCCGCTATCGCGATGTTTGCGGTTCCGAAAGGAAGCGACAAACTGAAAACCATCGCAATACAACCCACTCAACGCCCACCTTTGAACGACTGGGAATGGTGGTGGTGGTACAACTTTGGATTTGGTAACGTCCCTCATCCACCATCAAAAATCATCACACCAGCCGATGATAAGTGGACTTGGAGAATGGCGAAGAATACGTTTACCACCATGTATTCCATGTCCAATGTGATTGATCACTTATCTACCCATGTGTTTCTCTGGCCGGTATCCACCAGTTTTTATCGAACCATACCGGAAAGCCACCCACTTTCAGCCTTGGTACTGCCACATTTAACATCGCTTTCTTTTAACAATTACTTAGGCGTATTTTTTGACCCTTCCACTAAAACGTCCAACCCTGATGGAACAGCGGTCTATGGTGATGGCTACGGCGGAACGTTAACAGGTGTGGTGAAAACCATTTCAGGCATCAGCAACAAGTCGTTTGTTGATGGCACGATAAGACGTTCTAAACACTATCACTTTACCCAACATGGTCAGCCATTTGATCGTAGAGAAAATGGAGAATTTGATGCTATTGGAGATTACCCACAACACGATGATGACATTGGACAATGGCAAGCCATACGTGACTGGGTTGAAGGGTATATCCATCTCTACTACAACAGCGATAGCGATGTTGCTAACGATACTGAAGTGCAGGACTTCTTCAGCGATGCGTATGGCGCGGGTGTGAATGGATTCCCGGCTTCCGCCTCTACTCGACAAGAGCTGATCGATACCATCAGCCACCTTATTTACTGGATGTCAATTAACCATGGGTTAGGGAATTTATCTGGATTCCAGCCATTAGGCGCCCTTGGGTACTATTCACATCTCGCGTTGGACCCAGCTGGTTACAGAACAAAAACCGACTGGTTACACGCGTGTCCTCGATTAAATGTCGGGATGGGCCTTTTTGAATTTGCTAGAAACTTCCTCGATGTACCAGTCCCTTGGCACCGAAGTTTTGGTAAATACCCACAAGGTAACTTTATGCATGATCCTCGTGTTTACACACATTTACACCAGTTCCAAAGTGAATGTAAAAACATCGATGGCACGCTAAGAGCGAAAAACCGAAACAGACGTTGGGCATATGAGTTAAAACTCCCCTCCACGTTAACAGTAAGCCCATGGAATTAATTGGAGAATCAATATGTTTAAAAACAACGTGAATCGCCGACAAATGATGAAACTTGTAGGCAAAACATCTGTGGCGGGTTATGCCTTAACGTCTATCAGCCTCAATGCTTCCACCAATCTTATATCCGTAAAAGGTGCAGACGAAGCAAGTTCTCCAGAAGCGTTCATTCAATCGATTCTCAGAAAGAAACTAGGGAAGCTTGATGAAGTAACTGAGGAAGAAATCACGTTTTTCGCAAAGCAATATGTGGCGTTCCATGGTGAAGATTTCAATTACAAGAAACAGTTGGAATCCCCTATTGATGAGCTCATGTTAATGAAGGAGTTTGTACAAAGTGTTAAGTATCGACCAATCGCGTAAACAGCGCTTACTTTACTGAGCTTTGCCAATCGCCCTCCGTGTTTGTCTGCACTGAGGGCGATTGCTTTACTCATATAAAACATATGGCTCGACTCTCGTGAGCCAAAGAAATGAAGCAGATATGAGAGTCTGTTAGCTCTCTGTATTTGGTCCTCTGTATTTAACTCACAGTATTTAACTCTCGCCACATATGCCGTAATAGAGCACCTAACTTCCCAGCACTGACTGGCTTGGTAAGAAAGTGAGCGCCAGTAGATTCGGCATTCACTCGAACTTCTGGGCTAGAATCTCCAGAAATCACCACACTGGAAAATTCAGGTCGATTGGCTTTACGCTCCAATTCCGCCACCACATCCAGAGCAGAGTACCCATCGTCTAAGTGAAAATCGGATATCAGGATAAAAGGATCGGTATTCGAGAACTCAAAACGTTCAACATCTGAATAGTATTTAAATTCATGAACTTTACACCCCCAGCGCTCCAGTAGTTGCCTAGTGGTATCCAATACTTGAGGGTCGTTCTCCACAAGTAAAACGGGTAAACCGTCCATTTTTCTGGTTGGATAGCTTTCCTGGTTGGGTTGAATTCTTGGGGCATCGCGTTTGCCTCTTGGTAATGCGACAGAAAAACCCGTTCCGCGCTCAGACGAATAGACGTGTATGTCCCCTTCCATCAGTTTTACGAGCTGCATCGTGATGGCAAGCCCTAAACCAAGACCTGACTTGCCCTCTGTCTGCGTTTTTTTGCCTTGGTAAAACTCTTTGAATATTTTCTGTTGCTCATGCAATGGAATACCCGGGCCGTTATCCCAAACTTGTATCTGAATCTGCTCGGCTCTATTTCTTACTCCTAGCAGGATCTTTCCTTGTTCAGAATAACGCACAGCATTGGACAGTAAGTTGCGCACGATTCGCTCCACCATCGCGAGATCCGCAAATACATGCGCGGAAGTGGGCACATAACGGAGCATCGATTCTGCTTTATCCATACCATGCCGATACTCTTGAGCAAGGCGAGCGAGCATTCCATCCAACGCTAAGTGTTCTAATCTTGGAGTGATCGCTCCGGCTTCTAATCGTGAGAAATCAAGAATGTCTGTAAAGAGCTGATTCATGCTTTGATGCGCAAAGTACACGTCTTCCAACCGCTCATAATACGGAGCATGTCGAGCGTCTTCTAAAAGTGGCTCCAATAATAGCCCCATCGCGTGTAATGGTTGCCGGAGATCGTGGCTTGCTGACGCTAAGAATTGGGATTTCGCTCGATCAGCAGATTCGGCTTTTTCCATGGCACCTATCATCGCATTTTCCGCCGATTTTCGGTTGGTGATGTTCGTATGCACACCAACGGTCCCACCTTGTTCTGTTCGGCGCTCAATGATAGAAACCCATTTACCGCTGCTTAACTCCAAATCCAAGTTTTGGATTTGGTTGTCTCTCAGTGCCAATCTTTTTTCTAGGTAATCTTCCGGTTGAATAACCTTATTGTGACGAGCTAACCACAGCAACAAATCGGAAAAGTCTCGCCCCTCCATATCCCACGTTTCGGGGAATCCATACAGTTCCCGATATCGAGCGTTACATAAGACGAGTTTGTCTTTTTCATCATATAAAACAAAACCTTCTGTAATACTCTCTATCGCATCCAGCAACTGAACTTGAGCCTGACTGGCTGCATTTCTTGCTTGTTTTAATTGATGTTCTCTGTCTTGGATTGTATCGACAAAAAACTTCAATGTACCCGCCATATCCGTGATTTCGTCGTTGCCTTCCAATGGTATGCGGACAAGCGTTCCTTTTGCGTGCGCTTCCATACTGGTTTTAAGGGTTTGTATTCGGCTGATAACCGAGCGGTCGATATAAAGGAAAATACCCACACCGGCGACCACACATATAATGGCGGCAAGAACTAACTGAATGGTTCTCTGTTTTGTCTCTTCAACAATATCTTGGTTTTGACGCATGACCTTTTGTTCTATTTGGTCAATGATGACCGTAGTAACAGACAAAAATCGGCTCACACTTTGTCTGTGCTGGGAAAACACACCATCCAACTCAGACTGTACTTGAAACTTCTTTTGATTCAGTGCAAACAAGCCACTGGGTCCTTCAGCAAGTTCAATCATTTTGGTGAGCGCTTGCCTGTGTTTTGACCTTTCCCCTTTTCCAAAAAGCTCTATTTCAGACTCTAGAGTCTGTTCTAACACATCAAATTCTTTCTGATATCGTCGTAGCAGTACTGGGTGCTCAACCCCACTTAATTGATTGAGCAAGATAGACATATTCGCGAACGTAAGATACCAGTTTGAATGAAATGTTTGTCTAGACTCTGCCGCTACCACATGGTGTTGTTGAGTAAAATCAGACTGTAACTGATTGATTTTATATAGAGTACTTCGCCAGCTGTTGTCCCATTCTATTCGCTTTGAAACCAAACGACTCAATTCACTAAAGCTATCGGATAGATCCAAGCGATAATCGTTCAAACGTTCTGCTTGTTCACTGTCTACAGCGTTGTTTGATAGCTGTGCGATGGCATTACCCAACAATGAATCCTGATCCCTGATTTGAAACATCACTGACTCATTTGCCTGTTGTGAACGTGCCGTCATCATCGAGGGTGCAAAAGACATCAGTGACGCATTAAATTGCCTTAAGTCCGATGCCGCTATGATCGCTTTAACGCCGTCCACCGCGACATCATTAAAGCGCTTTTGAAATCCATTGTAAGCGTTAATCGCCATTATGCTCACCAGCACCGCCAGCAACACCAGCACCCCAAGTGACAGGAACATACGTACCGATATTCCGTAACGCGAACGTACAAGATCCATAATTAACTACCGAAAAGGGGCTGGCTGATGCAAACCGCCATTAGTCCAGAGCTCATTAACTCCCCTTTCCGCTCCTTCTATAGATACTTCTTTCAGATTCTGACGGTACAATTCTTCATAATTACCGACGTCTCGTATAATTCTGAATGCCCATTTGGCATCCAAACCTAGGCTATCTAGCCACGCTTCTGGCGTATTCAGGAGCCGCTTAGCCTCTGGGCTGAGTCGGGTATTTGTATCCGTCACATTTTGGCTACTCAGCCCCAAATACTCAGCAAGAATAGGCACTTGGCTACTCCAACGCACCACATCGAACCAGTTTGGATCATCGTCTCTTACATAAGGTCCTAATGGCTCACGGGAAATCACGTCGCTCAGTAAATGATAGCCATTCGGGTCATCAAGTAACCCCGTTAGACCACCGAGCAAATCGGTGACTTCAGAGGTCATTAACTGACAACGACCACGTAAGAACGCATGCCATCGCCCTGCTTGGCTCTCGGTTTCAAGGATTTCGAAGGATAAATTATTCTGCTGGATGTAGTCTTTTATGTTTTCTAGTGATGTGGTTCCTTTGGTTACACACACGGTCGCTTTATCCAATTCTGCCGCATGCTCGATTGCTACTGTTTTTTTCCCTTTAACGTATTTATTGATAAGCAGCCTTTGTTCGTCGTACAAGGTCACTCCTGTAAAACTCAACCCCAAACTCACATCTCGCTGAAATGTCCACGTCGCTGTGCGAATAATCACATCCACTTCTTTGTTTGCTAACGCCTTAAATCGACCTTGGCTATCCAAGGGGATGTATTGAACAGCTTCAACATCCTTAAGAACGGCAGCAGCAATGGCTCGACAGAAATCGACATCAAACCCTTTCCATTTCCCATCTCGACTTCGCGTTGCAAAACCGAAATCGTCAATCCCGACTCCGCAACGTAAATAGCCCCTCTCTTGAACGGCTTTTAGCGTCTCTCCTCCCCACACCCGCTCCGCTTGAAATAGGACAACAATCAAAATGCCCAATACGATTTTTTTCATGCACATTCCTTTCTGCAATGATACTTCTTGGTTCGGATGTGTTGCGCTAGACCACTCCCTCAAGAGGCTTTTTCTCTTCAAAGGATAGCAACATTGGCTTCACAACGGACAAAATTTGAGCATCGATGTAACAAAGATCGCGAATCAAATCCATGTGATACGCACTGGTCTCTAAGCTTTCTATTTTGCCGGCTTTAATACGCCGAATATGTTCTCGAACGCCCTCTTCTTCCATTTCACTAATTTGCTTGCGTTCGTGGTAAATTTGCTTCGCCATCGCCTGATCATTGGTGATAAACGTACCAAGCATTAGCTTTACTCGCCGATGAACGTGTTTGTGTATCGTCAACAATTCCTGTTCACCTCCTGATGAAAAATGCCGATTTTGATTTGCTTTGGTGGCTAATATTGTTGCCATGCTCTCAGTAAGATCACCGATATGCTCCAATTTCGTTGAGAACACGAGAATTTCCGTAACACGTTTACTTTCAAATTTATCCAACTCCGTCCTACTTACGGCTGAAAGGAAATGGCGAATTTTTTCATGCAATTCGTCAATATTATTATCGAGCGCACCTATTCGTTCTGCCGTTTTCAAGTCATTGTTCACAATCGCATCGCGAGTGAGGAGTAACATTTTGTCGACCACATCGCCCATTCTCATGGTTTCCCTTAACGCAGCAGCAAGCGCCGTTTTCGGGTCGCCAATATAATCGCTGTCTAAGTGTCGTGCATCGTCAGAAGCAGGCTGTTTCGAGTTGGAGCCTAAAATAGTGGACATGAAATCGGCGACAGGATGAATAAAGCCGATAAAGAACAAAGCGATAGCAATGTTAAACATCATGTGGAAATGGACCAGCTGACGTGAATCCGAACTGTCTATGTAGCGCATTAACTCAGGTAGGTACGCCAAAAAGGGGCTGACGACTAACACGCCTGAAAGCTTAAACAATCCATTTCCAATAGGGACACGCCGAGCGATAGGTGCGTCATTTAATGTCGCCATGATAGGAGGTAACGCACTGCCAAGATTCGCCCCTAAAATCATGGCAAAGGCTAATTCCAAGGGTAATACTTGGTTGGAGACCATTGAAACAATCAATAGAACAACCGCTAAACTGGAATGCAGCAGCCAAGTCAGCAGTGCCGCCAAAATAATGCCCAACCCAATTTCACTTTCAAGTGCGCCAATAAGATGAACTAATAAAGAGGATTCATTTAAAAACGCGGACAACTCCACCAAGATTTTCAGCGATAGGAGCATGAGCCCCAACCCAAACAGCGCGTAGCCGCAGCTTTGTACGACAAATGCCTTGCCGTGCTTACGAAGTAAATGCCCCAAAATCATCAGGAAAGGGGATATCCAACTGGCATCAAAAGTGAGCACCTGTGCCACCAATGTCGTGCCGACATCTGCCCCTAGCATAACGGCTAATGCCGGTGCGGTGCTGATCAACCCGCGAGCAGAAAAGGAGGCCACCATTAACCCTGTTGCTGTACTGCTTTGCAACAAAGTGGTGACCCCTGCCCCTACAAGCAAAGCGGAAAATCGATTGGCAACACTCATGCCTATGGCGACTTTCAAGTCATGACCAAACGCCTGAGTGATGCCTTTTCGTACCATATTCATCCCCCATAAAAGCAGGACTATCGCCCCGAACAGAGATAATAAAGTTTGCATAATGACCTTTACTTGGAATTAGTGAGAGAGTATTTGACTCAAAAACGATCGTGTTCTGTCGACTCTCGGATGGTTAAAGAAATTCTCAGGATCGTTCTCTTCCACGATCTCCCCTCCGTCCATAAAAATCACTCGGTCAGCCACTTCTTTGGCAAACCCCATTTCATGCGTTACGCACACCATTGTCATGCCTTCTTCTGCGAGCTCGACCATCACATCCAGCACCTCTTTGATCATCTCTGGATCAAGCGCAGAGGTGGGCTCATCGAACAGCATAACTTTGGGGTTCATGCATAACGAGCGAGCAATCGCCACGCGCTGTTGCTGACCGCCCGATAACTGACCTGGGTATTTGTGGCTATGCTCTGCGATGTTGACTCGCTTAAGGAGGTTCAACGCCATCACCTCCGCTTCTGCTTTTGGCATGCTGCGTACAAGCATCGGAGCGAGCGTTAAGTTTTCTAAAATGGTCATATGAGGGAACAAATTGAAATGCTGGAAGACCATTCCAACATCGCTGCGCACATTCTCTATATTTTTGAGTGAATGATTCAGCTCTACCCCTTCAACGTGTATTTCCCCTTCTTGGTGCTCCTCCAAACGGTTTAAGCAGCGTATTAGCGTCGATTTACCTGACCCAGAAGGTCCGCATAAAACGATTTTCTCGCCTTTTCTCACTTCAAAATCGATGTTTCTTAGTACGTGAAATTGGTCGTACCATTTATTCAACCCTTTCACTTCAATCATGACTTCACTCATTTTCTTTCCTTTTAATGATGAGATTTCGCACCCTGTTCTTCTAAATGCTTGCCATAGCGACTCATGGAGTAGCAAATTACCCAATACACGAACGCCCCAAACACGTAAGACTCTGCTTCAAAGCCAAGCCAATCTGCGTCTTGCGTTGTTGATTTCAGCATCCCCAGTAAGTCCAGTAGACCCACAATAAGAACCAAAGAGGTGTCTTTAAAAAGCGCAATACAACGACCAATGAGAGGGGGTAAAACATGGCGTAACGCTTGTGGGATCACGATGTAAAACATGGTCCATCGATAATTCAGCCCCAGTGCTTTTGCCGCATCAAACTGCCCATTAGGTATCGCTTGAAGCCCACCCCGAATAACTTCTGCTATATAAGCGGATGAAAACAAAATAATGCCTACTTGAATCCTAAGCAGGTTATTGATGTCCATGCCTTCTGGTAAAAAGAGAGGCAACATAACGGATGCCATAAACAGGATGGTGATCAGTGGCACACCGCGAATCATCTCTATTGAGGTGACACACCAAATTCTGAGTAGAGGAACGTCCGAGAAACGACCAAGTGCTAACAGAATGCCTAGAGGTACTGAGATAATGATGCCCACACACGCCAGTAGAAGGCTGAGCATCAATCCTCCCCAGCGAGATTGATCCACTTCCGGCAGCCCTAACGATCCCCCACCAATTAACCAGTAGGCGATGAATGGCAGTACCAGCCACAGCGACACCATTCGCAATCCTTTCACTTTTTGCGCAATGGTCAGTCCTATCACCCCAAACAACAGAAGCAGAGACAGCGCAGGTCGCCACACCTCTTCGGGCGGATAAATCCCAACCATTAGTATGCGAAAATTCGCAGCCACAAATGCCCAGCACGCTCCCGCACCTTCTACACGGCACTCTTGCGCACTGCCCTGCCATACGCTGTCGATGAACGCCCAGCTAATGAATGGAGGAAGCACCCACATCAGCAAGGTAATGGATAATAAGGTCAGCAAACTGTTGTACCATCCATCAAACAAATTTTTATGTATCCAATGAACAATCCCTGTCACTTGAACGGGCGGTGTCATTGGCGGCTGAGGGATGAACTCTATCGGCTCGCTGTTCACAATGGATCTTTCTATTACCGTCGTCATTGCTCGCTCCTTCTAACGCTCGACCAGTTGAACTTTCGCGTTCAATACATTCATTAACCAAGAAATCACAAGGTTGATTGCCATATAAACCGCCATCCACATCGCGATGATCTCAATCGCTTGCCCGTTTTGACCAATGATGGTTCCGCCAATGGACACCATGTCTGGATACCCAATAGCAACGGCCAATGAGCTGTTCTTAACCAAACTGGCGTAGTCGTTAGTTGTCGCAGGGATCGTGACCCTAAGCGCCTGAGGAAGGAGGATCCGAGTGGTGATGTAAGAAGATTTAAGCCCAAGCGCTTGTGCCGCTTCTATCTGCCCTTTATCAACCGACTGCAATCCACTGCGCACGTTTTCTCCAATAAAGGCTGCGGTGTACAGTACAAGCCCGACAAGCAGAGCAAGAAACTCGGGCCGTAGAGAAATGCCCCCTGCAAAGTTGAACCCTTGCTCGACGGGAATATCCCACGTGATGGGGTTACCTAGCATCAGGTACGTTAGCGTAGGCAACACGATGACAATACTTAATGCCAACCGACCTGTTGGTAACGAATGTCCCGTTCTTTCACTGTAGTTTTTTCCCCATTTCAGCAAAATCCCAAACAAAGCCAATGACACAATCAAAGAGAAAACCAGAACCGAGAAGCCATCGCCAGCCAGAGGTTTGGGGAGATAAAGCCCACGCACGTTCAGGCGTATATGTTCAGAAATTTCAATGCTTTCTCGCACATGCGGTAAGCTCGCTAGCACGACGGTATACACAAAAATGAGTATCAGAAGCAGTGGCACATTCCGAAGTGATTCCACATAAACAGAAGCAAGCTTTTTAACGATGTAGTTTTTGCTCACCCGACATACCCCAACGAATACGCCCAATATTGTGGATAACACAATGGCAATGAACGACACGTACACCGTATTCACCACACCATTCACAAATGCCCACCCATAGCTATCGGTAGGAAAATAAACCAATAGCGAATCGCCAATAGGCAACCCAGCTTCTTGATTCAAAAATTCGAAACCAGACTCAATCCCCCTTGCTTGAAGGTTTGATTGAGTATTTTGAAAAATTAAAAAAGCGAGCCAGAAAAGTGTTCCGAGCACCAACACCTGAGCGCTCAGCTTCACAAAATGAGATTCACTGGCTTTTAACCGACTTATTGTTGAAATAGCCACACATTTTCCCTCAATAGGTGGCTTGGTTTAACATCGACATAAACCAAGCCATGTCAGTGTTAACGGATCGGGTAAGCGTACATAAGACCGCCATTGACCCACATTGAATTGACGCCTCGCTCTAACCCTAGCGGCGTGTTCTTTCCTAAGTTACGTTCAAAGATTTCTTCGTAGTTTCCGACCGCCAGCAGCGAACGTTTCAACCATTCAGGATCGAGGCTGAGTGCTTTACCCATATTCCCCGAAGCCCCTAACATTCTTTGCACGCTAGGATCCTTGGATATTTTGGCCTGCTCGCTCACGTTACTTTGAGTGATGCCTTTTTCCTCGGCTTGCATTAACCCATTGATGACCCAAGTGACGAGATCTTTCCATTGGTTATCACCATGGCGAACCAAAGGCGCGAGTGGCTCTTTGGAAATAAGGTGATTGAGAATCACGTGCTTAGAGGAGTCTGGTAGCGTTGAACGCCACGACGCCAGTTGGCTCACATCGGTCGTAAAGGCATCACACCGGCCTGACTTGTACGCATTGAAGGCTTCCTTTTTTCCCTCAAAAACCACCGCTTCTAGCTTGATGCTATTGGCTCGCGCAAAGTCGGTCAGGTTGAGTTCTGTGGTTGTGCCAGTCGTCACACACACTGACGCCCCATTAAGTTGCAAGGCGTGCTTGATGCCAAGCTGTTTATTCACCATAAAGCCTTGGCCGTCGTAATACACAACTTTAGTAAAATCGACGCCCTCTTTGGTGTCGCGTTTCATTGTCCATGTGGTGGTTCTTGAGGTCATGTCGACCTGACCAGAAGCCAATGCGACAATTTTCTGCTTCGACGCCAGCGGAACAAATTTCACTTTTTCCGCATCACCGAGTACCGCGGCGGCGACTGCACGGCAAATATCCACATCCAGCCCCACCCATCGTCCACTACTATCGGGGTTGGAAAACCCGGGTGTACCTTCACTGACTCCGCATGCCAGCTCACCTTTCTTCCTAATATCGTCAATTGTTCCAGCTTGAACAAAACCCGATCCGAATACTGCTAGAGCGGCTAATGCACTCCATACCTTCCTTGTCACCATAAATCCTCCATTCGTGTTCATGGCATACAGGGGACTTACCCTGTTAATCCAGTGTATGGAGTCTTATGAAGAAGAAATATTGAGCAGAAGTAGAAAATCGGAAAGGCATTGGTTATAGAACCTCTTCCGATTAATCCGAAAGGAATACGACTTTTGATACAAACTGAAATAGGGTTAACTGACTACTTGTGACAAGTAACTGTAATAACTAAAAATATTTCAAAAGAAGGTGATCGACAACGAACACCTAGTAGTTCACTGCAACGATATGTTCATGCCCAACGTCTTCGTACTTGAGCACGTCTTCGATAACAGAAACATTGCGAATGGGATCTGGCATTTTGTGTTCCGAGAGCACCATAGAGAGATCGCGTTTTACATCCACGTCCGCTATGGGGACCGCCTGCATTAAACGCTGCGTATAGCTGTGACGAGGTGAACTGAGTACCTCGTCTCTTGGTCCCATTTCGACGATCCGCCCACCATGCATCACCGCCACTCGGTGGGATACTTGCTCCACGACAGCCATATCATGCGAAATGAACAAGTAGCTCACACCCAGTTTCTTCTGCAAACGTTCCAAAAGCTCAAGAACTTGCGCCTGAACAGACACATCCAGTGCCGACACGGATTCATCTGCCACCACCAGTTTGGGCTGAGACGCAATTGCTCGGGCGATGCTGATCCGTTGACGTTGCCCACCTGAAAACTGGTGAGGGTATCGATTCATGTGATTCGGTAACATGTCGACTTGTTCAAGCAACAACGCGACATGATCGCGTACATCTGAAGCAGGGCATATTCCATGAATCAACAATGGCTCTTTAAGCAGTTGGAATATGGTTTTCCGAGGATTTAACGAGCTGTAGGGGTCTTGAAACACCATTTGAATGTCTTTGCGAATGGCGCGTAAACCCTGACCACGTAGCCCGTTTAGCTCAACGCCATTAAGGTTAGCGCTGCCACAAAACGGCAACATGTTCATCAACGCTTTTCCGATGGTGGATTTACCACAGCCGCTCTCGCCCACTAGCCCTAACGTTTCACCCGGTTTTATCGTGAAGGACACATTTTCTACCGCCCTCACTTCCAGCTTTTCTTTTTGCCACCAAACATGTTGAACCGGAAACCGCACGCAAAGATTGTTTACGTCCAGTAAAGGTTCGCTCTGAGGTACGTCTTCAACAGGCTTGGCATGCCCCAATTTGGGTACCGCAGCCAATAAGTCTTTGGTGTAGTTCGCGGTGGGAGACAGAAACAAGCTGCGCACATCCGATTGCTCCTCAACGATACCTTGATTCATCACCACAACTTTATCCGCCATTTCTGCGACCACCCCCATATCGTGAGTGATCATCAAAACTCCGGTATCGAAGTCGCTTTTGAGTTCATTGAGCAGTGATAAAATCTGCGCTTGAATGGTGACGTCTAAAGCGGTTGTTGGCTCATCCGCAATCAAAATTTTAGGGCGGCACACCAGAGACATGGCAATCATGATGCGCTGCAACATTCCACCAGACATTTCATGAGGGTACTGATGATAACGCTTCTGTGCATGAGGGACTTTCACCGCGTCTAGCATACTGATTGCCATCAGTTTAGCGCTGCCGTAATCGACACTACGATGCGCTTGAATGGCTTCGCACAGTTGCTGACCAGCAGTCATTAGAGGATTCAGCGATGTCATCGGCTCCTGAAAAATCATGGCGATGTCGTCCCCACGCATCGCACGCATGCTTTTTTCCGGTGTGGTTAATAGGTCTTTCCCCTCAAACCAGATATGACCACTTGCCACTTTCGCAACGGGCGGCAGTAACCCCATAATTGCGGTGCTGGATAGCGATTTCCCGCTACCAGATTCGCCAGCAATGCAAACGGTTTCACCCGAATTCAGAGTAAACGATAAATCATCGACCACCCTGTGATATTGCTTCCCTGCCGCAATGTCGATGGAAAGATGCTCCACCGACAACATCGCCTTCTCCATTCGGTGACTCCTACTCGAACACTACGTTAGGCATGTAGAATGTGACGAGCCAATTTGGCGCATCGACAATTTCACTGATCCTTAAATCGCCACACACTGAGCACAGCATGTAAGCTTGCTCTGGTGCCATGTGATGTTGAGCGCAAAGCAAATCCACCATTTGGCTCACAGCGCTCCGTGCGCCAGCCATCAAATCTGGCTCTACCCCCGTAGTGACTTGATACCCTTTACTGTCTAGGTGGTTAGTCACAGGACCGGTTGTGGTGAAATAGGGCGTATCGATTTTGAGGTTATCTACAACATCCAGTTCGACCACTACATTCATCGGGCTTTCTATCGCGGTTCCGCATACTTCCCCATCACCTTGAGCTGCATGAGTATCACCGATAGACAACAGCGCCCCTTCCACTTCAATAGGCAGATAAAGCGTGGTACCAGCCGACAAATCTCGGATATCCATATTGCCCCCCACTCGCCTAGGGGGCACAACAGAATGGTCACCGTTTTGTGCTGGAGCAACGCCAATGGTGCCAGCAAACGGTTTAAGTGGCACGTTGGCGCACTGTCCAAAAGCCGCTGGGGCTAGGGTTTGCGTGTCGTACGACCAAAGGTTCAATACTGGGGTTTGAAATTGGTCCGCCAGCAATCCAAAACCTGGAATATTGGCAGTCCAGCCAAACCCGCTGGGCTTGAATTCGTGAATGGTCATTTTCAACACATCGCCCGGTCTCGCACCTTCAACGAATATAGGTCCAGTTACTGGATTGATTTTGCCAAAGTCTAGCGCCGCAATGTCTTCAGCGGTAGAAGCCGTGGTGAGTTGCCCGCCAGAACTGTCTAAGCATTCAAATTCCAGCGTGGTTCCCCGCGCCACATGGTACGCGGGGGGAATAGCGTTATTCCAACCATGATGATGGTGGACGCTATGGATGGTTTTCACAAATGAGTTATTGCACATCTTTAGCCCACACATTTTCATAGTTAACAGGAATATGAACCGGATCAACGAAGATACTGGTGTCTCCGCCTAAGCGTTCAGAACGAATGGTAAAACGACGTTCGTTAAATACAGGCACCCAAGGCGCATCCGCCATCAAGTCGACGTAAATGCTTTCCCATTCTTTCATTCGTTGTGCTTGCTGTGATTCTGCCACCATGGCATCGGCTTTTGCTGCTCGGTCATCCAGTGCTTCGTTGCAATACCAAGCCCAGTTCCAGCCGCCATCAACCGCACCACCACAACCAAGAATCGGTCCGTAAAAGTTTGAAGGATCAGGGAAGTCTGCAATCCAAGCCATGCCGCCAGACCAAATCATGGGTGCCTGGCTGGCGTCGCCCCCAGCGGCGATCACATTGGCTTGCGCAAGGGCTTTAATTTCGGCTTTCACACCAATTTTGGCTAAATCTTGTTGAATGGCCTGTGCAATACGTGGCTGAGGATCGGTATTCGCGACGTAGATTTCAGTACTGAAACCGTCTTTAAAACCTGCTTCTGCTAGCTTGTTTTTGGCCATTTCTGGGTCGTACGCGTAGCCTTTGTAAGACTTGGAATATCCGGGCATAGCAGGAGGTAATGGTTGGTTCGCTGGTGTGCCGCGCCCATTGATGATCTGAACAATGCGACGTTTATTGATTGCCATATTCACAGCTTGGCGTACCTTCACGTTATCGAATGGCTTCATCTTCACGTTCATGGTGATGTAGCCGGTGTGCAATTGGTCGCCTGCAATAATTAATGGTTTGTATTGCGGGCTGTTTTTCATTTGAAGAAACTTCGCTGGTGGGATGCCATCACCCGCAATATCCACTTCTCCTTTTTCTAGACGAAGCAGTGCGACCACAGGCTCTTGCCCAACTTCAAATCGAATCTCATCCAAATAAGGTAAACCCGATTTGTTGTAAGCTTCATTGCGTTGGAAGGTGAGGTATTGCCCCAGTTTCCATTCGCCTAACTTAAATGCCCCTGTTCCTACAGGGTGCTTACCAAAGTCTGCTCCCCATTTTTCGACCGACTCCTGTGGCACCACAAAGGCAAAGTTGATCGCCAACACATGAAGGAAAGTGGCATCAGGGCGAGACAGTTGGAAGCTAACGGTGTAATCATCGACCGCTTTAACACTTTCTAGCCCTTTGGACTGGCCATTGTTAAACGCTTCAAACCCTTCTAGCGAGCCGAAAAATCCAGCACCTGGACTTTGAGTCGCTGGGTTAATGGTACGTTCAATGGAATACTTCACGTCTTGCGCTTTGACTTCACGACCGTTGTGGAAGCGAATACCTTGTTTAAGCTTGAAAGTATAAGTTTTGCCGTCGTCAGATATGGTGTAGCTTTCAGCGAGATCCGGTTCCAACTCGGTGGTACCCGGCTTGTAATCCATCAACCCATCAAACAGTGCTTTGATCATCGACCAGTTTTGCCAGTCGTAACCTATCGCAGGGTCTAGCGTTGAAACATCATCCTTGTAAGTCACAATCATGGAGCCGCCTTGCTTCACTTCTGCCGATGTCAAAAAAGACACCGCCATCAAAGATAAAGCCGCGGTAATAGCTAACTTTTTCATCACACTTTTCCTT
Organism: Vibrio sp. vnigr-6D03; assembly: GCF_002835515.1. Lineage (NCBI taxonomy): Bacteria > Pseudomonadati > Pseudomonadota > Gammaproteobacteria > Vibrionales > Vibrionaceae > Vibrio > Vibrio sp. vnigr-6D03. The sequence goes on from NZ_PIZL01000012.1 coordinate 45,300, forward strand.
GTTACAGTTTTTTTAAGTCAATCCTTGGATCAACAAACGGTGAGATCAGATCAGCCAGCAAATTCCCCAATACAATAGCTACTGCAGAAACCAAGGTGACGCCCACAATAATGGGTATATCGACACGTTGAATTGCTTGCCATGCTAGCTGCCCTATGCCCGGCCAACCGAATACAGACTCCACCACCACCATGCCGCCAATGAAAATACCTATGTCGATTGCTATCATGGAAATGATCGGCAAAATCGCGTTAGGGATCATGTGTCGGCATATAATCCTTGTGTGGCTGAGCCCTTTGGCTTTGGCCGTTCGTATGTAGTCTTGATGCAGCACTTCGATCATCGAAGAACGCATCATCCGCGCGTACCACCCACTGCCCAATATTCCTAGCGTAATGGCAGGAAGCACCAAGTGTTTCCATTCGCCATATCCCCCAATCGGGAACCAAGACCATTGCACTGCGAATAAATATAAAAACATCATTGCTGCAACGAAATGTGGAGACGATACCCCCACAAATGAAAAAATCATCAACCCACGATCAATCAAGCTATTGCGTTTGAGAGCAGCAATAATGCCCAGTGAAAGCCCTATCACGAGTTCGACGCCAATTCCGGCTATCATTAGCTGTAAAGAAGCAGGGAGGCGAGAAGCAATCAACTCTGATACTTCCGTTTTTTGTAACCACGAGCGCCCCATGTCTCCTTGAAGCAAGTTGGTTAAATAGCGCCAATATTGCTCATAAAAAGGCAAATTCAGCCCCAACTGTTCGCGAATATTGTTGACGGTTTCAGCTGTCGCGCTGCGCCCTGCGATTTGCCTTGCAGGATCGGCAGGTAACAAATAAAGCAGCAAGTAAGTAATGAAGGTAACGCCTAGCAGAATAAAAGCCGCATGCAGTAAGCGCTTCAATAGGTAGTAACTCATCCTGCTTCTCTCCCATTCAGAGTTGGGTCGAGTGCGTCGCGCAGTGCATCCCCCAAAATGTTGAAGCACAGCGAAAGCAAAATAATCACGCTACCGGGAATAAATACCAGCCAAGGAGCGACACTGAAATAGGTTTGATTTTCGAAGATAATATTGCCCCAACTAGGAATAGGAGGCTGTACACCAATCCCCAAGTAAGAGAGCATCGCTTCAAGCAAAACGGTGGTTGAAATGCCAAGCGTCCCCCATACCAGCATCGTCGGTACCAAATGTGGAAAGACATGGCTGAGCAATATTTTTGCCTCTGAAACCCCAATCGCTTTTTCCGCAGCGATGAAATCTTTTTCACTGATCGCCAGCGTTTCTGAATACACGACCCTGGCGATTTGCACCCAATTAACCATGGCGATGACCATGGCGACGATCCACAAGCTGGGGGTAAAAATGGCCGCAAGCGCTATCGCCAAAAGTAGCGCTGGAAAAGCCATCATAAGATCGGTGAACCGCATCAATACCGTGCCAACCCAACCTTTAAAATACGCGGCGGTAACACCTACTGCCGTGCCAATAATAATGGCGATGCCATTGGCAACAAGCCCAATAAGCAAAGAGGTTTGAGAGCCGTAAATAATGCGCGATAAAAGGTCGCGCCCCAGTAAGTCTGTTCCTAACCAAAAGGTTTCGTTAGGAGGGAGAGGCGCGCCTTCTAACGTTAGCCCTTCAAAGAACTGCTCAGTTGGATCATAAGGTGCGAAAAGGTGTGCACCCACCGCTAGGCAGACAATAGCGCATATGACCACCATCGAGACAACGACCGAGGGGCGCGACAATAACTGATTCCACATTAGCCTTGACTCCTAAGCCTTTCATAGCTCATGTTGCCTTGCGATAGCTCTAGGCAAATTTGCTCCACAGGTAGGTTTCTGTGCATCGAATATTGTCGCAAAACCTCATACGCTTTTTGCTCGGTGAGCTTGTGTGTTTCCATCACTTTGATCACCGCTTCTATTACAATAGGGCGAAGCTTATGACGTGTTCTTAAAGTATCTAACTCTTGGTGTAGCGCCGAATGTTGCTGAGAGAGTTTTAATGCCATGTGAAATGCAGAATACAACCCCACCTGGTGAATGGGTTTGCCAACAACCGACATCGCCCCCATAGAGATAGCACGTTCTATTTCAGTGGGAGAGCCATGAGCCAACAACCCAACAACGGGCATGGATTGCCGAATCGGTTTTTGCACAGCAATATCAGCAAAATAGTGTTGCACGTCAATGAGTAAAAGGTCCGTCGGTTTATCGTCGATATGGTCGCTGATATGGCAACAAATCCCCATTCGCTCGGTCGCTTTTTGGATTTGGCTGCATGTCCGCTCATCCGCAGAAATAACCGAGATCTTACTGATGGATAACGTCGAGATACTCATTTGACCACCCTAAGCCGAGCAGGCATTTCTAGCGTATCTACATCGGTAAGGAACCCTTGAGCAATAAGATAGGGGTTGGGTTCGATTGGGGCGTAAGATTTCACCATACGAAAATCCGCACCATCTCGCTCCCCTATAAAGCAGGGCAAAACCGCGTGCTGATTATTGGAGATGGTTAACGTGTGCCCCATCGGAGTTTCTGTTTGTACTTTATGCAGAACCGAACGCACAGACGTTACGTCATCACTTCCTTCTAATGAAATAGCATTGGCGAGACTAAGAATAGAAAGATAAGCGCCGACAAAGTTGCTTGAGACGGGTTCACTGTCTGATATAGCCATTTTTGCAGCATCGGTAAATTGGGGGTCTATCGATTGCAAAAAAGTCAGCGCAGTGAACAAACGTAAATTTGGCAAGGCGCGAATGCTTGCCAGTTCACATTCACTGAGGTTGCTGCTCAAGACTGGGAGGGAGTCGGCGCTCCATGCATCATTAAGTTGATGCAAAAACGCATAGCTGGATTCTCCAACTAAATTATTAATGACAAAATCAGGCTGATGAGATTTCAGGTTCTCTATCGACAATCGGAAATCTTTGGTATCGAAGCGGTAGTAGCTGTCTTCTACTATCTCTCCGCCTATGCTAGCGATAGCATCTCTGGCGATACGGTTACTTTCCCACCCCCAAACATAATTGGAGCCAAGCAGTGCAACTCGCTTACCAAATCGCGGCACCGCATATCGAAGCATTGGCAATAAGTTTTGGTTAGGGCAAGCTCCGTGGTATACGACATGCTCATCGCATTCGTATCCTTCATAAGGTGAGCCATACCAAAGCAGTGCCTGATACTCATGAACATCTGGGATCACTTCCTTGCGAGCACTCGACGTGATGGTGCCAACAATGTGTTTTATCCCTTGCTTCAGCAAAGACTGCGCGCCGTTGATGTACTCATCCATATTGCCTTTTGGATCAATATGATGCCCTTTAAGCTGGAATTGAAAACGATCATCTGCGTTCACTTTTTCAATCGCATAACGAGCACCAAGTAAGGCGTTGTAACCTATCTTTCGATAAGTACCCTCTGTTGAATAAAGTAAACCTATGTGAAACGTATCCATACCTAACTTCCACGGCTAATTGTTCTAAGCTCTGCTTCCAAGCAGCTGATTTTTGAAAATAAAAAAGCCTAAATGAATTCGAATTACCGAATTCATTTAGGCTTCGTTACCTTGCTACGCATTTTTATGAGTCTTAGTCGAAGCATGCTTCGTGCTCATCCTTTTTCTTGAATTTGGCTCGACAAGAAAAAGTGCTTCAGTACTTAATTAAGCCCTGAGTGCCGTTTAGTTTTACACCCCACATAATTTGTGGTCAATATGTTAAATAATTTTCACATCCCCTTCATCTCAAAAATGAAACAATAAATTCAAAACCACATACTCACTCAAAAGCATATTACAGATAACAATTACTCACTATTTTTCAATATCTTGAACAAGAAGTGGATTTTTGAAAAATGTTACAACATTCCAATAGACAAATAATTATCTCTTATTTAAGACAGGCGCATCATCCCTTTTCAGGCAAGGTTTCATCCCAACGAAACAGGATATCCTGCAACCCTTCTTCATTGTCGCAGTCTCCTATACTCGCTAAAAAGCCGTGCTTTATATAAAAGGATTGCGCACGTTTGTTGACTTCAAATGTTCTTAACTCTAGGAAAGAGTCTGCTTGAGACTTTGCCATTTGTATGAATTCACTACCAATACCTTTCCCTTGATAATCGGGGTGAATATACAATTGGTTAATCTCGTTGGGTTTTATTGCGATGAACCCAACGGCTTGTTCAGAATCGTTCACGGCAACAAAAATACGATAAGACAAGGGGAGGATATGGGAGAGGAAATGCATCTGAGATTCAAAAGAATGCACGGGGTTAATTCCCAAGCTCTGACGCATGTTTTCACGCCAGAATGTGGTTATTTCTTCTGCATGACATTCTTTAAAAGGCACTATTTTGTAGTTTACAGCCATATCACCTCCTTTGATTTGCCTTCAAGGTGCTTTAACTAGTATTCAAACACGGAATACGACCAGTAGCTTTCGCCTGTGGATTCCGTTTGTTTCCATCCTTGGGATTTGAGCTGTTTAGCAATGAGTCGATTCATTATGCCATGTCCGAGCAAAAATACGCTCTCATGTTGGTTAGCTAACGCACTTAAATAATTCGCCCCTAACCTCGCTCGCTCTTTTGCTTCATGAATAGGCTCTCCATTTTTAGCAAAGCCAAACAACCAACAAAGTCGAAAAATCACAGCCCAGCAGAGAAAGTTTAGCTTGGGAGTTTGCCAGTTGAGATAGGGTAAGTCAGATTCTCGAAAGCATTTTTGTACGTGATGTACCTCTTCTACCCCGAGCATTCTCACGGACGAAATCGCCCGCGGTAACTGGCTGCTCACGGCTATGTTGCAGCCTTGCGCTGCCTTAATCGCTTGCTCACTAGGAAGCGTAGAGAAATTTAAATCCGACGATTCGTATTCAAGCACAAGTGAACCAAGATCATGGGAAGAAAACCTTTGGCTTTTCAAACTGTGCAGATCGAGTTCTGGTTGCCCATGCCGCATCAAAACAATTTTCAATGGCTCGTACCAACTAGCAAAAAATGAAATGCGATAGTAAATCGAAACACCTAATGTTGAAGTTAATTTGTGCTAAACAAACCAGCCATTCTGAACAGAAAATTAAGTAGAAACTTCGTAAAGTTCGAGTGGAAGCCCATCAGGATCTTGAAAAAAAGTATAACGACTTTGAGTAAACTCATCGATTCGAATGGGTTCAACCTCAACATTATTCTTTTCTAGGTGTTCAACAACATCTTCGATACAAGTAACTGAAAATGCTAAATGTCTTAGCCCTCTCGCTTCGGGTTGAGTCGGTCTTTTAGGTGGGTTGGGAAAGGAAAACAATTCGATCTGGTTGCCATTTGGAAGCACCAAATCAAGTTTGTAAGATGCACGATCTTCTCGGTAGATCTCGGCAATAATTTTCAGTCCCAAAATGTCACAATAAAATGCCTTAGAGACAGAATAATCGGAACATATGATCGCAGTATGATGAATTCCTTTTAGCATATTTGCCCTTCTAATCAAAAAATCCCGAGGCTTTTCGTTTTCCACGTAAAGCGCCGAGATTATTTTTAGCTTTTCTTAGCGTGCATGCAACCTGAAGTCGCCCGTTTAAAGACTTTAAACAGAAAGAACGCGTGATACAGCATCTTGCACGTCTTGTGCAGAAGCGTTTCGGTTTAGTGTGAAGGACACATATTGATCCCCACGAAGACTCATTGTTCGGTCCACTTCCGCTAAACAATGAACTACGTCGCCTTCAAGGATAAATGAAAGTTCGATCTCTTTACTGGTCACAAACCCATTGTTGCGAAACTCAATTTCCTGATAACAACCGGAGTGCGACTGGAATGTGTTCGCGCGTAAATGACCTTTTTCAACGTCTGCTTTTACCATCGTAAACCCTGCTGACTCAATAGCAGATATCACGCTAGACACGACAGGAAGAGGTTTCACCTCTACAAGATCTCGGTCTTTAGGATCGATAGCAAAATCAATATCCAAGGTTGTTTCAACCCAAACATGACATAGGTTGTTTAGTGCATTCAACGCAGTCACTGGCGTTTCGTCGTGAAGCTTGAGTTCAAAATTGACTTGTTTTTCTTCACCAGGACCAATAACAAAAGGCTCCACCGCTTGGAGATGCCCCAACACAAAAGATGGGTAGCTCGTGCCGCTGTCTGACTCAACTTTTACTTGAGTACAAAGTTTCAGTTTTATCGCATCAATTTGTTGCTCAACATTACCGCCTTGAATATGAACGGTCCCTTCTAACGTTTCACCTTGAGAAAGGCTCATGTTGTGCAACACCGTATCCACTTTCGCTGCACCAATACCTAATGACGCCTTTAACTTTCCAAACATCTGTATTCCTTATTATGTGTTGAGACAAAGATTAGATATGGGTTGTAGCACGTAGATTCAAGCATCAATATAGATACATTACTCGAAAAGCTGGCTTCGAGTTACAAAAGCAAGCTTAAACACTCAACTGAGTTTTTCGAGGTACCAAGTCCCGTGACACGGTCCGTTGTTTAGGTTCCACTTCCCATGAATTTTATCGCTCGTGACCTTGCCAGCAAATCGATAATCCCATTGGCTATGGCTTGCATACAATGTCAGATCTTTGTTCTCTGATACCCAGCCTTTGAGCGGTGTTCCGTTGTATGTGAGAATAAAGGTGACCAGCCCATCAACCACGTCGCCTTCTATTGTTGTTGGCTCGCATAAGCTGCTGTTCGATTCGTTGATCCGACGCCCTACCCATTTCCCATCAAATTCACTCGATACATTAAAATCAGGCGCTTCAGGCAATTTAGGGAACGAATCTGGGTTACTTGATGCAAACCAATCAAGTTTGCTCCCCACCAGCAGAAAAGCCACAAAGGCAAAAGTCAGTGTATACGCCGCTATTTTTTTCATCATTCAGTGCAACCAAGAAGTAGTAACCAAATGAATTATATGAAATAAAAATCAAAATCGGGTGATTCGATGTAAACCCTGCGATTCGCTTCTCAGTAGAAATTGACCCACTAAAATTTTCATTTTCCCACAAGGAATGCGAGCCACTTGTATTCAACCTTTGTCCCATCTAGATCGGACCAGTCTGTACGAAAACGATTCCGTGTTTAATCTATTGGTAATCTTATAGTTAGACATGTAAATTATTCTTATTCACATTTGGAGATTTACTATGAATACTGTCGTTATTTGGGGAGCAGCCAGCGGTTTAGGTGCTGCTATGGTTGAGTACTTTCATCAGCACGATTATCAAGTTATAGCTGTTGCTCGCACACCAGAGAAAAACCCTCGCCTTGCAGAGCTTGGTGTTAAAGCGTTGATCTGTGATGCCACCGTTGAAACGCAGGTAAAGGAGACCGTCGGTCACATTCCTAAAGGAGCACTGGTTATTTCGACCATGGGAAGTTTCCGCGCTGAAGTCCCCGTAGATTACATTGGTCATCGCAACTTAATTAATGCACTAGAAGGACACGACGTTAAGCGCTTTTTGCTGGTCACCTCACTGGGGTGCGGAGATTCGTGGCAGTACTTATCAGAGCGCTCAAAACAAGGGTTTGGTGCGGCGGTACGTGAAAAATCTTTGGCGGAATCTTGGCTTCAAAGCAGCAACGTTCCTTTCACTATTTTAAGACCGGGCGGTCTGAAAGATGGTGAAATCACAGAGAAAGGTGAGCTGTCTCAGAACGATGAAGTGCATGGGCTGATCCACCGCAGTGAAGTCGCGCGTTTAGCGCAAAAATTGCTTACTGATGACAGTGCACTTGGTCAAGTTTATCAGTGCATTGACCCAACACTCACTTGGTAACACCCCAAGATATATACTCAAGTAGCCTTTAGTATCCTATTTCGAAAGAACCCAGCAGAAAGTGAACTGTTTTGCTGGGTTATCGTTTAACGAAGTTGCAGCTACAGCTAAATCTTATTAGTTACGTGGCAGGAAAAAGCGAGAAATAGGTGCAGACAAGATATAAGGAATACGAAACGCCTCAATGATTTTGTACGCCACTAAAGGTGCCAGTGTGGCCACTGCCATTCCAACAATCAAATGCACCGGTGCAGACTCAATACCCATCCCTTTTGTTAACACCACTCTCACGCCACTGCCGGCCAATATATGCATAACATAAATCGACATCGACGCTACTCCTAGCGTTTTCAAAAACCCAAAGGATCCTTTAGATATCGTGACGGATAGTGACGTGACAAACGCTATCGAGCAAATAGCAACAATCAGTGATTCTGCCCCTCTCTGGCTGTAGTCCATACCCAATAAGCCGTGATATACCCACTGAATAAAGGCAAATAACATTATCGTAACGCCCAGTGCCGCACCAGATTTAAAGAAGCGTTCTAAAGCGTACTGAGTGAAGATTATTCCTAAAAAGAAGAACACTAGATTTTGAGTTAAGAAGTTAATCAGAGTGACATTTGGCAAAAATGAAGAAAATACATACAGCAATACCGTGACGACAAAAAGCCCCATCCCCAACGCTTTAGAACCGATGGAATACACGACAGAGCTGACTAGAAACACAAAGAAAAGCGCATACAAGAACCAAAACTGGGCTCTTGGCTCCCAAAGCAACGCAAATACATCGCTGAAAGACACATTCCCGTTAGTGTAGTTCGATAAAACGGCTTCAATACTGCCTTGCAATAAAGACCACAAAACGTACGGGTAGAAAATGGTGTCCACCTTGCTGAACATCAGTTTCTTAGCACCTCGCTTGGAAAACGAACGGTAAAAAAACAACCCTGACAAAAAGAAAAATAGCGGCATATGAAAGCTATAAACCACGCTGTCTGCCATATGGTAAAACGCATTAGGCATGTCTATATTGGCGTTGAACAACCCTCTCGCCACATGCCCATACACTACAAGTAGAATACCTATACCTTTTGCGTAATCGACCCAATCCGTTCTATTTTCCACGTCCTACCCTATTTTATTTTTGCTTATTGGCTGAGTTACGACGATCTGTTAAAGCTCGCCAAAATCCCTCAAATAATGCCTTAAACGCATGACTCTTATTTGAGACGACTTGACCTTTTCCTTACAGCTCAAGCCATAAAAACCACAAAAATAAAACAAAACCTAACAATTTCAATCAGTTAAATATGAGGCGCTTATTATTGTTACAGTATTAGCTCAACAGGATTTGAACCAGCTTCACAGCCTCAAGTTTCGGTATTCACGTTATATTGGATACTTGAAGGGCTCAGCTGGCTTTTAATTTGGGGGGAGGTATGTTTACCAAACTCAATACAGACAGGGGTTACTATTTCAATTTAGATTTTATACCCAAGTAATTAATTAGCTCTCCTTCGCTCAACGTATAGCCCAACAATTCCTGAAACAAAGCAAAATACACCAAGCAATTCTATCCAGCCGTTGACTAATCTTGCCTTCTCCACTTTTCCTTTTAGCTTAAAGACTCTATACCCATCGTCGACATCTATCTCGAATTCGCTTCCTAAACGCTCCTTCTTCAGAACCACTTCCGTCTTCATTCGTTCTTCGAATGATTTAATCAACTTCTCTCTCTGTTCTCGGTTTTGGCTGCCTGATGGAAGCGTTGATCGCCAAGACGTCAATAAATGTTTCGATTCCCCTTCGTAAAGGATCCCACTAGATTCATAACGATAGTAAGCTTCATCAAAAATGACCGCACTCTTCCCCGCGTAAAACAACACAAAACCTGCAATTAAAAGAATGCATGAGATGGTTAATATACGTTTCTGAAGGTTATCGCTATTAGCCTGCTTGCTTGCTTTGGACCCAAGCTTTAACATCTGGAATTTTTAAAAGTTCTGACTCAATGTATTCTGATTCAAATGAACGAATGAAATCATCTGTTTTTGTACCTAGTGCCGACAGTAACCTAAGGAAAACGTCGTTGGACGGAATGCATTTATTGTTCTCAAGTTTGGAAAGATAAGATTGTTCAATCCCTGCTTGTTCAGCCATCTCTGGCTGGCTTAACCCCAAATCATTGCGCATGTTCTTAATTTTATCGCCTAGTTTCATGTATGGTCTCCAATACCATGTCAAAGGCTTATGATTCTCAGGTATTCATATAGAAATGAGAAGAGGAATATCCATTAATAACCATGAATATCAATACATTAAGTAGGAAGTCATTGTTTGCCGACTTCTTTCATAAGCCGAATATCAATGATGGTTTCACCGTCGTATTCCGTTTTTTCGAATTCACCAGTCTCAACAAAACCAAGCTTTTGATAGAACTTCATTGCCGATTGGTTATTGTCTAGAACGTAAAGAGAGATACGTTTGATTGCCTCTGCTTTTACCACTTGATTAAACGCATTCATCAATTGTGTTCCGACACCTTGTCGGTATAGATAAGGGGAAAGGTAGAGCTTGCTTAATTCGATAACGTCCGAATGGGTGGGATTGATGTAGTAGGATAAAAAGCCGACTACTTGCTGGTCGCGCTCAGCAACAATAACGCATTCACTTTCCGTTTGAATGATGCTGTTCCATTCTTTTCTTCTTACATCTAGGTTATAACCTGATATGTATCCTTGAGGCATTAAGCCTTCAAACGCCACGCCCCAAGAATCCACATGTATCTGGGCAATTTGGTTTATATCTTCTAATAATGCGGATCTAATCTCTACAGTCATTGTGTTTTCTCAGTACTTCTTTTTCTAAAAACTTACCTGTTTACTCACCAAATAAGCTGGCAAACCTTAACAGAATTCATCATGCAAACTGATGGGAATAGCATGAAGTGGCACGCAATTCCCCCTTATTTCTTACCCCCTAAATCAGCGACCTTTTGGGTTAACCTGACCTCGGGTTAGATCCAACGCCTCACAGAATTTCGATACAGGCTGTATTCTTCGCCAAATTTCTTGATCATTTCTCGCTCTTCATAAGCGATATACCACCGATCCGAAACAACCACATAGAACACAACCAATACAAAAGATGAGATGGCCGCGCCAAATAAAACAGCAAATCCAAATAACGCAATGGAGAGCCCAAGGTACATAGGGTTTCGGGTGAATTTGAATGCGCCCGTTGTTACCAGCTTTCCCGGTTCATCAAACGTCATTATGTTGGTTCCAACTTTGCGAAATAAAGCGCTACTTCTACCTGCGAGGGCAATACCAAAAGCAACAAACAATAAACCTAGAAATGAATAAGGCATGGCAATTAAATGTGGAGAGTTTGTGTACCAACAAACAGCACCCATCGCGAAAACCGTCAGCACAAATAAATAGGGGGGAAGTAACTTTTTCATCTGCGTATCCTAAAAATTCAATGAGGAGTTGCAGTCTACTTGTTAGAAAAGTGGCAAGCCTTAACTTATGTTAAGCCCAATTCTCTGCGGATCCGTGAAAGCGTCACGTCCGTAATACCTAGGTACATAGCAACATGACGTAATGGAATAAGATGGCTTTCTTCCGAAAACTCGCTTAAGAAGTTTTGGTAACGTGTTTTAGCATCCAATAGCAAAAACTCCGCCTCTCGACGTTCTTTCTTCAGAACCAATTGCTCATAGATTTTTCTTACGAAAGCGTTCCAATAGGGATGTTTTTCCGTCAAAGCTATAAGGGAGGAATAAGGGATGGAGGCTAGGCTGCATGATGTGATGGTTTCAGCATAAAAAGGGCTTGGAGCAGTCGCGACCAGCGAGCTTACGCTAGTAAATGCACCGCCCGCTTTCACTAGGGATTTATTTCGCTCTACCCCTTCAGAATCAAGGTAGTAATATCGCCCAACACCTTGAAGTAAGAAATGCACATCCGCAACGATATCTCCCTCTGAAAAAATCGATTGTTTCTCTTGGTAATCAGCAAAGGAAAACTGCTGAAGATCATGAGTGTCGTACTGAATGTTCGGCACGACTCGCTCCAGAAAGTGTTTTAATCGCTGTTTAGATGATTCGCTCATTTTCCCTACTGTTTCAAATTCCGTCTAACGGATAGATTACGTCTAACGAAGAGAAAATGTCTAACTACAATTCTAACGGCAGATCCGAAATCCAGATATCGCCTAACTCACACCAGCCAAAACCGTTTACTTGCGCATTTTCGATATTTTTGGAAACCGCGAGGCTGAACGTTTCTTGTTTCAGTGGTATCACCACGCCAAGTACTTTTGCTTTGGTTTTTAGTGCATCTAACCCTTCCTGTGCATCGGCATAATCTGGGCGCGATCGAATGCCCTTGATATCGCTCTGAAAACAATCTGAACGAAATGGGTATAAACAGAAGAAAGACAACCACGAAGTAAACGCATCGTTCTCATCAATAATGCTGCAAAAAGCTTGTTCGAAATCTTGGTGGTAGTGCCCATATGGAACAACTTGAACTGTGTGATTTTCACCGTTTGTGTTTAAAACAGCAAAACTTAGCGCTTGGCATTCCGATGTGTCTTCACTGCTTATCTTCGAGTTGTCGCTGCAAATTCCAATTTCAGTACCATCTTCCTGGTTCAGGATTTTTAAAAATGTAGACGGTTTTTGGCTTTCAATGGATTGCGTTTGATCGGGCATTTGCAGGCACACTTGGTTAAGCGCGCAGCTTTTGCTTTTCGCCCATTCTGGGTAAACCCACAATTCAACACGCTTCAATATTGCTGTGCTGTGACTGTATCGGTCATTCCGACTGAGCCTAAGCATTTTTGAAGAAAAAACATCAAGGGAAAAAGCGCCAGACCCTATCAAACGTTCACTGGAAGGCAGCTTAAAGATTGATGTTTCCGCTCGTGAAAGCAACCGAGGTAAATGCCAATCTGCCTCACTCAGCCTAATTTCTATTAGCTCGTTCGACGTCGCCCTCACACTCGCTATGTGCCGATACAAACGCGACCAATATTGAGTTGAGGCGAGAGCTTGCAAGCATCTCACTACATCTTGAGCACTCAGCAAACTTCCATCGTGAAAATGTACGCCACTGCGAACTTGAAAATGCCAGCATGTCGCGCTGGAATTGCTACGCCATTGATAAGCAAGGTCACCTTCTAACTTGCCGTTATGGATAAGCGTTAGTCGTTGGCAGATCTGAGTCACCAAAAAACGTTCCGTACGGCGCAAAGAACTGAACGGGTGTAATCTTTCTAGCTCTCGATGAAATGGGATATACGCGATGCGTTGAATGGCTTCTCGCGATTGCGATAGGTAAGCTTCCAGTTCTTTTTTGGGATCCCTCCCCCCGAAAGACAGCACATTAAGCAGCTGCTCTACGCTGCCAGAATCAGCCAAAGGGTTCGCAATTTCATAACACGCTTCTATCGGCTCAATACGACAAGACAACCGTGCTTTTTTGTTTCGCCCAGACTGGGCAACCCAATCGATCCACCCAACTGCGACCATTTTTTTCAATAGCGTTTGAACGTGCCGCTCACTAACGTGCAAGAGCGCCGCCAGTTCACTTATCTGACATTCCGACGTCCCGGGACCATAAGTGCTAAACAGCCGTTCGTAGATATCGAGTTTGCGTTTAAGGTTTTCCATTCCATCCTTTTCTTTGTGCTACGGGCTTTATCTCTGGGTTAAATGTGCGTAACCCGCGTCTACTAAGCTTTGCTCCATAATCGACAATACCTGCTCGGTCACGTGAGGTTTTAAAACAGCAGATAGGCGCTTTTCATCAAGCAGAAGCTGCGAAAAATGCTCTATCTCGTATTCAAACCCATTCCCTTTTATGGGGTGGATAATAGAAAAAGACCCATTTTGAGTTTCAATGCTGATATGGCTCGGGTTCCACCACTTATCATGAATGGTAATGGTCACACCCTTGCCTTTTAATAGTGCCTCGCGAGGTAGGTTTTTTACGATGGAAGCAGAGATTGTTCCGCTTATCGCTCCATCAAATTGGAAGAGTGCATCTTCATCCACTTTGGACTGTTCGAAAGAGGTAAACATTTTAACGGTCGGCGTGGAAACCTTAACATTGAGTGTGTCACACAAATCGCAGAACAGCCATAAACCGTATACGCCTACATCCAATGTCGTCCCGCCTGCCAGCTCGTGGTTGAAAATGAACAAGTCAGGATCAAAATCGTGCTCATTGCCAAAGCCCGCTTCTATCGAAGTAAGTTGAATTTGGTGATCTACCAGGTAACTCTTCAACTCTTGGTATGCGGGAAACGCCACCGTTTTCATGGCTTCTAATAGCAAAACGCCCTGTTGTTTTGCTAATGCGCTCATGGCAAGCCAATCTGCCACGTTCGTAAAAGCAGGCTTTTCCACTAGGACATGTTTTTTATGTTTAAGGAACAATTCTGTCAAAGGTTGATGGAAAGGGTGGACCGTCGCCACATAAATGGCTTGTACGTTCGGATCTTTCGCTAACGCTTCGTAGCTGCCATAAAAGGTATCGCAGCCATATTTCTCTCCAAAACATTGAGCTCGGTTTTGGTCTCTGGCTGCCACTGCATACAGCTCTGCGTTGTCGCAATGCTGTGTTAAGGCGGTAGCAAAGCGCGTCGCAATGTTTCCTAACCCTGCGATGCCCCATTTTATCTTGTTGTTTGATGCGTTCATTGTTTAACTCTGCGATTTAGCATAATACGCAGCAGTGTAGCGAGAGACTACTCTATTTAATATGGAACAAAGCCGCTGAGTTGTTCTGTGTTTTTCTCTCAGAAGTGTTTTGTCAACAAAAAAGCAGCGCATTCAAAATACGCTGCTTTTTGATAATCCAATTAGAAATGAGCCTATTACTCAGTCGCCTCGTGGATAGTCTCTTTTGTCTCTTTCCAAATCTCGGACGAATCGTCTTTAACGCCTTCCCAAGTTTTTGCGCAGCCACCAAGTACAAAACTCATTGCGACAATCAAAAAAGACATTCTCATAGTGTAAATCCTTGCTCGTTAATATCTTATTGTGGATTCTAACAAAGAAGGAAAAGCAATGCCTACTCTGCGATTTAATTGATATAGGTTTGCTTAGCAATGAGAAAGTCACAATTGGCAATTCAAAAGCCTACTGCTAGAACCATTAGTCTGCGGCTATTGCTTCTATTTCAAATAGTAGCTCTGGAAGCGCAAGTCGGGTAACACCGAGTAATGTCATTGGGGGTGCTGCGTTGACTGGTCCCATTCGCATTCCAAGAATATCGAAATGTTTCATCGCTTCGTCCACATCCGTGGTGTAAATACGCAATTGAGTAAGATTGGCGAGCCCCATATCTGCTGCTTTTAGCACAGTTTCAAGGTTATCCATTGCCAATGCGATTTGACTCCGCATGTCCCCAATGTGTTGCGGCGCACCTTCTGTATCCACCGCTGTTTGCCCTGCGCAATTTAACTGACGACCTGCGCCTTCAATAATTTCAGCTTGGCTGTAGCCAAGATTTAGAGACCAATTCCATGGGTTAACGGCTGTTCTTTTCATCACTTCTATTCCTATGTTGGGTGAGTGGAATAGAGCATAACGACACCCTACTGACAGCATGGTGTCAGTAGGGTTAATTCAATATACCCAAGTAACCTCAAGATGCTTGGTTCAGCGAGAATTAACTGGCTTTTAGGCAAGGCATCGATTTGAAGATCTAGTCATTCTAAATCAAGAATCGGTAACGCAGTATGAAAGCCAGTTAAACTCGCCCTTGGGAGCCCATATTCTGCCACACTTCCTCGTCAAAGAACTTGGAAAGGACTCGTCATTCCACAGCGTTCTTTTCCTTGAATTGAAACAGAATATGAGGCTCTGAATCCTGCACCTTGAGGTCACTTGGGTATATACTCACCTAATCAAGGGCGTATCACTGAGCTAATGCCACAAGTACAAAATTCAGTGATGACAATAAATTTCTATGCAGGAGCAAAAGAATGAGACGAGCAGATAGGCTACTAAAAATGGCTCATTATCTTAGAAGCCGCCATCGCGCCGTCACTGCGCAGCAGATTGCTGAAGAGTTCCAGATATGCAGCCGCACCGTTTATCGAGACATTCAAGATTTGGTCACTTCAGGTGCTCCAATTTATGGCGAAGCGGGTGTAGGTTACATCATCGACAAGAAATACTACCTTCCCCCTGTCACCTTTGATATTGATGAGCTGGAAGCGATTGGTCTTGGCATCAGCATGGTACGCCAATGGACCGATGATCCCTTTGCTTTGAAAGCGACGAGCGCTCTTGAAAAAATTCAAGCAATCTTACCAGCCCAGCTTCAAGGCGAATATCAACAAATCACCACCTACTCCATGCCAAGTGAAGCGATTCTCCCTTGGAGCATCAGTTTCTCCGACCTCCGAGAATGCATACGCGAAAAACGAAAAATCGACATTCATTACTGTGACGACAACAAGAAAACGACTTCCCGAACGCTGCGCCCACTTGCACTGATATTTTTCAGCCCCGTTTGGCTGCTGGTTAGCTGGTGCGAAAAAAGGAAAGACTTCCGCCATTTTCGCCTCGATCGCATTCAATCGATGGTGTTAAGTGACGACTATTTTGAAGATGAAGAGGATAAAAATCTTAAAGCGTATAAAGCCCAAGATGAACAATGTGAGGGGATAGGGTGATTCTTTCCCTTTCCTTAGCGAGCACAAAAGTTACAACAACAATTTTGGCTGAATAAAATCTATGAATACCGAAATACGCTTAGCGACGGACGACGATCGGTAATACACCGCATTGATCTGTTCTCTATCGGCACTTGAGAATTTTTCTGTTTCAAGTAATGGAATTAGCCGACCTTCCTCGATGTCTTTTTTCACCATAAAGCCAGACAAACACGCTATGCCATTACCTGCTAATGCCAGTTGACGAACGGTCTCGCCATTACTGGATACAAATTTCGGCTCTAATACATCAACCCCTTTTAACGGCCATTGGTTCAACACTCTAGCCCCTGAGAAGCCGATGGTGTCATGAACTGAGAGGTCGCTGGTTTTTTGAGGAATGCCGCGACACGCTAGATAGGCAGGCGAAGCAACAATGTATAGTGTGCTTTTACCAAGGGGGCTGGCGTGGAGTGTAGAGTCGTTCAGTCGCCCAATCCGAATCGCCAAATCGGTTTTCTTCTCTAATAAATCCACAAACCCTTCATTCGACGTCAGTTCCAATTGGATGTTAGGAAAAGCGTCATTAAATGGCTTCACTAATGGCACTAACTGATGAAAAATAAATGGGCTTGCTGCGTCCACGCGCAACCGACCTTTGGGTAGATCGCCACGGGAGATAACCTCTTCTTCTGCTTGTTGGATTTGCATCAAACCAAGACGAACCGTATCGACAAACTGACGCCCTTCTTCTGTAAGCTCTACCCGACGTGTCGTGCGATTAAAAATGGAGACATTAAGCTGACGCTCAACCTTACTTACCGCACGCGACACGCGCGCTACCTGTATGTTTAATGCTTCGGCTGCGGCAGAAAATCCCCCTGAATCCACCACTGCCAATAACATTTCTAAATCATCCGATCGGGTTAGCATGTCTACTCTCTACATTCATTAGCTGAAACAATTTTATTGCATATTCCACAAAAGTCATTTGTTAAAACCTCTATTTTTAACAATTATTAGATTCCGCATAATTCGCCTCTATTCATTGGGACAAGTACGAAACACACCACTATTGAACGATACGTGCTTCTCAGAACTATCATTCTCAGGACTGTCATGGAGAGAACAACATTATGCCTTTAGCCCTTCTCGCATTAACGCTCAGCGCTTTTGCTATCGGGACCACCGAATTTGTCATTGTGGGGCTCATTCCTACAATGGCGGCCGATTTACAGGTGTCCTTACCCTCTGCTGGATTGTTAGTTAGCCTATATGCGCTCGGTGTCGCGATCGGCGCGCCCGTTTTAACCGCACTTACTGGAAAATGGAATCGCAAACACGTGCTTCTTTTCGTGATGAGCTTGTTTGTGGTCGGAAACTTGGTGGCTTGGCAAGCGCCAAACTACGATACGTTGATCGTTGCTCGCATATTGACGGGGCTGGCTCATGGGGTGTTTTTCTCGATAGGTTCTACCATTGCCACGGGGTTAGTGCCTAAAGAAAAAGCCGCCAGCGCGATAGCGATTATGTTTACAGGTTTAACCGTAGCTCTAGTAACAGGCGTACCTTTGGGTACCTATATTGGCCAAACTTTTGGCTGGCAAGCCACTTTCTTAACTGTCGCCGTGCTTGGCTTAATTGCATTGATTTTCAGTTTGCTCCTTGTACCAAACAATTTAAAGCAACCACCAGCCACCAAGCTGTCTTCACAACTTCGAGTGCTCACTCACCCTCGCTTATTGCTTGTCTACGCCATTACCGCTTTGGGATATGGCGGCACCTTTACCGCGTTCACTTTCCTAGCGCCTATTCTTGAGCAAGTCTCTGGGTTTAGCTCTAGCGCCATTGGTTTGATTATGTTGGTTTACGGCGTTTCAGTGGCTGTGGGGAATATATGGGGTGGAAAAATGGCCGACAAAATGGGACCAATCAAAGCCCTCACTATTATCTTTTCAGGTCTCGCGACTATTTTGGTTCTCTTTAACTTTACGGCAGTTAACCCAATTGCCGCGACGGCAACCATTTTAATTTGGGGCGCATTTGCATTCGGTAACGTACCTGGGTTGCAAGTCTATGTGGTCAACTTGGCAGAGAAACACACACCTGACGCGGTCGATGTCGCATCTGGGTTGAACATCGCTGCATTTAATGTCGGCATTGCTTTAGGTGCCTGGGGTGGCGGGCTTATCGTGGCAGAAGCGGGATTAATGCATACCCCTTGGGTGGGTGCCGTTATCGTTGTTATAGCTATTGCTCTCACTCGGCTCAGTGGAAAGCTCGATAAGAATAAAAAATTCGAGCTCACCAAGCAGACGGCTTAGCCCTACTCAGTTTTATACACCTACCTAGCTTTAAACCCAACCGACACGATCAGTCATGGCGTGTCGGTTCGCGTATCCTACAACTTCCATTCCTTCCCTTTAGCTTTACTTATGCCTCATCAGAATAACTATTTGAGTAAAGAGTCACTTTTCAGGCATGCTTATTTAAGGATTGCTCATTAATGATGTAAAAGGAATTTGAATGTTATCAACTTACATAGCCGGTTTTAGTCTTAGCCTTTCGCTTATTCTGGCTATTGGTTCGCAAAATGCGTTTGTGATCAAGCAAGGAATAAAGAAACAGCATGTCTTTCTGGTGTGCTTAGTGTGCGGCACATCCGATGCCATCCTGATTTCTATGGGAGTATCCGGCTTTGGTGCGCTGGTTCAGGAATTCCCCTCAATAGAGCAATTCGCCCGCTTCGGTGGGGCTGCGTTTTTGCTGGTGTATTCTTTTTTGAGTTTCAAATCCGCATTTAAAGAATCTCATGCCATGAACCTTGTAGGTGAATCCGAATCATCATGGAAGAAAACGGTGCTGATATGCCTAGCGTTTACGTGGCTCAACCCTCATGTTTATTTGGATACGGTGGTGCTACTAGGTTCTATCTCTACTCAGTATGAAGCCACCAAATTTTACTTTGGACTCGGCGCTGTCAGTGCATCGTTTGTCTTCTTTTTTAGCTTAGGGTATGGCGCTCGGTTACTTAAGCCCTTGTTTCAAAAACCTTCATCATGGAAAATACTGGAGTTTCTCGTTGGCGTTATGATGTTATTTATCTCGGTTAGTTTACTCTTGGGATAATCAACTGGACTAAGTAAATGTGGCAAAAACATACAGGATCCTGCCTTTGCAAAAAGGTCTCTTTTGAAATTGTGGGTGATATCAAGGCGGTTACGCACTGTCATTGCAAGATGTGCCAAAAGTCTCACGGGGCGGCTTTCGCTACATACGCTGCCACTCGCAAAGAACATTTTTCTCTGATAGGAAAAGAGCATCTCGCTCGCTTTCGATCTTCTGAGGACGTGACACGATCTTTTTGTACACACTGCGGGGCGAATGTACTCTGGCAGGATTCAGGAACATTTAGCAGTGAATGGACAACCTTTGCTCTGGCGTTACTTGATACTCCATTTGAAAGAGAAAAGCAGAAGCACATACATTTGGAATCCAAAGCCCATTGGCTATCAATCAATGATTCTCGGCTAAAACACTCTACTGATGCGAGTGAATGAAAGGACACAATAGAATGAAATCAGCGCTCCTTGTGATAGACGTACAACAAGGTTTAATGGAACCCAAACCGCAACCGTATGAAACAGAAAAAGTCATAAACCGAATCAACCAAGCAACAAACTGGGCGAGAGCGAAAGATATTCCCGTCATATTTGTGCGCCATGAAGCCCCAAACTCCATCGTTGAAATGGGCAGTGAGGGCTGGCAAGTACACCAAGATTTGGAGCAGGTTGAATCGGATTCTTACATCAACAAAACTACACCCGATTCATTCCACAACACCCATCTTCAAACCTTACTCGACGAACACCAAATCCAACATCTCTACGTATGCGGTTACGCCACAGAGTTTTGCGTAGACACAACCACTCGACGCGCTGCAGGTTTGGGCTATCCAGTAACACTGATTTCAGATGCTCATACCACGCATGATAAGCCTCACGCGAGCGGAAGTATCATTCGCGAACATCACAACTGCACACTTCCCGCTATTCAAAGCTTTGGTGTTAAGTTAGCGGCTATTCCTACGGCTGAGTTAGTTTCTTAAGGTATCCCCTGACTCTATTGACCCTTACTAAATTCCCCCTAAGGAGACACTGTGAATACATTGGTTGTTGTAACGCACCCTATTCAATCGAGCCTCTGCCAACATCTGGCTAAAGAAGTCATTGAACACCTCGAATCGAAAGGGCATTCGGTTACGGTTAAAGATTTGTACAAAGAACAATTCGACCCAGTATTGAGTGAAAACGAACGCCAAAGCTATTACGCCGATCATTTCGATGCTTCTAAAACGCAATCTGATATTGAGCAACTCGAAAACACAGAACACTTAGTCTTAGTGTTTCCTACTTGGTGGTTTAACTTTCCGGCCATATTGAAAGGTTGGTTTGACCGAGTTTGGGTGCCGGGCCGAGCGTACAACCACTCTGAAGATATGAAAGCCATTACCCCTAATTTGGGTAAATTAAAGAAAGTTACCGCAATCACTACACTGGGATCACCATGGTGGGTTGATCGCTTTGTACTGCGTCGCCCCGTATACAAAATTCTTAAATTTGCCTTGCTTGGGGCTTGTGCTAAAAACTGCTCGTTCCAAATGTTTTCTCTTTACCAAAGTGAAGTTGCCAAACAAAACCAAGTGACCAAGTTCTTAAAAAAGGTAAAAAGCAATATTCTGTAGCAGACGAAATGTAGCAAATTAGGTTTTAGGGCGTCCTCGATCGTGTTCTAGGACGCATCTAGCCTAGCTTTTTCGCAAAATGGCATCTCTATCCACTCAATGAGAAATCGCCATGAAAAAGCCTTATTCACTCTTTTTGTTCGCCTGTCTTTTGTTCCCTTCACTGTCGAATAGCCAAGACATCGGCTTTCTACAAACATCCATCGAGTCAGACACTCGCCCTCTCAACCTGACCATTTGGTATCCAACACGTGATAACACGGCACTGAAAGTAAAAGTGGCTGACAATATCGCTTTTGAAGGTATCTCGGTAAGAAAAAATGCTCAGATTCACCATGAAAAGCGTCCGCTCGTCATGCTCTCTCACGGCTATCGAGGCAGTTGGCGTAACCTGAATTGGTTAGCAGAATATTTGGTGGATTCCGGCTACATCGTGGCTGCACCCGATCACCCAGGAACCACCACATTTAATCCTTCTCAGGAACAAGCAGCGATGTGGTGGGAACGCCCAAGAGACATCAGCCGAGCGATCGATTGGATGCTGACAGACTCTGAATTTCACTCAGTCATTGATAGGAAAAATATCGCTGCCATTGGACACTCTATGGGCGGCTGGACGATGATAAACCTTGCGGGGGGTAAAACAGACTCGACTCAAATTAAACAAGAATGTTTGGCTCACCCTAACCCACAAGTTTGCAAACTGCTCCCTGAGATGGGGTTGGATAAGCCAACAAAGCAACACAGCCATTTAATCGATGAGCGTATTAAAGCGGTAGTATCGCTCGATCTCGGGCTGGCGAGAGGCTTCACGCCTGCTAGTTTGCAACAAGTAGCCATACCGGTTTTGATCCAAGCAGCAGGCACCAACACGGCGTATTTACCCTATGAATTGGAGTCGGGATATCTTGCTTCAATACTCCCCGAAAAAACAACGCGCTATGAGTTAATTCAAGACGCAACACATTTCAGCTTTATGCAGCTTTGTAAGCCTGGTGGTCGAGCGATTATCGAAGAAGAGCACAAAGGCGACGGCATGGTTTGTGATGATGGGATGAAACGAACTCGCCAAGAACTGCACGCAGCAATGGCAAAATCAATTATGGGCTTTCTTGAAGTGTCACTCACCCACTGAGCAAGACACCGCTGATTCAGCCGCCGGATAACTCCTTGGTTTGATTTATTTACTCTTTGGATCGGTTTATCTGGCGGTATTTACTTGGCGTAGAGTCTGTAATTCGGCTGAATTCACGGTTGAAATTGGACTTACTGTGAAAGCCAACCATTTCATAAATTTCAGTAATGGAGTGATTGGAGGTTTCCAGTAAGTTCATGGCATTCTGGATTCGGTATTCATTGATAAACTGAGAAACGTTCTTCCCTTTCAGGGTGTTTACGGCAATAGATATGTTTCTTGCAGGGATACCGGACTTTCGTGCCAATCGGTTTAAATTTAGGTTAGGGTCAAGGTGCAATTGAGAGGCGAGCAGTAAATTCTCGACAGTGTCCAACACCAGAGCATGCGTATCTTCTTCGCTATCTGTAGCCTCTTCACTATTTGTAGCCTCTTCACTATCTGCAGCCAAAGCCTCCAGCGTGACCGCTTCTTTTTTCTCAACGGATTCTGCATTCACTTCCAACGAAATGGTACCGCCTGCAATGCTTACCGCATAAGCGAGAATAGGAAGAATTAAGACATGTCCTACCGACAATATGGTCGTGATATTTTGGCCTTCAGATAAAGCAAAATCCAGTACGATTCCCACATCAACAACCGCAGAAAATAACAATAAACCCGATGTGAAATAGAGCGACGTTTTAAACTCATCGACTTGAGAAAATTTCACTCCTTTCCATTCATCTGGAGAGAGTTGAGTCAGCTTAAACAAAGCAATTGCGTAGCCAACATAAGTGCCAATAATGAAAAAGTCGATAACATCACGCATTTCATTGAACTGGCTGATGCCAATGCCGACTAAAGCTACAACAGCGACGTGAAGCAGCTTCCAGTGACTTTTATTATTCAAGGCATGGGAATAACACCACCACGTCAAAGGAGGGACGAGTGAAGCGACAATAGGCTGAATACTCCTCACCCATGACCATTCCGTTGTCCATCTTGCTCCAACTAAACTGATGGTCAATGCGCTACATAAAATAAAAGCCAGTGCTGGATAATAAGATTTGTCGTGCCGTTTAAGTAACACAGTAAACAACACTAATAGGAGTATAACGACAACAAAGGGGAGCGGAATGGATGGCATGTTGGAGAAATGTCCTTTAGAGAACCGTGAAGAAGCATCAAGCATATACCCATGTCACCGCAAGATGCCAGACATTAACCGTCCAAAAGCCATTCTGTATAAATTAACATGACATTGAATAGTCATGATGCAAACTGTCTCGAACTGCATACACATTAATACATTGTTACATATTGTGACCATGTGATTGGGGAAGATGAAAGCACTTAGCCTGAATAAAATACACACAATTTCAACACAAAAAGTGACTCCCATTCCAGTTATTTTATGTAATGAAACGGACTGTATTCTTTATGCAAATAAATAACTGAAAAATACAACTTTCTTTCAGAAAATTGACTTGATAATAATTCTATAAAATCTATAAGATGTATGTACTAAAAATAAGAAACACAATATCTTTCTAGGAAAAGCTAACCATGGTGACCGTTCACTTTCCATACTCATTTCCTACTTACTCATATATACCTTTATGAAATTTTTCATAGCCATTGATTTAATAAAATTATCTTAAAAAACTTCGATTAATATTTTTTATTATTTCGTTGATAAACTTTCATATATGGAGAAGTGCTTTGGAAAATATGAAGCGATACTGTATTTTTTCTGTTGTTGCCAGTGCTGGAAGTATGACAGCAGCGTCTAAAAGATTGGGAATGTCACCGTCTGCAATCAGTCAAAATATATCTCAACTTGAAAACGCCCTTGGGGTGACATTATTACACCGTTCAACCCGTGGATTATCCGTAAGCGAGGCTGGGCAAATATTATTGCAAGGTTACGGTCAAATGCGATCGCACTTTGAAAGTTTAGAGCAAAAATTGTCCGATTGCCGTGAGGGTGTAAAAGGCGATGTGCGTATTACATGCAGCACTGGTCTTGCACAAGCGACGATTGCTAACGCTCTTTCCCCTTGCCTTTCTAGTTACCCAGATATTCGGCTAAATCTCGTCGCAGACGACAAAATGAGAGATATCGTTCAAGAGAACATCGATATCGCGATTACGCTCGGGGAAACAAAAGACTGCAACTTGGTTTATCGCCCTTTAGGCAGCATTCCACGTGTGTTGTGTGCTTCTGAAAACTATCTTTCAACCTTTGGCATACCGCAGTTGGGTTCGGATTTGGTAAATCATCACTGGATAGTCAATTCCGACAGCGACACCATAGAAGTCGTCTGCAAAACTGCAGAGTTCGAAGAGAAATCCAACTTAAATGTTCGATGTAAAGTCAATAATGAAATGACGGCACGTTCATTTGCCATATCTGGACACGGATTAGTTCTTTTACCCCTACCTTTTGTAGAAGATCATTTAAGACGTGGAGAGCTAACCAGCGTTTTAAATCATATGTCATGGCCCGACATTAAAATACAAGCTCTAACCATTAGCCGAAGTGTACCTAAAAAAGTCGATGTGATGCTTGACGCGTTAAAACACTTTTTTAAACCGGAAGAGAAAAAAGCAAAGGCTTTGCATTAAATCACCAGCAAGGTTGATGATTCAAGGACCTGAACGAAGAACAAAGCCTTTGCGGGAACCTGTTTTAGTAGTGGCGCGATAGTTGAAAGTTTACATCCACTCTTCCTGTCACGGTGGAAAATGGATAAGCATAATTGCTTACTTTATATACAAAAACCTATTAATGGTTTTTAGGCACAACGCAATTGTATTTCTTATTATGTTTAGCAATTGTGTACTGCTTTTGTGCAGTACCTTAAATACCATAAAGTACCTCCTGACGAATTGTTTCTTATGAACGATGAGGATGAATAGTGAATACCCATTTAATTGTGGACTCATTCACAATCAATAGATATGTCACCCTCGACCTAGCAAAATCATAATATCGAATAAGGAGGAATTAGATAATAGATAAAAACTGAAATCTGTTTTAAGTAATATGATTATTATTTAAGGTATTTCTTAATTAAACAAATAAAAAAAGCAAACGATTACTTTTAAAAAACTTTAAATCAGTCGTAAAATTTATGTCGTAAAAATGTAAATCAAAAGTTCTCATGTCTTATAGTTGATAATATATTCAATTAATTTCATTTGCCGCCCTCAAAATTCAAACTTTTCTAACTATAAATATATTAGCCACTTAAACAATTCATCAAAGAAATGCAAATTTAATTTTCCATCAATGCCCCTTATTCCTCCTTATTAAGTAACCGCTTCGCCACAAATAGATCTTGCAATGCAATCCCAGAGCTATCAAAAATCGTGATCTGTTTGTCGGAGTTTCTTCCCCGATTCGATTGAACAAGTACTCTGTGCATTTCAGTTATTTCTATGTCGGAATTCGCGTGTTGGAATTCTCCGATCACTCTTGACTGCTTTTCGTAATCACAGAATAACGAGGCACGCTCAAACAGCTTTGTAGGGATCTCCTTTTTACCCACCTTATCGGCCCCCATTGCAGACACATGTGTTCCAGGTTGTATCCAATCGGCATCAAACAAAGGAGATTGAGCCGTCGTCACCGTGACAACAATATCGGAACACTCGCAGGCTTGTTTCGCTGTCACATTTTTTCCGAAGCCACACGCATCAGCGGCCAAACCATCATTTCTGAGCTTCTCTACTAAAGTGACTGATCGCGCTTCATTACGCCCAACAACCCATATCTGTTCGATATCTCGAATGGCACAGACCGCACTGACCTCGTAATACGCTTGATGCCCAGTACCAAAAACGGTGAGTATCGAGGCTTCTTTGAGTGCCAACGCATCCGTTGCGACAGCATCAGCCGCTGCCGTGCGATAAGCATTCACTTCCCCTGCCTCAATGGTTGCCATTAGCCCACCCGTTTCTGGATCCAGTAAAAAGATCGCAGTGTTATGGCAAGGCATACCTTTTTGCGAATTTTCGGGCCAATAGGAACCTGTTTTCCAGCCCACAACATTGGGGGTACTGGCAGACTTTAGCGAAAACATGCTTCCAGGCTGATCACCTGCTGCATTGACGACAGGAAACAGTGTTGCACTCTCCCCAACCGCTAGATAAGCATCCTTTACCGCGGCGTAAGCCAGCTCGTGAGTGATCAGTTGTCGTGTTGTTTCTTCGTTAAGATAAATCATTTACCACCCCTGAATTCTTTGCCAAGTCTCTGTTGAATTATCGACATCAACGACATGATAGGTTTGATGCATAGACGCCGTAGCACACGCATGATTAGGTAAAATTCGCAGTTGCGTGCCTACGGGCAACAACGAGAGATCAAACTGACCTTTTTCGTGCTCTATGATTCCATGCTCTTGATTGAGCTGGGATACCCTCAACCCTTCAACCAGATTTCCATTCACATCGGTCACTAGACCAAATGAATCTTTTTCATCGGCAAGGCTAAGGCCAGGATCACTGGATAACGCCATCCAACCCGCATCAACAATCAACCACCCTTTTTCAACGTTATGACCGATAACACTGGTTACAACGGACAAAGCAATGTCGCTGGGTTCGCAAACACCCACTTTCGCCATGACCAAATCAAAAAAGCAGTACACACCAGCACGAACCTCCGTTATGCCGTCATACTCTTCACCAGAAAATGCGGTCGGCGTCGAACCCACACTCACCACTTTGCATTCAATACGATTATCAGCAAGCATTTTTGCGGCGCGGCGAGCACACTCAACTTCTTGTTTCGCTGCCGCTGCAAGTTCTTGCTCAGACTGGCAGAAATACGACTCTCCCGCATGCGTCAGAACACCTCTAAACTCCGCCCCACCATATTGAAGAATGTGAGCGATTTCGACCAAAAGTAGAGAATCTGATCGAATCCCGCCTCGGTGCCCATCGCAGTCCAATTCGATCAAAGCTGGAATAGCACACCCAGATTTTTGGCAAAAAGCAGCAACCAATTTTGCTTGCTCAACGCTGTCTAAAATAACGGCAATGTCCACACCACCAAGAAGCAACGACTGTATTCTTGGGAGTTTGCTTGCCGTAATACCGACGGCATAAATGAACTCACGATACCCTGATGCCGCCAATACTTCGGCTTCCTTGAGCGTCGAGACCGTCGCTGGAGAGTGCTTCTCTGGTAATACATGATGAGTTGCTTCAACAGAACGCACCGTTTTCAAATGCGGGCGCAGTGCGACACCATGGCTTTCCATCCTCTGCCTTAAACGCAAGATATTGTGTAAGAATTGCGCTTTATCGAGTCTTAAGTAGGGCGTATCAAGCTGCGTTGGCTGTTCGTTTCTATCTTGGTTCATCACAAACTCCTAACGTGTTTTCTTTAGTGTCACTCAAATATGTTTGAGTTAAAATTAATCAATACCAATACACTGATTAGGTTTGAACTAAATGATTACCACAGAAGATTTAAAGTTCATTCAAGTAGTCGCAAGTCATAGAACTCTATCGGACGTTGCTCGCACGCTGAACATCACACCGCCATCGGTGACGTTGCGGCTTCAACATATCGAAAAAAAGCTGTCGATCTCTCTGATTCAAAGGCCCTCTCGGACCGTATGCTTAACGGAAGAAGGTCGGTTGTTGTTAGACAGAGGCGCATCCATCATTCGAGAGCTTGAAGAGCTTCAACACGTGATCGATAACAACAAACAAACCGTCAGCGGAAAACTGCGAGTACTTGCACCACTAGGGTTCGGCAATGACTATGTCACGCCTTTATTAGCGGAATACAAGAAACAACACCCACAGCTAGAAGTAGAACTTGAGCTATCAGACAACCCAACATGGTCACATCACCACAAGTGGGACATCATTATTTACATAGGTAAGCTGCAAGACTCCTCTTTGCGAATGGTAACCTTAGCGAAAAACCAGCGCTTTCTGTGCGCGTCTCCTGATTACCTCCGCCAATACGGTGAACCTAAAAAGCCTGAAGATCTCCACCAACACCAATGCATTTCGCTGAGAGAAAACAATGAAGATGTCACACTGTGGTCGCTGACTCATAAAAAAAGCAAAAGCGAACAATTGATTAGGGTAGAACCTTCGATGGCGAGCAATGAAGGTCGGGTTGTGAAAGATTGGGGAATCTCAGGAATGGGCATCATCATGCGATCGCAATGGGACGTTCAGCCCCAAATCAACAGCGGCGAGCTAACCCAGATAATGTGCGACTATGAATTGCCGAGCGCCGACATCATTGCGCTTTTGAATACCACTGAACAGGAACGCTCGAAAAGGGTCAGTGGCTTCTTAGCTCTATTAAAAGAGCATTTATTGCCCGCACCGTGGAAAGCTCAGTAATTAAAAGCTCGTTCATTA
Organism: Vibrio sp. vnigr-6D03; assembly: GCF_002835515.1. NCBI lineage: Bacteria > Pseudomonadati > Pseudomonadota > Gammaproteobacteria > Vibrionales > Vibrionaceae > Vibrio > Vibrio sp. vnigr-6D03. The sequence goes on from NZ_PIZL01000012.1 coordinate 74,047, forward strand.
AAAGCTTAGTCATCAAAAGCTAAATCATTACAATCAAAAACTGTAGAGATCAAAAAAGGAAGGTGAAATCACCTTCCTTTCAAATCACACCATCTCCAATAGCCGCATTCTTTTAATGAAGCCAAAGAGTGTGAGTCTTTTCTCGATGCAAAATCGTTATTTCCCGTGAGGGTACGCTTTACAGCCAAGTTTTAGCGAAATTCGAGCCGCAGCGGCATGGAGCTCCGCGATATACTCTGTTTTCTTCTCTTCAGTGAAACGAATTGTAGGCAAGGAAACACTCATACCCGCAACGACTTGATTAAAGCGGTCGTACACTGGTACAGCGAGGCAGCGTAGCCCAACTTCCTGCTCTTCGTTATCTTCACCAAAGCCTTGCTCTTTCACAGTTGGTAATTCGCCAAGTAAGGATTCCACATTTTCGTGGGTCTTGTCGGTCGACTTGGTGAACTCTACAACTGAAAGGATATGTCGAATGTCTTGCTCGTCTCGCTCAGCCAACAACACTTTACCGATAGCGGTGGTGTGAAGCGGATTGCGACGCCCAATACGTGATTGCATACGCAGGTTGTATTTCGAATCGATCTTGTGGATGTAGATAATACCATCGCCATCGAGCGCACCTAAGTGCAACGCCTCGTTAGTTAGATCGGAAATTCGGCGCATTTCGATATCCGCAAGATCCACCAGATCCACATACTCCAATGCACTTGCACCAAGTTCAAACAGCTTAAGCGTTAATGAATAGTTTTCACTTTCGCCTTCCTGAGATACATAGCCCAACGTTTTCATAGTTTGTAGAAAGCGATAAACGGTGCTCTTAGACATCATAAGACGCTGAGCTAATTCACTGATACCAATATCCTTTTGTGTACTCAGTGCTTGTAAAATACCAAATGTTTTCAGAACCGAAGATACGGATTCAGGTTGCTTTGTTGTTGTCATTATTACTCCACAAATAGCTTGGTTATGGGTAAAAAGCTCTAGCGTCCCCTGCCAAAGCCAGTGGCAAAATTGCCATTCCGTTGCGTTTTAATCGAATCAAAGCAGACAAAAACGATAGATTTGCCACTATTCCCAAAGTCTGTAACCAATTTAAAATAATGTTCTATAAAAAAAAAGAGCGTTAAACTTTTTTTTTGAACTCAGCCTAGGTTAGTGTTCAAACTTTTTCTATAAACAAATGAATTATCTGAAATTAGTTACTACCGCATATCGATTTTAGTCGTCTTGTTTCGCAGCTGCAACGAATATTAAACCTACATATCCAGCTCAGTTTATTGAAAGCTCAGAAATAAATAGTATTAATTTTATAAACTAATTGATATTTAATCTTTGTTATAAAGCTACTGAGAAAATAAGCATTCATTATGAAATCGATTAACTCATAAAAATATGAATATTCATTTCTTCACATTGAATGAAAACTCAGAATATATTTCATGCAACTTACTGATTTTTATATGTATATGCCTAAGTAGCCTCTAGCCAATGCTTTGTAGACAAAAAAGCCTCCAAGAAGGAGGCATTTTTTATCGCAGATGCTCAAACCGCCTTAAACAAAATGAAATATTTCCCTAGTTACGTTCAATAGTTTCGTTCATACATCCGCTAAGCCGTTGCTAGGGTTTCAGGTGGTAACTCCGCAACCGGAACAGCTGAGATCAATTCACGCGTGTAAGGCTGCTGAGGATCATGAATAACTTCATTTACGCTTCCTTGCTCCACAATTTTTCCGTGTTGAAGCACAATCACCCGGTCACAAAAGTATTTCACCGTCGCAATATCGTGTGTTATCAGAATAAACGCCGTCCCATAGGTATTTTGGAACTCGATCAATAAATCCAACACCTGTGAGCGCAGAGACACATCTAACGCCGCAGTGGCTTCATCGGCAATCACCACTTTTGGCAGAGTAACCAGAGCACGAGCGATAACAATCCGCTGGCGCTGACCACCCGAAAAAGCATGCGGAAAACGGCTGGAGAATTCCGGAGGTAAACCCACCCACTTCATCATATTCCTAACGCGCTCTTCCCTCTGCTTACCACTCATTTCAGATCGCAGCAGTTTTAGCGGCTCTTCTATGATATCGAATACCGTCATTCTTGGGTTAAGCGACGACCAAGGGTCTTGAAAGATCAAACGCAAATCAGCGAACAACGGGTCTCGCTTAATCCGTTTGTAATCCGACAGCTCCAATTCGACTTTGCCTTGTTTATCAACATACTGAATTGAGCCGGAAGTGGCAGGTGCCATCCCTAGAATCGCTCGTCCTAAAGTGCTTTTCCCTGATCCAGATTCTCCAACAATACCCAGCGACTCCCCAGGATGAAGCACTAGGTTTGCATCGTCTACAGCAGTCATGATCTGCTTTTTCTGGAACATTTTGGCTGGTTTTTCAAATTGCTTTGTTACCGATACAACGTCCAATATTGGTTGATCGTTCTCACCTTCAATCAATGAAAATGGTTTTTTAACTTTTGATGGCTTCTCTAGCGCTCGGGTAGCATGCATCAACTTATTGGTATATGGGTGCTCTGGTTGCTCAAATATCTGGCGGACACTGCCACACTCCACGAGTACACCCTTTTCCATTACCGCCACACGGTCGGAAATTTGCGCCACAACGCCTAGGTCATGAGTGATGAACAGAATCGCCATTCCGATCTCTTTTTGAAGCTGCGAAAACAGCGCCAATATTTCGGCCTGAGTCGTTACATCCAAAGCCGTGGTTGGCTCATCGGCAATCAATATGTCGGGGCGGCTCGCAATGGCCATAGCAATAACGACACGCTGACGTTGCCCACCAGATAACTCAAATGAGTATTTGTTGATCAAGCTTTCTGGCTCTGGCATTTGTACTTGAGTCAGCAGTTCAACCGTTCTTTCGTGAGCAGACTTCTTGCTAATGCTTGGGTCTACTAAACACAACACCTCTTTAATTTGGTCGCCAACGGTATGTACCGGACTTAGCGCAGCCATCGGCTCTTGTGAAACTAAAGAGAAGTTAAAACACCTCAAGGCGCGCATCTCTTTGCTGCGAGGATCAATCTGAGTAATATCGATGATTTGCCCAGAGTCGGTGGTGAGTAGTATTTCACCTGAATCGATTCGACCGGGGCGATCCAACAACTGCATGATGGCACTCGATGTGACCGATTTCCCTGAGCCTGATTCACCGATAACCGAAAGTGTTTCGCCTCTGTAGAGGTCAAACGACACCCCTTTTACCGCATGAAAGTGCTCCGTGCTGGTCGGGAAGCTTACGTTTAAATCTTTAACCTGTAGAATTTTCTCAGCCATTATTTTGCTCCCTGATCATGGTATGGGTCGCATGCATCACGCAGACCATCGCCGACGAAGTTCATTGCCAGAATCACAACTACCACTGCTGCTGCCGGAATAAGTAGCCAAGACGCTTCGGCTAGTGCTCGAATGTTTTGAGCTTCTTGCAGCAACACACCCCAGCTAACCATTGGCGCTTGCAAACCCAACCCAAGGAAACTCAACGCAGTTTCGCCCAAAATCATGGCAGGAATCGCCAATGTCACCACCGCAATAATGTGGCTTAAGAAGTTAGGCACCATGTACCGGCGAATGATCTCAAAGGGAGTATTCCCATCCAACCAAGCAGCCGCAACATACTCTTCACTTCGCAGAGACATAAATCGGCTGCGCACCACTCGCGCCATATCTGGCCAAGAAACTAGCCCGAGGATTATGGTGATCAAAAAGTATTTCGTGAGCGAACTCCACTCTGAAGGCAATGAAGCAGACAGAGCCATCCACAATGGCAAAGTGGGAATCGACTTCATGAATTCAATACTTCGTTGAATGAAGTTATCAATAGTTCCACCAAAGTATCCGGAAATACCACCAATCAGAATCCCGAGAACAAAAGTCGTAAACACCCCCATCAGACCAACAGACAACGAGATTCTTGCGCCATAAATAAGACGGGAAAGCATGTCGCGTCCCATTCTATCGGAGCCAAAAATGAAGAATGGCTGTCTCTTGTTTTCAGGCACGATGAATTTGTAACTCATCGGTATGAATCCCATCAGTTCGTAGCGATCCGTCTTACCGAAAAACTCGAAATACACTTTCTTGTTTTCATCAAGCGTGTAATGGCGCTTCAACGTTCGTAGGTCCGTTTTACTCTTGTAAAACTCCAAATGCGGTGCCCAACGCCAGCCATCATCAGTGCTTTCAAATAAGCTAACGGACTGAGGTGGTGCATAGGTGTAGCGGCGCCAGTTGTCGCTTGGGTCAAAAGGGGCAAAAAACTCGGCGAAAATCGCCACAAAGTAAATCAGAGCTAAAAACCAAATGCTGTACCAAGCCAATTTGTGCTGACGTAACTTAATACCAATAAGTTGCCACTGTGTTGCGGTGCTCAAATCAAGTGGCTGCTTTTTCTTTCTGCCAAGTAGGCGACCGAACCAATTCATTGTAGACGTTGTCATGATTAAAACTCCTTAGACACGCCAACGCGTACACGGGGATCTACCCAGTACAGCAGCAGGTCAGAAATCAGGGTACCGATAATGGTAAGAATGGACATAATAAGAAGTACGTCACCAGCGACATACATATCCTGAGAACGCAGTGCCGACAGCATTAGCGGACCTAAAGTAGGGATGTTCATGACTTGGCTGACGATAATATCGGCACCCAACAACGCAGGGAGCATCCATCCAATCGTAGAAACAATAGGCAAAATGGCGATTCGAACTGGGTACTTCATAATAAGACGAGCTTCGGACTGCCCCTTCGCACGCGCCGTTTTCACATAAGGCTTTTTCAATTCATCAAGAAGGTTCGCTCGCATGATTCGGATGATGCCTGCAAGACCTGCTGTACCCACTACCAATATGTAGATCCAACTGCGAGAAGCAGCGTCCATGAACTTCGCCCACGACATAGGTTGATCAAGGTACGCTTCGGAATACAGCCCAGATACGACCGTATCGAAACTGTAGTAGCCAATCAGCAACGCAACGATCGCGATAACGAAATTTGGTGTCGCCATACCAATAAAGCCAAATACAGTGGCGATGTAGTCACCAAAAGAATACTGACGAAGGGCAGAATACATCCCGATAGGAATAGCGACTAAAAATTGAAAAAAGAAAACGGCAAGCGCAAGGCATACTGTCGGCCAAACTCGAGGCTCTATTGTGTCCCATACTGGCTGACTATTGGTGAGTGAAATACCCAAATCACCGGTCATTAACCCCATCATCCAGTTGGCGTACCGCTCAAGCAGTGGCTTATCGAGCCCATACATTTCACGGAGTGTGTAAATCATCTGCGGATCGACGGTTTGACCCATCGCTTGAAGTTCTGCAATTTTAGATGAGGCAAAGTCGCCGGGCGGTAAATCGATCACCGCAAACACGACAATGGAAACGGCAAAGATGGTGACGAGAATCGACACCAGCCGCTTACCAGCAAACAGAAAAAAACTGTTCATTCATTGTTCCTTAACTTCGAAACCCATTGTGGCTGTTGATCATTCTATTACTCATAAACAGAAGACTGAGCAAAGAGATACGTGTCTCTAAATGCACATTGAAAAGCGTCCTTTCCCCTGGTGCATTTTTATTAGAACGCATTGAATAATATTTTTGAAACGCTTTTTCATATTTTTGCCAATCCAGTCAGCAAAAATACTATGAAGCGTGATCAACGCCAAATATTTGTATCAGTAATGATTTACAGGAGGGAAGTTTTGTAAGAGGAAAGTCAATTATATTAGCAGTATCAATTTTGCGACAACAGTTCCCCTTCGATTGCTGTAAAACAAGTTACGTACCTTCCCGATACGGAATCATCAGGAACTACTATGAAAAAACTTAATATAATATTTATCAGCGTCGTACTTTTGCTTGGCTGCACAAGCAACACACCACAAAACGGTTTACATGAGGTTTTACTGACTAAGCCATACACGGAAACTAGCCGTTTCCATACCGTCGTTCCCGTGCTTACTATTGAGAACAAGATGTATCTCTACGCCAGTATCAATGGAAAACGATATAGCTTTATCTTTGACACAGGCTCACCCACGATTCTGACCAAGCAGGTTGCCACCGATCTTGGGTTAGAAATCATGGGCACCAACAAAGGAAAAGACGCAAATGGAAACCTCGTTTCCATGGATTTGTCGATTGCAGATTCAATATCAATAGGTGATGTCAATTTTCGCAATGTCCCTGTCTTTATATTCGATCCTTCGCACCTTACAGGGGCGTCATGCTACTTAGAAGGTGGGGTCATAGGCTCTGAAATTCTTCCACTAGCAACCTGGCAGCTCAATTTTTATGATAGTGAGATTGTCATAACCAGTGACAGGCGAAAACTGGACTACATTAACAACGCCTCACGCGCATCGCTTAAACAGGGCGGCTACCCACACGCGCCGATTTTTGAACATCGCATAAACGGGAAATTTAAAGACAATGCGCTGTTTGATACAGGCAACACTGAGTTACTGAACCTTAACCCACTGGCGCTGCAACAAATGATCACTGACGGAGTGATCCCTAACCCCAAAGTTGAAGGGCATGGTTCATTTGGCGAATCAGCAGGTGGAGAAGCAGAACCAACCACGTATTATCAAGCTTCCATTGAAAGTATGAGTATCGGTGGATTGGAGCTGGAAAATTTCTACGCTTGGAGCCGCACAACCACACCAACACTGATTGGTGCAAAACTGCTGGAAGACCATATAGTCACGCTGGACTACCCAAATAGAAATGCCTATTTCTATTCACTTCACGAAAGAAAAAAAGACAAAGAAAGTGCTAAGGAGCCCTTCAATTGGGGATTTCGAACCAGTATCGGCGAATTAAACGCTCTTAACGTGAGTTTTCTCGAGTCTCCTTCAATTGCAGAAAATGCTGGGCTCCAATTGGGCGACCGAGTTCTAAAAGTGAGCTACCGAGATACCACCTATATCGCACCGGAAAAGCATTGCGAAATACTTCGCTGGCTACCCAGAGCATATGATGGTCAAGATCTTGAGCTAAAAGTACTGCGTGGTGATGATCATAAAATCATTCGAATGGAGCGATAAGCAGTAAAAATTCAATAGAGAAGCAATGGAAAACCAATAGAACCATCCGTTTTCACTATGAAGACAACGGATGGTTCTAGCTACTTTATTCTTGAACTTATTTATTCTTGAACTTACTTCGCTTGAGTTTGACGTATCGCTTGCTTCCACCCTTCATAGAGACGTGATTGCTCTTCTCGCTTCATCTGTGGTGAGAACACTTTGTCCACTTGTCGCTTATCATCTAACTCTTTCTTATCTTGCCAAAACCCGACAGCTAACCCCGCGAGTATAGCGGCACCTAATGCTGTTGATTCGGTTACCGAAGGGCGCACCACTTTAGTGTGCATAATGTCGGATTGAAATTGCATGAGGAAATCATTCGCAACCGCACCACCATCTACACGAACCTGATTTAGCTTAATACCCGCATCTTCTTCCATAGCTTCAAGAACATCACGGCTTTGGTAGGCAATAGACTCCAATGTGGCGCGTATGATGTGGTTTCGATTAGTGCCTCGCGTGATCCCAGTGAGCGTGCCTCTGGCATGAGGGTCCCAATAAGGAGCACCAAGCCCTACAAATGCAGGCACCAGATAAACACCATTCGAATCCTCGACTTTCTCGGCAAAATATTGCGTATCGGAGGCATCGCGGATCAAGCCTAATTCATCGCGTAGCCACTGCACAGTTGCTCCGCCCATAAAGACACTGCCTTCCAAGGCATACGCTATTTCATCGCCTATTTTATACGCGATGGTGGTTAGCAACCCATGCTTAGACTGAATGGCTTGATCGCCCGTGTTCATCAACAAGAAGCAACCCGTTCCATAGGTATTTTTCACCATGCCCTTAGTAAAGCACTGCTGACCAATCATCGCGGCTTGCTGGTCACCTGCAATGCCGGAGATAGGGATTTCTGTCCCACCACCTATGTTGGCATAGCCGTACACTTCACTGCTCGACTTCACTTCTGGCATCATGCTGCGCGGAATATTAAACAGCTCCAACAGCTTGTTATCCCATTCCAATGTATGAATGTTGAATAGCATAGAGCGGGATGCATTCGATACATCAGTCACATGGGATTTGCCATTGGTGAGTTTCCAGATCAACCAAGTATCGACCGTTCCGAACAAGAGCTCCCCTTTTTCAGCTCTCTCTCGCACGCCTTCTACGTTATCCAGAATCCATTGAATTTTAGAACCAGAGAAGTACGCATCAACCACTAAACCCGTGGTTTGTTGAATGTAGTCTCCCCAGCCTTGCGCTTTAATTGCATCACAAGTTTCAGCTGTGCGGCGGCATTGCCAAACAATCGCATTGTAAACAGGGTGTCCCGTGTTTTTGTCCCAAACAATGGTGGTTTCACGTTGGTTGGTAATACCGATTGCGGCGACTTGCTCGTTATCAATGTCCGATTGAGCTAAAACTTCAGTTAAGGAAGAACGCTGCGTCCCCCAAATTTCCATTGGATCGTGTTCAACCCATCCACCTTTCGGATAGATCTGGCTAAATTCACGCTGTGTCGTGCTCAAAATGTTAGCACTCTGATCGAAGATGATAGCGCGAGAGCTGGTTGTTCCCTGATCCAAGGCAACGATGACTTTGTTGCGTACTTCCATGAATGCTCCGTGACCCTTTTTGATTAAATTAACTGCATTCTTCCATCAAATGTTCGTTTTCGCAACAAAACACTCAAAGGTTAATTCGATGTAAACGCATAACTGTGAGCTCGGTTAAGCCTAAACATTATAACGTTTGTATTGACGTAACATTACAATTCAAGGTCAGTATTCGATAGGTTACAAGGGCTTTACTAAAATATTTTGTTGGTTTTTTACTCGACCTACTTATTAGTTTGTGTATATACTGCTCAATAACGAAAACAAACGAACATTTACGAAGGTAGAGAACTATGTCAACGCAAGCTGAATTCGATAAAACGACTTCTGCTAAACATCACTCAAGCAAGAGTGAAGAATATGATGTCGTGGTCATTGGTGGCGGAATCAATGGTGTAGCAGTCGCTGCGGATGCGGCAGGTCGCGGGTTAAAAGTCGGGCTGTACGAGATGTCGGATCTCGCTTCAGCGACATCGTCTGCAAGCAGCAAGCTCATTCACGGTGGTTTACGCTACCTTGAACATTACGAATTTCGCTTAGTGAGTGAAGCACTCGCAGAACGTGAAGTGCTATTAAAAAATGCGCCTCACCTTGTTGCCCCTATGCGCTTTCAGTTGCCTCATCGTCCACACCTTCGCCCTGCATGGATGATCCGTGCTGGTTTGTTTCTTTACGATCACATTGGCAAACGCGTCTCTCTACCCGCAAGCCACGGCGTTCACTTTGCCCAATCCAGCCCATTACTGCCAGAAATGAAAGTAGGGTTTGAGTATTCAGATTGCGCGGTCGATGATGCTCGTTTAGTGGTTGCAAACGCTCAAATGGCGACGCAATTTGGTGCGACTGTGGAAACTCGTTCTCGATGCATCGATGCCACTCGCAGCGCAGAAGGTTGGGAAATCGAGATTGAAAACACACAAGATCATTCAGTGAAAACCGTAACTGCAAAGGCACTTGTTAACGCTGCTGGACCTTGGGTGGACCGCTTTTTTGATAGCCAGCTTAAGATGCGTTCTCCTCGTGGTATTCGTCTAGTAAAAGGCAGCCACATCGTTGTTCCGCGTTTGTACCCTGAAAACCATGCCTTTATCTTGCAAAACGAAGACAATCGCATTGTGTTTGTTATCCCATACCAAGACAAATACTCCTGCATTGGTACGACCGATGTGGAATATCAAGGCGATCCTTCAAAAGTAGAAATCAGCCAAGATGAAATCACTTATCTGTGTGACATTGTGAACCAGCATTTTGTGGAAAAAGTCTCTCCAGGCGATGTGATTAATACGTGGTCAGGTGTACGTCCACTTTGTGATGACGAATCTTCAGACGCACAAGCAGTAACGCGTGATTACACCATCGAGCTGGATGATATGTTTGATGATGCCCCATTATTGTCTATCTTCGGCGGTAAGCTCACCACTTACCGTAAGTTAGGGCAAGCCGCAGTGAACAAGCTCGCGCCATTCTTCCCTAAAATGAAAGAGGAGTGGACAAAGTCAGCCATACTTCCAGGTGGCGATTTTTCCAATCGCGAACAGCTTTCTACTGCACTCCAGCATAGTTACCCATGGCTCAACCAAGACATCATCCGTCGCTGGGTGCGGGCTTATGGAACACTAAGCCATCGAATCATTGGGCAAAGAACCAGCATAGAAGACATGGGCACCGATTTCGGTCACGGATTATATCAAGCCGAAGTGGATTACTTAGTTCAGCATGAATGGGCAACCACAACGGACGATATCTTATGGCGACGATCCAAGCTTGGTATAGAGTTTAGTGAATTGGATGTGGAAAAACTTGAGCTCTATTTAAACAAACCTGAAGCAAGGTTAGGAATCGCCGTTTAAAAAAGTCTTTTAGATCAATACAGTATTTTACTTATCAGCTCCTGCAACACTTACCTCTTATTGCCTACCCGGCTCAAAAATAGCCGTGGTAGGCTCTTTATAAATCCAACCCTCTGCCAATAAAGTGTCATTTTTACTCGCAATGTTTTTCTTTCTAAATATAATGCCTATTTATAACACGGGATACGTGACACCCAATTTCAGAGTATTCTCACTCTGATTTTTTCATGTTAAAGCTCATAAAATTATAAAGTCACGAAGGAAAACATAATAAGAAAGAACGCCAAGGAATGGTGAAACTGGTCGGTTGAACCTTAATAATAAATTCCATCATATATAGGCGTTTTGTGGAAAAAAGACCCATAACATTAACTGCACTTGCATTTGCTGACGCTCCTGTCACTTCAATCTCTGGACCAATCGAAGTTTTGACTATTGCCGCCTTTCTTGCTGGCGCACCGCAACCCATAATTAACATCGTAACTCAGGACAACGTGCCCGTTAACGGTTTGGGGGGAGTATCACTGTCCCCTACCATCGCAATGGAAGATGTCAGAGAAACCGACATACTGCTAGTCGGCTCTGTCGGTTTTCCAGATAAAGAACTCAAAGCATGTTCAGAAGCTGCACTTCAATGGCTAAAAAGCTTTGAAAGCAAAAACATCCCCATCATTTCCATCTGTACAGGTGCGTTTGCGCTCGCCAAAGCAGATTTGTTGTCGAAGTGTAACGCAACAACGCACTGGCACTTCGCCAACATGTACCGTGATATGTTTCCGGAAATCAAACTTCGCGTTGAACGTCGCGTCACATGTGATAATAACCGTTACTGCACCTCAGGTATCAGCGGTTATAGCGATGTCATGATGTTGATCGTAGAGCAACTCTTTGGTTTAACTGTACGCGAAAATTGCCATCAATTTATCTTTGGTGACACCGACCAAGTGCAGCAAAAATCGCTGGCTAAATTTATCCCTTATCGCCAGCATAACGATTCATTAATCCATCAGCTTCAAGACTGGATGCACAGTAGCCACAATTATCAGTTTTCGGTATCTGAATTGAGCAAACGCATCCACTTGAGTGAGAGACAGATGAAGCGTCGATTCAAACTGGCAACCGGACAAACACCGATTCAATACATTCAGCAGATTCGGCTTTCCACAGCTAAAGACAGATTGGAGAAAACTAAGCAGACTGTAGAAGAAATTAGTCGAGCAGTGGGTTATGAAGACGTGCGATACTTCCGGGAATTGTTCAAGAAATCAAATGACATGACGCCCTTGGAATATCGAAAGCGTTATCAGCATTAAACAAATGGCGGGTATAACCCGCCATTTTTTATGCTACTGAGGTTTTACTGCAAGCAGCCCGGCACTAACTAACCCCCGTGATACATTTGAGTAGTCATTAGAAGTCAGAGGATTAGGATTCATCGCACTCATTCCCACCATAGCCAATGCACCAGATAATGACTTGGTCCCAGATTGCTTAGCCAAGTTATTTTTCGTCTGGTTCATTCTTGCTTGATTATCGATATCAACAGCGGCCTGATTAACCTCTTCTGGCGACATATGAAAAGAATCGTCAATACCCAATGTTTCCATGTATTTGTCTAATACATGGCGCTCTGGACTTGAAATACGATCGTGCAAGGTTTGTACGCCATCTTGAACTGAAACGTTACTGAATGTTGGAATTCGCCAAATTTCTTCAGCCAGTTTACGGTAATCCGCTTCAAGTAAATTCAGTGCCATGGCAATAGAATCTGCACAACGACCCAACGCTATTTCGTTGACATTTCTATTGTATTTAATGTCATTCTTCCACTTAGTTTGTTTGCTTCTAAGGTGCTTGCCAAACGAGTCCCAAAGCAGAACTTTTAACAACATAGGATTTACCATTGTACCAAACTCTACGTTTGTCCCTACCCCTACTGTTGCCCCTGCTGAACCTTTGAACGTAAAATCACCAGAGCCTTTAACTATGGCTTCTAAACCCGCGGATGCTCCTATGCCTGCATTTACAGAACCGGTCACACTGCCAGACAACATGTTGAGTCCACGAGCTTTCAACGTAAACGTACTGGTTCCCTGAGCTTTTGCTCCCGCAAAAACGCTCGCACCAATTTTAGTTTTGATCACTTCATCGCCAGCAAAGATATTTGCTGTGTTCAACGTACCAGTAAACTGAACTTTTGCGCTAGCACCAACAAATAGCTCTCCTTCATTTTTCAGAGACATAAAGTCTGCGACTGAAAGTTCATGAGATATGGTCAGTTTCATACCCGCTTGCGCTGCTAGCTGTGCATCAATTTCTAGGTCAATACCCGGAATGAGCTGCATGGAAGCAAAAGAGTCATCTTCGTCTTCTTTTTTGTCCGTTTCCCATGCTTTACTTGGCGACTTATCGAAACTGAATTTGGAGCTTGTCTTTTTGCCCGCTTCTTCACCCAGCTTCTTTTCTCGAAATCCAGCAGCACCACCCTGACCTATTTTTGTATGTGCGCTGAACTTACTGTTTTCACGGCCAAACACTTCAGCCGACGCGTTAATCTGGTTCTTCATTTTTCCGAAGTCCCAGGTTTTCTCAAATGCTATTTTCGCTTCAGCAAATAGAGATTGAGATGCTTCATAACTTGCCGAAAAATCTTCGGCACTGAGCTTTCCTTCAGAAGAAGACTCAGCGCCTTTTTTGCAAGATTTCTGAAACAGCTCATTCAACGTAGGCCAAAGATCCGCATTACACTTCAAGTGGTTTTGGTAAGCTTCCCGAAGCGCGTGAACTTGCGCCTCCAAGATCTCAACTTTCAACTGACCCAACTCACCTGAAACGACAATACTGCTGTGTGAGCGTTTTAACACTTCTTGTTTGTTATGCAGCATTTGAAAGAACGCACGGTTTATCAGTTTGGAACGGACCGACTCTGTAGGTGATCGGTGTGGCTGGATAACCTTCACGACACTGCCAAACTTTTTCGTCACTCGTTCTACAAAAAACTGCCATACAGGATGCTTAGTAACCGCTGCACTATTGCTGTTACCTGACTGACGATACAAATCAGCCTCAACCTCGGAATAGATAATATCTATCGCCTTCTCTAAATAAGGTAAGGCTCTATTGGAGTGCCTTCTGCCGCATGCGAGAGACAGTTTTTTTAACCACTGCTCAATTTCTATTGCACACCCTAAATTATTGATTAATTTTCCACCGTCTCCTTTGATTGATGACACATCAAAATCGAGATTGGCGGCGGCAAGCTGTTTTTTATTCATAGGCTTTCCTGTTGTTTAAACCTCAATGCTTAAGGCATCTCGCCATGTAAAAAGCGTTGAGCGTATTGAGTCGTCACGTGCTACAGACATGACCTGATCGATGATTTGAAGTAACGGAAACCAGTCATCTCCCGTATCCACCAGCCCTTCTCCACTCAATTGATTGGGCGATGCAAACATTGGGGTTGCCTGCCAATCAGTAAGTGCTTCCCGAGAAGTTCCAATGCGATGACTGGCCCCGAAATCAATCAATCGAATTGTTCTTAAATTAGGGACATAAAGTATGTTGGAAGGCTTAATGTCACCATGCACCCAGCCGTTTTTATGGCAGTGTTTGATTGCCTGAATTACGTGTGATAGTAACGACGTAAACAGCGCTACATCCTGCGGGTTAAAGTCACTCAGAGGTATAGCGCTTTGATCAAATTCCAGCGTAAGCTGCAGGTTCGACCAATCCACATCCAGTACCTTTTGAATTTGACTGCCTCTGCATTCCTGAAGAGCAGCCCATTCACGCTCAAGTGGCTCTTTTGTCTCAAATTGCTTGATGTAGCGATCCGGTGACTCACCGATTGTCATTAACTGGTGAGCTTTAACTCGCGTGACTAATTCTCGACTACGTGATGTATTCATCGGATTCACTACACCGTCTAACATGCCTTTTCCTATAACTGCCTAGGCAAAGTAAATTGAACAAACAGAGACTTATCCAACGGTTGGTTGGAGTCGCGCAGTGTGTAGTCCAATACAATGTTGCTCTGGTTTATTTTGTAATCCAGTTTGCGAATCAAGCGGCTGGCTGTCGAGCTGCTACGGTTCGAAAAAATGGCTCGGAACAGCGCCCACTGGCCAGTAAAGGACTGCGACACCACTCGGTTTTTACCGTTATAGAATTCCGTGCTGAGGTAACCGTCCACATCAGAGGTTGGCCATATCACGTCACGCCATACTCGCGGACCATGTTTATAACTAAACAGGCTTTCTGCTTCTCTTAACTGGAATTCCGTCACATTGGTGCTCATTGAGCTCGCTTTGAAGCCAATTCTCAGTGCGAGCTCTTCTCCAGAGGAACCGAAGAAGATCTTACTAAGCTTCCTTGCACGTTCGAGTTGCTTACGCGTATTTACGCTGATAGGAAGGGTAAGACCACCCACTTCGTTGAATTTCAAGCGGTCGTTATCCCAATAAACAAACGGTTTTAGATACTCATCGACATAAAGTTCAAGACGACCACTGGTTTTAAAGAATTGAGTAAAGTCATCCAAACTCACTTCACCACGCCCATGTTGAGCAAATGGGAAACGGCCCTCAATGGCAGACACATAGAACTGGTAGACACGCTCATCCCACTGAATATTCAGATAAGACACGCTACCACGGACGACTTGCCCCCACGCTTGCTTACTCAGATCTTTCGTCCAAGAGGCCACTTTGCTTGGCGCTTTGCTGCCCGCTTTTCGAAAATTAACAATTGGGTCTGCACTACCCTGAGCATGCGCAATAGCATAAGCGTGGAAGGATTTCCCTGGATTGGTGCTAGACAGTGCGGCGTCAAAGAACGAGTTCAGCTCATCCACCTGAGCAATCAAAGCGTCGATCGGCTTGTCATTTCCTTTATCTTTACCGCTGCCATTTACAAAGCGAGAGAAAGGCAGAAACGCTTCATTCACGACGAAAGAAGGTTGTAACCTCAGCAGCTTATCACCCACAGCTCGGTTTACTTTGTTAGCTTTATTAAGCACCTTTTTGGCTTTTTTGAGACCAAGTTGACCAGCGACGCGTTTTTGTCCTTTTGTGTCAGGCTGCTCAGCGACAGCCAATGTGGTGTTAACCACCACAGCGTCTAACACGTCCAACAGCGGACTGGTTGCAGGCGCACGAGCATTTCTGAGAGCAAAGCTTAGATCAGATGCATTATTGAACTGCTTAACCTGAATGTTATTGACCAGATCCTTCCACTGATAAATGTAATCCGCGAAGTACAGGCGCTGCACTTGCTTACTCAATTCCGTAAGCTCAACCACCGATGCACCAGACATATCACCCTGAATCGCCTTAAACTCGCTCATTAGGGTATTCAAGAGCTCAGATTTAGCGCTCAAATCAATCTGCGCGTAGCCTTGCTTAGTGAAGACTTCAGGGATCAAATAACCGTGAAAATCACTGGAAAATTCAAATAGGCTGTCAAATTTTTCACCCAGTTGACTGCGCAAATCCACTTGAGTGCGGTATTCAGGCATGGCTTTGATACGCGCGTAGATCAAGCGCTCTGGCGATAAGCCTTCTAGGTTATTGGTCGCCACCGCAATCAGATCTAGGTTGGGTTGAAGTTGGTTGTCATAATTACCGTTGAATACATCTTCAATCAGCAGCGACAGAACGGACAACTCGTCCGGAGAAAGCTCCCCCTGATCCTTTAAGTTGTCTAATAAGTAGGTTTGCAACTCCTCAAAGTTAAGCTGTTCCCTATCAAACAACATCTGGTAGTAGCGAAGAATTTCAAAAATTCTGCTTGGATTTCCCAAATTCACGTAAACGTACAATTCACTGCTGATCAGTTCTTCAAGTTTGGGCAGTAAGATTTGATGCAACTGCCTTTCGTAGGCGAGGTAGACGCTCTCTGCGGTATTCGTCTGTTTCACACTGACCATTTCATGCCAAGGTCTAGGCTGTACCCCTTCAACAACAACACTTTCCAACTCGGATAGCACCGCGATCATCTCGGACATAGAGTAATCATTACTCAGCTCATTGATGCCACTTTTGTAGAAGCGAATCTGCGCCAACGCAGCTGTACGCCAATCTTCATCAACGTTCCAGTTATCTTTTAACTTGAGTCCAGCAATGGAAATCAGCGCCACAATAGAGACTAATACCGCAGAGCGAAACGCAAAGTAACCAGCATGACGCCACTCATTAACGCCCACAATGTTCTTCTCAGGAAGAATGACTTTGTTGAACAAGCGTTGAGTAAAGTAACCTCGGCGGTTTGGCTGTTGGTCTTCTTGCCTAACCGAGTTAAATTCTGCGCGCTGCGCAACTACTTGCGTCAGTAAATCGTGTTCAACGCCTTTTTGCCCGGAGGACATCATATAAGCGCCACGAATCCATACCGCTTCTCGAACGCGATTCTCGCGACCGATATCGGTCAGTAATTCGTTGACTCGCTCTAAAAAAATTCGAAGCTGATAAGGCCATGCGATGATCGAACCTGATTTTTCGCTGTTCACGTTTCGAAGCAACTCGAATTGCTGCTCCGCGATAGACTGAATCAATTTATGGCTTTCTACTTCGAATTGATGCTTGTCGTAGCGACGCAATTGATCGCATTCGAAGGTAATACCGAATGGATTCTCAGAGTCACATGCCGTGAAACTTTCAAAGAAGCCAGTAAAGTCCGCAATGGAGTCTGCTTTGGAAAATGCAGCATATACAGGTAAATTGAGATCCAGTTCTCCCCCCATTGACAACACAGCTTCCTGATAAATACCGGAAAGCTTGGCTCGTTCTTTTTTGTCACCGGTCATGAGTCGATCACAACCGATCACAGCAACAATACCGTTTAAGCCTTGTCTTGGACGGTACTTAAGAAATTGCTTTGCCAGTACTTTCCAAAGTGCTTCGTCGATACCCTCGCTGTCAAATATCCGATGACCGACCTCCACCACAACAGCATTATCATTGCTCCAGAAACGCAAGTACTGTTCGGTATCACTTTCGTCTAGGTAGCGATCGTTAACAGGTTCAAACCCGTTTTGTAGCAAAATAGCGCTTTTAGCGTCTTTTTCACCACCAACAACCAAATACCAAGGTAAGTTGTATAAGCTCTCTAGTTTGTTGCGCCCCTGACCCAGAATTTTCTTGGTCGCGACACGGAACAATTGTTGAATAACTCGCGTATCTTGCTTAAGTAGAACCTCAAGATCGTGCTCTTCCGATTCCGCTTGGCTAAGGTTGCGTTGTTTCCACCACCAAAGTGCGGTGAAGATTAGGATAATGCTCGTTAGTCCGGTTGCTACCCACTTCAACCAAGTGGGTTTCCCTTCGGGTAAATACACCCAAAGTGTTATGCTTCCTACAATGGCAGCGACGGCTAAGACAAAGGAAAAAATCTTTTTAAACATCTTACTTCTGCGCTCTTCTTATCGTGGCGTTTAGTCCAAAACGTACATTCAGTTCGTTTTTCAGTTTTCGAATTTCGCTCAAGTCATCGCCCGCATGAATGTATAACTCAACACCATGATCCGACTCACGAGTGAACGACTCGTAACCGGCTTGATTCAGCTCCGAAGACAAGCGTGTAGCATCTCTAGAACGAGAGAAAACGGCCAGAACAATTTCCCATTGCTGAGCAACCACTTTGCCCTGCATCCCCGTTATCTCTTCAAGGTTTTCTTGCTCTCGCCCCAGATCTTCATCCGTACTTAGGTAAAGCAGTTCTCCGCTGGTTTTCTTTAAGCTCACACCAGACATATCAATAGCGCCGAATTGTGCCAATAGCGGCTGAGATCGGCTGTGATACCAATACTCGGTAAAACCATATCCAGTGGCGAGAATCAAAAACGTCAGTCCCAACGTTTTTCCCATGCTGATCATCAGCCAAGGTTGTTTCCCTTCAATCAATTTAGGGGTTTGCGGGACTGGCAAAGCGCTTTCATTACGATAGCGACGAATCAGCCCGTAAGCGCGGGAAGTAATGTCATGCAATTGACTTTCATCTTCATGGCGATAACGCCCTTTGAAGCCAAGGGTCAGCAACACGTACTGAAGCTCAATGAAGTCCGAAAGTTTGTTTGGCTGCTGGCAAGCTTTTTCAAGCAATATGAAAAAGGCTTCGCCGCCGTTGCGTTGTAAAAAAACCTTGCTCAAAAGCGAATGATTTTCCCAGCGAGCAAGCTCTCCCCATGAGGTGTATAGAACCGCTTCATCAAAGGCGGCACACAACACGAAACAACTTTTTTCGATAACATTGGGGTGATAATCCAAGTGCAAACCGCGTAAACGGAAGGCTTCAATCGCATCCAGCAATTGTTGGCGAAAGCGGTTAATATCGCGTGGCGCACCTTGACGCTTGATCGTAACCAAAATACCCAACAGTTCCGTTGCCGCATTCATCAGCGGACTGCCGTATACCGTTAGGTTTTCAATTAACTGCTCGGTGCCCGACGTGTCCGCTTTCGGGCTCAGATGGCTCCGCTCTTTACTTTGCGTATTCGCTGCTTGGCGATGAATTTGAACCGTGGGTTCTTCGTTAAATAGTCCTGCCATTGCCTACCTACCTGATCACATGAAAATCAACGTGGATATCGTCGATTCTTTCATCGATATGAAGGGCAATCGCTTCGTCTCGTTTCACCAAGGCTTGCCATAAGTCGGACTTAGTATCGATTTCGAAATACGCTGCATCATTCAGCGATTTCAGCTCTGAAGGTGCATAAGGCAAATGGCGTAGTGGTACGCCAGATAAGGCGTTACGCACTAGTCCTGCTATATCACCGTTGCCAGCAAGTTTCGCTGCACGTGGGAACTCTTCGCTTAGGCGTGTTGCACCCATCGACGAAGACACCACCAACACAAAACGGCCTTGGTTGTACAAACTACGGTCATCGACCAAAGTGCGGAGCAAACGACGGCTCGCAAACAACTGTCGGTCCCACTTGAGAGTGGAAACGTTATCGATTTGAACTTCACGCAACAACACCAGTAACTCTGCAAACACTGACGAGAAAATGCTGTAGAGATCGTTTTGGTTCCAAGCAGGGAAAGACTTCGGCATTTTGCCTTCTAAGCCTTGCATTTGACCCGCCATCGAAACACATTCGAGGTATAAATGACGCGTCAGAAAGGTATTATCGAGGTTCCATTGCTCTAATTTCGGCATCCATGCACCCATGACTTGTAGCCATAGGTAATCTCGCATTAAAGACTGATAACTTTTGCTGCTGGTTTCGGCTTGCAGTCGTGCATGGATCGCACGCGATCGATACTGCACTTGCGCAAACACATCCGCCACCGAATCGGTAAGATAGCTAGACACACCAAAATGCAGACTCTGAGGGATAAAAGCCTGATTGAGGATAACTGCACCTTCAGATTTGTGTTCACTGATTTCCGCCACGGCAATCAGAATAAAGTCTTTCAGTTCATCGCCTTCGAGTTTTAGCTGAATGTTCATTTGCGCCAGCTCAAGTTGCACTGGGTCACTGTGCTCGCGGCTGGTGTCGTAAACGGGGTGTTCATTGGCACTGTGTCTTAAACGTACATCTTCACCAACGTCAATGGTCCCCGGTCTTGAAACTGGTAAAGCGAGATACACTTTTTTATGGCTGGTGTTTTTAGGCACATCGATAACAAGTGCCTGTTCGATTTCAAACGGTGTCCCGTCAGGGAAAATGCCTTTCGCTCGACGTACTGACACCTTACCAATGCTTAGCATGGTTCGATCCAACTCAAGATGAGTTAAACCGTAAGAGTTTGGGCTGATCTGTCCGACAAATTCGCGAGTAAAATGCTCAACGTAGCGTTCTTGTTGTTGAAAATGTTGTGGGGAAAGGAACATACCTTCGCTCCAAACCACTTTATTATTATCCATTATTTTTCTTCTTCTCCCGACACGGACAGGTTGATGCCATCCACATCAATATTGATTGCTACTGAATTGAAAACCACAGGTTCGTAGATCACTTTATTCTTAGCTTCTCGGTAATCGGCAAATCCGGCTATTACCCCAATGAACTTCACACCAGTTCCTAGCGGGATCACTTCTTGACGTGTTTCTCCGGGTAACAAGCTTGGTAACTGACGAGCCAGAGCCAATTCCGCTTTCAATACGCCCTGCTCATCGTTGAAAATTTGAATAAAGTCGGCTTGCTCAAACGCATTGCTGTTGGTCAGCTGATAAATACGCAGCTCAACTGGGGAGGGTTTCCCCTCTACATTGGGATTGATGTTGGAAGCAGCAGTGATGTTGATGATCAGCTTTGGTTCCACCAACTCGTCACTCCATAAACTGCACCCAGAAAGCAACAGTAATAAGCTCAATACGCAGATACGTCGAAACATCACTTCTCCCCTTCTAAATTACGCTGCAAGCGCATCGCGTCGCGGAAGTACGCTTGAAACTTCACCTGCCAATCTCGGTTTTCAACCTGTCTAGTGAAATAGCGCTTGTACATATCCCAGTACTTCGGTTTACGAGACCAAAATCCACTTCCAGACAAGTCATCGAACATCGACTCCATCGTTTTTGGCGAAATATCAGAAAATAAACGGGTTAACGCCATTTCCAGTGCTTTGTCTGTGCGATCCTGCAAACGCTGCTCTTGGCTTTGTCGTTCCGCCATGGCGAACGCTGTGGACTGAGCCACCGTGTTGATATCGTTGTTTGATGTTGGTTGAGTCGCTGCCACTTCTCGCAATGGAAACGACGCATGAAGGTCACTGTCTTTCAGTGGATCTTCATCGTCTGTTTGGAATTCGAGATTCAAATACGTTTGCTGCGTTTGCTTTGTGTTATCCGTGTGCAAAAACGGATCATCATCCACCACATCCAGCGTCGAAATAGTGAAATCGGGCTGGTCGGATACCTCAGGAACATCCTGAATAAATGGCGTAATTTCATTGCTGAATGGGTCATCACCAAACGGCGAGGCGACAAGGTTTTCCGAACCGCTTTGTGCTTTCGCTTGATCCGGTACAAAACACGAAACAAGCAATCGGTAACGACCGATGTCTAACACGTCACCATCGCTCAATGTCGATTGATTACCGTTGCCTAAAGGCACATCAGAACCATTGATAAATAAGCCATTGGTGCTGTTGTCTGCGATTTGATATCCGCGTGAAGTCTTACGAACGATGGCGTGCGTACCTGAAATTTCTCGGCTTGCGTCGCTCAATTGCAATGTCGCACCAAAGGCACGACCAATGTCCCCACCTTCTTCAGGAAATGCCTGATTCCACTGGGCAATGCTTTCACCATCTGGAGAGCTAATAATTCTAATTGATAGAGGCATTTGACTGACCTTCAATAAATTCGATAGTTGGAATTAACGGCACTGAGAAATAGCGTCATTAAACTCGTTAAGAAAATTGGGATACTTCTTCGTAAACGCTTTCGAGAAATACACGCCCAAGGGTTGAGATTTCACCCTAGTACGAGATATCGCCCGGTAGCTGATACCCATTTTCTTAATGGTTTCGTCGATCACCGCGTCGTTACCCAAAATTGCGCCAACTTCTCCGCCGAGCATCAATTCAATCAGGGCTTTTGGTGTTCTTGGCTTTTTACTCACGCGGTAACCATTTTTATGTAGCCAAAACCATTTGTTCGAACCAAACAGTGCCGCGACTTCGACCTGTGATTTGAACGTGATGTTGTTCATTTCCGCTGAGTCCGATAGGGAGAACCAACTCCAGTTTTGCTCATCTAGCGGAGCAGAATATTCCGCATACTCATCGCGTTTGCTGTTATGAGATGCGAGGAAAAACCCGTGTTGAGAACCCACCTCTGTCATAAGCTGAGCGCGATCCCATTTGGTCATGGTGAGCTGGTAAGGTTGGTCCATTACCCGCATCACGCATTTCACTTTGTCGATACCCGGGCCTTTCATTTCACCCTTTTCTTGGTATTGATAAGGGAACCACTCTTGCGTCGCCAATAGCAGTCTCTCTGGGCGATTAAACGCCAATGCCGACTGACTGAACCCAGCACTAATCAGGGCTATAAAAAGAATTCGAATCATGGCTCGTTATGCTCCATGCTCATGCCAGAAGAACGCACAACGCTGCCATCTCGTGCGTAAATATCACTGGCCATTTCAATCAAAACAAAAGGCACTTGTGTGTTCACTCGCTCAGCTTGTTTGAAGCTAATGGAAATATCGGGAGGCGAGAGAACCCCAACAGGTAAGGAAGCTGGCGCAATGCCTGTTTTTAGAATGTCGAGACCGTATAACGCGGCTTGGTGAGCGTTGTTATCAAACCCAACCCCCACCGACATCAAAGCACTTTGCGCAGTGCCGTTAACCGCGTCTGGAACCGCCGTCAGTAGAGGTAAAAATTCCGAGTAAATATTAATTTCATCAATACGATTCAGTAGACTAGAGCTCCCCGTCAACCAAAGCAGAGAGTTGCTCAGAGATTGATCATCGACCTTCATGGCGTTTACTTGTTCTCGCATAACACGACCAAGCGAACGCTCTGGTTCGCGTTCATCCACTTCAATTGGAAAAATGCGAATACCTTGTTTTTCCGCTTCGTTTTTTAAAGGGAGATACTGAGTCAGATAGGCACTGGTGTTTGACTTGGCATACAGCACACCAATTTGCGTCAAGTCGGGGCGGAATCGGCGCAAGAAGCTCAAGGTTACGCCCGCTGGCAAATTCAGCGATGTGTAAGCGAAGTTGTTGCCACTCGTTTTATAATTGTCCGTCAACCCCATCAACACCGGATCTTTGGCGTTCACAGACACAACTGGCAGCTTACCCCCAGAATAGGCTTTATGGAGTAACACTGTGGCACGAGATCCCACGGTGTAAATAAGGCTGGCTTCTTTTTCTGCTCGTAGGGACCAGTCTCTTAGACCGGCCATTGTGTTAGGCAGAAGGAAAACACGAAATGACACGCTAGGCATTTCGCGGCGGTACACCTTAAGAATCGTCGACAGTGCCACATCATAAGAATCGGCTTTTCGAGAGACCAGTACCCAAACCATGGGATGTTCACCACGCGGCGAAAACAAAACGTCCGAGTCATTGGCGTTAATTTCCCATTGAGCACGCTTTTCCTTTTTTAGATGCTCGCCTAACCATTCAGGCCATTCTGCATGGCTCATTGGCGATAGCAGTACATTGACCAAAAGCAAAATTATACGAATCATGCGACGGCTTCCTGTTTTGGTTCACGATCAAATATCCACATGAGGAAACCAGCTGCGGTAAAGAAGGCAGAAAGCGCAAAGAACGCGTATTCATTACCCAGACGAGTAAGCAAAATCCCAACGACTATCGAGCCTAAAACATGCCCTAATCGCTCCAGAAAACGATAGGTCGATGCTACAGAATTGGCATTCGCACCTTGTGTTGTGGTCACAACGTGTGTCACTACAGGCGCGTTAATGAGACCATGGGAAACACCCATAACCAGCATCGCCGCCGTCGCGGTCAACACTAAATAAGTGACATCCTCAAATAAGAAGGCGACAGACAGCACGCCCAAAGACATTGCTGCCACTAAGCTCCCAAGACAAAGTGCCCATTTGGCTGAACCGATTCGGTCGATCATTGGGGACACTTTTCCACTGATGAACAAAACAGAGAACGCATAAGCCATTAGCACCTGACCAATACTTTCACGCTCAACACCAGCATTGGAAAGCAAGATGGGCACAGCAAAAAAGACCACGCCCGTGAGCATCATCTTGGTGGGAATACCAACCAGTAACATGGTGCGCATAAAAGCAGGCACACGCATCAATGCAGCGGAGTCTTTTAACATCATGGTTAAATTCTCTTTCAATGATCCAGAGTTACTGCCTTGAGGCACCATCGAAGGCAGAGAAAGACTGAAGAGATACATAAGACCACCCACTAATACAGACAGCATAAAGATGCCCTGTACACCAACCGTATCAGCCAAAAGTGCGCCAATCGCGGCACCGGAAATAAAGCCCGCATTGAAGCAGAAGACAATGATTCCAGCAGCCTGGGTTTTATTCGATTGGTCACTGCAACGCAGAATATAGCCTTGCACCGCGATGAAGATCGTCGCTTGCCCAACACCCGAGATGAAACGCGCCACCAATACAGTAATTAGTTGAGAGTCGTAGGCGAGTAATAAACACCCTGCAGCAGAGAGTAAGACCCCCACACCCAGTACCTTGCGAATGTCGTAGACTTCCACCAATCGAGACACTGGTAATAAGGTCGCGGCAAAACCCACGAAATACAGCGTAAAGAAGTAAGACGACCAGCTTTCGCTTGCACCGCTCTCTATCGCGACCTGAGTCAGGTATTGTGGCAACACAGGCGCCATCAAAGACTCCATCAGTACGGTCACCAGCAGCAACGGTTTAATTTGCGCGAGCACCGTATCGTTCTTAGGTTGCTGCCCCGAATGGCTAAGCAGTCGGATAAAGGCGAAGCAAATAAAGGCGCACCCAGCGAACAAAATCGCAAAATTCTTTAAGGTGCGTACCAACTGCGCCAGCAACGCCTTAGGGTAAAAGGCCACGGTGACTTGATTGCCTTTGGCATCCCCGACGAGAAATTCCGCCATGTTCTCAACCGACATACCTTTACCATTCGCGCTGCTTTTAGCGATCTCCTCTGTACCTTGAGAAACCGAAATAGAAGACACTTCCGGGTTAGATTGGCGAAAACTGCCCAGCATTTCGCTTATACCACTCACCTGATGGTGGCTGATACCGGCGTTCAAAACAGGAGCCAAGCGCTGAGTCACAATGTTTGCCATTGAACTGGCTTTGTTTTCCAAACCAGATTTGTACAACGCTCCAACCATCAAAAAAACACTTGCCGACATCGCAAGGAACACCCCACCGAACGCGGTGAAGTAGGTTTTCGGATTTTCGCTGCGCAGGACAAAGAACACGAACACCGCGGTCAGTACGATCACCAATACCATCATGGGCTGAAAGCGTGCATTTATGGTTTTTTCAATCTCGTGATCGCTGAGCAGTACTTCCAGTGCCCCGACCTGAGTAAACTTGTTACTTAGAGGAATGGTCACTAAGCTGCCCACAAAACGCTCGTCGGTGTAGCGATATAGCTCCTGTTGACCGGAAATAACCCGAATATCGACCACCGAGGAATCGGCTTTAGCAATGGGTGAAAGCACCTTTTCCAGACCGGCGATGTCTTGCAACGGTACCCCCGAACTCAGTACCTGTTCGATACCAATTCGCGCGGCCTCCGTCTGAGCCAGAACCGCATCGCGGCTCTGTTGTTGGTAACTTTTCAGCGCTTGCGCGTAACCCACGACGAAGATCAGCGTTAGCGACAAAATAACCAGTAATGCGCCAAGTAACAGGCGACTATATTGCTTAAACGTATTCAACGAAAACTCCTAGCTCGTACTCAGTGCGTCGAATTGTTCGTTCAAGCAATGAGCGACAGCCATTGGTCGCTTTTGTTTAAGGAAAGACAATCGGTTAAACACCAAAGATTGCACCAAATCGGTGTAATCCATGCCTTCACGCGCCAAGTCATGGCACACTAAGCTGATTTTCTCGCCTTCTGGTCGCTTCAGGTCTGGCTTAGGGTTGGTTTCGAGTACATACAAATTGCCCTCTTTGTCCATGCGAAGATCCACACGAACCAAGGTTTGCAAACCCAGTTGGCGGTAAATCTTCTGCCCAATGTCGGCCAGTTCGCCACGCAGCTTTTCGTCGTTTACCGCCACTAGGCGATCTTGAGTGATGGGCTTTACATCCATCGACGTAAAAATGGGTTCATCTTCGTCAAGAACACGCTCCGTAATGGAGAACGCCATTGGCGTTTCAGACTGAGTGAGCTTTCCTTCTTTAAAGACGTATTCACCGGCGACAGCCACGACAAACTCGCGCCCGCCTAAGAATGGTTCGATCATCACGGTATTGCCCGTCGCTTGGCGCACTTTTTCTACAATCGCAGCAAGATCGTTGCGATCAAAAACTGGATAAACGTGTATAGACGCGCGACCGGACACTGGTTTCACTATGAATCCTTCATTGAATATTGTTTCAATTTCATCGATCGCATCTTGCTTCACCGCATCATCGAAACACTCATCGATACCAATCGTCACAAATGGAGCCGTAGGCAGACCTGCGGCTTTAATTTCATGTTTAAACAGGTGTTTGTTATCCAGAATACCTGCTGTCATTGGGGAGTGACCGACGTACGGCACACCTAACATTTCAAGGGTGGACGGAAGGTGACACATGGAGTCAAACCCTTGCAGCCCGCCGCTGTTGGTGATGACTAATTCGGTCCCTTTTTCTCTAAGTTGCTGTGCCAAATTAAGGTCTTCGGCAAACACTTCCACATCTTGGAACCCCGACTCACGCAGGGCGTTCGCAATATCATGCGCAACAGGCGCGTACGTTTTAGTCGAGCGAGGGCTCAAGTTTTCAAAAATATAACTGCCCTCCTGACCTTTATCCCCACCGTGAATCACGGCGACTTTTAAGTTCTGGCGAATCCATTCCAATTGCGGCTTAGAAAAAACTGAATGCGTCATCTATTTATACTCATGGTGTTGTGTTGCTAAAAAGGCGCATAAAGTGGCAACCCGACAGCAATCAATGTTTAAAAAAGTAAATAATTAAAGTAATCGTTATTGTTATAAGTGGGCAGACATACTGCCCATTAGCACCGAGATCTCACGTCTCGTTATCATTTGTTTTTATTGAATTTTAATCACAAAACGGCCGTTTTCAGTGTGTACCTTGACCGCTTCTACAGGTTTACTTTCACTCATGCGAACAATGCACTGGTTTGCCAGTTCTGGCATTAGTTGACGATTGATCAACTGCTCAACGGCACGGGCACCGGTTTCAGGTGAATCATTCATATTTACCAGCAGTTCAATGACATCTGGGTGATAGTCAAAGCTTGCCCCATAGTGCGACTGAACGCGCTTACGAATGCGATTCAGTGACAGCTCGGCAATTTTGCCCAATTCTTCATCGTTCAATGGGAAATACGGCACGATAGTCGCCCGCCCGAGAAAAGCAGGTTTAAAGTGATTCTGAAGCTCTGGGAAAATGGTTTGTGTGAGCGCAGGAACATCAGGTCGACCGTTTGCACAAGCATTCACCACCGCACCATCAGCGGCGTTCGACGTCATGATGATGATAGTGTTGCGAAAATCGATGTTTCGCCCCTCACTGTCAGAAATCGAGCCTTTATCAAAGATCTGATAAAAGATGTCGTGCACGCCCGGGTGCGCTTTTTCCATTTCGTCCAAAAGCAGCACCGAATATGGGTTTTTGCGCACCGCTTCGGTCAGCACGCCACCTTTTCCAAATCCGACATAGCCCGCTGGTGAGCCCAGTAACATCGAGACTTTGTGCTCTTCTTTGAATTCCGTCATGTTGATGGTGGTAATATTGCGTTCACCGCCGTAAAGCAGATCCGTTAGCGCCAGCGCTGTTTCGGTTTTACCCACACCACTTGGTCCACACATGAGGAAAACACCGACAGGTTTACGTGGGTCTGTTAAACCAGCGCGAGAAAGACGAATCGCTTGAGAAAGTTCCGCAATCGGTGTGACTTGCCCAATCACTCGCTCACCGATATGAGACTCTAGGTGCATCAGTCTTTCCACTTCTTGGCTCAACATATTGCCAACCGGAATACCCGTCCAAAGTGCTACTACGTCAGCGATGGTTTGCTCTGTCACCTGAGCCAGTACCAATGGTTGCTCACCCTGCTTGTCGCGCAGTACCTGCATTTTCTCTGCAAGCTGTGCTTTGGCTTCAAGGGAGGTGATTGAACCTTTTTCTGTAAGCTCTTCATCCAACTGAATTTGCAGTGCAATGATCTCATCCACTAGCATGCGTTCTTCGTTCCAACGCAGTTCAATCGACTGATGTTCTGCTTCAAGAGACGCCAAACGCTGTTTCGCTTCTTCCAAACGTTCGTTTTCAACCGACCACAACGCCGATTCGTGAATCAAGGTATCTATTTCGTTATTGGCGTAGCGAATCTGCTCTGCGATCGCTTCCATTTGGCGAGGCGCTGCGCTTTGGCTCAAACCAATGCGAGAACATGCCGTGTCCAACAGGCTAATCGCCTTATCAGGTAGCTTGCGTTCTGGTAGATAACGAATGGAAAGAGAGACCGCTGCATCAATCGCTTCTTGCATCACTTTTACGTTGTGATGCTTTTCCAAGCTACGCTTAACACCACGAAGCATGTGGATCGCGTCTTCTTCGTTGGGCTCATCCACCGACACCACTTGGAAACGACGAGTCAACGCTGCATCTGATTCAAAGTATTGCTTGTATTCCGCCCATGTAGTTGCGGCAAGAGACCGAAACTCACCTCGCGCCAACGCTGGTTTTAGGATATTTGCCGCATCGTTTTGACCGGCGGTACCACCCGCACCGATCAACGTGTGTGCTTCATCAATAAACATGATGATGGGTGTCGATGATTGTTTGATCTCGTTGATCACATCTTTCAAGCGATTTTCAAATTCGCCTTTAATGCTCGCCCCCGCTTGCAGAAGAGAGAGATCCAAACTGCGAAGCTCAACTTTCATCAAAGCCGGCGGTACATTACCGTTCACGATCTCTTGAGCCAATCCCTCTACTATCGCAGTTTTGCCCACACCAGGGTCGCCCACTAAGATCGGGCTGTTTTGGCGACGTCGACATAAAATGTCGATGGATTTACGAATCTCCTCACCTCTCCCAGTAATTGGGTCGAGCTTGCCGCTGCGTGCGGCTTCCGTTAAGTTTTGCGAGTACTTGTCCAAAGCTGGCGTGGCGGAATCACCACTGGCTGCGACCATGCTCTCGGCAGGTTGCGTTGTTTGGCTGGGTGTATTGACCGCCAAAGACTGACTGCGCAACCATTCAGAAGACAATACGGACACCCACTGACTAAGTACGCCATTGTAAGCACTCTGACCAACACGCTGTTTCAGCACCATTAATACGTGAAATTCATTGACCACCGATTGCTGATGGTTCAGTGACGCGATCATCCAAGCATCTTTGAGTAATTCGACTAACTCAGGCGACAATGAAGGCGACACGTCGGTACCACGAGGCAAGCTTGCTAGGTGGTTATTGCAACGCTCGATCAACGTCTCTTTGGCTAAAGACGCTTGTTGCATTGCAGCATCCCAACCTTTCGATTGTTGCAGCAACTGAAAAAACCAGTGTTCAGGCTCAATAGAGAAATGAACTCGGTTGACGCATTCCCCAGCAGCAGATTCCAGAGCACTTTTCAGCGAAGGGGTCAGCCTTTTGACCAAGCTTTGCAATTCAATATTAATCATTCTTTTTCCTAACTTTTCGTCAGTGGCATTTCTACAAACTGTTGGCTATTGGATTGGTTGTTCATCCATGCGGACTGCCCAATTCTTAGCCCACTTTTATGGCTACCAGAGAGCTTTAATCTCGGCAAATATTGGCTGTTTACCTTCATGTAAAGGGCATACTTGGTGTTTACCCCCATGTAACTGCGAACCATGTGGTCCACAGCATGAATCATTTTTTTGTCGCTACGGATCCTCAGGTAGTGCGAGTAATCTTTCGGACAGATTTTGATATTCAGTTTTTGACCGATCATTGGCGTTGATTTGCCTGCTAATGCGCCCATCCCTAATTGTTGATTCTTCCCAGATTGCCCAAGCTGAGTCAGTGAACATGGCGTTAATGGCAGATATTCCAAACCACTACGCTCGACTTCAAATTGAGCTTCGAAGTAATCTTCCAGCATGGCTTTAAGTGCTAAAGGGCAAGTCAACTTAAGCCCCAATAATCCTGTGTACTGCACCAAGTGAGATTCGGGCATCGGCGCGACTTCACCCGATTGCCCCGCAAGGCTCGATAGCATCTCGGTGATGGACTGACGGTGACGATTCCAGTGGAATGTTTCTTCTTCCATCTGGTAGGTCAGCTCATGTTTTTGTTTGGTTTCGCAGTACAGTCGGTAGTAGCGGTTATTGAACGTATCGAAGAAATCGAGTGGCGCTTCATCGCCTTGTTCAAATCGCGCCTTTAATGCTTGGTTATACATTGCGCGAGGCATGGTTCCCGCATTGCCAGACAAAGACGCCACCGAGGTTTTCAAGGTGTACGCGCCATTTCTCTCTGAGGACACTTGCGAAACTTCCGATTTATAGTAGGCAGGAAGAATCTCTGCGCTAAAATTCACCGCAGGTCGTTGACCATTCGTGTGAGCTTGATGCTTGAAGATTTGCCACGCTTTTTCTAATTGCCCTTCAAACGTCCCCTGAGACAAGCGGATTACAGCAGACTCTTGCACCCAGTTCTCCTTGGGAAAGAGAGGTAGACCCCATCCTGCCCTTCAAGATAAATATCCACTTGCGTAAAGCTGTTGAAGCCAGCGAAATAGGCAAAGAAGTAATCCAGCAAATACCCAAACATTGAGATACCGCCATTGACGTTTGCGGCATCGAGAGTGATGGATATTTTGGTGCCATAGGCAAAACACGTTTTGCCTGAAACGCGGATCGGAGCCACGACTTGCTCTTGCTCAATCTTGTGCAATGACTCGATGTACACATGGTTCTGCACCGCTTGATTGTGGTTGTAGAGCTCGAATACGTTCTTAAGCGTTGCTATTGGGTTATCTGTCCCCAAAATAGCGTGATAATTGAAATGTAAGTGGCATAGCAGCGCCCACACATTTTTATTGGTGTCGCGGCTGCGCACCGGCAGCGTTGGTCGACGTAATAGCGTCATAGATGCAGGGATAGTCAGAGAATCACGACAACTGATTTGGCTAGTAACGGGTAATGAACCAGCACGGACGCCATCGCTCGCGGTCGTTGTAACAGACCAAATACGAGGCTCGGAGGTCGCACTCAAATGATCTAAATCCGCCACTTTCAGACTGCTGCTCAATACGCCTCTTTCATGCGTATTTTGTACCAACTGCCAGCGAAGCGCGCACTCTGCATCATTGTATTTTTCACCGTAGATCTGCGACACCGAGAAGGGTTCACCTTCCGTGACATCCAAGACGTCATCAACGGAAAAGACTTCAAGGTCACTGACTTGCCCGGAATCCAGATGGATCGGGTACTGCTTCTGACTGAAATCAATTTGGATCGGCTCCGACACCTTGCTTTGTAAGTTGACTAAAGGTGTACAAAACAAAGAAAAATGATGAACTTGCAGGCTACGCGCCATATCAACACTCACCTCATTCAAGAAAATCTGAATGCGAAATTGAGACCCCGTAGTTCTGCCAATCACGTTACCCAGATCCAAGGTGAATCCTTGGAAGCGCTCAGAGAACATAAAGAACTCCGTCAGCAATTTAAAGCCGCCAAAACTCGCTGCTTGATAGGGCAATATGGTGTCTTCTGCGTCAAACCCTATGGGCTGCATCGCAGATTTACCCAGCGTGAAACAGGTGTCGTTGTTGGAAACACACACCTGAGCAATTCCTTGCGCTATCACGTCATACAAACGCAACGCAAAGTGGCTTTCGCCTTTGAGGTGTAATTTCAAGCGATCGATGCCCAGCTCGCTTAATTCGATGCTTTCGTCTGAAGCATCAATCGTCAATTCTAACATCGCTTTTGCGCTTTCAGCGCCAGCGGGTTTGGCCATATCAAAAGGAGCAAACAGCACCTCGGCAGACGTGACCGTGATTGGGAACAGATCTAAGTCTTCCGTGGTACGAAATACGACAGGTTCATCTGAACCGTCAGAAATATCGAATTCAGTGCCTTTTGGAATGCAGTGCTTTGCGTTGGCATCCTCTGCGATATCAAAATCCAGCATACTGTAGGATGGAACCGGTTTGAGGTAATGCGGGAACAACAAGTTAACCAAGCTTTCCGTCAGCTCTGGGTAGGATTCATCCAAGCGCTGCTGGAGCTTACCGTTCATTAAGGCGACGCTTTCAATCAAACGCGCAACTTGCGGGTCGTCGATGCTGTCTTTTCGAATCCCCAAAGCATGCGCCGCGCCCGGATGACGCTCCGTGAATTGAGAGGCTTCGGAGCGTATAAAACGCAGTTCCTGTTCAAAATAGGAAAGCAAAGAATCAGACAAAATTCGACTTCCTTACATCAAGTTTGTTACTGCTGAGATCCAGAAAAGAATCCAGCACAATGGCTTCATCGCCCAGATCTGAATGCACAACGGCAGAAAGACGAAAGCTCAGTTGGTTATCGCCCACTTTGCCTTCTTGCACCTCAATCTCAACTTGGGTTAGACGTGGCTCGTAGTAACGGATTAGGTTTTCTACCTCGGCGACGATCTCGTCAGTATTGCTCTTGCTTTGAGCTCTCGCGATGTTGTGCATACCCAGTTCAACAATGGTGCCTTCACTGATCGAAACACTGTTGGACCACAACGGGGCACGGCTTGAAATTAAGCCACAAACGTTATCGATAATGGCATCACGCACACTGTCGATATCGTCGCTCCAACTTTGTGTCAATTTCGACATTAAGCTCATTGGGTTTCTCCGATATCGGTGCCTAATACAGAGGTCGTGAGTACTACTTTGGCGTCCATCATTTCGTACTGATATTGAGGCTGTAGCATGATTTCGCACAGGTAACGTGTGTTATCGTGCGGCGCTTCTTCAATGCGCACATAACACGAACGTAAAGGGTAACGTGCAAGAACAGTATCTTCGCCGTAACTCACGTTACTGATGAATTGGTCTAACCAACGCTCTAAGCTGCGACGGCAACTTTCCGCGCTGTCGTATCGACCGACCTGATCGCGAATCTGCGCTTTGATGTAGTGACCAAAGCGGCACGCCATTAAGTTGGTTTGTAGCATGCCAAGCTGACGACGAGATTCATCCGGCGCTTGCCAAACCGACTGGTTACTGAAAAAACCTTTGTGATTGCTAAGGTAAAGGCTAGTTAATGGCATGAAGCCTTGTGATGACCAAAAGCCATCATCTTCACTGAATAAGTCGACTTTGGTGCGAATATCAATAGAGTTTTGAACAACTGCGCCATACGCCCCTGATTCATCATAAGAACGAAGAAAACCAAACCAGCTAATGCGATCGAATTCGCGCATCACATTACCGACCATGAGGTACGCACTGTTTCCCCATAGCGCATTTTTTTCTTGTTTCTTCTCACTGAACACAAACCCCGCAGGGTATTGATGATACGGCTGACGCATAAGATATTCAGGCATCACCAAGTGAAGAAAGCGAGAGGCGCTTTTTTCTCTCAATAACTGCCATGACAAAAAATCGCGGCTACTTAGGATACGATCGATACGTGCGCAATCGTGGAGTTGCCTGCGAGGTTCGTCGCCGAAAAAGAATTCATCAACACCTAAAACCATCGGGCAAAATGACATTTCCCCTAGCTCAGAAAGCAGTTGAAGGGTGTAAAGATCGTCGTAATCCAGATCATCGCTATAATCAGCCGAGGCTTTGTGATCAACCATCACAAGCCCAAAAGGCGTACCACCAGCGGTATCGAACTCTTTTGAGTACAGTTTCCTGTATATGGAAGACTGCTTTAGGTCGAACGAGTAGTTGAGGTCGGCAGAGACCATACTCCAGCTCAGATCTAGCAATTTGATTTTGACTCGCCGCTGCGAAATCTGGATTTCAGTCAACGACTTAAGCCCTGTCCAAGACGATTCCAATTGCTTGAATTGGTTGTGCTGAACCACTTCAGAAAGCTGATCGCTGATGCGGTTATCCAGTTCAGCCATTAAACGGGTAAGCAAAGCTTTAAATTGAACCGTCGACTGAGCTTTGGCGTACCCGAGCAGCTCCTGCCAAGCAGGGTTGTCGAAAAGCGTACGGTTGATGTCAGTGTTTGGATTCATTAACGACTCAATTCAAAACATTCGGGGACAATGTCCCCGAATAGGATTAACCAGGAATGTTGGCGACCATGCGAAGCGAGGTCGTCAGTTCTTCCATTTGCAACCATGGGCGCAAGTAGGCGACAGCTGAGTAAGAACCTGGGCGACCAGCTTGCTCTTCTACCGTAACTTTTGCTTCCACAAGCGGATGTGTGGCTTTTGCGTCATTGCCGATGGCATTCGGATTGACGTACTGGTTGATCCAAGAGCTCAGCTCTTTCTCAACATCGTTTGGATCAAGGTTTGAACCAATGCGATCACGACCCATAACTTTCAGGTATTGTGCGATACGGCTACTCGCCATGGTGTATGGCAAGCGCGCTGAAATAGCCGCGTTAGCTGTCGCGTCTGGATCAGTGTAAGTCTTTGGTTTGTGAGCTGTTTGAGCACCCATGAACACAGCGTAATTTGTGTTCTTGTAGTGCACTAATGGTAAGAAACCAAGGTCGCTCAGCTCTTTCTCACGCTCATCCGTTAGGTTTACCTCGGTTGGGCATTGCTGCAGAAGGTCGCCCGCATCAGAGAAGTGCGTGAAGTTTGGTAGGTTCTCTACTTTACCGCCATTCTCTGTACCACGAATTGCCGTGCACCAACCGTATTTCGTGTAGGCTTGAGTCATAAGAAGACCGAATTCGTATGCCGCGTTGCTCCATACAAAATCGTTGTCTGAAGAAACGATCTGCTGACCGTTGTCACGAGTTTGAAGCTCTTCAAATGCGAATGACTTAACTGGCACCGTTTCTGAACCGTATGGCAAACGAGCCATGGTTTTTGGCAGCGTTAGAGCCACGTAACGAGCGTCGTCGCTTTCACGGAATGCGTTCCAGCTCGCGTAAGCAGGAGAATCGAAACCAGCCGCAACAGGCTTACCTTCAGCAAAGCTACCAAACGAGTTAAAGTCGAACATGCCTGCGTTGGCAGCCGCAACAAATGGCGCGTGAGAGGCAGAAGCCACTTCACCCATGTAACGCAATAACGCGATGTCTTCATCGCCGTAACCAAATTCGTAGTCACCAAGCAGTGCACCGTATGGTTGACCGCCTGCTGTACCAAATTCTTCTTGATACACCATGTTGAAGAAACGACTGCGATCGATCGCTGGTGCATCTTCAAATTGTTCTAGCAATTCGTCTTTGGTGTAATCAACCAGTTTGATTTTTAGATCAGGACCTAATTCACTGTTTTTAACCAGCTTCTGAAGCCCCAACCACGAGCCTTCTATTTTCTGAAACTCGTTGTTTTGCATAACGGATGAAAGCTGCTCAGAGATTTTGCTGTCTAATGCGCTGATCGCTTTTTCAATAGTTAAGGTTAGGTTTTTATCCCAAGTCACCGTGCCTTCAAGCGCCTGAGAAGTCATGATGCTCAATAGCTCTTTGGTGGTATCAACAGGCGTTTGCGCCGTTGCACTGATCGCGCGATCTAAAAAGCTTTGTGCCGTTTCCGCTTCGCCTGCACCTTGTGCTGCTTGTTGTTCTACAGACATTATTCCGCTCCCTCTTTGTTCAGACCCAGTTCTTCAGCCAAACCATTGATGGCGTCCGCACTTTGCAGAACTTCTTTCAACAGACGCTCGAGATCTCTTGAACGATCAGCTTTGCTTAATAAGACTTTCAGCTGCTCACGGGTTTTCACAAGCTGCTTGAGTGGGTCGATCTGTTCAACCAAGTTCTCTGGGTGGAAATCTTTCATCGAGCGGAAGCTCAGATTCACTTCAAACTGGCTGTCGTCGTTTGCAAGCTTGTTGTCCACTTTGTAAGAAAGGCGCGGATGAATTTGCCCCATTACCGTATCGAAGTTGTCTTTATCGATACCTGTAAATTCACGCTCTTCAAGATCCACTTTTTCAGATTCTGGTTTGTGACCGGAGAAGTCACCAATTACACCAACAACAAACGGCAGTTCTTTAGTCTCTACAGCGCCATTCGTTTCAACATCGTAAGTGATACTAACGCGGTTTTTGCTAACGCGTTTATGTTGTGAATTCAATGCCATAACGGTGTCCTAAAATGAGATATTTCATAAAAAAGACACGCCACAAAGTGTGGCATGTCTTAGGGATGGGAGGATTACTTACCAGATGTCATTTTTCCGGCTGGAATATCGTAAGTTACAACACCACCACTCGTACTAATATCACCACCTTCAGTTTCGTAGTTGTGCTTCTGAGAAATTGATGTGTAAGAAAGAGATAAGCTCTCGTATGGTTGAGAACCGTCAGTACCGCTTACGTTGTAAGTCACAAGACGTGCTTTCTCGAGTTTCACCTGAAAATAGACATCCACACCTTGACCATCGTTAGACGGCTTAGTGAATGCAACCTCAACGGTTTTTCCTTCTTTACCTGGGTTGAATAGGTAGCAAAGTAGATCTTCAGATGCACCATCAACTTCTTTTGTTACGCTTACTTCACTAACGCCAACCATGCCAGAATCAGCATTCGTTGCATTACCAATATCCATGGACACGTTACGAGCACCGCCCCAAGAGTAAGAGTTAATTGCAAACCAACCCTCATTAGTTCCTTCAGCGGTCTTTAGATCTTTCATTGTTGCCGCACCTTCAACTTGAAGCCCAGCAACACGCATGTAAATACTTGCCATGATTTTTCCTTATTTATAAAAAACGATTACCAACTCAGAGCCGACGAAGCGGATGCTTTAGGTTCGTTATCTTGTTTAGATGGGGTATCAACAGGGGAAGTCTGTGATACATGCTCTTCGACATCTGGCTGCTCAGAAACGGGAGGAGCAGCTTGAGGTGCCGGTGTGTTTTTAATGTCATCCGTCGGGGTACTCACCTCCGGCAACAAGATCTGATCGAGATGATTTAGCCCGGCGGAATTAAAAATTGTGCTCAAGGAGTCGCTGTTTTGCTCCGACATCATTTCTTGCAGCAGTTCCGGCAGAGATAGGTATCCCCATCGAATCGCTTTTTCTAGCAAGAAAGAAATTGGGCTGTGTGGCTCGCTCTGGCGAAAATAATCTGAAATCTCTCGCAATAAATGAAATGCCAGATCTCGATTCATGTTGTTCACGTTGCCTAATTCGGAAAGGTTATCCGCGCGTAACTGCTGAGGGGCAATATGAACAGGTTCAGTTGACGTATGAGCGTTGCTGGATGAAGGTGTTTTTTGAGCCACAGAAGCGGTGTTTTCCTGTGCTACGGATTCTTCTATCTCTAACGCTGCCACTTTGGGCTCTGTTTTTGCCGTAAGCTTGATGCCGCTTAAATGCACAAGAGCGTTTTCAACACGTGTGAGCAGTGATTTGGCGAACTTGAAGTTCGCTCCTTGTGTACTCACGCTTTGCGCATAGGTTGCAACCGATGCAGACAGACGATCCAACTGAGCGATACATCGAGCAACGTTCTCCAATTTGGATTGAATTGCCGAGCGCTCTTGGGCAACGGTGGTCGATAATGAAGACTTAAGTTGGCTTATTTCACCTTTGCGTTCTGCACTTTGAAAGTCAAAGAATGTCACACTTCCAACCAATGGAAGTTGCAACATAGGTGCATAAAGAATCGAGCTTTCTTCGCTATCTCCCACCAATTGGAAAAACGCCTTCACCTTGGCTTCTGCCTGTTCAATGGCTTGCGCTTTCTCACCTTCCGATTTCAGCTTTTCTATCGGAAGTACGGGGTTTAGCGCTGCCCAATGATTTTCAACCAAGTCTGCCAACCATTCTAGGCTGTTTGCTGCGCTCTCTATCGTTTCATCAAGAAGAAATTGCGCAGCAACAAACCAAGAAATTAGCTCTATATCCCTGGTTGTATGGGAAAATTGTTCTAGCAGAGTATTTGACAGAGCTTGCCAGCTCGCCACACATGCTTCCTCTAAGGCTTCTTTCTCCTCAGCACTTGGGTTTTGGCTAAGTTTACGCAGCGATGTTTGAGCCACGTTAAATTCATTTCTCAAAGGACGAAATGCACTTTTGTTGAGTTTCAGGAACACACCGCATGCTAAATCGTCGCTAATCGGAGTAGAAAGTTGCTCAATTTGATGCTTTAAAAATGGCATGTTTTCCTGCTTTATTATTGCTCAATCAATAGTTCTGTTTACTTAAAAAACATAGGGACGAAACGTTATAATATTGCTCACCCTTCGCTATCGCATTCAATGACAGTAAACAACCGAACGAGTTTGTTTAGCTGTTCATTTAATTGGGGTAAATAACATTTCGCTAATATAGAATTCGATAAGTGATATTTTTATAAACTGAGTGAAGAGTATATATTTGAGCTAGATTTTAAAAAGACCTATTTACGTCACATTTAGACGGGGTTTAGGTCACAATCATATTAAAAGCCAAATTAAAAATAATACAAATACCAATTAAACAACTGTTTATAAAGGACTTATAACAGAAAAACATTAAGAAAACCCTAAATAAAATATATCTTAAACACAGCCCTAAAAGTCTTACATTCAACAAGGGATTAATGTTTATTTTTTTCAACCACCCTTTAAATATAAGGGGGTTAATCGATTACATAGGAATTACCTATTAAATTAAAAGTTAATTCCTATTGAATTAATCATGAACTCACAATAAATTAGAAAATATATAAAAATAAAAATGTCTAAAACACCTATTAGTATAGATGTCAATTTTATTTAATCATTTTAAGCGCCCACCCTTTAAACAATTCAAGAATTTTGTTTATTTAATAGTGATTTAAGTGAATATGAGCAACAGCGAATTAAAGCACCAAAGTCGTTCCCTAATAGCAAAACTATCAGACAACAAAAATTACATCGTCACTCAATTAATTGGCGAGGAGCGTGTTTCTGAGGGGTACCTGTTCTCATTGTCTATCGCTGCGAACTCAGAAATTGATGTGAAAGTTTTGGGTAAATCGGTCAGCGTTACTTTCAACCAACCGTCTGGCAAGCGCTACTTTACTGGCCTGTGCAGCTCCCTTCAATTCACAGGTCACAGCCGAGAAAAACAACAGTTTTACTATCAAGTAGAAATGGTTGATCCATTCAAGCTATTGAATTATCGACGCAGTCGCCAAGTCTTTCAAAACATGACGACTAAGCAAATTATCGAAAAATTGCTCGGCGAATCTGAACTGAAAAGCTTTGTTCAATTCTCAGTATCAGGAAGTGGGAAGAAACACGAATATTGCGTGCAGCTCGACGAAACCGACCAAGCCTTTATCCTTAGATTACTGGCGAATGAAGGTTGGCTCTTTTATGTACGTCATCAATCCAGTAAGCCATTGGTCGTCATCGGTGATTCTAACCAACGTTTCGAGAAGTTGACTCATTCAGCCCTAAGCTATCAAGAAGGGGGCAACAAGGCACTGCCCACTTTATCTACGTGGAGCCAGTCCTACCAAATTGGTACGGGGAAAGTGTCGTTAGCAGACCACACACAAGCACTAGCGGAAAAGTTTGAAAGTGGTGAAAGAAAAAGTGCCGAAAGCTACGCTTCCACAGCCCTTTCTCAGGAGCTTTTCGCTTATGGATTAGAAAACAAAAATGAAGCTCGCGATGCAGCAAAAAGACAAATGGAAGCCTTAGACCTCCAAAAATCTGCCTCGCATTCAGCATCGAACATCGCAGAACTGGCGTGTGGATATAAATTCAAACTAGAAAACCACCCGCTGAAGTCGATGAATCAGGAATACGTGATTTCCCGTATCTCTCATCAAATTTCGAGCGAAGAGTCGCATGGTGACATCAGCTACAGCAATCAGTTTACTTGCATCCCTGATTCTTTGGTGTTTCGTCCAGAGCGTCGTGAAAAACCACGAGTTCATAGCCTGCATACCGCGGTCGTAACCGGTCCTAAAGGCGAAGAAATTTATTGCGATAAAATCGGCCGTGTGAAGGTACAGTTTCACTGGGATAGAAACGGAAAGAACGATGAAAATAGTTCGTGTTGGCTCCCCGTTTCTCAAGAGTTGGCAAGCAAAGGGTTTGGCACGCAGTTTACACCTCGCGTGGGTGATGAAGTCTTGGTCCAATACATTGATGGCGACCCAGATCGCCCTGTCATCACTGGCTCCCTTTACAACAAAAACAATGCCGCGCCTTACAGTTCAGGTTCCCAAAGTGGCATCAAAACCCGCTCTACTCCGAAAGGAGGCAGTAAACAAGGGAACGAGCTTCGCTTTGAAGATAAAAAAGACAAAGAACAGGTCTTCCTACATGCCGAAAAAGACTGGGTACTGGACATTAACAATGACAGCCAGTCCACCATCAAGGGTATGAAAACAACCAAAGTCGAAAAAAGCGTGTCGGTGTCTGCCAAAGAAGACATCACGATAGAAAGCGAGAAAAAGCTTACTGCCAAAAGTAAAGACAACTGGACAGGTGACAGCAGCAAAGATCTGAGCCTGAATGCTGGTTCAAACGTGAACGTGTCCGCTAAATCCACAGTGAGTGTCGACGGCAGCCAAGTTTCAATCACAGGAAAAAGCAAGATTGAATTGAAAGTTGGAGCAAGCAAGATCGAAATCAGCGCGAGTGGTATCAAGATTGAAGCACCTCAAGTTTCCGTTTGCGGAAAGGCGAAAGCTGAAATGAAGGCGGCAATGGTCAACGTAGAAGGTCAGGGCAAAGCTGATATCAAAGCGGCACTGGTTTCAGTAAACGGCAGTGCAATGACGCAGATTAAAGCAGGCGCTATGGTTCAGATTCAAGGTGCGATTGCGAAGGTAAACTAATGACGCTAATAAAAATTCCGCACCAAGATGTAAAAGACATTCTGGATCTGTATGAACCCAACGACGCATTCGCTGAACTGGCAAATGAACACACGACACCAATAAAACTGATTTCTCGCGCTATGGAGCAAGAGTTATTCGCTGATGCAGTCGCTTTTCTGGCCCATGCCCTGCCCGTTCGCGAATCTATATGGTGGTCGGTCACTTGCGCTTCTTCACTCTCTCACTGGAATGAAGACGAAGCCAATGCCGTTCGTGCTGCCAAAGCTTGGGTACACACCCCTGATGAAACCAGTCGCCGATTCGCCGAACAGATGGCGAACAAAGCGAGTTTGGAAAACGGTGCTGGCTGGGCAGCGCAAGCTGCATTTTGGAGTGGTGGCAGTATGATTAAACCGGAAGATCCAATGGTCCCGCCACCACCGTATTTGTATGCACAAGCGGTAGCGGGCAGCATCAATCTTTCTGCGGTTCTACCTGATGGAGAACAAGCAAAGGAGCGCTACCACATTTTTGTTGAGATGGGATTAAACATCGCATCCGGTGGAAACGGACAAGTTTAGGAGGAAATACCATGTTGCCAGCAGCAAGAGCCACAGACATGCACTTATGCCCAATGCAAACGCCTGCCCCTGTACCCATCCCTCATGTTGGTGGACCATTACTTCCTTTACCAACAACGGTTTTGATAGGGAATTTACCCGCGGCAACAATGGGACAGGTATGCGTTTGTGTAGGACCACCAGACAGCGTTGTTAAAGGCAGCGCCACGGTGTTGATTAACAACAAACCTGCAGCTCGAATGGGGGATACAACCGCGCATGGTGGGGCAATTATAATGGGTATGCCAACGGTCCTCATTGGAGGTTAAGAGATAGCCAGTCGTGAAAACTTGGTTGGCGCCGAGTATCTTCTAGGTCATACCTCAATGTAAAGTGAATCCAACCGTGCCAAGTGAGCTGTTTGTTCATTGCTGAAACGGGTCGGCATCTTCATGCATTTCTCGTTTCGGCACGGGTTCTATGTAATCGACACAAGGTTCACCAGCAACATTATTCACTTGTTCTGATCTCATCTTCACTATGAACACGTTGTCGTGAATCAGCTCACTGATCACGTCAATCTCTTTGGATTGCAGTTTTGAAAAGACATCCCCTTTACAGTGAGTTGAGAACTTAACGTAGTATTTCTTTAGCTGTTTACTGCTGTCTTTGTTACCGCTGTCTTGATGACTGTTTTCTTTGTCATTATTT
Source organism: Vibrio sp. vnigr-6D03 (assembly GCF_002835515.1). NCBI lineage: Bacteria > Pseudomonadati > Pseudomonadota > Gammaproteobacteria > Vibrionales > Vibrionaceae > Vibrio > Vibrio sp. vnigr-6D03. The sequence continues at coordinate 116,360 of NZ_PIZL01000012.1, forward strand.
ATCGAATTATGAGCGCTCGCGGTTACGACGTTCATCAACAACCCGATAGTAATCATTCCTAGCTTAAGATACTGACTCAATATGTTTTCCACCTAATTAGGTTTGGGTAAAAAAATAAAGTGCCTCCGAAGAGGCACTGAAGCTATTTACAAATTACATACGTGTGACCAGCTGTTGTCACTTCCTGGTACTGAACGTGTCCACCAAATTGCTTGGTAAACCGCACCATTGTGAACAAGCTTGTCGCCACCAGCTGCATGGTTGGGATTACCTGCCCAATCTACTTGCGGCCAATCAGGGTAAACATTCACACCCGTCGCATCACAAGCAGTCGGATCAGGAATTGGCTCACCGCCATTACAACCAAGATCTAAGTACTCTTTTGCCGCTACAGCATTGACCAAACCGTGACCAGTGCGGTTGTCTTTACCTGCTACGTCAATATCCGTTGCTGTTTTGGCAAGTGCTTTACGAATATCTGCTGCGGTACATTGCGGGTGGTAACTCCAAACAAGTGCCGCGACACCGGCAACATGTGGCGTCGCCATCGATGTACCGTTGTAGTATTGGTAGTCCTCACCTTTAGTTACGCTAACCGTAATAGGCTGACCCACCGATCCTGCAAGCTCTTGACCAAGCGTACGGTCTACAGAAACTGAAACAATAGGCGCTTCGTTTTTCTCATCCACCAAGAATGGGTTTTGAAGCCCTGTCAGTTCAGTATTACTGTAGACAATCGCAGCTGATGCACCTGCAGTGTTACACGCTTTTACAGCATTAATTTCAGGGCGATAGGTGCCTTTTTGGTTTTCGATTCGCTCAACCAAACACACCTTGTTTTTCATATCACCACAAACGTATTTACCAGTGCTGACATCACACGCCGCTAAAGCAAGCGTCTGAGAACCATCGATTGGGGTTGGCACAAATTTAGACTGTGCATTTTTGATATAGCGGTTGTGTGGAACAATACCGCGAGCATAAAAACTTTGCCCGTTAAGCTGAATATCCGCCAAGATACCTTCACCCATGGTCACTGTAGACAATACGGATACACCCGGTGCAGACACTTCCACTTGATTGGTTGCTTGTGAGAAATCGGCATGGTCAAGTGCTGTATCCACTGCGGCTACGGAGACAACCGAGTCGTAAGAAGCTGGGTAGCTGTGTGCTGTATTACCTGCGTTACCCGCGGCAGCAATGAGCAGAACACCGCTTTTCTGATGACGGCTAAATGCGGCTTTTTCTGTTGCGTTTGAGCGCTTACCCCCCAAGCTCATGTTCACAACGTTCGCCCCGTTACTTGCACAGGTATCAACGGCTTTTACAAGATCGGAAGAATACGCCCACTTGCCATCTTTAAAGACTTTAACACTGTGCAAATTCACATTTTGGTTCGGCATCACGCCCACCACACCTGCATTATTTGCAATGGCTGCGATCGTGCCCGCAACGTGTGTACCATGCGCATTACCTGCACCGGGAATACTCCAGTCGCCAGTCCCTGTATCGTTGGTACCTGTTACTTGGTTAGTCGCCAAATCATTGTGCGCAACATCGTACCCGGAATCGATAATACAAACCGTACGATTACCTGCATTGGTATCAGCAAGCAAAGTAGCACCTACGGAATCTTGCCCCCATGGCGTAACTTCACTGAGCAGGAATCTAGGCTCGTCAATTTCCACATACTCAACATCTAGATTTTGCTGAAGGGAATTAAGAGCAGTATCGTTTAATTCAACACTGTAGATTGAACGGTTGCCGAGTTTATCGACCTGTTGTGCGTTAACGCGATCCAATACAGACTCTTGAATCATTCGTGCACCTGAAAAAGGGCTTAACCCGTATTTTTCAGGGGTGCTTGATAGGTCATCCTTAAATTTGACTAAATATTTTACTGGCAGCTCTGCCTCTGAATTACCACTAAATTCATCGGCTACAACATAGCTGGAAGTGAACATCGCCAAAGCCAACACTGTGGGTTTGAAAATCCCAATATTTTTCTTGTGTAACTTCATCATTTACTCATTTCCTTAATAATAAGCATTTATGCAAATCGCTCTTGAATGCTTCTGTTAAGATGCTTTCCAAAAGCTGACCCGCTATAAGTCAACGCTTACAATTTGAGCAAATAATTTATAAATTTAAATTCTGTGCAATGGTTTGCATTCTCACTTTAAACATATTTAGTTAACATCTGGAAATTAAACAGAATACCTTATAAATCAATATGTTAATAAGGAAATTATGCTTACACATTCAATTTGACCACATAAAACCACATTATTTTAGCGAGTTAACAGAAGCCAAAACGACCAAATAAAAACCAAAAAACAATCAAACAAACCACAAATCGATCACAACACAACCAAAGGTTTACTTTAAGCCACTTTCCCTTAGGCGTTTGTATAACGTATTTCGGCTAATATTCAGTTCTTTCGCGGTTTTAGAAATATTGCGATTCATCCGCTCATAGGCTTCAAGCCAGTCTTCTTTTTCTTTGAGTTCGTTTTCGGCGATTAACTCATTGTGAGGCGCAATAAAGGGGCGAATATTCGACTCTTGTGGTGTATTGATATGAACATCGGACAAGAAGTCATCGGGCAGGTCATCAACTTGTATGGCGTCGGGCTCTGCCATAGCAAGGGCGATCTGAATCACACTCACCATTTGACGAATATTGCCTGGCCAAGGGTGAGATTTGAACAAAGACAGCACTTCCATTGAAATCTGTCCCGGTTGTTCATTGGAAGAGAATTTACTCAGTAGGTATTGGACTAACGCATCTTTATCTGTTCGCTCACGCAGCGGTGGCAAAGTAATGTTTAGCCCCGACACTCGGTAGTATAAGTCTTGGCGAAATTTCCCAGCTTCCACATCTTGCTTGAGGTGTCGGTTGGTGGCAGACACCAGCTTGAAATCGACAGGATAAGATGTGGTTGAACCAAGAGGAGTCACTTTTCTTTCTTGGAGAACGCGTAACAAGCGAGCTTGCACATTGAGCGGCATATCTCCGAGTTCGTCTAGGAATAACGTGCCTTTATCGGCTTTTCGAATCAACCCGATATACCCTTTTGTGTGCGCCCCCGTAAACGCGCCTTTTTCGTAACCGAACAATTCGGATTCAACCAATTCAGAAGGGATCGCCGCGCAGTTTACTGCAATTAACGGGGCGCTCGCCCTCTCACTAGAAAGATGAAGCGCGTTTACAAACACTTCTTTACCCACACCTGTTTCACCATTAATCAAAATAGGAATGTCGGTGTTCAGGATCTTGCTGGATTGTGTGATTGCCTTCGACAACCTTGGGTCGCCCATGTTTAAACGATCCAAATCCAATACATCGTCTTTCGCGACGCCTTTAACGGAGGAGGGTTTAGGTACATTGCGAAAATCCAACGAACGACCTTTGGGGATCTTGGGTGGCATCACGATGCCATGAAAATTGAAATTGTGCTTTGAGCGCAAAACCAGTGGAGTATAAGCAGGGTGAGCAAGCAATTGGTCCATTCGAACATCGAATAATTGATCGAGATTTTGCAGCGCTAAGTCACAACCGAGCACCACTTCTGCACGTCGGTTTGCCGACACGATTGTCCCCTGCTCATTGAATACGAGGAGTGAAGACCATTGACTATCAATGTTCTCTTCACTGGTGTTGAACCAAAACAAAAAATGATCAGAGTTAAAGCGAGACACAATCAACTGGTTTTCGATAGCTTGTGACATCAGCTTTACCATGCCAAGCGTATGGGCTGTGGGCATGTAGGTATCACTGGAAATCGACAGCACTCCAGTCATGCGTCTTTCAGCATCAAACAGAGGCGCAGCCGACCCTGTCATAAAACGATTTGATGCGAGGAAGTGTTCATCATGGAAGACTTGAACAATAGAACCTGTTTCCAGTGCCGTGCCTATCGCATTCGTCCCAATAAGCCCTTCTTGCCAATGAACACCATGATCAAACACATGAGGCTGGTTCTCTTGGAAGAAGCGCTGCTCCCCCCAACTACTGAGTACTTGCCCCGTCGTGTCTGCAAGCATCACTAGGCAATTACTATTGGACAGAAGGTTGTCATAAAAAGGCAGCACTTTTTGCTGCGTTGTTTGCAGCAGCCCATGGTGTTTATCCAGCGAAAGACCAAAGTCTGATTCGCTGCTCATTTCTATTTGTGGGGTGCTGGTATGCGCCAGCCCAGCATCGTGGCAACGTCGCCACGAGCTCTCTATGATCGACTGATGGGAACGATCATTGTTTTTATATTCGTCCATGAAATCCACATATACAGCTAAGCAAAAGCTCGAAAGTGCGAGCAAAAATGTTCGAAAACGAAAGTAATGTTCAATCAGTGTTCAACTCAAATTAGCACAAACTGAACACTTTGAACACATTTCGTTAACAAATGTGATCTTGCGCTGTTAACACTAAAATCCGCTAAATCTCATAAAGTTAAAGTGATAATTTTATTAATTCATTGTTTATTCAAGAGTTAAAGTGTTTAAAACGGTCAATATTTTCGTTTAACAACAAATTGGCACATTTCTAGCAATAACGAACATTATCGAAAATTTTTTATATCCAAGAATTAGACATAATTTCGAAGTTAAGGAGAACTTAGTGTCATTAACACTTGAGCAGGTAAGCAAAATTGTGGACAACGAAGTCCACATCAATGAAGCCAGCCTCACGTTTGAACCGGGGTCGTTTAACGTCCTGTTGGGGAGAACGCTCGCAGGTAAAACTTCATTGATGCGATTAATCGCTGGGTTGGATAAGCCCACATCCGGAAGAATTCTGGTCAATGGTGTCGACGTAACAGGCATGCCTGTACGTGAGCGCAATATTTCTATGGTCTACCAGCAATTCATTAACTACCCCAATCTAACCGTATTTGAGAACATCGCTTCACCTTTACGTTTGGCTGGCATGGCGGAGAAGGAAATTCAGGAACGTGTTCACGCCACCGCCGATATGCTGCGCATTACCGATTTCTTAAAGCGAGTGCCTTTAGAACTTTCAGGGGGTCAACAACAGCGTACCGCTATGGCAAGGGCTCTAGTGAAAGACGCTGAAATCATTTTATTTGATGAACCCTTAGTCAACCTCGACTACAAGTTGCGCGAAGAATTGCGCCAAGAGATGCGAGAACTTTTCCAAACTCGCCATACCATTGCAATTTATGCCACGACAGAACCAAACGAAGCGCTTGCGCTAGGTGGAACCACCACCATTTTGCATGAAGGCAGTGTGGTGCAATCGGGTAACACAGCGGAGGTTTATCACAAGCCTAGCTCGGTAGAATCCGCAACCTTGTTCAGCGAACCACCTATTAACCTTATGCCTGGCAAAGTCACCGACAGCGAAGTGTGTTTTGATGAGAAAGCCCACTTCCCACTTAACCAGTCTTTAAAACACCTTGGACAAGGGGAGTACATTTTTGGTATTCGCCCAAGCCACCTCAGCTTACTGCCTAAAAATGATGACGATATCGAGCTATCTGTTCAGGTAGAAGTCGCCGAGATCAGCGGATCGGAAACGTTCCTTCACGTGTGCAATAACCATTTTGAAATGGTGCTGCATTTACCCGGCGTACACAGTTATGACGTTGATGAATCCATCAAGATTTACATCCCTATTCATAAGTTTTACGTGTTCGGCATGGATGAAGAATTGATCCATGCCCCTAGTCATCATCTTCTGGGGTAATTGAAATGGTTCAGATAACTCTAAATGCGTTAGCGCATACATACGACAAAAAGAAAGGACCGGATTCAACGTACGCGATCCAAGAAATGACGCACACTTGGCACCAAGGTGGAGCATTTGCCTTACTTGGTCCGTCGGGTTGCGGTAAATCTACGTTGTTGAACATTATCTCTGGCTTGATGAGTCCATCCGACGGCGAAGTGCTGTTTGATGGTGTAAAGGTGAACGACATTCCACCGCAAGACAGAAACATCGCACAGGTTTTCCAGTTTCCGGTGATTTACGACACCATGTCGGTGTACGACAACTTGGCGTTCCCTCTTCGTAATATGAAGGTGAATAGCGCCAAAATTCACTCTAAAGTGACCGAAATAGCCGAGATCCTAGAACTCACCCCTGTTCTGAAAAAACGAGCAGAGCACCTTACAGCGGATGAAAAGCAAAAAGTATCCATGGGTCGCGGACTGGTTCGGGATGATGTTTCTGCCATTTTGTTCGATGAGCCGCTCACGGTTATCGACCCACAATTGAAGTGGAAACTTCGCCGTAAGCTCAAGCAGATCCACCAGCAATTCAACATTACCATGGTTTACGTTACCCATGATCAGCTCGAAGCCTCGACCTTTGCCGACAAAATTGCAGTGATGTACGAAGGGCAAATTGTGCAATTTGGTACGCCACGGGAACTGTTTGAAAAACCCAACCATACGTTTGTGGGCTACTTCATTGGCAGCCCCGGCATGAATCTTATTGAAGTGATCCCAACAGAGCATGGTGTGCGTTTCGACGACATTGACCTGCCGCTTTCGGCTTCCCTTCACGAACAGGTTCAAAGTGCCAACACTCATAACATCAAGATCGGTATTCGCCCTGAGTTTGTGCACGTGTGGGAGAAAGAAAACAGCTCCGCCATTAGAAGTGAGGTTTCCCATGTGGAAGACCTTGGTACTTACAAAATTCTTACGCTCAAAGTCGGTAATCAAGAAGTGAAAGCGCGCTTACAGGAAGACCAACCTGTTCCTGTGAATGTCGCTTATATCAGCTTTCCTGAGCAATGGACCATGGTGTATTTGGATGAATTTTTAATTGGCGAGAGGGAAAACTCATGAACAAGGTGAACAACAACAAAGCCTGGTTTTTAGTGTTGCCAGTATTCCTTCTGGTTGCTTTTAGTGCGGTCGTACCTTTAATGACGGTCGTGAACTATTCATTGCAGGATATTTTTGATGCCAATACCGCCTACTTTGTAGGGACAGAATGGTACAAAGAAATGCTGAACGACGAGCGTCTTCAAGGGGCTTTGTTTCGTCAGTTTGGATTTTCATTCGCCATTTTAATGATTGAAGTACCGCTTGGAATCATGGTGGCGCTAGCGATGCCAGCAAAAGGCAGAGGCTCAGTTTTTTGCTTGATCGTACTAGCGCTACCCCTCCTCATTCCGCTTAATGTTGTGGGCACCATTTGGCAGATATTTGGCCGTGCCGATATCGGCTTGTTTGGATGGGCGCTCACCAGTCTAGGCGTCGACTATAACTACGCAGGTAATCCAGTTGATGCTTGGTTCACTGTACTCCTTATGGATGTATGGCATTGGACATCGCTGATTGCACTGCTTTGTTATTCGGGCTTGCGCGCCATTCCAGATGCGTACTACCAAGCTGCGCGTATCGACCGCGCTTCTAATTGGGCTATTTTCCGATTCATTCAGCTTCCGAAGCTCAAAAGCGTTCTGTTGATTGGGGTTCTGATCCGCTTCATGGACAGCTTCATGATCTACACCGAACCGTTTGTTCTAACAGGTGGTGGTCCAGGTAACTCTACAACGTTCCTTAGCCAAGCACTCACTAAAATGGCCATTGGCCAGTTCGATATTGGTCCAGCTGCGGCGTTCTCCATTATCTATTTCCTAATTATCTTGCTGGTGAGTTGGTTGTTCTACACCGCAATGACGCACACAGAGAACAAGTAGAGGATTGAATCATGACTAAATCAAAACTATTCGGCCTCATCGCATACGTGATATTTCTGCTACTGCCGATTTATTGGTTGCTCAACATGTCGTTCAAAGAGAATCAGGAGATTCTGAGCGGTTTGAGCTTCTTCCCTGAAACTTGGACGTTTCGTAATTATCAGGTGATCTTCGAAGACCCAAGCTGGTACATGGGATACATCAACTCCATCATCTACGTGGTGATGAATATGTGTATCACGCTTGCCGTCGCCTTACCTGCTGCGTATGCGTTTTCACGCTATCGCTTTGTTGGCGATAAACACCTGTTTTTCTGGTTGCTGACCAACAGAATGGCACCACCTGCGGTTTTCTTGTTGCCATTTTTCCAGCTGTATTCATCAGTTGGGCTATTTGACACCCATATTGCCGTCGCACTCGCACACTGTCTATTTAACGTGCCGTTAGCGGTTTGGATTCTTGAAGGGTTTATGTCGAGCGTACCTCGTGAAATCGATGAAACCGCCTACATCGACGGTTACACCTTCCCGAAATTCTTCGTCAAGATTTTCTTACCTATGATTCGCTCGGGAATTGGGGTTTCCGCCTTCTTCTGCTTCATGTTCAGTTGGGTCGAGTTGCTCTTAGCAAGAACGCTCACCTCGGTCGACGCTAAACCGATCTCTGCTGTGATGACCCGAACCGTGAGCGCCTCGGGTATTGATTGGGGCGTATTAGCGGCTGCGGGTGTGCTCACCATTCTACCGGGCATCTTAGTAATTTGGTTTGTGCGTAACCACGTGGCGAAAGGCTTCGCCCTCGGACGAGTTTAAGGAGACACATCATGAATTGGATGGCATGGACTACTCCATCAGCACTGTTTTTTACAGGGATCGCTTTGATCCTTATCACTATGACAATTTTGGAAATCAAATACCCGTGTGTAGAGCGCAAAGGCTTTTTGCCTATTTCAACTACACGTGGCGACAGACTTTTTATTGGGTTACTGAGCGGAGCTTTCATTCATTTGGGGTTCGTTGGGCTTAGTGAAATCAATATTTGGGTGCCTTTTACTGTCTCTGTAATTTGGCTATGTACCGTACTGAAATGGGGATGATGACGCGATAAGCATACGTAAAGGTATGTAGAAACATAACGTTATAACGTGAAATATATAAATAACAGGAGTTATTAGTAATGCAAAAGGATATGAAGAAAACCTACTTAGGACGTTGTATGTCTCTGGCTCTGCTGATGACAGCCGTGTCACCAATGGCGTCTGCCGATATGGCAGCGGCAAAGAAGTGGCTGGAGTCTGAATTTACGCCATCGACCCTTTCTGTTGATAAGCAACAGGAAGAAATGCAATGGTTCATTGATGCCGCTCAGCCTTTTAAGGGCATGGAGATCAATGTTGCTTCCGAAACCATTACCACTCACGAGTACGAAGCGAAAGTCTTGGCGAAAGCGTTCTACGAAATCACAGGAATCAAAGTTAACCATGACTTGATCCAAGAAGGTGATGTTGTAGAAAAGCTGCAAACCCAAATGCAAACAGGTCGTAACATTTACGATGCGTACGTCAACGACTCCGACTTGATTGGTACACACTTCCGCTACGGTAAAGTGGTGCCTATCAGTGATTTCATTGCGGGTGAAGGCGCTGTGGTGACCAACCCAATGCTGGATCTGAAAGACTTTATCGGTCTGAGCTTTACCACAGGACCAGACGGTAAAATATACCAACTTCCAGACCAACAGTTTGCCAACCTTTACTGGTTCCGTGCCGACTGGTTTGAGCGCGCTGATTTGAAAGCCAAATTTAAAGACGCTTACGGTTATGAGTTGGGTGTTCCGCTAAACTGGTCTGCATACGAAGACATCGCTGAGTTCTTTACGGACAAAGTAAAAACTATCGATGGCGAGCCTGTATACGGCCATATGGATTACGGTAAAAAAGACCCATCTTTGGGTTGGCGTTTTACCGATTCATGGTTCTCCATGGCGGGTGCTGGCGACAAAGGGATTCCAAATGGATTACCTGTCGATGAGTGGGGTATTCGTATTGAAGGCTGTCAGCCAGTTGGTTCTGATGTGTCTCGCGGTGGTGCCACGAATGGTCCGGCAGCCGTTTACGCAACGACTAAATACGTAGATTGGTTGAAGAAGTACGCGCCACCAGAAGCTCAAGGTATGACCTTTGGTGAAGCAGGTCCAGTTCCGGCACAAGGTTCTATCGCACAGCAAATCTTCTGGTACACCGCCTTTACTGCGGATATGACCAAACCGGGCTTGCCAGTGGTAAACGAAGACGGCACTCCAAAATGGCGCATGGCACCTTCGCCACGCGGTCCATACTGGGAAGACGGCATGAAGCTGGGTTACCAAGATGCAGGTTCTTGGACCTTCTTGAACAGTACGCCACTTGATCGCCGTAAGGCAGCATGGCTGTACGCGCAGTTTGTTGTGTCTAAATCTGTAAGCTTGAAGAAGACATTGGTTGGTCTAACGCCAATTCGTGAGTCGGACATCAACTCTCAGGCGATGACAGACGCAGCACCTAACTTAGGTGGCTTGGTCGAATTCTACCGCAGTGATGCACGTAAGCAATGGACACCAACAGGTACAAACGTGCCAGATTATCCAAAACTGGCGCAGCTTTGGTGGCAATACGTTTCGGAAGCAGCAAGCGGCGAGAAAACACCACAAGAAGCACTGAATGGCTTGGCGAAAGCGCAAGACAAAGTACTTCGTCGCCTAGAGCGTAGTAAAGCTCAAGGTGATTGTGGTCCTAAACTCAACCCTGAAAAAGGCGCGGAATACTGGTTGGCTCAACCGGGTTCTCCAAAAGCCAAATTGGCCAACGAGAAACCACAGGGTAAAACCATGGCATACAAAGATCTGATCGCTTCTAAGTAAGTGGCTTCTGAATAAGAAGTTCAGATCACCTTATTTGCTTCTGGCTTAGGGAATCTAGAAGCAAACCAGCCAGCAATGTGTAGGGCATTGCTGGCTTTTTTTAGAATTCTTATGGGGCTTCTAAACCACACACTGAGATTCGAACTGATGGGCGCGCTTTAATTCTCTTTCGATGTTAAGGAAAAAGTTAACAAACTGATTAAAATCGTAATTCTTACCTTCTTTAAACAACGAGGAAACGAACACCCTTCTTTGTTCGTTTGTCACTTTATCGGACAGAAACACGTTGGCTAGATACAGTGCCAGTGGATAGTTTGTACTGTAGCTTACCTTTCTTGCATCAGCATATTGCGCGAGTTGCTCTTTGTAATCGGAGAGATATTTGGAGCAAGATTCGACGATACTGTCAGCACGACTGCCTTTAACGTAATTATTCTCAATAAGGTACTGAGTCAACAGCAGCTCCCCCGTCAGCGCTAAGAACTCTTTGATTATCGGTCTATCTTCAATGAGCTCATCACTTTCCAGCGAATTCAATTCAAAATGAATGGCATGGGAATACTCGTGTGCTAGCGTGAGTGCCGTTGGAACAGAAGCATTGTATGGCGAGTACACGTAGATTGGCTGCTTTCTCCCCATGTACTTACAAAACGGTCTATCGATACTGTCTGACAGGGCTCTGGGATCGACATAAACTCGTTTATTCAGTGAAGACAAATCAAAACTGTTCGATGAAGGTTGGTCACCACCGACCAAAATCTTTGTCCACGCATCGTTCATCATGTCGATCACTTCGAAATAGCTAAAAGGTAAGAAGACCTGCTCTAATTCATAATCCACGTAATCAACTGAATAGTCCTTTGCCAAGCGAGAAAGCCCGAGTAACAAATTCATATCAATAGATTGTTGTTGGTGCTTGCTCAGTATTTGAGCGTGAGAACTTAAGAGAGACGAACATCTCGACATAACCTGTTCAGACTGGGTTGCCATAAGACTATACATCTCTCTTGTCTGCGTATCGTTTCTATCTAGGAGTAATCTCAACTCGTACTTTCTGAGGATGTCGCTTAAGTCAGAATGTATTTCCCGAGCTTGGTGAAGGCTGAGTTCGCTCATCGAGTTCAATTTTTCTATTTTTCTTAGCATTTTCCTCTTTTGAAAATTGCTTCCTCGAAAAGCGGCTTTTCTTTCATTTCCACCAACCTTCACTCTGTCTGCCAAAGCTACCGAATCGAGTAGAAACACTTCATTCAAAAGGTACTTACACATTTGGCTGACCCCTCCCCATGGCGCGATCATATCAAAAACAAACAATCGCTCACCTGAACACCAATCCGCTTGCTCTAGCTGTTGGAACTCATTACTGATGGCGTTATGGCGTTTTTCACTCAATCGTGCCCAACTTACGACGCCAAAGGGGAAGTCATTGGAGTCATAGAAAATATGAAAATACGCGTTACAAACTGGAGGGATTACACAAGTGGAAATGTACTCGGCCGCTAAATAGTTATGGTGAAGATCAGAGCAAGCCATAAGCTCAAAAAAGTTGCCTAGTGCTCGATAAAAGTCATTATCAATATGCACACTCAATGGGCTGACTAACTTACTCCAATTTGAAGATGGGCTGACTTCAAAATGTTCAAGCACTACGCTATCAGTAAAGACCTTAAACGATTGCGGTCTCCCCTCATTGGAATAGGTTATTTCAACCTCATCTTTCTCGGTAGCGCGAGACAATATTTCGTAGAGTTTACCCAAAGAATAATCGGAACTGCCGTCAAGTGTAAAAATGAGCGCGCAGACACCAAGAGTTCTTTGGTAAGACAACGGTTCATTCAGGACTGGAGGGATGCTAACTAACATGGCTTACCTCGCGAACCTTAATGTTTCCTTTCTTTCCAAGGTAGCTGATGATATCTCCAGGAAAAAAAGCAGAAGCCATGAATTTTTTTACTGAATCTATCTTGCATTCACTGTTTGATACAAAGTGAGTCACCAAATAATGCTCGCCTTCTTTCCAACCGAGGTAATGGTGCCAGTTGGTTAAGGCGCTGACGACAGTTTCTGGCGTATCCAAGTCCACTTTTTTCCAGATAAAAAAGGCAACTGGGTGATTATTCTTATTAAAACAAACAAAGATATTATCCATTCGAATAGCAGGAAGTATCTTATTTAATACGTCAAACTGAGTGATATCAATTTCTTTGTTATTATGGGAGAGTATCGCAATCACACAACCAAGCTTATAATAAATATCATTAATGCTATTCGACACTGTATTCTGGCTAGACGTTGTTCCTCGACTAGATAATTCTTTTTGACTAGACAATGTAATACTCCTTTATTTTATTAGAACGTTTGATCTTGTCATCAACATATTCAGAGAAAACGGCATAAATATTATCGCCTTTTATCATTTCGGAGATGTCCTGCCTGATTAAGTCATAGTGTAAATAATCCATATTCAGATTAGACTCGTTGTAAAAGCAAAATCTTTGGCGAATGTACTCATCGTAATCTCCACCGCTCTCCGCTAGAATATCTTTGATGTCAAGGAACATGGAATGCTCTAAGGAGCTACTGTCAAAGTCACGATCGGCAAGCTTTCCAAACAGTGTATCAACTGTATGAAATCCATCCCCTTCGTTATGATAAGTCACGCCATATTTCTCTTTCGCCCCTCCCATAGTTAGGTAGCGATAGATCTTTTTTGACAACCTCTCGTAAGTACTGCCCAACGGCGATTGCTCTGTATATTCGAATCCAAAGATAGAACAAAACCTCATGTGGCATTGTTTTTCGAAGTGGTAAATGAATTTTTCCACATAGTCAGATGAAGAAATATTAATGTCTCTTCTGTACCAATTAATCGTATCTATAAAACCACTAATGGAACTCACTATATTCCGATACTCGTAAAGAAAACCAGGGTTACCCATTGAAGTTGATATATTTTCGTAACTTCCTAAGGAAGATATCGTACCAAAATCTAAATATTTCCCGCTGATGCCTATATTTGAAGAGGTAATAGAACCATGACAAATACGAAATAGACGAGCACAAGCCAGTTGTTCCGCGAATCGTTTTACAATGCTGTCCAAAATAGCCTCTGGCGTACTACTATCAGCATAAATGGATGAACATATGTCTTCGAACTGATCGAGTGCTGCTTTTACTCTCAGTGATTCCGATAAGAGCGGCTCGTTTCCTCGGGGCTCAAAATACGGTGACAGCTCAAAATGCCCCATGCGCACTTCATTTTCTCTTACTGCTATCGCGTATCGCTCTTCACCTTCTAGAATGTTTCCTATATCGATGATGGCTAAGCACCTCACCGCGCCATGTGGAAGCATAGCGTGGCATACCTCACCCCATAATACTTCATTGAGCATTTCCGTTAAGCTTGCCATACCAGTTCGATAGTGATCTGGTGTTATAGAACCGATCAAAGGGGTGGGTCCGATACCTTTGCATTGAAAATCGCCCTTGAGCCCAGCACGACCACCACCGCCATTGCCAGCTAAGAGCTGACCGCCGTATCGTTCAGCGTAAAATGTTGATTGATCCGCCTGAAGGTTACTTTCATCGACTGGCAACGTGGAAAAAGAATAGTTGTCTAAAAGCCACGTATCTATGTCATCTATATGGTCTAGACCGTAGTCTCTAATCAAGTCTAAATTTTTCCATGCGACGCTTGCACCATTTACTTTCGATGTCACAAAAGGAACAAGGCTCGTAGTCGGTAAGTTAGACATCTTCTCTATCATATTCTGTCCCCTACTACCTTGTTAGCCACTGCTTTCTGCTACCCATGACCTCTAATAGGAAACCTTTGATATTAGGGACAGTTAAGACAAAGTCGACGATGAAGGATGTCCAAATTGCGCTCAAAAATGACTCGATCTTGATCGGTTTGTTGAGGTTATTTCGGCTGATATTGACAAACGCATAGACCCAATGCAGCAAAAGGAATACGCCGTACACGCTAAGCGAAAGAATTGGGTTAGCAAATAACGCAAGAATGAACGCTGGGACCCAAATCGCTTGTACAATGGAATAAATGAACCACGGAACAACGGATAAGAATTGGAATTTTTTCTCGTTATAGGCAACTCTTAATGCCTCAACTCGACCTCGCGACCAGCGTGTTCTTTGCATCCAAAGCTTGTTAAGCGTATTTGGGCAATCTGTGTAGGCAATCGACTCAGGAGAATAGATAAGCTGCCATCCCTTAGATCTTGCCTTCCAAGTCCAACAAATATCCTCAACCAGCCATTCGTCAAACCAACCAACGTCCACCATTGCTTCTCTCTTGTGAATCGTAAACGCACCCGCCAGCGACCCAGTACTGTTAATGTTGCTTTGCGCGAGTTTAATGCCATGAAATGCACCACATAACTCGAAATATTGCAGCCTATTAACCAACGAGTTTTCTTTTCTGTTCAAAGGCAGTACAGCCCCACAAACCGCACCGATAGATTCATCAGAGTAGAGCTTCACCATGGCAGTATCTAATGCATGATGATCTAAGATGGTATCACCGTCGATGATCAAAATAGCGTCATGCTCGTCTCTGATATGCGGTTCCGCGTAGGAGATTGCTTTTGATTTTAATCCGGTATTTTCAGGTGTTTTAATGTAGCTATAGTCAAATCGTCGTTGACCATCACCCACCCACTGCTCAACATTGTACGAAGTGCCATCTGTTGAAGAATCATCAACAATCAATACACTCACTCTATGAACCGTATTTAATGACTCAATACAATCCAATGTCTTAATCAGATTTTGACCATCGTTATAAGTAGGAATAATGACACTGACGTGCTTTTCGCTAATAATATTATCATTTTTCCTCTTAACAATAAGTAGCCAAGGGATCATGGCAATAAGAAAAAAAACGTTTATATATAAGGGTACCAAAAGAAAATTAACTATATTTTCCATCATCTAAAACCAACCTATTTATCGCTCAATAAGTGAATAATTGAGACTATCCATTATGGGGTACAAAAAGTAACTTGCGACTGTGCGTTTTCCTATAACTAGATCCGCTTTAACAGACATGCCACTTCCTAAAATTATTCGTTCTTCACTACTATCTAAGAATGCTTTATCCATCGATATCGATATTTCATACAGCATCTCTCCTTGGACATCAGTACTGTCCTTTGATATATATTCTATTTCTCCGTTTACGTATCCATATTTATTGTAGTTATAAGCATCTATTCTAATTCTGACGGGAAGTCCCGATTTTAAGAAGCCAATCTCGCTTGATGGAATAAATGCCCTTACTCTTAAACGTCCATTCGATGGAACGAGCTTTAAAATTATGAAACCTTGAGGAATAAAATTTCCAACAATATTTTGAGGGAGTTCAGATATTTCACCAGATACACTTGCAGTAAGGAACTCCCTCTCTAAGGTGTTTTCTAAAAGCAATATTTTCTCGTCGAGTCTTTCTATTCGTTCTTCAATCTCAAATTTTATATTTCCGACATAATATTTAAGCTCATACCGAATTGAATTAATGTCAAACTCAATGGAATTATGATCTTTTTCAAGTAAGGATATTCTCTCTATTTGCTCATCCAGCTTTAGTTTATGTATATCCCTGTCATGTACTATCGCTTCGTATTCTCGAGATTTAATTAATCCTTTTGAAACAAGTTGGGAATCTGAGTCTATGTATAGTTCAATTCTTTTTAACTTTGATAGACTTACCTTTTTCTCAATTTCGGCAATATTCATCTGCACACCAATCGATTCCATTTCATTTCTAAACTCTTTAATTTTCGAAATGATAACGATCGTCTTATTCAGAACCTTCCTTACGTAGTCTTTATCGATATACCCATCGTAGCCGGATAGTAGCCTTTCATCATCAATGTATTCATCAACATAAAATCCATTCAATACAGAGAGTTGCTCTTCTAAGTCCTCTCGTTCTTCCAGGAATATCTTTAGGTGATTTTCTTCGTTCGATAAATCGTACCTGACTAAGTTATCCCCGGCTTTGACTTTACTGCCATTACTAACAAAGACATCCATCACCTTTCCACCCAAGGTGGAATTTACGTGCATGACGTCATTTTCAGGAATGATCTTTCCTTTTGAAATCGCAATAACCTCGATTTCATAAATGAATGACACAAATAACGAGAGTAGCGCGATTAGAGTAATTATAAATGGTACATATTTTAATCTTGGAAATTTTGGGCTCTTTTCTTTAGACAGTCGGTTATATTCAAATTCATCTATCATATTATCTACTCGTGGTCGCATCCAAAATTATTGCTGGGTGTAAATTCAATAACATTGTCAGAAATACTGAGTATCTCTTTTCTATGAGTCGCCACTAACACGATTCTATCTTGGGAATATTTCTTCAGGTTACTTACAATTCTTTTCTCTGTTTCAGAATCCAGTGCACTGGTGGGTTCATCCAACAATAAAACGTCTCGGTCTGACGCAATACACCTAGCAATAGCAATTCTTTGTTTTTGTCCTCCAGAAAGGTTATTGCCGCCTTCCCCAATTAAGGTGTCAAAACCCTCTTCTAGATCAAGAATAAAATCATGGCAATAAGACAACCGACAAACATAGCTGAGCCACTCATCATCTTTTCTCGAAGAATTAATAAGGATATTATCTTTTACAGTGCCATTCACAATATGACACTCCTGACCAACGTATGCGATATTGTCTCGAAGACTTTTTACGTTTATTTCATTTAAGTTTTCTTCATTGATGAATACCTTTCCGTCATCAACATCAACGATCTTCGGAACAATTTTTAATAGCGTAGACTTTCCAGATCCTGATTCTCCTATAATACTGGTAATGCTGCCTTTCTTACATTCGAAGCTTATGTTATTCACGATCACTTTTTTATTGATATAAGTAGAAACGGAATCAAACTTAATATTATGTATTTGCTCTACTTTTTTCCCAGTTTCGACTTCACTGGTTTCTTTGAATACAACATCTACTCTATCTTTTGATAATTTGAACTGGCAGTATTCCTCCCAAAGCGATGCTAGCCTTATTAATGGTTGGGTCACTCTATCCTTGATAAGGGTAAATGCAACTAACTCTCCTAGTGACAAGTTGCCATTCAAAACTAAATAGGCACCTGAAAATATAATCAGGGTTTCAAAAATCTTAGAGATTAAGAGTGACGCTTCTGTCGAAAGTGCTTCTGTGTTTGATAACTTGAAACCGGCTGTAAGTGATTGACTCAATGAAGACGATATCTTTTCCGTATACTTTTTCTCTTTATTCGAGATCTTTATCATTTCGATATTATTAATACCGTCTAGCATTGAATTGTTTAGACCAATGTTTTCTCCAAAAAAACGTTCATTGTTTTTTCTTATCTTGGGACCAAGATAAAAGTACTGCATGATATGAAAAGGTACTGATGCCAGAATGATGACTGTCAGCAATGGACTAACCAAGAACATAACCAGTGCGTAAACAAAAAGAAAAAGAAAATCAACTAGATATGAAAGGAGCCAATTACTTATATAATCTTTAATTCGATAAAGTTCTCCAACTCTAGTGATGTGCTCTGCTGTTGATCTCTCTCTAAAAAATGACATGTTTAGCGTCATTAATTTTTTAAAGAACCCACCGGAGAACTCGGAGATAACGCAGCTACTAAACCAATTGTAAACGTATGATCTGTAATAGCTAATTACAGACTCAACCAATGCATTGATTACTAAGAAAAAAGAAATAACCAGCAGTGTCGAGTACCCAGAAGAGATCAATACCCGATCGATTATCGCCATAAACGATAAAGGAATCGCTAACGAGAGTACGTTACAAACGCACGCCATCGCGATAATTACAAATATTGTCTTTGAGTATTTCTTAATTGTGTTTATGAGTAAAAATTGATTATCAACTCGTGCTACATCCATGATGATTTACTTTGTTCATTTGTGTGAGTAATTAAGTTTCCGCAAACAATTCCATACTTTTCCGACTGCAGTATTGCGGCAACTTTTATGGGATCATGCTGTTTACTAAGTTTCAACACCTTGTATGCCAATCCCAGTAGTACTTCCAAAATAACGTTTGGTCCTGTGAGGGAGATAGTGGTGTTAGGGACGTCAACTAATCCATCTAATCGATATCCGACTAAGCGCCCTAAATAACCGCTATTGTAGATTTCATTGTATTGCTTGGCTGTTTCATAATTATCATAATTTTTATTTTCTATTTCTCGATATCTTTTTAAAATCTCTCTAATTAAAATTGAAAGTGTCCTAGATTCTTTCTTAGCCACTATCACATTATTATAAAATGCATTTTTTTCCACTTTATCCACTCCTAGCATTAGGAACTTTTCATGCATCATAAAGGGCTTCTCTATGATATCTTCTATATTGTGTTGTCTAATATCTTGTTGCAGAAGTTTTATGTGTTCATGCGAAAAATGTTCAAGATTACAACTATTTTTTGCTAGTACACTATTTTCTTCTTTTTGTTTTTTTGAAAACTTTTCCAGATATAGTGAACTTTTGTATTCTTCTATTTCTTTACAGTAAAAAACATCATGAGGTAAGCTATTTTTTGCGGTTTTAAAAATATGGTCTAAGCAAGGAAGCGTATCGACATCTAAATACACCCCACCAAATTTTTTCAATATGCAGAGTCTTAAAATATCACTTGCACATGCAAGGTTAGCTCTAAGAATAACTTCCTTTGTATAACATTTTTCTACTTCATTACTATAAAGAACCCCTTCTTCCCTTATATCTCTCACATCAACAAATGAGTAATTACTTTTAATTTTACAAATTTCATTATTTCTATCAAATTCTTTGATATCATGAGATTCTAAAAGCTCTTCGAGCGGATTTACTCCTTTTATAGTCAAGAATTCTTCGTAAAGTGAATCTTGCCATTCGAGTAAAAATTTTACTTTTTTATTTAAACGATCTTTGAGATTGAGTTGCTCACGGTATACACCTGAAAAAATAAAATCACTGTCGTACCACAGAATTATTTTATAACTAGGGTAATGATGCTTCCAAACCCTTAAATACATATCCATAGCTTCGCTCGGAATACCTAACCAAACAAAGTGCAAAATATTATCTGATTGACTTTTTTTTAAATCAACCCCCTCATTAATTTTAATACGTTGAATATCAACATAGCTTATATTTTTTATTGAAATTGATTTGTATTTTTCCAAAAACTCTTTAGATAAATTGCTGGATATTTCCATAGAATTATTAAATCACTTCGAATTAAATAAGATATATTTTAAAAGCCCCTAGAATAGGGAAGTACAACATATTCTGTTCCAGTGCGCTGATAATGACATGGAACAAAGTACGAACTGCTATGGAAGCTGTCTTATTGCGTTACCGACTTCTGAGTTAGAACGATGAGGTTTTCATATCGCTGTCTTTTCAGAAAGTCGGTTATTCCTACCACTACGAGGGGCTCATTATATAAGCATCTTGAGGTTACTTAGGTTATAGCTGATAATTTACCAGCGATAACACAATTTAAACGCCAGCCGCTCCACCAGCGCAGCTGCCACTACCAGTACCAGTACTTGTTGAAGTGTTAGAAGAGCTGAATGCTTTCGAAAGAGATTTTGCTGTCCCTCCGCTGCTGCGACCAAACGCTGTGTCGCTAACCATTTTCTCAAGTTTTTCTTCGTTAAACGTAGAATCGTCCGCTTTGTGTTGCTTACAAGTTACTTTAATCATGTTAAGTTCCTATTTTTAATAAAATAATTTAAAGATTGTTGATTGCTGTCAGTTTGTAACAGTCATTAAACGCCAGCAGCTCCACCTGCACAGCTGCCGCTACCACCACCTGTAGATGTACCACCGTTTCCGCCAGCAATAGCGCCAGCTGTTCCACCACTGCTACGTCCAAAGGCTGTTTCATTTACCATTTGCTCTAACTTTGCTTCGTTAAAGGTAGATTCGTTTGCTTTGTGTTGCTTACAAGTTACTTTGATCATTTTAAAACTCCTGGTTTTAGTAATTAATTTATCGCCTCATACAATTATTAAGCAATAAAGTCTTAGATTAGCTCTAAATATCACACCTATTTATTATGGTGTTATCATTATGCTTGACGATCTAGAGCCAAATATCATAAAGCACATTTAAATTATTATTTATAACCCTTTCCTGGCATTATCTATTTCAATCGAATGCTCAATCATTATTCTTCTGTTATCCCCATTAGCTTCATCACCACAAGGTTTTCCATTAAATTTGATATCAGGGCTTGAATATAATTTCAGGTTATCGAGGAAAGTTCCGCTTCCCCCAACGCCTGTATACATTAACGTTGTTTTTCCTGAACATTTATATCCACCAGTGTA
Organism: Vibrio sp. vnigr-6D03; assembly: GCF_002835515.1. Classification (NCBI taxonomy): domain Bacteria; kingdom Pseudomonadati; phylum Pseudomonadota; class Gammaproteobacteria; order Vibrionales; family Vibrionaceae; genus Vibrio; species Vibrio sp. vnigr-6D03. Next base: position 137,306 of record NZ_PIZL01000012.1, read on the forward strand.
CGACTTAATAAAACTATCAACATGGATATAGTGTTTTTTTAGATAATCAATATCGGAGTTTTGATGCAGCGCTCCTGCTAAATGACCAAGCTCGTGCTCCAATATATGGCTAGCTGTGCTATACGACAATATAAATGCACTCTTACTTAGGTTGAAATTAACCATTCCATCAAAATTTTCTGTTCTCGATTTATATCTATTACCATAAATAATAGCTAAATAAACACCAGGCTGTTGATCATGCTGCTCTATAACGCCTTCGTACCCTGCAGATTCAAGTATATTCTTTGCCATAGCTACCGGATCACTAAAACGTATTTCGTTTAAATCCACCATACTAGTATCAATAAATTTTATTTCTCCAACGTGGCGTTTTAGTGGAACACAAGATTTTCGTAATATCTCATTTGATGTAATAACAAACTTATCCAGTCGATTCTTAATAATCGCCTCTTCTGTACTCACCAAAACATCTGCATCGACATAGAAGTTTATGTATGTATCAACATATTTATCTTGGTTACATTCAACCAGCGCTAATCCCGAGCGGTCAGTATTGACTATTCTATATATTGTTAGCAGAACTATAATTATAGCTCCAATGATTAATCCTACTTTTTTAATATTCATATTTAGTAGTCTTATGTTCCAGTTTGCTGCTCTCTTGAAGTGTTGCCATTCTATTAAATCTATAAATAAATAAAACTATCAATTCTTATAGTCTTATTATTGATAGCTATCATATCTAATAGGTTTAATTGAGCTTAGCTAATTTATGACGGCGAAGTAGCACTGTTTATCTTAGGAAGAAAAGGAGACCTGTAATTAAAGCCTATCGACTGGTCGCAATACACATTCAGCCGGAAAAATCTGATTTTTATCATAAATAACTGAGAGTTAGGCTGAATTTCTTGAACAAGAACCATAACCCACCTATCTACCGTGGCATACTCGAAGGCACTCAAACACAATCATGATAATTTCAATATTATCAATAATTTAAACAAGTAATATAAATCTTTAAGGTAACCCTATGAAACGGATTTTGACTCTATCCGCGCTCTTTATATCCATGAGTTTAACTAATATCGCTCACGCATTTACGCCGGAAGCATCGCCTACTGGTTCTATAAAAAGGCTCATTGCTTATACCAAATTTGGTAATGGGGATGTATACGTTCAACTAAACACAAACAGTACATCTTGTTCGCACGGTTACTTCATTGACAAATCGAGCGCGGGATATGAATCAACATTGAGCATGCTTCTAGCAGCATATCAGGCAAACACTCCTGTCACGCTTTACGCCAACCCTGAAAAGAAATGGGCGGGCTCTGGCAACTCAGTATGCGAGCTGTATAGCGTCGTTTACTCACGGTAAACAATTCAAAAACTCGTGAATCAATCAATTACGGAAGGATCTATGTTTAAAAAGGCTTTATGTATTTCCACACTATTGTTTTTTGGAGGTGCGAACGCAACACCTTATTCACAAGACACCAACACGGTGGGAAAGGTCTTCGCTAACCCCAATGGCGCGATTGCGCTGCAACTAAATGGAGGGTTTCCCAACGCAATTCGCTCCAATCAATGCCCTGGAAATAATGGATGGGCAGGTGTCGCTAAGTCTGACGATGTCATTAAATCTATGATTCTTACTGCAAAAGCATCTGGGCATAAACTGACCGTGACAATACAAGGCTGTGAGGGTGGGTGGTTCAAAATAAAAGATCTGTATCTAAACTAACTTAAATCCAAAAGTAACGACGCCTAGCCCTCATTTAATTCGGGCTAGACGTTGGTTGATATTCCCTATTTCTGCATTCCAAGCCGGAGCATGCTATTAACAGCATTATCCAGTGATTTTTTTGCATCCCCTTTTAGGCGTATCGCTTTTGAACAAGTATCAATGGCTAAGACTTGTTCCATGTATATTCGATTTTCTGGAAATCTCTTTTTTAAGTTGGTGGTCAGTATCACTTTGTTTTTCGATATTTTCTCGCCTATTTCCTGATACTTCGATGCATCACCACTACTTGCTTCTGCTAATGCGGGAGCAATTATGGTTTGCTCAATAAAATCATCGTACTTTTTTAGCTCCTGACGAATGCTCTCAATCTCTCCAGCAGGATATTGAGGCGGAGCGGGTTTTAGCTTGTCATTAACAAGGAGGTGAAGATGAGCTTGGCAATCATGCACTTCCTTGAATGTTGCTGCTGAAGCGACCGATTGGAATGTCAAAATAACAAACAACGCTAAACTAAACCCTTTAATACTCATATTGAAGACCACTTTTATTCCCGTAAAGTTTAAACGCTGATAGTGGCAAAGTGGTGGCTTCAAATATATAGGTAGAATTGGTCGTTTTGAGTGATACTCAAAAATTTAGTGGACATAACAAAGCCCCAAATACATGCTTTGGGGCTTAAGTTTTTTAGCACTGCTGAGTTTCTTACTAATTAAATACTACTTAGCACCGACAACCACACCACGCTCGCGAGATTCTGAGAGATGTAAGTAGGTGACTTTAACGCAGGCTTTCTCTACCAAATCGGCAGCCGACTTGGCACTTTCAGTATCGAATGTAACAGTAGCTTTGTACGTCTTAGTCGAATCCTTAATAGCTCTTACCTGTTCTTCAAGCTTAATCACCGAATCGATATAGTTTTGGATTAGGATGCTGACCATATCGCGGCTGATCCCCTCCTTCACAACCATACGCATAACAGCAATTTGCGGTGTTTCTACTATTTGCTCTTGCGTTGGTGGACGCTTTTCAAGGGGCATTGAAAATGCAGGTACCACCCACCCAAACTGTTTCAGCTTGTCTGAAACATCATGGACGGAGTAAATATAGTTTTTGGTATCGTCATTTGTTAATGGCTGATCATCATAAGTTAGATTCAATCTAACAGCTGATGCTGGGAAATATTCTGCGTGATTAACCACTTCAAATATCGGTTTGTTTTCGAATATTGTCGTCACTGGTGCGTCGTCACCAGCTTCTTTATCTTGCTCTGTAACCGTTAACCTCAAAGATCCCAACCCTGCTGATAAATCCTGAGCAAGAGACATTAAATTTTGAACCACAGCGCTGTAACCATGCTTACCTAAACGTAAGAAGTTATAGTATTGAGCCAGCACCATCGAACTGCCACGAGAAAAGTTTAGGCTGTAGGTGGATTCATCAAATCCAAGCACATTCGTTGTTACGAACAGTTTTTCTGGGATCTCATGGAAGTCTTTCCAAAGCGCCCACCCTACCCCTGGGTAAACTAAACCAAACTTATGCCCAGAAACATTAATGGTTTTTACCTGCTCTAGTTTGAAGTCCCATTTTAATTCGGGCGTTTCGCTGTGATCACGGAAAGGTTCGATAAAACCGCCACTGGCTCCGTCAACGTGTAAAGGAACATCCAGACGACAATCCGGATCAGAGTGATTTTTAAGCTCGACCAACACGTTATTGATGGCTTCAACGGGGTCATTTTGCCCAGTGTAGGAAGTGCCCATCACCGCAACTACGCAGGTGGTGTTTTCATCCACTGCCTTTCTGACTTCTTCTGCGGTAATAACGTAGTTGGTTTCTTCCTTGATCGGAATCCACTTGATGTCCACATCGAAGTATTGTGCGTATTTAACCCACGTAATATGTACATCCGAGCCTATTACAATATTGGGTCTATCGTAGGAAAGCCCTTTCGCTTTGCGGTTCTTCTTCCATTGCTCTTTATGGGAAAGTGCGCACAACATTAGGGCTTCTGAAGAGCCAATTGCCACCGTTCCCCACCCACTTGGAATGTCTTTGTTGTGTGCCAATTCTTCCGCTGTTTTCATGTCGTTGGGTGCGTTAAATAAATCAAGCAACATGCGCACACAGCGCTGTTCAATTTCCAACGTTCGGTTGTACACCTCACCATCAATATAGTTCTTACCCAAGTTGTCTTTAATGAGCTGGTTGGCTTCTTCATCCATCACTGTTGTCACGAAAGAAGCCATGTTCAATGTTGGGTTTCCATCCAATTGAAGTTCATCTCGGATAAAGCGATACACCGCTTGAGGATCATGCTCCATCTCGGGCATTTTGTTATTGGGGGTCTCTTCACGGAAAAGTCTGCGACCATACGTTGGAGTATTCGCAGTTTGGAATTTTATGTCTTTTTGATTTCCCATCACTAGCTCTCTGATTGCGTTGTTTACATTGGATTTCAACTGAGCGTAGGAAAGGAAATGTATGAACTCAAGCTCATACTTGTGTATTTATTCAAGTCATAGAAGTGATCTCAAAATGATGTAAAGGATCCAGTATGACACTTCCTCCAAAACCATCAGAAAGACAGAACAAAGAAGCATACTGAGATAATAGGTATGCAAATGATTTCACGTTTTCCTCCCTCACAGGATGTTGCTGCTTTGTTAGGATATTCATGAGAAACCCATTCATAAAAACCAATTCATAAAAAACCAATTCATAAAAAACCAATAGATGAGCAATGCAGATTACAGACGTTAAAAAGGAAAATTATAGCAAAGCCAAATGAAGCAGATATCTCTCGCCTCAGCCGCTACTTTGCGATTGAAGCGAATAATGAATTTTGGACACTTTCAGAGCAGTCGACAACCGATGCAGAAAAACAACGAGTGCTGGTCACTGCCTTCTCTTCCCTTTATCACTGGACCAAAGTCGGAACGCAAGAGAACATTCAACTGGCCAACTTAGCGGTTGCTCGTGCACTGGCACTTAACGAAACAGAGATAAGCCTGACCTATGCTCGGGAGTCGTTTGATTTCTTTGATGGGACAGGTGCAGCTTGGATTCAAGCTTTTACCAATGCTGTAATGAGCCATGCGCTTCAGGTAAACAAACAGTTCGAACAAGCCGAAGAGTTTTACAGTAAGGCTCTTAAGATCCAAGCAGAGTTAACAGAAGGTGATAGAAAAGTATTCGATGCAACTTTTTGCCACATTCCCAACCCTCTTCACGTTCCCAACCCTTTATTGAGAAACTAATCTTGCTGGGCCTGGGATTTCAATGAAAAAAGTCGTCCCTTGCCCTTTTTCACTCTCACACCTTATCGAACCGTTTATCCTTGCCAACACATTGAACACAATGGAAAGTCCTAGCCCTGTCCCACCGTTGTTTTTGGCGGTACTGAAAAATGGGTCGAAAATCTTAGGCAACGTCTCTTCATCTATACCGTTCCCATTGTCTTGAACCATGATGGTCACTTTATCTTCTTGATAATCGCCCATACGTATCACAACTTTTGGGCTTTCAATGTTTTCAAAAGCATGGTTTTTAGCGTTAAGCACTAAGTTCGAAATTGTGTGATATATCGCGCCAGAGTCTGTTTCCACTTCAATATTTTGAATATTTTCCAAATTAACATCCACGCCCTTCATATTTGGGCTAATTGCCAAAATGGTATCTTTGGTTTTGTCTCCGATATTCAAGCTCTCTATCAATGGTTGTATATTGTCGGATGAAAGTCGTTTAAAGCGTTGAATAATTTCGGCGGCGCGATGGAGATTTTTGATAAGAACTTGTGTTGTTTCAATTGAAGAGGAGACAAAGTCAGTCAGATGATTTTTGGTCAGTTGACCACTTTCAACACGCTCTCCTAGCTTACTTGTACTATTTTCTATGAGCGTAGATGACGTAATACCTATTCCAATAGGCGTGTTAATTTCATGCGCTACACCGGCCACTAGCTTACTCAATGAGGCCTGCTTCTCTGCTTCAATCAGCTTCCCTTGCACCGTTTTTAACTTGGAAATGTTATCTTCCAACTCACTGTTTTTCTCTGTGACCTCCTGAATGTGTGCTTTCCGTTCATCAAGCCTTTTCTTCACTAAATTCAATACATAGAACAGGATAACTTTTAGAATGACGGCCTCGGTGACCGTGGTGAGAATCACCGCCCAAAATGCCCATTTCGAGTCCTCCCCGGCTTTGTCGTAGATCACCTCACTGATATCCACGAGGTGGTTATTGTAGGCGGCTACGTCCGCGATTAGCTTGTCGTAAGCGTCTTTTGCATCCGTCGTAATATGCATAAATTCCGCAATACGAATGTTGTCGTCGGAATAGTTGATAGTCAGTAACACCGCTTCTTTGTACTCCGCCCAAGACGCACGTATTTCTTCAGTGACAGCCAGTAATTCTTGATGTGAATTTTGCTCCGCTCGATAGTTTTCTATCGTCACGTTTATCGCTTTTGTCTCTACTTTAATTGTCTCAATGATCTCTGATTTCGCATTACGATTGGGGGCCATTACAAGGTTCATGGTTAGCTGCCTAAGCTCGGCTAAAGGCTGAGTCAATTCCTCGTTGTTTCGGCTCACCTGAGCAACAGAATCATGAACTTGTTTGATGGAGTTATTTACGCCATTCATACTGTAGACGTTATATATCCCTTGCAAAATCAAGACACCGGTTGTTGCCAGAAACAACACTAGAATTTTCTTTGATAAGCTGTCTCCCGCAAACGCGCTCATATTACTTGCCCTCTGTCGTCGTAATCTCTATCGGGGTTTTGAGTTCTTCCGGATACGGGGTATCACCTCGAACCGACCAATGAAAATCGCTCACCTGTATCTCCCACAAGGGGAAAATAGCGGAGGTTCTTGGTTTAAATACCACTTCCTTGTTGATCGCAATGGTGTTGTATGGACTCGGCAAGCTGAGCTGATAGTTCATGTGCCTTATGTATTGCAGAAGATTGGATAAAACCGTCGTGTACTCTGTTGAGCTATAAGGCGTGGAAATAAACTTAGAGACATGCGCTTCCAGATCTTTCTCGGGCGGGGTCGTAGACCAACTTGAAGCCGTATCAAAAATAAAGAAAGAAACCCAAGGGCTTCTGAACCAATCAAAATTGGGCCACAAAACAATGTCGAATTGAATGGAGTTGGTATTGTTATGCGCACCGATGGCATTGCCGAACATTTCCGATTCAGACTTGGCGATGATGAACGTCACTTCAAAGTCATACTTTTCAATAAAGAATTTCATATCCTTCAAGATGTATTGCATGCTTCGCTGAGCTAAGAAGCGAATTGGGATCTTTTGATCTTCTTTAAACCCATGTTTCTTTTTGTATTGGCTGATGATGTTCTGCAGATCTTTTTTGCTTCTCATCAGGCGGTTTTCATTTTCTATTTTATCGAGCGCCTCTTCCATTCCAAAGAGCTGTTCTGCAACGGATACGTAAGTGCTTACTCCTTCACCATTCATAGAGAGAGAAACCAGTGATTCTTGATCAATAATTTCATTGATCACCTCGCGAATTTCTCTTTCGCGGAATATAGGGTGCCCATTGAAGAGGTTAAATCTCGAAATATAGGTGTTGGTGGATTGGAGGCGGCTCAACTTAGAATATGGAGCGAAAATGGTTTCTACTTCATCTGAAAACAAGACGGGAGTAATGTCGATTTCACCTTCAGATTGCAGTGTTTTTTGTTTCGCTTCTTCCAGAGACATGCCCATAAAGAGTGTGATTTTTTCCACTTTAGGTGAGTTTTCATCCCAGTAATGTGGGTTTGCAACCAGCGTTGCGGTATCGGTTCTTCTGTCCCCTTCTATATACCCTTCTTTCAAAATATAAGGGCCTAAACCATAAGGACCGGCTTCCGCCAAGTTGGGACAAAAAGGCTTACCGTTCCAACCAAATTTCTTAAGATATGGCTCGGTATAAAAATGAAGCCATATGGCGTCGTACATTAGCAGACCGTAATCCTCGCTTAGATGGAAACGAATCTTATGCTGCGAAACCTTTTCAACTTTTTCTAATATTTTATGGAGTTTGGTGAACGTATAAGGCTTCTTCATAAAATAGTCGATGTTCATCAGAACTGAGTCAGCATCAAAAGGCGTTCCATCCTGAAACTTAACCCCTTTTCTTAGTTCGAACTCATAAAGACGTGGCGACAAAATGTTATGGCTTACGGCCATGTCATATTCCCAGCCTTGCTGGTTATTGGCCGGCCTCACCAAACCGGCGTTAATCGAGTGTGAGCTGGCAATATAGGGAAGGTTGGGTAAATAAACTTTGGCGTGCGAGCCGGCTCGGAAGCTGTTTGTAATAGAGTCTACGCTGGTGTCTTTTCTAAACTGCTGTTTTGCCTCAGTCGTTGGCGAGGTTATAGAAATCACAGCGCATAATGTCACGGTCGATAACTTGGTTAAGCATCTAATAAAATTCATATAACAGCCTTTCATCTCGGATATTTGTTCATTAGCGAAACGCATTCATCATAAATTCCAATAAAAACGTCACATAACGTTGGATCGAAGTGCTTAGATTTTTCTTGATGAAAATAGTGGGTAATATCGTCTTTTGATTTAGGGTGGGCGGCAGACCGTTCCATCATCATGGATTCGAAAGCAGCCGCGATGGCAATGATTCGTCCCTCAATTGGAATATCACTCCCTTTCAATCCGGAGGGATATCCTGAACCGTCCCATTTTTCGTGGTGCGTTGAAGCAATGACAGAAGCGGTTTGCAGCACTTCAAGATGAGAACCCGATAAGATTTCTTCGCCTATAGACGTATGAGATTTCATTACTTCTCATTCTTCATCCGTCAACGTATCGGACTTAAAGAGAACCTCATCAGGGATGGCAATAGTACCGGTATGGTACAGAGGTATAGCTGTTTTGATTCTATGGGCGTGTTCTTCTGTTAAGCCGGAGTGAAGTGCCAAAATATAAGACACCAAAGAAAGCCGTTGTATGTGATTTTTGGGGTCTTTGCAGCGGTCGGCAATCACTTCGCCAAACCGGTAAGCAGCCTCTCTTTGTGTCGCTATCATTTCCTCTAATAAAAAGAATTTATCGTACGCTATTGACGCACTTCTAATTAATATTTCTATTAGCTCTCTATGGATCTCGATATTATGTCGCGGCAAGTTGATTGAAATAATGCCTAGCGAATTTCGAACACCCAACGGTATGACGAACTGAGAAGGTGAAACCTCTACTATTTGACCATTGAATTGGAAACTGTCCACATCCCGGTTATCCAAATAGCGAGTAAGTGGATCACCAATTTCAGCACTCTTTTTATCCGTAGATGAAACTACCGTCCACTCTCCACTAACAGGAGACGCGCAAAATCCAAAGCCGTTAGCGCTCTCCAACCTAAGGACAGAAACCAGCTGTGAAAGTATGCCTTCCAGCCATGTTTCAGCAGTGTTTTCTTCAAAAACATTTGATGTTAAATTTGATATAACTTTTAACGCTTTCTCTGAATGTTCAATCGTCAGGATATCGTTGTAGGAGCGTACAGCAGAAAAAACCGTTGTCGTTAGGCGAGTCGAACTTAGCTCCGTCTTATTTTTATAATCGTTAATATCGTAGTTATGGATTACTGACTCTTCCGGCGCATCGCCTGGTTGCCCAGTTCTTAGAATAATACGGCTATGCCTATTCCCAAGATCCTCACGCACCCATTTAGCAAGATCCAACCCTGCCTGCCTGGTTTCCATGACAACATCAAGCAGCAGCACAGCAAAGTTCTCATTATCCAATAATTGCTCTTTCGCCTCCTTAGCGGAGTAGGCGTGAGAGAACCTGAATTTATGATCTAAAAACTCACTGTCGTTAAAAACCATTTTAGTCACATCATGGATATCCTGTTCATCATCAACAACAAGAATGTCCCAATAGTCTGTATTGCTGGGTTGTTCTACAACTTCAGGTTGGGCAAAACAATAATTATCATCACTCATAACAGCCACAAGGTTAAATTTTGTATGAAAACCAACATAATTCCACGTTAAACATATTATTCTTATTATTTATTAACTTATTATCTAGGTTTAGAATAAGACCGACCAAAGTTCAACACAGAGAACTGTATTAGAGATAATTAATTGAGCCTTTCAGACTAATGTGGTGAGCTTAATAGAGTAGGAAGATCTCGAAAGATTTGTTCTTAAAGGCATTGCTAGGGTCTGTTGACCTTTCGAGCTAATTTTTGCCGCAATTTGTGGGGGATTTACACAAGGCAGCGCTTGTTCGGTATAGTCGCTCTACATCGATATCACCCTTTTCGTAGCGAATCCTTTTTCATTTATCAGAAACAAAAAAGCCAGCCTTTGAAACAAAGACTGGCTTTTTATTATTGTGAAGAACTTAGGCATTTCCTAATAGTTGAACCAATGAAATTTAGTTATCAGTGTTTCCCACAGTAGCTTTTGTGACACTGAGAGCAAGTAGCCTGAACTACTTTACTTGCTGACCCCCCGGCAACCATACCAACAATTGTTCCCATTCCACCAGGAATCGCTAACAAAGCACCAAAAACTGAAGATACTCCTCCTTCAATAGCTCCCCTGACAATATTTCCAAAACAAGGATTGTCAGGGTCCCAAGCATTAATTGCACCAGCTCCAGCACCACCGATACCCACAGCGACGACTATTGGAAGGGCAGCCCTTTGAGCCTGCTGAAACCCGGGGGTTGGACTATCGAAAAAAACTTGACTATCGTAGCTCATTTCACGAACACTAAACTTACTCACATATTTAATCCTCGATCCTCGAAGAGTATTTATAACACTACGGTAATAACCTTTGGTTTCATTAGCTGTAGCATAAGTGGAGACAACCAACTTATCACCTACAAAATATACGTGACTATTTAATCTAGACAGAAGGTTTAAAGACGGAATAGCACGTGGCTTTAAGCTAAGTCTACTGCTTGCATCCACTTCATAGATTTTACTAGGATCCCTTGGGTTATGGATATATAGAGGGCTTGATGTCAGATTAACAATGTGCCCGTAGCTTCCGAGAAGACAATATTCATAACCCGCTACGATCATGTTGTTGCTATCATTCCAATTTCGTTTAAGTCTATTACACAGCTTTTCAGTGACCAATCCACTTGAAGCCAATGATGGTGCAGATACAGTGGCTGGTAAAAAAACAAACAGAAACTTAGCAAAGCACAACATTAAGGTTAATTGCTTCATTGATCTGTAACCAGCAATGCACCGTAATTACCACCAGTCTTATTAGGTAACTGGGTTAAAACATCTCCAAACCGCGCATCCATCACTAGCGCAGCATCACCGGAACCTGCCGCTGTTGAACTCCATAAAGATGAAGTAGTCGAGAAACTATCTGTAGGCATGAAGTTTGGGAAAGCCTTTGTATTCAAAGCAGGTTTAATGCAACTTTTTTCAATTAGGGAAAATAGCTCTTTGGCGTTTGGTAATCTCCAGTCTTCGTAGCCAGCAAACTTGTGCAACTTGTGAAGTGGTTTTGAGTTAATGTCAGCAACTTCATTCAAAATTGTTTGCCATTGAGTTCCAAGGTTTTCTCCTAAACATGAACCACTTGCATTGTTCCATGTTTTACCAAGTGGACAACGCATCCATACCAGTCCTGTTTTCAGATCTTTCACCGTGCCATTGTCTTCAGCGACAAAACGAGAATTTGGTGCTGATTTAGTAATATCTGCAGCACATATTTGAGCCATCGCTCCAGACGAAGTTAAAGTGAGCAACATGGTTAGCATAAACTTTTTCATTACTTGGTCTCCTTAGTCGCTACTAAACGAGCTGGAAAAGAATAAGACTCAGTTTCCCATTCAAGCTGTGCGTATTCATTGGTCCAGATTTCGTATTGTGCTGATTGACCACGCGTCAATGTAACTGCACCGCTACCTAAATCAGATGGATCTGTTCCATTGAGGTGAACGGCATAAAAATACAGCTTACCTTTGGCCTCAGAGTAAAAGTTTCCATGAAGGAAGTGATCCGTCCAAACAATACCTTTGTTTATGTATGGATAATCATCTTCAGTACCGATCGTTTGGTTTGGGAAATACTTCAGTGAAAGCCCAGCAATTGAACCATCTGGTAGTTTACCTTCTTCACCAAAATCTACGATATCGTAAAGCTCATGACCCGTTGGCAAGCGCCATGTCGATAGTCCACAAATTTTTTGTTTGTTTATCTCATCCACATACTGCTGTGTGGTACAAATACCATCGCCAGAAGCCTGACAATTTACTAAAGACACATCATAAGAATGTGGTTTAAACCTGTCTTTGATTTCCAAAGCAAACAGGCGATCTAAGTGCTGGATAGAGGAAGTATCATTAGATTTCACTTCCCAAATCAATCCGGTGCGTTCATCGGATACGCATGACCATTCAGTGGCGTCATCTGCCAGCTCGTTGCCCTGAGCATCGAGCTTTTTGAATTTAAAACCGTTGCCAGTGTTAGCCTGCTTATCCGTGACATCAAGACCATACATAGCATCCTGACCTGGGTAATCCGACGGGCTCTCGGTCTGGTTTTCAGTGTTTGAAGCGTCCGAGAAGAACTTAGTCAGACCCGTATCATTCAATGGCTGTAACGTGAATTTGGCTTTTGACAGTTCAGTTACTGCTTTAGCCAGCTCTTCAGCCGATGCGTTGGCTTCCGTCAACGCTTTATAGTCTGCTAGCGAAAGCCCAGCGGATGCCAGAACGCTGGAACGGTTCTCATCACCTGCTGCTTGAGACAGTTTTACTACATTCGCTTCAAGTATGCTTAGATCGTTGGCGTTCAGGTTATCCAGCAAAGAACCTGAAAGAGTGATGTTTGCACGCTTAATTTCGGTTTCTACCTGAGAAACTGCCTGAGTCAGTGTTAAACCATTATCCATTGCACCCGAGATCAGCGTCGTGATGCCATTGATAACATTGTCGCTTTTCAATCGACGATTCGGCGCAGCCAAAACAGTCTGGCTTCCCGCTGAGGCAGGGCTAACAATGCTTAATGCAGAAGCTTGCGCCACACCTGTGTCCATCACCGCCAAAATGGGAAAATCATAAATACTCAGGCTGGTACTGGTGATGGTAAAAGCGCCGTTGCGTGCAGTTGTGCTCGCCTCAGATGCATCACAACGGTAGTTTTGGTTTGCATCCACACATACTTTTGCGCTTGCCGGAACATTGGCTGTCGTAATGTTGCCAGATAAGTCATAAGTCGGAAGGCTGGTTGAGCTGGCAGAATCGCCGCCCGAACCACCACAACCAGCGAGCAGGAGAGCTGCCGAAAGCAGGGTCAGTTTTGTTTTCATAATGAACTCTTAGTAGTACTTGCGGTTCCGAAGCCAGGCTCCGGTAAATAGAATGAGCAAACTTAGCCAGGCAATGGACGCCCCGCCTGAAGATTGCGTCGTCGACGGCTTTTTATTGTTATCTGTCGTCGTATTCTCACATTGATATCCACTCAGTTCGCTGACACCCCATTTCAATAAGGTGCCTGTGTCCTGGTGTGCAAAGTCGGTGATTTCCAGTCGCCAGATGCCATACATACTGGTTCCTTTCAGGGCATCTAATTCCTTTGAGTTGCCCGCAGCAAAATAGCGTTTGAACGTATTGCCACTGCTGTATTCATGCGGCTTAATTCGGATAACAACGTTATCTGGGCTGGTTAGCTTGAGTTCTAGGTCGGTAAGCTTTGCGTGCTCCAACTCGAAATAAATCCCAAGATTGTCTGAAATGGATTTTTGAGCGTATACATCATAGCTGAACGACTTAACGCCCAAATTATTGTTCTGGTCCGCATCAGGAATGGATGCGTTGACTGAAGTGACTGGAGTGACAAAGTTCGGCTGTCCGTAAATAAGCTGCTCTGTATGCTGCCAGTGGCGAACAGACTGGTTGCTCGTAACCTGATATTGAATGTCTAATGTCAAATCAAAAGGCTTGGCACAAACACCATTCGACAGACCTGAAATATGAACCTTCTGGAGAACCGAACTGGTATCAGAAAAGCCGACCTCTTTCGCCAAATCGGTACGGGCTACACCATCGATACTGCTTAGTGATAAGGTACGCTGGATCTGCAGATCAATGCCATGCTCAGGATCGATAAATTTGGGCGTATTGACCACACGAAATGGCTCTTTAATCAGCCCGTGAATATCAAAATTCGCTTTTAGGATCTGAGCGTATTCCTTGCCCGAATACAGTTTGTTGGCAACAAAAATCATGCTTTCTGCCAGATCGTGCATTTTCATACCGCGACCTAAACCATACATGGATTGCAGCACAATGGTGTCAAACTCCGAGAAAGCGACCTGTCCGTATTTGGCGACCGATTGTTTCAGTGACTGGAACAAAGGCGTTGACCAAAGCTCGTCGCCCAGCTCTCCGCCCACATATTCGTGTGGTCGGTATTCACTTCTTTCAAAGTAGCGAGCACGCTGATTCCACAGGCTTCGGGTATTTTTCTTGAAGCCAAATAATCCATCCCAGTTAGCAAAGGTATCCAGCTCAAAAGATTCACCCTGAGCATACTGAATACGATAGCTGTAAGAACCTGCCCAGTAGTCGCCAAAACCTTCTCCGATAGCACCTGTATGACCATAGCCCCAGTCCGGCACAATCTGATAGTGGATCCCGTGCCCCAGCTCATGGATAACCACATCGGCATCGAGTGCATCTGGCGAGCCTGTAATGCCGAACATGGCGGCTTTAGGACCGAAGTAATATGTAGAGTTATCTTGCGACAGTCCCCTTCCGTCAAAGCGAACAGGTTCAGAAAACAAGTCAGAACCCAGTGAAGACAAGTATTGCAGCGAATGATCTAGGTGGTAAAACGCCATAACCTGCGCAAATTCTGGCATGTCATAAGTGACTGAACTTAGTGCGGCTTCAGAAGCGAATTCAACAATACCTTCCTGAGCCAGAAACGAGCTGGTCGGGCTGGTTTCCCAAACTCCGGTATCCGCATTTTTCTGTTGCAGCTCCTTCGCGTCCACCTGACGCACACGCTCGTTAGCCAGATACAGCTTGCCACCAGATTCAAGAACAGATACAGGCTTGCTCACGTAACGAATAGAATGCGGGTAGTCTTCCAGGTTTTTCCACAAGGCATCGGGTTGCGGAACCTTATCCATGGTACGAAGATCTGGGTCGAACACATTGACGTTCACAGACTTGATAGAACCGGTTGCCAACTCTGGCGGCTCTAGCGCCTCAAGACGCCTCGGATTTTCTAGTTCAACAGTAGTGGTGGCCAACCCGTTTCGAATCACCGTATCTTCTAAGCTTTTGAAAATACGGGCAACGCGCTGGTCGTTATCCACACTCAGAACGACTGTTCTCTGATGTTTGTATTCACCGCCTACCAGCACATCGAAGTTATAATGCTTACCAAGCTTACTTTCGGTAACGTAACGCAAACGGAATGAACCGACATCAGCATAGCGCTGGCTCACGTAATTTAGTGCTTCGCCATCGCTGGTCACTGTGGCTACATCGCTCGGGTAGTCCCACTCGCCTGCCATTGCAGAAGAGATAGAGGCACAAAGCAGGGTCGGCAACAGGTACTTTTTCATCATGCCTCCCTAGAACTCGTATTTCGCGTTAAGTGTGAAATACCGACCAGGTTCCGTTGAGAAAGAGGTCTGATGCTTACCCAATCCGGCGATGTCCTGATAACGCGTAAATTGATTGTCCAGCAGGTTGATCACGTTAGCACTCAAAGTCAGGTCATCCCAAAGCACGACGCTTGCACCTGCATCCAGTGACTGCCAAGCCTGAGTCTGGTCACACGGCACTTCCACTTGGAGTTGATTGTTGCAGACAGGGGTTCTGGTCATCTCTGCAGCCCAGTTCATTCGAAGGTAACCACTCAACGCATTTTGTTCGTAGTCGAGCTGAACATTGCCTTCCCATGGAGTCAGAGAACGGATGTAATTGCCATCGCCATCTTTTCCATCAACGACGCCTGCTTTGGTCGACACTGCCCATTGTTCATCAATCTGGTATGCCACAGAGAATTCCATCCCCTGCGTAAACACATTTTTCTTGTTTACATACTGGTACAGCGAATTGCCGTTTGGATCCCGACCTATTCGCTTAACATCGATGAAGTTTTTGTATTGGGTGTGGAAAACCGCCGTCGACCAAGACCATTGACCGTCCTGATATTTAGCACCCAGTTCGTAGGAATCGCTGGTCTCTTTTTCCAACTCTAAATTCGGAATAATGTAAAACGGGTCGAATAGGTTAAACAGGTGAGGGACAAAGCCATATACCTTGTCGTAGCTCGGCGCACGATAGCCATGGTTGTAGCTGATATAACCATTCAGAGAAGGCGTGAACTTGTGGGTGACGGACAGACTTGGTGACCATTCTGAACTGCGGGTATTGCTGATTTCGTAGCCACCAATTTCGCTTCTTGTTTCAGGCTCGAGGTGGTGAAAATCAAAGCGTGCGCCAAGATCGAATATCCAGTTGCCATGGGTTGCTCTGTCTTTTATGTACGAACTGAATCTGTGAGTAACCACTCCGGCAAATGGCGACTTATCTTGCTCGTCCAAACCATTTGTGTCGAATGTCTTTCGGCTAACCGGGCGGTTGTACGAACGACGGTCTACTTCTACACCGTAAACGATCTGATGCTGCATATCGGCGAAGTCAGTTAGTTTATTGGCGTCCAGATTGATGCCCATCGCACTGTCGTTAAACTCACGATGATCATCTTCATTGCGGTACTCCGTGATGCCTCTGTTATCACGATATATCGAGTAATTGCGATCGCGCTGCGAAGTGGAATCACGCAGATAGCCCTTGGTATTCAGCTCATCGTAAAATGCATTTGAGACGGTATGCTGTGTCCCAAGTTCAACGCCGATCGTCCGGGTAAAAACTTTGTCGTTGTAGTGGCTAACGTCCCATTTTCCATCCGGCTGAACAATATGCGTGCCTTCATCGCGATTAACACGGTTAAGGTAGTAATTTGCTTTGGCTTTAATAATAAAATCGTCGTGCAGATAATGGTCAACCACCGCATCCAGATTGTAGCCGTCGATATCACGATTATAGAGATCCTGCTTGTAGTTTCGGGTCTCCTCCCCCAACCAGTAGCTGGCGCGAATTAAGGCTTCAGTATCTTGAAAACGAAATGCGGAAAGAGCATAGCTTTTGGTTTTGTTACTGATCTGGGTGTAGGTGGTGCCTACCTCGGAATGGAAATCTTTACCTTGCAAATAGTCCTCTGGCTTCTTGGAAACCAGTACCACAACACCACCAATAGCACCAGAGCCGTGAATGTTGGAGCTCGCCCCTTTCACCACTTCGATTTGCTTTAGGCTGTTGATATCAAAAGTGTCGCGACCTGCACCATCATTGAGATCCAGAGCACCGTAACCGTCCGACATTTTTACGCCATCTTTCACAATGGCAACTCGGTTTCCTGTCATCCCTCGGATTACGATGTTCTGAGACCGACCCGCTCCGCCAGTAACAGAAACACCCGGTTCGGTGTCCAGCGCGTCATAGAGTTCTGTTGCCCCTTCCTTTTCCACCTTGTCCATATCTACTACGGAGATGGATCCCGGTACTTCAAACAGAGGAGTGTCAATTTTGTTTGCCGTTACAACGACGGTTTCGACAAATTCCTGTTCATTTTGATTAGAAACTGTGCCGCTTTCAGCGAAGCAGATATGAGAAAACAACGCAGCCGATACTGCGACAGATAAAGGAGAAAGTTTCATCAATTACTCCGCTGATGAGTGTTGAACAAGTGAAAGGAGAAAAGCGTACTCTTCCGCCTGAAAATTCAGAGCGTGTCGGCGATCCGGTCTGTGACCAGATACGAAATCGGTGCGCAACAAGTAAGAGTGGTCTGCGGTACTCAGCATATTTAGGCGAGCGACATACTTAGCACCTTCCCAAAAAGGTACTCGACGATCCTGATAACCCACGCGCACTAGCACAGGCGGGTAGCTTTGCTTTTTAAGGTTTTGATACGGGTCGAAGTTCAGCATCACTTCACGCTGTTTGGCATCACTTGGGTTACCCCATTCCAAATGCTGTTGATCGCTCAATGGGATAGAGCTGTCGGACATGCTGTTTACAACATCTAAAAATGGCACTTGTAATACCGCGCCTTGATACAGTTCTGGCTTTTGATTGATCGCTGCTGCGACTAACGTACCGCCAGCACTGCCTCCTATTGCGAGAATAGGGCGCTGACCATGCTGGAAAGTTTTCATAAACTGGCTGGCAACATGAAAGTCGTCAATGCCGTTTTGCTTGTTGATGCCTCGACCTGATACATGCCAGTCATTTCCAAGGAAACCGCCACCGCGAACATGCGCGATAGCGTAAATTGCGCCTTGATTTAACAAGCTAACTATTTGAGGCATAAAGTAAGGGCGCATGGCGACACCATAGGCACCGTAACCATACAAAATAACCGGTGATTGCTTGGTTAGCTTGTCCTTGCGATAAGCCAAGGTGACAGGAACACGCACTCCGTCTTGCTTAACCCAAACCTGTTTTGAGACATAATTTTCGGTATCGTGGCTTGGATAGACATCTTGAGAAAGGGCAGAAACCTGCCCAGTATTCACATCCAATTCCGACCATTTAGGCGGTTGAATCAATGACATGCTGCGCAAACGAATTCGATTACTGCCATAGTCGCCATTTCTCTTCACCCAAGTGACAGCACCATTCTCATTCAATGAGTTCTGCCACACGGTTTTTCCATCTCTTACAGCCGTTAGCTTGCGGTTTTGATGAGCCACCGTCGAAACGACTAACGCAGATTCGAAAAGATAAAAATTATCGATGGATTCATTTTCAGTAGGTTGGAACGCAAGGCTAAGTTCAGAAATGTCGGCTTTAAGGGGCTTTTGCCAAATAGCAAATTCTCCTTGATGGTTAGAATTCACAAACAACTGCTTGTTGGCGATATCTGCAAAATACTCCAGCCCATCCTTTCTAGGGAAAATGGTTTTCGACAATGCCCCAGTGTTTAGGTTAAGAAGAAGTTGTTCTACGCTGGATTCATTATTAGATTGAACAATCGCCCAATTGTCATCGCTAGCCGGATAAACAGACACCAGCCACGCTGGATCGGCTTCATTAAATACGGTTATCTTACTTTTTGAATTGAGGTCAAATCGAACCAATTGGTAGGGGCGCTGAGTCGTGTTTTCTTGACCGACTGCATACAGAGAACGATCGTCTCTCGACCACAGCACTGTGGATTCAGAACCACTGGTAACCCATGTTTCTGAACCGGTTTCAAGTTCAATCACCGAAATCTGGTGCTGTCCAGTCCCAGAAACATCTTCCGCCAACGCTATCGCGCTTAAATCGTGGCTTAGCGTCCAATTAGCTAGGCGGTAATAAGCGTGCTTCTCTTGCCGAGCACTGATATCCAATACAACTTCAGCCATCGCGTTTGAGCGATTTTTTCGCAGTAAAACTTGTCGACCATCTTGAACGCTAAGTTTGTACTGCTCCCCTTTTATCACCAACCAAGGTTGAGGGGCCTTTTCGACATCATCACGTTGCCATTTATCGAGTAGCAAGTCCTTAAGCGGCTTTATGTTTGATAAGGTTTTGTCGGTTTTGGTATTTTGTTCAACCAAAAACTGCTTAACGCTCGCGTCGCTTCGGCTGTCATCTCTGAGCCATTGGAACTCATCCTGAGCCTGAACATGAAAGCATGTGAGACTAGTGAATAAAATCAGTGAAGAACGCCAAAGCATGAGCAACCTTAGAAATATAGAGAGAACTTATAAAAGGTCGCGCATGGTGCACCCAAACAATAATGATATCAATTATCATTTACATTGATATTTGACACAAATCACGCATTTAACACCCAAACGCTCATAAAACGACCCAAGGTAAACAATCCTCACGATAGCGAGCTCAACCATTAATCAGGAATAAACTCGAATAATAATTCACAAATTGAATACAAAGCGATGAAAAACCCTCCCGCAAGCCCAAATATCAACTAAAACCCTATTATTTAACAATTTGAAATGTATTTTCATAATTCAAAATAGCAGAGAGTTATTGTGACAATAATCACAATAAAAACACATATCGTTCCATTCATGATTTATTGCTTTTTTTTGATGCCATGAAACAGTTTCATGGCATGTATTGAATTTGCCCAGCCTTTCAATTTTCCTGAAATTCCTATTTCTCCTCTCTAGCCTGATGAGACGAAGTTCACACTATATCGACCAGAGTTTATTGATACTGCCCACGCACTCTGTTGCCTGCACCCAATAAAACCCATAAGGATATGATATGAAAGTGTTTCAAATTGCCGCATGTTGCGCGCTTGCATTAGGCGTCGCTTCCACCGTTCATGCCGAAGAAAACAAAATCCGATTTGATGGTTTCCCCGATTTTGACAGCAGTTTAAAGGTCATATTGCCGGAGTTTACGAAAGAGTCTGGAATCAACGTTGATTACCTGATGAACAATCATGGCGACCACCACACCAAGCTCACTACTAACCTGGCGACCGGATCTGGCGCAGGTGACGTGATCGTTGTCGATGTTGAAAAAATTGGTCCCTTTGTCGCATCAGGCGGCTTAGTTAACCTTTCAAAACAATACGGTGCGGATAAGTATCAAGCGCAATTTGCGCCTTATGCATGGGCGCAAGGCAAAGGAGGCGATGGAAGCATGTACGGCATACCCGTCGATTTGGGACCTGGCGTAATGTATTACCGAACCGACATCTTTGAAAAAGCGGGTATTGATGTAAAAGAAGCCATTAAAGATTGGGATGCTTACATCGCTGCTGGGGTCAAATTAAAGCAACAGAATGTCCAGCTTATTGCGTCAGCTGCAGATGTCGCGCAAGCCATTATTTTCACGACAGTCCCAGAAGGTGAAGGCCTGTATTTTGATAAACAGGGTAATTCCGTTGTCACTTCGCAACGCTTTGTCCACGCGTTTGAAGTAGCGAAAAAGATCCGAGACAACGGATTAGACGCTCGAATCTTAGCTTGGTCGAATGAGTGGTATGAAGGTTTCCGCAAAGGCACATTTGCAACCCAACTTTCTGGCGCTTGGCTTTTGGGTCACCTAAACAATTGGATTGCCCCAGATACCAAAGGGAAATGGGCCGTTTCTCACTTACCTGATGGTATTTATGGCAGCTGGGGTGGGTCTTTCCTCTCTATTCCAAAACAATCTGACCATCCAGATGAAGCGTGGAAGCTGATTGAATACATGACAACAAACCGTGCAGTTCAACTTAAGCACTTTGAAACTATCGCGGCGTTCCCAGCCAACACAACAACCTACGACGATCCTTTGTTCGAACAAGAAGTTGAATTCTTAGGTGGGCAGAAAGCGCGATTACTGTTTGCAGATGTGGCGAAAAATATAAAACCCGTACAGCCGAGTAAAGGCGATCACGTTGCCCGAGCCATCATTCTAGAAAATGCATTAATGGAAGTGCTCGATGAAGGCAAAGACATCGAAACTGCGCTCAAAGAAGCAGAGCGTCTTATAAAACGCAGAACACGTAACCTGTAATAAAAGTTACTGGAATTGAGAACGTAACTTGAATCTAAGACATCACTTGGATTTAAGGCGTCACTCAGATTTGAAGCAATACGGAGCCAGCAGGATATGGATACTGCAAACAGTAAAGCAACCGAAATTCCAACGAATACACAGGAAAAGCGCTTTCAGATGAATGCGCTAACACCTTATGGATTTTTGTTGCCATTCATAATTATTTTTTCCGTTTTCGGTGTCTTTCCCCTGCTGTTTTCGGTCTACCTGTCATTTCATGCGTGGAACCCTGTTGAAGGGTTAGCCGCAATGAAATATGTGGGAGTGGAGAACTACGAAATTGCGCTCACCGACCCTTGGTTATGGCGTTCGCTTAAGAATACCCTGTGGTTGGCCATCACGTCAGGCGTAGCTCAGCACTTAGTCGCCATACCTGTCGCTTATATTTTGGTTTCATTAAGCGATCGGCTTAGGCATTGGCTCACATCGGCTTATTTTTTGCCGTTCATTACATCGACTGTCGCGGCGTCTCTTATCTTTTTCAACATGTATTCCCCTAACAGCGGAATCATCAACCAAACGCTCATCATGCTATCCGACAGCACGTTATTTGGGTGGGCATTTAGCTGGGTAAACGACTATCAGCCCATACGATGGCTCGACGATTCAACCATGGTAAAACCCGCAATCGCAATCATGGTATTTTGGAAATACACCGGTTTTAACATCGTCCTCTACACTACTGGCTTAATGACCATTCCAAAAGACATTTTAGAAGCCGCCAGAATGGATGGAGCCAACGCGTTTCGTCGGTTTTGGAGTATCTCACTTCCAATGATTCGACCGTTTGTGTTCTTTGCTGTCACCATGACCATCATCGGTAACCTACAGTTGTTTGAAGAACCATTCGTGTTGACAAGGGGGACAGGGGGAACCGGTCAATCTGCGTTAACCATCTCTATGTACTTATACAAAGTCGGCTGGGAATGGCTAGAGATGGGGACGGCTTCCGCTATTTCATGGCTGCTCTTTGCGCTTATCGCCTTTTTCACCTGCATTCAATTTTTCTTCTTCGGGAAGAAAGGATTAGGGGAACAATAATATGAATCATTCTATCGCCCCTCAAAACACACGTGTGACGGAAGTCATCGTTAAGGTCGCACTGGTTGCTCTGGCAAGTGTATTAATCATCTCCGCCTTGATGACTGTATTTCCATTTATTTGGTCTGCACTGCTTTCAACTCGTGATCGAACGGAAATATTCGGTTCAGGCATCAGCTTTGCCATTGGTGATAGCCTCGCGATTAATTACGCCAAGTTGCTTGAAATCATGCCTTTTTGGCAAGCGATGTTTAACTCCATTTACGTGGCCTTTTTGGGTACCACAATTTCGCTTTTGTTTTGCTCGATGGGAGGGTATGCCTTCGCGGTATATCAATTCAGAGGGAAAAATGTCCTATTTGGTATGTTGGTTGGATCCATGATGATACCGCCAGTTTTGAGCCTAATCCCCTATTTCATGATCGTGAAGTTTTTAGGGCTTATCGATAACCATATGGCAGTGTGGTTACCCTTTACGACAACGCCGTTTGGCATATTCCTAATGCGCCAACATGTGGTTGCCTCTATCCCAAAAGAATTGCTCGAAGCAGCCAAGCTAGACGGTGCTGGAGAATTTCGCACGTACTGGAGTGTGGTTCTTCCTCTTATGAAACCGGCACTCGCCACATTAGCCATCGTTCAATTTGTGTTTTTCTGGAACAGTTTTATGAACCCACTCGTGGTACTCACTTCGCCAGAAAACTATGTCATTACTCAAGCATTACGCAGCGTACAAGGTATTCCAAACACACCTTGGGGAGCCGTCATGCTTGGCACCACAATTTCCATTCTTCCTTTGGTAACAGCCTACCTATTTGCTTCGCGGCAAATGATAAGCGGCTTAACCTCTGGAGCCGTAAAAGGATAACGTTTTATGAACAAATACCAGCTTCCACACGACTCATCCATGCTCTCAAAAGACTTTGTATTTGGGGTCGCGACCTCTTCTTACCAAATCGAAGGAGGAGTCACAGCAGACGGTCGATGCCCTTCCATTTGGGATACGTTCTGCCTTCGACCGAATACTGTCGATAATAACGACAATGGCGATATTGCTTGTGATCATTACCATTTATGGAAACAAGACATCACCATGATCAAAGAGCTGGGCGTCGATGCCTACAGATTCTCGATAGCGTGGCCACGTATTGTCGACAAAGACGGCATCGTAAACACCGCTGGCTTGGCATTTTATGAACGTATTATTGATGAATGCCGCCAGCAAGGGCTCAAAGTTTACGTCACCTTATACCATTGGGATTTACCTCAGTATTTGGAAGATCGTGGTGGTTGGCTGAACCGCGAAACGGCCTACAAATTTGCCGAATACGCCAATATTGTTAGCCAATACTTCGGAAATAAAATTGATTGTTATACCACGCTGAACGAACCCTTTGTGTCCGCTTTTCTTGGCTATCGCTGGGGCATTCACGCACCTGGGATAAAGGGAGAGAAAGAAGGTTTTCAGGCATCGCATCACCTTCTGCTAGCACATGGTTTAGCGATGCCACTTCTGCGTCAAAATGCACCGGCTTCGAAACACGGCATTGTGCTCAATGTGACTCCTGCTTATCCAGAAACTAAAGCGGATGAAAATGCCGCAAAATACGAAGATGCAGAAAGCTGCCATTGGTTTATGGAGCCCATCTTGCACGGCAACTACCCTGATTTGGTACTGGAGAAACAAAAGGAAAATCTGCCCGTTATTTTGGAAAAAGACCTGCAAATAATCAGTGCACCCATCGATTATCTGGGCATCAATTTTTATACCCGTTCCGTAGTGCGATACGGTTCCAACCGTCAGATTCAAAGCGTCAGCCAAAACGACGCCGAGCACACCCATATTGGTTGGGAAGTTTACCCTCAAGCACTGACTGATGTGCTTCTGCGTATCCATGATTACTACAAGGAGCTGCCACCAATATTTATTACTGAAAATGGCGCAGCAGTGAACGACAAACTCGTGGATGGAGAAGTCCACGACGAGCAGCGTGTCCGTTACTTTCAAGCTCACCTCAATGCGGTAGACAAAGCGATTAAATCAGGCGTTAAAGTAAGTGGTTACTTTGCATGGAGCCTAATGGACAACTTTGAGTGGGCATTTGGGTATCAACAAAGGTTCGGCTTGGTCTATGTCGATTATGCCACGCAAAAGCGCACTCTAAAACACAGTGCCATTGCGTATCGAAACATGTTGGAAGACCGCTCTAAAGGAGGCAACTAATGGCCAAAGTTGAATTTAAAAATTTGAAAAAATCCTACGGTGACGTGGCGGTTGTAAAACAGTTTGATTTCACGGTAGACGACGGCGAGTTTGTGGTTTTTCTCGGACCATCAGGCTGCGGGAAATCGACGACTTTAAGGATGTTAGCGGGGCTGGAATCGATATCTTCAGGGGAAATCTACGTAGGCGACAAATTGATGAATTCTGTCGATGCCAAAGACCGAGATCTGGCGATGGTGTTTCAGAGTTACGCCCTTTATCCACATATGACGGTTTATGAAAACATCGCCTTTGCGCTTAAATTGAAAGGCATGTCTAAAAGTGACATCGACACAGAAGTTCGAAAGGCCGCTGAAATGTTGGAATTGGCACCACTTTTAGATCGAAAACCAAAGGCATTATCTGGCGGGCAAAGGCAGCGCGTTGCAATGGGACGAGCCATGGTTCGAACCCCAAAAGTCTTTTTGTTTGATGAACCTCTATCCAATCTAGACGCAAAACTTCGCGGAACCATGCGTGAAGAGATAAAGCACCTGCATAGAGAATTAAAGACCACGACCATTTACGTTACCCACGACCAAATCGAAGCCATGACGCTGGCCGACAGAATAGTGATTCTAAAAGACGGTTATGTTGCACAGGTCGGAACGCCAACAGACGTATTCCAGCGTCCTGCCAACAAGTTTGTCGCGCAGTTTATTGGTAATCCTTCAATGAATATGCTGGATGCACAGCAGGTACAACACGAAGGCAACTGGAGTATTAGATTGGGATCGCTTCTTATCCCTATGCCTGAACGCTTCATTGCAAAAGCCAGAAATGAAGCCTCTGTACATTTTGGTATTCGCCCCACCGATCTCTATTTGCGCGCCGAGCAAATAAGTCATTCACGCTACTACCCTTTACCGATTAAAGTCATCGATAAAGAGCTACTTGGTGCGAGCATATTAGTGAAAGGCATGTTGGATGGACAATCGCTCACAATTGAAACTCAAGCGGCAGAAGTTGACGTTGACATCTTATCAGTATACTTAGATATGGATGCTATCCACCTTTTTGATATTGAAAGTGAACAGTCGTTGGCTGACTGAGTTCTCCATCTTCTGAGGAATCATGACGAGAAAGAAAAAAGAATCCACCGTATATGATGTCGCCCGCCACGCTGGGGTTTCAGTTAGTACCGTGTCGCGTTTTTTAAACCGAAGCAGTTATGTTTCAGAACAAAAAAGTGCCAACATCGAAGCCGCTCTGAAAGCGACGGGCTACAAGCCTAACGTTCAGATGACGCTTGGTTCTGGAAAGCGCTCAATGACCATTGGGGTCCTGGTCCAAAACCCAGAAAGCCCCCATACCAATCGAATGTTGATCAACATGGAAAGCACGTTGATGGCACATGGCTATTCATTGGTCATTGCTTCCGGTCATTGGAATAACAGCCAAGAACTGCACGCGCTGGATTACCTCGCTCAAAGCCATGTTGATGGCGTCATCATATTTACGGGTAGCTTAACCGAAATGCAGATTCTTGAGTTCAGCGATGCTACGCCTGTCGTTGCGGTGGGCTATCACGTCAACGGGAACAACGTCCTTTCTTTATCGATCGACAATGAGCTTGGCGGATACATGGCAACGTTACATCTTCTGCAACAAGGACATGTCGCAATAGCGCACATCAAGGGGCATTCCAATCAACCAGACTCTCGTTCGCGCTTTTTAGGGTATAAAAAGGCTCTGGATGAAGCCGGTATCAAGGCAGGGAAATCATTGGTAAAACAAGGCGACTTCAGTTCTGAGTCAGGGTATGAAAAAACACTGGAATTGATCGACTCAAATACACACTTTACTGCGCTGTTTGCAGCCAATGACCAAACTGCATACGGTGCAATAAAAGCGCTGCATGATCGAAACATGAAAGTGCCAGAAGATGTCTCTGTTATAGGTTTTGACGATCTTCCAACATCACTTTTTTTCACGCCAGCATTAACCACGCTTCGTCAGCCCATCGAAGAGCTGGGTGCCGTATGCGCCGACGCGTTACTTAAGTTGATGTCTGGTGAAAACCACCAAACGCGAATGCCCCCTATTGAATTGATTGTTCGCCAATCCACCAAATCTCCATTTCGATAAAATTAACCATTCTCATCCTACACTCATCGTCGTCCTTAACGATCTTCGTCCATAACTATCTTCGTCCATAATGAGTCTGACGCGTGGAGCATAATGATGAGTGAACTTAAACCCGTTTTTCTTAGCCTGTTAACAGTCATGTTTTCAATGACTGCGCAAGCGGAACAAGCCCAAACTTTGCCTCGTTCCGATAGCAGTAATATTCATTACTATTTATCCATTGAAAATGAAAAACCCTCCGACACCTTGCTGGTTCTTATTCAAGGTTCTGATTGTAATAGTGTTACCAAAGTTGAAATGATTAAAGAGGGTCTACCAACAGTTGCACCCGATGCCGATCTTTTAACGGTCGAGAAATACGGTATTACTCAGACGCTTTCCTACGACGAAGATCCTGAACGAACAGATTGCCCAGAAAGTTTTGTTCAAAAAGACAGCATTAGTCAGAGGGTTGATGACCACCTCAAAGTTATCTCTCACGTCCGATCTCAACATCGCTATAAAAACGTTTATGCCGTCGGTGGCAGTGAAGGAGCGCTTGTCGCAAACTTCCTTGCTCAATACCCAGAAACCGTTTCCAAAGTAGTGGCTTTTAATGGCGGTGGCGCGCGTTTTATCGACGATCTTGAACATGCAATAAAGTCGGAGATAACGGATAAAAAAACCTATACTGAAGTAATGCAAGAAGTCCAAGAGTTCACTCAATACGTACTTAACAGCGAACCTGTTGAGTTTAATGTAAGTGGTCATGGCTTTGCATGGTGGCGGGAAATATTAGAGCTAAACCAAACAGACGTATTAAGAAAAGCGCAGGTGCCTGTTTTGCTTGTTCAAGCCGAAAAAGACAGCAGCGTCTCTGTGAAATCGGCATTGGAACAATTTAACCTTCTTAAAAAGGAAGGGAAATCTAATATTGAATACCTTTCGCTTGCAGGGCTGGACCACGCTTTTAATGATAAGAATGGGCAAAGCCAAGTGCCAACGGTCATTAAAGATGTTCAACAGTGGTTGGAGTCTGATAAACCAAAATAACCCAGCGAGAAAACACAGATGGAAAACAAGCCGATAAGCTCAGGCGTAGAAAGAGTCAAACAGCATTTGGAAAACCACGGAGGGCATTTCGATGTGCTAACCCTCCCCGATTCTACCCACACGGCAAAAGATGCAGCCAATGCCATTGGCTGCAACGTTGAACAAATAGCCAAGTCTTTGGTGTTTGTCGATAAGCTTTCAGAACAACCCATAATGATCATCGCATCGGGTACAAATACTGTCAGCTTAGACAAAGTGGAAGAAGCAACTGGATTTGTTCTTGGCAAAGCCACAGCAAAACAGGTTAAGACCTTTACTGGCTTTTCTATTGGTGGCGTTTCCCCCATCGCCCATATTCAACCCATCATTACTGTGTTGGACGAAGACTTAAAACAATACTCTGAAATATGGGCAGCAGCGGGTTCACCAAATTCCGTATTCAAGCTCCAATCTGAACAGCTTCAGTCTTTAACGCAAGGCAGTTGGCTAAGCCTTTGCCAATAGTTTTATTTGTGGCGATAGAGTTATTTGTGGCAATAGTTTTATTTGAGACAAACGTTTTATTTTGGCAAAAAGCCCAGCTTAGTTAGCTGGGCTTTCGTATTCATTGACGGAGCATTCTTTTCATTAACTCGCCATTTTAATCGTCGCTAGGCGGCTGTGGCTTTTTCTTCTTCGGCATAAATACCTGATCACCAACCGCCACATTTGTGAGGAAAGTTTTATCACGCTTGGCTGGCTTCTTAGTGCCTTTCTTCGCTTGTGGCTTGCGCTTCTTCTTCTCATCACCTGCGTTTTTGCGATAATCAGGCTTACGTGGTTTGATGCCTTTGAATTTACCTTCAAGGCCTTCCAACACAGAGAAAGAAAGGTCTTGTTGTAAGAAATTCTCGACTCGCTTAAAGCTATCCCAATCTTTAGGACCAACAAGCGACACGGCATTTCCTTTGTTACCTGCACGTCCAGTACGGCCCACACGGTGCACGTATTCTTCCGTATGCTTTGGCATATCGAAGTTAATCACGTGAGTCACGCTCGCAATGTCGAGCCCGCGAGAAGCAACATCGGTGGTCACCAATATTTTAAACACATGGCGCTCAAATTGGCTCATAATGTTGTTGCGCTGCGTCTGGTTTAAATTGCCGCTCAACGCCATGGCCTTCAGGCTCTTTTCGTTCAACTCTTTGGTTAATCGCTCAGTATCCGCGCGAGTTGCTGTGAAGATAATGACCTGGCGGTACTCAGACTCTTCCAAGATGCGATTCATGATCGCTTCTTTGTGATCAAGGTGATCACAAAGATAGAAAGTTTGCGTAATGTCTTTGTGTTCTTCGTTCGCGCTGCCAACAGAAATGCGTTTTGGTGCATTCAGCATTTCAGAAGCAATGTCGTTCACTTCCGCATGATCCAGCGTCGCTGAAAACATGAGCGTCTGACGACGGCGATGTTTCGCTGCATTGTGAATTCGGCGAAGCTCTGGAGCAAAACCCAAATCCAGCATTCTGTCTGCTTCATCAAGAATCAGCGTATCCACGCCATCGAGAAACATAGAACGATGCTCAAGGTGGTCGGCCAAACGTCCTGGCGTCGCGACAATGAATTTAGGGTATTTACGAAGTGCTTTAACCTGATCGTTAAAGTTTTCACCACCCAAAATAAGGGTCGCATCGTAAGATAAACCACCTAACATGGCGCGAAGTTCACCGTACACCTGCTTTGCAAGCTCACGAGTCGGCGCCAAAATGACCCCTCTTGGATCTTTCGCAGAGAAAGCTTTGGTTTTAAGCGCTTTATGAAGCAACGGTAATACGAATGCTAACGTCTTCCCCGACCCGGTTTTAGACGATGCCAACAGGTCTTTACCTGCAATAACAACGGGAATGGATTGACGTTGAATATCAGTTGCTTGCTTGAAGTCGTAATGCTTCAGGTTTTTCAATAAGCGGTTATCTAGCCCTAAGTCTTTAAATTGCAAAGGATTCTCCAATAAGGTGGTACAAGGTGTTTTATCAGCGCCGTATGATAACTCTTTTTAAGGACCAGATCACAAAAAATAGTCGCTGTTCTTACTAGCCCTCATGTGTATCGTTTTGTCACGCTATCTACAAATTTGTCATTTTCATGTTAGATTTTAGAACGATGTCATCAGATGGCGGATTTTTGTGCCATATTAGAGACTGGTGACCACATGTGAGTGGTACTGATTTACGTTTTCTCACAAGCGGCACTATGATTGAGTAGCAACCTTTCATACCTAAACAATCAAAGCCATTTAACAAAAAGCTTTATGTGCGGGAATTTAGGGAATAAAACAAGCTATAAAAAAATGTCCAACAAGGAGTTCTTATGAACAGCAAATTACTTTTAGCAGCGGGTATTTCTTCAGTTCTGTTTTTGGCAGGTTGTTCTGGCGCGCCAGACACAGCTTCCAGCAAACTGGATGAGCTAACTAATCAGGTTCAGCAGCTCAGTCAGCAAGTTTCTTCGCTTCAATCTTCTCAAGAAAAAGCGAGCATGAAAGCAGAAGAAGCAGCTTCAGCAGCGAATGGTGCTAAGAGCGCTGCGATGTCGGCTCAACAAGAAGCGGCACGTGCAAACAGCCGTATCGATAACATCGCGCAGTCTTATACCAAGTAAGCTCAGAGATTAAGTAAGAAATGGGTGCATTGGTCACCCAGATATTTTCGCTTGCAGCCGGATTTAAACGGCTGATATCAAAATATGTAACCTGAACTTGGGTTATTAGGTTATTTATGGCGTGGCAATTTCGATTGGCACGCCATTTTGTACTTGAACCGCGGCCTTCGCTTTTGCATCTGAAATATTAAATTCATCCATCCACCAGCCAAGTTCCATTGGCAACTCTAACCTTGCTTGAACACCTTTGCTGTTGGTTAGTGGCTCATGCACTTCAATAAACACACTTCTGTCCGGTTCTAGCGACATTTTGATTGGTTGATTAATGATCCTTACCTGTTCACCTTTGTTCGCTTGTTTAAACAGCCATTCGATGTCTTTAGGCTCCATTCGAATACAGCCTGCGCTGACACGCAACCCAATGCCAAAGTCTTTGTTGGTTCCGTGAATCAGATATTCTCCAGATCCATACGCCAAACGCATGGCATAGTCACCCAAAGGGTTTTCCGGCCCTGCGGGCACGACTCGTGGCAAGCTGATGCCTTTTTCTGCGTATTCTTTGCGGATGGATTTAGGGGGAGTCCATGTTGGGTTTGGAATTTTGCTTGAAATTCGCGTGACCATCTCAGGCGTATCTCGCCCAACCCGACCAATGCCTACAGGGAACACGTGTACAATGTCTTCGCCTTTGGGGTAATAGTACAATCGCAGCTCTGGCAAATTGATAACAATGCCCTTTCTAGGCGTGTCAGGAAGAATAAAGTGAGTAGGAATAGTTAACACGGAGCCTTCAGGAGGAAGGAAGGGGTCGTACCCTTTATTGGCAGCCATAAGTGAAAGAAAACCAACATCGTATTGTTTAGCGATTAGGGCGAAGGTTTCTCCCTCTTGAACCACATGTCGCTGCACGGTCCCTGCTATATTGCTGCCTTCAATAGGCAACGGAAATGTTGCTGCCGAAACCGACGATGCAACCAAGGATACCAACCAAACACCAACGACCGCTTTCTTCATCCCTACTTTTGCCTCTAATTCTTTCGTTCAACACTGCTTTCGATCAGCCTAGTTCTTCAGCTAAGTAAGATCATGTCAGCAACGCCTACGCATCGTCAACATCATTAACTTGGGTTCTGATGATTTAACTCGAGTTCAAGATACTTACCCTTTTGCTTTCTTATACATACTCAATGCCAGCTCACGCTGAGTTTTATGGTCAACAACACGCTCCGGATAATTTAGCGTGTGGTTTTCTGACCACATCCAAGGTTGATGTATGTATTTCGATGGCACCTGTTTTAATTCCGGAATCCAATGGCGCACAAATTCGCCTTGAGTATCAAACTTTTCTCCCTGAGATATCGGGTTAAAAATTCGAAAGTACGGCTGCCCATCACACCCTGTTGAAGCCGACCATTGCCAGCCCCCGTTGTTTGCCGCGTAGTCTCCGTCTGCAAGTTTTGACAGAAAATAGTCTTCACCCCAGCGCCAATCAATCAACAAGTCTTTGGTTAGAAAGCTCGCCACAATCATTCTTAGTCGATTATGCATCCAACCAGTAGAATTGAGCTGCCTCATTGCTGCATCGACAATCGGATACCCTGTCGTGCCATTTTTCCAACGCTCAAACCAATCCTTGTCATTGTGCCATTCAAGATCAATCGCCCAGTCAATAAACGGTAAGCCTTTGCTCAATTTTGGTTCAAAATCGAGCAAATGTTGATAAAACTCTCGCCACACTAATTCACTCAGCCAAATTTGCTCACCTTCATTGAGGTCGTCCATACTTTGCTGGTAAGTCAAACGAGCGACGCACTGCCTAACAGAAAGAAAGCCGAGCGCCAGATAAGGTGACAACTTGCTTGTCCCTTCTATAAAAGGAAAGTCTCGATCTTCTTTATAGCGATCAACGCTTTTTGTATGACGAAACGCGTTTTTTTCTGAACTGAGAGCATTTTGTGAACTGAAGGCATTGTGAGAACTAAGAGGGCTTTCTGCGCAAAATTCACGAAGCTGATGAATCAGTGCTTCCGTACAAACATCATATTGATTGCTGTCCGTCCGAGGATAACTGAAATGGCACTTAGAATTGAATTGGCTAACCAGTGGCTGAAGAAACGTCACTTCCGGCACCTCATCGTTGCCCTTCTTTAAACGTGGAAAGACAGAAACACCAGCCAGAGAAACCTGATTTAGCCACGCTCGCTTAAACGGCGTGAAGACTTTGAAATACTCACCTTTTTTGTTGAGAACACTTCGCGGAGGTAGGACACATTTATCGTGATAGAGATGAACGTTTTTTGATGGTGGACACCGGCTTTCAATGGACGAATCTCGCTGCTTTTCGTTCCATTCATATTCAATATTGGCGTGTAAGCCTTGAATTTTGTCGTAAGTAAGTAGCTTAGATATTAAATCGCCTTGCTCTGCAAAGGTCGACACCTCGGCATAAACCAAGGGGACATTTAACTCGTGTAATTCTCGCTGCAATTCATACAAACGCCGATAAATCAGATCCGCTTGAATGGGCGCCATATGGTGGGATTCCCATTGCTGCGGTGTCGCGATATACAGTGCAATGACAGGCTGTCCGGTTGCTATTGCTTGTGAGAGTGCGGTGTTATCCAATGTTCTTAAATCACGACGAAACCAAACCAATTGCATACTATTGTTATTCTTCTATCTGATTGAAATACACTTGCTGGATAAGCGGAGAATACCCCACTTCATACGCATCTAATGCTGCGAAGGACTTAATGTCTCCAGCCGTCTTACTGCTGATGTTTTTACTGCAATGAAAGTAAACTTGAGAAACAGATTCTGAGTTCACCATTTCAGGTAACCCACTCACGTCTTCAACGCCTTCCAGCATAGTGACGCGGTTTCCGCTGTCTGAAAGCAAAAGTGCATGAATTCGAGTGTCCACACTTCCGGGGGTATCAAAGCTCACAAGTAACGCTTTTTTGTTTTGAGATACTTTATTTTCCGATTCAATGATCCGGTTAGATACCACCATAACTAGAGAGCGAAACAGAGAGATTTGAAGGGAACGCTGCGTCCCTTTTACTGAATCCAAGGCTTCTTGAACAGGGTAAATCACCTTGTTCACAATGTGCTGAGTAGGGTACTCCTTAAACAAAGCGGAGAGAATTTTATCGCCCTTCTGAGCATCCATTTTGGCAATGGATTCGAGCAGAGAATCTACTTCTTTCAATGATTCTTTACTCGGTTCAGCAAGATCCGATTTCGAACCGCCGCGGATTAACTCTTTTACTTTCCCAATAGGGACACCTTTATTAAGCCACCCCTGAATTTCACGGATGTCATCGATGTCCTTTTCGGAAAAAAGACGGTGACCTTTTTGAGTTCGTTTGGGTTGAATCAAACCGTAACGCCTTTGCCATGCGCGCAGCGTAACGGGTTTGATTCCAGTCATCTCAGAGACCTCTCGAATAGCAAATCGAGGGTTTTCCTGATTAAGATCTTTCATAGTTAAAGGTTTTCATAATTAAGGTTCTCACAGCCCATATCTTAATCTCAGTTCTTGTGGATATGGGTCTAAAAATCGTTGAGTTTCTAAGTATTGGTCTGGGTACGAATTCAGGTAGTGTTTGATCAGTGTTAACGGAGCCAGCAAAGGTAACAAACCTTGGCGATATTCATGAATAGTATCCGCCAATTCTTTCTTTTGGTTTCCATTCAGATCACGTTTGAAATAGCCCTGAAGGTGCATCAAAACATTGGTGGTGTTTTTGCGACTTGCGCGGTGCTTAAGCGCATTCATGAATTCGTTACGATATTGAATATAAAACGCTTCGGAATCGTAATGCTTAATGTTAGCAACCAGACGACCAATGGAGCGATAAGATTCAGGGTGATGCGCCATTAAGCTGAGTTTGTAGCGTGAATGAAACTTAACGATTTTCCCAGGCGTCGGTTTTCCATCCATAGATTGGTAAAAATCATGCAGAGCGTAAACTCGCGCAATGAAATTTTCTTTTAAAAACTGATCGTGCAAGCGCCCATCTTCTTCAACAGGGAGCCACGGCATTTTTTCCATTAGTACTTTGGTGTAAAGCCCAATGCCATTTTTGTCGGCGCTGTTTTTCTTGTACACCTTAACTCGCTCCATCCCACAAGTTGGAGATTTTGCACAAACGACATAGCCGCATAGGTTCTCTGGGATCAATTCTTCAACTTTGCTTTTTGAAAAATCCATCATGCGATCCGTGTACTCTTGGTCGGGGTTCTTTGTTTCGACAAGAGCAACTCGTTCTTCATTACTAATGAGACGAATGGTAGGGCGCGGCACTGGGAGCCCTATTCCAACCTCAGGGCAGACGGGAACAAAACTGACGTACTCCGAAAAGTCTTTCGTTAAAAAGTTATTAATTTTGTGTCCAGAGTCGAAACGTACTTTCTCTCCGATTACACACGAACTTACACCAATTTTAATTTCATTCGCTGCCATAGTTTTCTCCCTAACCACATCAGTTGTAAGACTGAGTTGGTTAACCAGGTTGGGTGGATGTTTTGTACAATTATTTTTCTTGTACAAGAATCTATAGCATTTCGATCACATCGATACAAAAAATAATTTTGTATCGTTTATTGCTTAACTGTAAAACCACTCTAAATACTTCGACTTAATTCATTGATATTAATAATATAAATGGTATGAACATGATGTGTTTATAACGCTTTAAATTTCTCTAAATTTTTTGTTCACTTCTTGAATTTCAATGAAAGCCGCATAACGCTGACGGTGTATATTCACCACTTCTTCTGCCGCAGTGGAATATTGCTCGCCGAAGTGCGACATGGTTTTCATTGCTTCAAACACATCATTAAATGCGCCAGCCGCAACCGCGGCCATAATGGCACTACCAAGTATCACAGGCTCACTTGCGACAGGTGCAACAACTGGCAGCTCTGTTGCGTCGGCCAAAATTTGGCGAATAAGTGGATCTTGCCCCGCACCGCCGCTCACCACTACCTGCCTAATTTGGATGCCTTCTGCCGACTGTGCATCAATGATCTGTTTCAACCCATACGCTAAACCACATAGCCCCGCTACATACAATTTAACTAAGCTCTCGATCGAATCGTCCATATCAAGCCCTAATATCGCCCCGCGAGCATCTGGGTCAGCGTGAGGCGCTCTATTCCCAAGAAATTCAGGAAGAACATGCAGCCCTTTGGCGAGAAAAACAGCATCGCTGAGTGATGGGCAAAGCGCTTTCGCCTGCAAGGATAAATATTGAACTGGCGTACAACTTTGTATTTGCGCCATGGCTTTAAGTTCTGTGAACGCAGGATGCGACTGAATCAAATGATCCATCGCGGCACCTGCAGCAGACTGCCCTGCCTCATTCAGCCACATTCCGGGCATCATCGCAGAAAAATACGGTCCCCAAACACCTGACACCAAGGTTTTGGTTGTAGACGTGGTCATGGTGCAAGCCGATGTGCCAAAAACATACGCAAGGCTAGCCGTTGGATCAGAAATACCGTGTTCA
The DNA here is from genome assembly GCF_002835515.1 of Vibrio sp. vnigr-6D03. Lineage (NCBI taxonomy): Bacteria > Pseudomonadati > Pseudomonadota > Gammaproteobacteria > Vibrionales > Vibrionaceae > Vibrio > Vibrio sp. vnigr-6D03. Next base: position 173,247 of record NZ_PIZL01000012.1, read on the forward strand.
TTAACCGCACCAACCGAACCAACGCCACCAGCGTGGGCATCAATCAACCCTGCCGCAACGGAAACCCCAACGGGTAACCCCAGGTGTGCAGCAGCATCTTGCGTTAAACCTTGTGCAAGCGAAGTCCCCGGAGCAACAACAGTGGTCCCTATTTTGGCGAAGTTGTCACTGGTTAGTTCATTTAACCCGAATTGGTTGAAATACGTCTCGTCCCAGCGGTTTTCGTGTGCTAGGTAAGTCCATTTGCATACTGTGGTGCATATTGAGCGTGAGAGCGACCCGCTAGACTTCCATGTCAGAAAGTCCGTCAGGTCAAAGAAGTGCTTTGCGTTTAAATACGTATCTGGCAGGTTTTCTTTCAGCCACAACAACTTTGGCGTTTCCATTTCTGGCGAAATTCGATTGCCGACATAGTCAAGAACCGAGTGCCCTTCTTCATTGATGCGCTTGGCTTGTGGCGTGGCGCGTTGATCCATCCAAACAATCACGTTTCGATCTGATTGATTGTGGGCACCAACAGGCAGGGGCTGGTCGTAATCGCCAATCACAACCAAAGAACATGTCGCATCAAATGAAATACCAATCACATGGTGTTTATCAATGCACGCCTTACTCACCGCTGCGCGAACACAATTGCCCACGGCGTCCCAAATTTGATCGGATGATTGCTCGTATCTTGCGTTTTCATCGCTGAACATCAGCACATCGCACTTTGCTGTACTGATCTCTTTTCCTTGGAGATCATACACACCTGCACGAGCGCTTCCTGTTCCTACGTCCACGCCAATCACGTATTTATCGGTACTTTGCACTTTGCTTGCTCCTATTTACCACTCTCCGTTTATCGATCACCGTTTATCGCTCACCGCTCGGTACGATCCGCTTAGAGCTCTACGCTATTGGGTAGAATGACCAAATCTCGAACCGTCACCCCAGACGACCGCGTCAGCATAAAGACAATGGAGTCCGCCACCTCCTCAGCTTGCATTAAACTGCCGTTTGCTAACGCTTCTTCCATCTTGTCTTTTGGCCAGTCATCCAGAAGGGCAGTTACAACGGGCCCTGGAGCCACCGCTCCTACACGTATAGAGTGAGGGATCAGTTGGCGTCGTAGCGAATGTACAAAAGCCTGAATGGCGTGTTTCGACGCGGTGTAAATAGGTTCGTAAACCACAGGAATAAACCCAGCTATCGAACTGGTCACAACAATATCACCACATTTTTGCTCGATTAAATGCGGCAGCACCGCTTTAACAGATCGAAATACTGCGTTGATATTGAGATTCAACATGCGATCCCATTCATCCGGATCCCCTTCGGCAAAGATTCCCCCAACATACGAACCCGCATTGGCATGAAACCCATCGAGCTTTCCATTGGTCTGCGCTAAAATGCCGTCGAGCATGCCCGAAACTTGATGCGAATCCATCAGATCCACCTCCAATGGCAGAGCCAACGTACCCAAATCTTCGCAGGCTTTTTCTAAACCATCTTTGCTTCTATCAATCAGAACAACGGTTGCTCCCTCGTCAATCAACGCTTTTGCGCAAGCTAATCCAATTCCTGATGCCGCACCTGTAATCGCGTAAACCTTTCCTTCAATGTTCATTTTCATAGGTTCTATTCCTTATTCATCGTTACCGGTTTTCATGAATACCGGTTTGGAGGCGTTACGCTTTACCGTGAGAAACACGGCTTCGGCGGGCAAGGCTATCGATAATCACTGCGATAGCGAGAACGGCACCGGTGATCATGTAGCGATGCGCCGATGAGAGATTAAGCAGCGTTAAACCGCTCGCGATAGATTGAATGACGATAATGCCAAGCAGCGCCGACCACGCCGAACCACGGCCACCAAATAGGCTGGTTCCGCCAATCACAGCCGCAGCAATGGCATTGAGATTCACATCGCCCGTTCCTGCCTGTTGGCTTGAAGAGGCCAAACGTGCAGCCGCAAGTCCCCCCCCTAATGTCGCCAACGTAGAACACGTTACAAAAGCGCTAATGTAGATGGCTTTCACGTTGATACCGGCACGGCGAGCTGCTTCTGCGTTTCCGCCAACCGCCAGCATGTATCGCCCCCATTTGGTGCGAGTTAGCGCGTAGTTAAGTGCGACCACGAGAAAAATAAACAAACCAAACATCCAAGGAATGCCGCGCCCCTGATTCAAATAGGCACTGACTGCGAGTAACAATGCCGTGACCACCAACGCTTTCATCCAAATGAACTTGGCACTTTTTGCTGAAAGGTTTGCCGACTTGCGTTTGCGCCTAAGCGTCCATTCAGAAAAAGCAATAACGCCACCAGCGAATACAGAAAGTGAGTAGGAAACCCAATCTGGCATCACCATTAATTGCCCAAAATTCACCATTGAAGAACCGTAAGGCAAGTTGATAGAGCCAGTGGAACCCAGCAAATAGAGTTGTAAACCAAGCAACGCGAGCAATCCTGCAAGGGTTGAAACAAAACTCGGCATACCGAAACTGTTTCTTAAAGATGCGTATGCAAAGCCCACCATGGCACCAAAACATAAGCTTATTCCGATCGCGATGCCCAAAGGCACACCTTGGTTTACCCAAAGCACACCCAAAATCGCTGATCCGACACCACTCATGGAGCCAACAGATAGGTCGATTTCACCGAGCATCAAAACGCAAACAATACCAAGGGCGATAATTCCGACCGTCGAACTGTCGAAAAGTAAGTTAACGAGGTTATTGGGCGATAAAAATATCGGATTGATGAAGGTAAAGATCCCCCAAATAAGGATTAACCCCACCACCACGGGTAACGAGCCTAAATCTCCAGATTTTATCTGGTCGATGAATTTGCGAATGTATCCGCTCAAGCCAGCCGCGTGAGTAACGCGGGTATCGCTTCTATCCAGTAATTGGTTTGGAGTCGGCGTAACATTAGAGGAATGATTCATGCCTTTTCCTCCACCGCGGTTGACGCATTATCCATTCGGTTCGCACGCTCCATTGCTGCGTTATCGGTCGCGCCCGTTATTGCTCCTATCAACTCTTCATTGGATGCATCTGCTCTAAATACCCCATTGTTCTGCCCTAACCGTAGCACCACAACTCTATCGGCTACGGCACGCACATCCTGCATGTTGTGGGAAATCATGATCACTCCTAGCCCTTTGGCTTTTATCCGCTCGACCAAGTTCAAAACCTCAGCCGTTTGCGCCACTCCCAATGCCGCGGTGGGCTCATCCAACATCACAATTTTAGGGTCGAGAAGTAACGAACGAGCAATCGCCACAGTTTGACGCTGTCCGCCAGACAGAGAGGCAACCACGTCTCTCACGCTGGGTATTCGAGCGGCTAATTCATTGAGCAATTGCCAAGATCTGACTTCCATTTCCGTCTCATCAAGATTCAGGCTGTTTCTCTCTTGTCCCAAAAATATATTGGCAACCACATCGAGGTTTTCACACAAGGCTAAATCTTGGAAAACAGTCGCAATTCCAAGCTCTAGCGCATCACTTGGTTTCTTGAATTCCACTTCTTTACCTTCAAACGCAATCGCGCCTAAGCTTAGTGCATGCGCACCGGCAAGGATCTTAATCAAAGTCGATTTTCCCGCCCCGTTATCCCCAACCAGCGCCACCACTTCACCAGGGTAAACATCAAGGTCGATGTTGGTTAGTGCGGCGACCGCACCAAAATTCTTGGACACATTACGCAGACTTAAAATAGGCTGAATGCCTTCTTTGGAATCCAATTCTGTTTGGCTTGATTGCTTTTGGGCTTGTTCTTGAGATGAACCATCCGACGCCATAAAACTCACTCCAGTCAAAGCGTTTTTTATTCAACACTTTTCGTTTAACGCTGTTCGTTTATCGCTTTCCACCTATACGCAGATTCTTATCTCGAGTATTAGGCAGTAAAGCGCTCGCCATTAACGCTTTGAGTTCAGACCTTAAAACATAATGAAAAGTCTGATAAAAGAGTGCCACGCCACCAAAAGGCTGGTGGCACTCATGCTCAAACTGGTTAAAGAGACCAGTTTGAGGACAAAGCGTTACTTAATTCCCAATTCTTTACAGCCCGCTAGGTAGCGACCAGTACAAACGTCATCAGCAGAGGCAATACCGGAATCAAAAATGATCTTTTTAATGTTGCCGCGTGTGACCACTTCAGGGATAAATAACTCAGATGGCGTGTTGTAGAGTGTTGTTTTGGCTTTCGGTGTTTCGCCGTTCAACATGGATACCGCGACTTTTGCTGCCGCTGCCGCCACAATTTCAGAAGGTTTGGAGATAGTGTTGTATTGATCGCCAGAAATGATCAATTGAAGCGCAGCCAATGTCGCGTCGTTCCCCGTAACAGGCGGTACAGGATCGACTCCCGCTGCTTTAAACGCGGCTATCGCACCGCCTCCGGTGCCGTCATTCGCCGCAACAACACCAATGATTTTCGAACCAAAACGGTTAATTTGACCACTTGCCCAAGACTGCGCTTTTGGTGGTGCCCAATTTGGTGTCGCGTATTCAGCTAACGTGCTGTATTCACTGCCGTCTAGCCCTTGATCGATCCCATCTCGGATAAGACCCGCTGCAGCGTCCGTCGGTGAGCCATTAATTTGCAATATGCCGCCTGAATCTTTCGACACTTTATTGATTCGTAAATGCTCAACCAAGCTATCGGCAATGGCTTTACCTATGCCTTGGTTGTCGAACGAAACATAGTAGTCCGCGGCTCTATCTGGGATTGGTCTGTCATACGCAATGACCTTTATTCCTTGGCTTTGCGCCAACCCAACTAATGATGCAGCGGCGCTTGAGTCCACCGGATCCAATACAATCACTTTTGCACCTTGAGTAATCACGGAGTTGAACTGCTGCTGTTGCAACGCAACATCCGCATTCGCATTTTGGTAGATCACTTTACAATCCGAACAGAGCTCGCTCATCGCCGCCTTAAAGCCGGGATAATCATGTTCTTCATAGCGAGTTGAGGCTTGGTCGGGCATAAGAAATGCAACCAGAGGGGCAGCAATACTTTGCGCAGATACCGCGCCCAAAGAGACAAGCAACGCGGCAGAAACACTCAGTTTGCTTGCCGATTTCAGCTTGCTCGCTAACAGTTTCGTGGCTAAGGATTTCATAGTTAATACTCCATTTAAGATATGTCAGGTACAGCTGTACCCTCAGCAGCCGTCCGACAGCCGCTGTTCCTTTATCCCTCCACCGTATTGCTTTTAAAACTTGGGTATACTAAAGTGCAAAAGTCTTCTGTTTGCTGCAACAAACAAAGACTTTAGAACTGTCCTAAGTTCTAACAACCAGCGAAAGTGTAGGGTCGATTTTCTTTGGTAAAGTCTATTTCCATGTAAGTTTGTTCTACATTTTCGTTCCTTCTTTCTGCTTTTATTTGATCATTACTACTTAATTTAAACGACTCAGATTCGCTTTAAATACCCGAGATTTGCGTTAAATCACCGAGATTCACTTTAAATACCAGTGTATTTAGGTGGCATATCCGATCATTTTTTTGTCGCAAAATTCAAAACCGATGCTCGCTCGATCAATTCAGCTTCCAATACCGTCGATAGCTTCACGTTTTGCTCGGCATCTCCGTTGATTCTCAACATCAACCTATCCCACGCGTGTTTGGCGATTGCTTCAACAGGCTGGCGCACCGCCGTTAAACTCACGCTTCTTGCCGACATCCAAGCATAATCATCGAATACCAGCAGCGAAATATCCTCTCCTACCTTGATGTTGCGTTCAGCTAAGGCAGTGAGCGTACTGAGGGTAGTCACGTTGGTAAGAGAAAAAATCGCAGTTGGGTGAGGGTTTGTGTCTAACCACTCCCCAACTTTTACTGCTCCGGCATCAAGGTCGGCACCAATTTCAATCACATCATGAGTCGCGCTATTTGTATTTTCTAGCAGAGCCGTAACTGCTTGTTTTCCACCTTCAACACGTTCATTTATTGGAGGAAAAGACAGATCGGATGCGATGGTCAGAATTTTCTCATGCCCTGCCTCAATTAAGTAACGACACGCCATTTCACCAGAGTCTCGATTATTAATGGTGATGGAATCGAGCGCCGATTCATCGACTGCGACACGGTCTACTAGTACAACGGGGCAAGCATCGGCTTTATCGACCAATATTTGTGGAAGGTTCCCCGAGCATGGGACCACAATCATCCCCGCAGGATGCCAGCTCAATAATGTCCGAATACGCGATTGTTCAATATCCGTTTGGTCATGAGCACTTGCTACAATCACATCGTAGCCTTGCTCGTAAGCGAAACTTTCCAATAACGTCACTATGGTGGCAAAAAATGTATCAGTAATATTAGGAACCAGCACAGTGACCACTTTGTTGTGCTGAGAGCGCAACTGAGATGCCACTCGGTTTACTTGATACCCCAGCGACTCCGCAGCATTTTGAACACGCTCTTTAAGATCCGTATTAACGGGTTTCTTTCCAGAAAACACGTTAGATACTGTCGCTGTAGAGACTCCCGCCAGTTTTGCCACTTCTCGAATTGAAGGTTTCTTCATGCAACCACAGCCCTTATTTACTAACCGAAGCCTTTATTTATCTACTGTAAAACGTTTAACTCAAATTACGTTACTGAATAAACGGCCAATAATCAAGCACGTTGTTGATAATTTGTTCAGTAAGAATTAAGGGATTGTTAAAAGAGACATGACACACTCAAGTATTGAGCTCAAAAGAAAGAAAACACTTACTTTGTCCACCAGCAAATCGATTGCATTCCCGCTTTCAACAGATTTCGTTATCAACATTCCATTTTCAAAAAAAATTAAGATTTTTTGTGACAAAGCTCTCAAGGGATGACCACTCACAGGGCTAGTATTGCTGTCGAGAAGTAACCCCTGTTCAACAGATTTGGTAATTGTTGTCGCATCAATTCCTGCGAATTATCAAAACTCACTTTGGAGAGTATCACTATGGCAACCCCACACATCAACGCACAAGCAGGCGATTTCGCAGAAACGGTTCTAATGCCAGGCGACCCGTTACGCGCTAAGTACATTGCAGAAAACTTCCTAGAAGATGCAAAGCAAGTTTGTGATGTAAGAAACATGTTTGGTTTTACAGGTACTTACAAAGGTAAAAAAGTATCGGTAATGGGCCATGGAATGGGTATTCCTTCTGCTTGTATCTACACCCACGAGTTGATTTCTGAATACGGTGTGAAAAACATTATCCGTATCGGTAGCTGCGGTGCAGTAAAAGATGATGTGAACCTAATGGATGTGGTTATTGGTATGGGTGCTTCTACCGACTCAAAAGTAAACCGCATTCGTTTTGCCAACCACGACTTTGCAGCCGTTGCTGACTACGGGCTATTGGAAGAAGCGGTTAAACAAGCGCGCGCGAACAATGTTCCAGTAAAAGTGGGTAACGTATTTTCTGCCGACCTTTTCTACACACCAGAAGCCGATATTTTCGAAAAGATGGAAAAACTAGGCATCTTAGGCGTGGATATGGAAGCGGCAGGAATTTATGGTGTCGCAGCGGAGCTTGGTGCTAAAGCGCTAACTATTTTAACCGTATCTGACCACATCATTCGCGGTGAGAAGCTTTCAGCAGAAGATCGTCAGAAGTCGTTCAATGACATGATGACTGTTGCGCTAGAAACCGCAATTAACCTGTAATTTATTGCTGCCAGTTTTGCTGGCAGCCCAGTTTATTCCCGAGGGGGCGATCGTGTCAGACGGCAAACTGCCAAAGGATGCAGATGGGTTGCAACTCAACTTTTGTAAAACATTGGCGTGTGACAACTTTGGATTGAGTGATGCAAATCGGTATGTTTTGCAGCATGCAAACCCTAAACGTCCAGCGATGGTGTGCCGTGAGTGTGGTGCTTTCCCCCCCTTACTTAATAATCGCGAGGTTCTTAACGAACTGAGCAGGCTTAGAGCCGTGCATAGTGACGGTTTGCCGGCGTGTCGTAACCCCAATTGTGAAAATGCCGGCAAAACCGTCCATACCCACAAACATCTTTACCATGCCTTTGGTTACAGTGGTGATAGGCAACGCTATCGTTGCAAATGTTGCCAATCGACATTCGTGGATAAATGGTCTGGCAGTAACGCCAAAATAGAATTCCAAGAACATTTACTCGGGTATTTGTTCACTGGCTATTCGGTACGTGAAATCTGCCGTAAGCTCGAAATCAATCCTAAAACGTTCTACGATCACGTTGATCAAATCGCAAGCCGATGCCGACGTAAGTTAGCGATGTTTGATGCTCGCTGGATGAATCATGCCGAGCAATACCATCTCTCTTCGCATTACACAGTACTGCAGCCGCACAGCCAAAATGGTGTATTTTGGATAGTCACCACCGATGCTGACTCAGGCTATGTGTTGTCACAACACGTCAACTACTCGTTTGATGAAGAGCCGCAAGGCAATGTTGATCACAACCCCTATCAAGTCCCTGCTAGGTTTGTTTCTAAAGAATACCAACCAGAGTCTTTTGAGGCTGTTACTCGCCCCGCAAGCTCACTACGTGAGAAAATCGACAACAAGTACCAAGAAATTTTAGCGCGCGGTAACGTAGAAGACCCGATGGGAAATCTGCTGAAATTCAATTATCCGTCGAAAGGCGCATTGATTCGCCCTCCTTACACCTCGTATGCGCACTACCTCCACGTTTTAAATATGTGTGAGGATGAAAAACGCGTGTCGATATTTATGCCGCAAGACCCAATTTTGCGTTCAGCTGCATTGTCGGTTTGTCTACCGAGAATACAGCGCCATAATATTGACTTGATGTACGTAGAAGAAGACAGCAGCGAACAAGAAGGCACGATTGCTCAAAAAATTGACATCGTCCATATGGGATGGTGGCGCGATCGGTGGGCAATTCAAAATAACGACAGTCGCGCAAAAGGCATTTGTTATCTGGCCGGCGATAATGCCGATCACCAACACTGGCTAAACCTTGCTACCACTACGCAAACGCAATATTACCAGCAACGTTTTCAACTATTATTTGAAAGCTTCATTAACGAACCTCGCCGCAAATTACGCCCAGGTGGTTTGCTTCCTTTGTTGGACATTTTCCGAGCTTGGCACAATTTGTGCTACCAAGATAAGAACGGTATGACGCCAGCACAGCTTCTTAGACTGGCAGACAAACCTCTTACATTACGAACTTTGTTGTCCTGATTTGGATAATCAGTGAAAATCTGACACATTTATCAGTGAGATAAACGGTAAACTGCCACAAATGTTGTACTTCATTGAGAAAATGTGGCTATTATCATTGTATTGGTAGTGCCATTCTTATTGAGCGCACAATATAATAACAAAGTTGAAACTAAGATACGTAACTGCTTGGACTAAACATTGGATAAAGCCCAGATATTAATTGAGAATGAGCTAGAGCAACTACGTGCTCGAATTGAAAGTGAACCCGAAGGGGTATTGCTCCAAGCGAAGCAATGTTTAGCTCGTGCCGAGCAAATCCTCTACCACGAAGGGGTTATCCAAGCGTACATCGTGATTTCACGTTGCCACTGGAGTTTAATGAGCTACCAGAAAGGCATGAAGGCAATCAAAGAAGCGCTAACGGGTCAAAACCGATTAGACAACGATAACTATCTCCCTGAAATTCTTCACATTCATGCCCTTCAATTTTGGGGTCAAGCCAAATACTATTCCGCCCAACAATATTGGATCAATGCCTTAGAACAATCTGCATTGGTAGGCGAATCCGCAATTGAAATTGAATCCCTTATCGGGTTGGGCAATGTCTGGCGAATTACCGAAGACATTCATCTTGCAAAATCAACCCATGAACTGGCCGTTAAAGTGGCGAACAACGCTCGTATTGACTGGCTGGAAGGCAAAGCGAGAATCTTGCTGGCGTGGGATTACTACCTGCTGAACAATTACGTTGAAATGCTCTCAGTATTGGACGGCGCAGAAGAAGCCCTAAAGTACCACCAAGACCCAACTTGGCGTGCAGAAATATGCGATTTCCGTGGATTGGCGCTGATTGGTTTAGAACGTTTAGAAGATGCTGAAAGCTCCACAATGGAAGCACACACGCTTGCCGTGAAGCACGACTTAACTTGGATGAAAGCGCACTCATTTATTAGCCGAGCAAGGTTAGAGCTGATACGTAAAGACTTCAAAATTGCAGGCGAGCTTTTACAGCAAGCCGAAGAAGCCGCGAAACCGTTCGATAATGGCGAATTGCTGTCTCAAATATGTTTTCAGCAATCGGTCGTCGCTGAAGAAAGCGCCGATTATGAGCAAGCACTTCAAGCATTTAAAAAGTACCGTCGCTATTCCATTCATATGCTGAAAGAGCAAACGAATCGACTGGGTATGGATAAAGCACGAGGTTCGAAACGACAGCTCGAACAACGTGCACGTAAATTAATTAATCGCATTCGTGGGCAAATCGAATTTAACCGCGAAAAACGCTTTTCTAATGTCGTGTCTGAAACCTACTGGTGGGAACAAATGGTTCTGTTTAAGTCAGAGCTGAAAAAGTCCAATCACGCGGTCATCATGATTCAGCATGAAGACAGCAATTACTTAGAAATCTGTATCGAGCTTGCCCACTGTTTATGTGGAAGGAGTGATTTGATTTCTCAACTCGATGAATCTCGTGTTGGCATGCTAATTTCTGAGAAAGGTGATGAAGCCAATAAGCTGTTCGATGTCGTCAGCCAGATGATTTCTATGTACCCATGGGATCGTCGAGGCTTAAAAGGCGAAGCACCAAAAACGTCACTGCATGATATTTTGACGTTCCCATTCACGCTCGATCAACTGGTCGAAAAATCCACTGAAACGGAGCATGCTAATGGAAGCGTTACTAAGCAAAGTCTCTGAGGCTGGGTTGGATCCGGCTTCCGTTACGGGTGAAGATGCCATCATTTTTTGGGATCACGTTCGTCAGCACATCGCGACAACAAACCTTGAACGCTCGCATTGCTTTTTGATCAGCTCCGAGTATAGAGCGAAGCTAAACCAACCCAAAGCCAGTTTAGATGAACTCCGTGAGGCAGTTGCCTTACTTTCACTTCCTCGAGATGTCGAAGACATTCTCACCATTAAAGCCGCCTTGTCTGATCGCCTTTATGAAAATGGGGACTACGCCCTCTCTTTGAAAGAGTGTGTAGAATTATCGAATATTTCCGTCGAGTTTGGTCATATTGATTACTACGTAATTGCTGTACTCGGCATGGGTAATTTGTGTGACGCCTACGGCGACCATGCTCGGGCGCTCAAGTATTACCAAAAAATCAATGGTATAGACCACGCCATCAGTAGCCGATCGCTGCGTTTAAGATGCAAGCTGTATACGGTATCTTGCCTAATCTCACTAGGTCGTGTTGCGAATGCCAACGAACTGCTTAAAGAATGTGAAGAACTCAGTATTCTGGTTTCTGACAAGGTACTGGCCGGGCAAATCATTCTTTACCAAGCACGAATTCTTCGTAAGCAGAAGCTGTACCACGAAGCGTTAGAAGTTTTGGCCAAGGCGCGTTATTCGTTAAACAACGTTAGTGCTTACTGGCTTTCAAATATGATGCGTCTGGAGCTGGCCAGAAGCTTGAACGCTATCGGGAGGACCGATCTTGCGGAATACACACTCAATTCCGCGGTCAAGCGCATCAAACTGAATAACTCCCCCGTATTGCTGAAAAGCTTGTATGAATCACTCAGCGATGTGTTTGCGTCGCAAAAAGATTTCAAGCAAGCCCTCGCCTTCGAAAAGAAAGCGTTCAGAATTGGTACGGATTTGGTCAAAAACATCCCAATCAGTGACTTGGCAGGTTTCCAGCTTCGTCGCTTATCTCGCTTTGAACTCCAGCTTAAGTTGATTCTTTCAGAGCAAGAAAACAAAGAGTTAAAAGAGACCACTGAAACTCAGAAAGACAAAGTGGCGCAATTGCAGCAAGACGTCTTTACCGATCCATTAACCAGCTTGCACAACCGACGCTGGCTCGATGTGAAACTCAAAGATCTCCTGCTGCATGAAACCCCTTTCACTTTGATGGTCATCGATATTGACCATTTCAAATCAATCAATGATGAGCTCAGCCACTTAGTGGGCGACAAAGCCATTGTGAATGTGTCACATGAGCTGGCGGCGCACTTCAGATTCCGCGGCGCATCTTGTGTGCGATTTGGTGGCGAAGAATTCTTGGTGATTCTTGAAAATACCAATGTTGACCAAGCGGTGTTGCATGCTGAGCACTATCGAGAGCGTATTTTCCAGTTCGGCTGGCACGATATATTGGGTGAACGTGGGCTAACAGTGAGTGTAGGCGTCACCAATCACAGGGAAGGTGAAAACACACAACGTACCTTCTATCGCGCGGATAAAGCACTGTATCGAGCCAAAGCGAAAGGCCGAAACCAAGTCTGCTACGAGGTTTAATTTCCTAATCAATCTCTGTTACTTAAAAGCCATCCTCCATTGTGTAGGATGGCTTTTTTACATGACTCTGTCAGCGCAACGTCGTTTACCGTAATTCATTGAGCCATTTAAAAATTATAGGAAAAACAATGAAATCCCGCCGACGGCTGCCAACGTACCTATCACGCTGGTAGAAGATACACGCTCGCCATTCCATGCATAGATAAACAATATAAACAGCGGGCTGGTTGCAATCAGTGTTTGGGCAATGGCTGGGTTAGCGTTCTTCAGCGCGATTTGTTGAAGCCAAAGTGCTAAGAATGTTCCAACAAAAATGGCAAGGAGTAATTTTGTGTGCTGCTTACCATTCATCCCTTTCCAATGACGTTTAATGCCAGAGAAAGGTTGAGGTTCCAATAGTCGAATCACCATAGCGACGGCAGCAACACCAATGCTCAATCGGATAAGGGCTCCCCATAGTGGTGGTATATCCCCTGCGACTAAGGCGTAGTGGGAAATAACCACGCCACTTGCTTGGCACACGCTCGCCAAAAGCCCAAAGCCAATCCCGGTCATTGATGCTTTTTGGTCTGCACTAGAAGGGTTAATGACAACAAAAGTGACCGCCGCCGTGGTCACAACCACGCCTAGCCAACTTTGCATACTCAGCTCTGATCCGAGAGCCACTAATGCAAGAACACCCGATAATGGCGGAGCAAGCGATTCTAATAGCAGAGTCTTGTTTGCCCCGATGCGTTTAAGTGCAGCAAAATAAGCACTGTCACCTATCGCAATGCCCACAACGCCTGATATAGCTAAGATGATAAAATGCCCTGTTTCCATTGCCCATCCATCAGCAGGCATCGGCATAAACGGGATCACCACCAACATCATGGCAGACGCAATCACGCCTTTAACAATATTCAATTGCATGGCAGAAAACTGGTGGCTGAACTGGCCATATATCCATGTTGCTATTGCCCAAACAATTGCAGCCCCAATCGCTGAAGCCTCACCAATGTAGTCCACTTCACATCCTTATTTGTGACGTTCAAACAAAATGGTCGCACATTCCACATGTTAACGCCATTTGGCTCACACCTCTCTTGATGTACTTCGAATAAAACTTGGTCTGTATATGAATCTAGCGATATATTAGAGCCTGTTACGTCATATCATTATGCTGCGCTCACATCACTATTCACTTCTCTCTTATTAAAGAAACCAGAAGGACAAGGTTTTATGTTTCTCGATTACTTCGCCTTAGGACTGCTTATATTTGTCGCCCTAGTCATTTTTTACGGGATCATTGTCATTCACGACATTCCGTACGAAATCGCCAAAGAGCGAGACCACCCTCACCAAGACGCCATTCATGTTTCTGGTTGGGTCAGTTTATTTACATTACATGCGATTTGGCCTTTCTTATGGATCTGGGCAACGCTTTGGCGTAAAGAACGTGGTTGGGGATTCCATAAACTTGAGGAGGAGCAGCAGGATATCCACCACAGAGTCGATGTTCTTATCGATCAGGTAGCGGAACTGCAAAAAGAACTCGCAGAGCTCAAGGTGACGAAGGCTGCTCCCCAAAATCAAGAAGTACAAAAAGGAGACGCGTAATGGATTTACTACTGATAATGACCTACGCCGCTCTGTGTATCGCCATCTTTAAAATTTTCAAGATTCCATTAAACAAGTGGACGGTTCCAACAGCTGTTCTCGGTGGCGTTTTACTCATTGGCACCTTGATTCTTCTCATGAATTACAATCACCCATTCACTCAATACGGTGGCCAGTACTACACCACTACACCGGTCGTTCCTAGTGTTCAGGGAAAAGTAGTGGAAGTGTCTGCCAAGGCAAATACACCACTGAAAAAGGGTGACCCACTGTTTAAGATTGACCCGACATTGTTCGAAGCAGAAGTCGTGCGGCGGCAGTCTGCTCTTGCGGAAGCAGAACAAACCGTTTTGCAATTAGCCTCTGTTTTCAAAGAGTCTCAAGCCACTTCCATAAAAGCGCTGGCTGACAAAGATAAAGCAGAAAGAGAATTCCAAAGATACAACAAAGGGTTCAAAAAAGGCGCATTTACTGAGCAACAACTCGACACGCGTCGCCAGTCCTTTAAAGCAGCAACGGCCAGTTATGAAGCCTCTCTTGCAAAAGTAAAACAGGCAGAATTAGCTTACAAATCGGAGATAGATGGCGAGAACACTCTCATTGCTCGTGTGAAAGCTGAGTTAGCTCAAGCACAGTTCAATTTGGATGAAACCATTGTCCGAGCCCCGACAGATGGCTATGTCACGCAGTTAGCTCTTCGCCCTGGCATGATGGCGGTACCGCTGCCCTTGCGACCTGTCATGACATTTGTTCACACTGAAGATGAGTTTTACGTGGGTGCGTTCAGACAAAATTCCTTGCAACGCTTACAAGCTGGCTTCGAGGCAGAGTTTTTATTCCGAGCATTACCAGGAAAAGTTTTTCGAGGTGAGGTAGTCGAAGTTATCCCTGCGATTGGTGAAGGGCAGGTACAAGCCTCTGGTTCGCTGCTTAATTCAAGCGCACTGAAAAACAACGGACGCGCGTTAGTGAAACTCAAAATCACAGACGATCTTTCTGCCTATCACCTCCCAATGGGAAGCAATGCAGAGATAGCCGTTTACTCAGACAGCTTTACTCACGTTTCAGTAATGCGCAAAGTTCTTATCCGAATGAAGAGCTGGCAGAATTACCTATATCTGGATCACTAATCGAACTGCCATCAAAACAAAGCACAAAGAAAATACGAAAATACGAAAATACGAAAAGAAAATAGACCCCATATCGAAGCTTGATATGGGGTTAACCTAAGAGGGGGAACCAATCCTCACTGCCTTTAATTTGAAATTAAACCAAACAGGAATTGGTCAGGTTTATTTACAAGTTACAGCAATAGCTAGAATGTAAAAACAGCAATAAACCATGAGATTCATTTCCTCTTTTATTGCAAAGCACAACAATTTCGTCTCAGGTCTGAGTCAGGTCTAGCCAAGTGAATCAGAACACATATAACCTAAAGACATATACAATAAGTACTACAGATCGATACATCCGATAAAGCATAAAAATTCAGCTCTAAATATCAACAAAGTAGAAGTTAACAATACAAAAATCCAAGCAACCTTAAGTACTACTGCTTAACCAAACCCTAAACATTTGTATTTGTGGCTCAACTCTTCCATGTAATAGCAAAACTATCAGTTAAAAATCAAACTCGTATAGTACTTAGGTTCGGTATGATCTATCAGTAATTTAGTGAATGACTTAAGTTCAGCCTAAATGCTTGAATCCAGATCGCTATCCATCCTAATTCCCCTATCAAACCTAAGGGCAATATAACAAGAAACTCTGATGTCGAAACTTACCCTTTATCCAATTGCTCTCATAGTAGTATTTCTGGCCCTTGGCCTGTCTCACTTTCACTATCAGGCTGAAAATATCCGTCAATCAACGCTGTCTACTTTGGAAGTACGCTCGAATTTGCTACGCCTGTATGTTCGATTGATGTCTGCGAAAAACACAGCCATGAAAAACTCGATTGAATTAGATGTTCAACAAAAATCGATTCTAAAAGCTCGAGCGGATCTGATTAAAGAAATCACCTACTACCCTGAATACAATACTTATGCTCTCTCGGCGTTTGATCAGCCAAGATTAGGGGATTGGCTTAAAGGTACTTTAACGATGGATGTCCCGATCCAATCGTCTACAGACCCCATTGCTGAAGAGATTGCTGCCGTTTTGTCTATTAATGAGCAAGCGGGTACCGTTATTGATGACCTAAAAATGACGGTTTGGGCGTATTACTTATCAAAGAATCGTTTTCTGTTCCTTTCACCAAAACTCCCCGTCGAAACCTTCCAGTTCAGTGATCTTTTGTATGAAAAGCCTTTTTGGACCAGCTTATTGCCCAAAAGCAATCCGGAACGAAAACAAGTTGTTACTGAGTTGTATGATGATGCCGCTGGGCAAGGATTGATGATCACCATTTCCGATCCTGTGTATCGCGGAGACGAGTTCCTTGGCATTGTTGCGATAGATATTGGAATGGATCTCATGACTTCCTTGCTAAAAGTCGGCCAAGCACCGGGTGAATCCTATTTAGTTGATGAAAACCTGCAATTGACCGCAAGCTTGAGCGAATTTTCTCTGGGAGACAAACTGCCCATTTTGGTTTCAGATACAGGACAAGGTTGGAAAGAATCGAACGAAGGTTGGTTTTACTGCACACCAACCATTAGTAAAGAACTCTTTTTAGTTCATCGTTTGAAAAAGACCACGTTGCTACTAGAAGCAATGAAAGCATCATCGACAGTTTGGTCTTTATTGATGGTGGGTTGTGTACTGAGTATTTTGTCTTTCTTTACCTATGTCTCCGCGAAGAAAAACAAGCAACTTATGTTGGTTGACCCTTTAACAGGGCTCTATAACCGACGTGGCTTTTACTCTTTCATTCAGCCTATTTTCCAGCAATCTCTGCGCAACCAACAGAAATGCGGTTTATTGGTGATCGACATTGACCATTTCAAGAAGATCAATGATAACTTCGGCCACAGTGTCGGCGATGAAGTACTCCGCTCCATTGCCTCTGCTATTAAAAAAGTCGCAAGCCAATCGTCTGTGACCTGTCGCTGGGGTGGTGAAGAGTTTGTAGTGCTTTTACAAGACACTAGCCTTGACCGTGCACACTGGGTTGCGGAAAAAATTCACCTTGCCATCGCAAAAAATCAACACAGCACGAAATCACTCACGGTAACGGTCAGTATTGGTTTAACTGTTAGTTCCCCTGATGTTCAAGTCGACGATATTATGAAAAATGCCGACATGGCACTTTATGAAGCGAAGAAAATGGGCCGTAACCAAACGGTTATCGCGTAAAGCTGAGTCATTTTGTCAGAAATCAGAGACTAAGATGGAGAAGGTTGCTTGTTTCAGCTAAATTTAGAAGAATCCTACACCCAATTTTGAACCATCAGCGGACATCAGTTTAATGAAGAAAAGCTTATACATTCCTGCTCTTTTTTCAGCACTGCTCGCTGTAGTCGGTTTCATTTACTACGAATCTGAAATAGATGAGCTTAGACGCGACTCGGTTAACACGGTAAATGTTCGCGCGGGGCTTTTCGAACAATACTTTAAGCTTATTTCCGCTCACAATACTGGTCTTAGAAACACCATGATCCATTCTTACCATTTTGCGGAAGAAGGGAAAATTAACCTGCCTCAGTGGATAAACAGTATTGAGTATTTCCCCGAATTCGACATCTATGGTCTGTCAGCTTTTGATCATCCCAACCAAGCGTCAAAACTCAAAGGGACGCTGACAATGTTGGAGCCTTTCAATCCAAATAACGACAAACAACGCTTTGAAATGACGGCAGTATTGTCTTTGAATGAACAAATTAGCACGTTGGTCCGTGAACTTGGTGTCGCTATTTGGTCTTACTACATTTCTGCAAACAAATACCTGTTCCTTTCTCCAGAGCTTCCAGTAGCAGAATTCCAAGTAAGCGAGGCCGATTTTGAACGCCCCTTTTGGTTACAAGCACTGCCTTCTGTGAACCCATATGGTAAGCAGTTTGTGTCTGATTTGTACATTGATGGAGGCGGTCAGGGGCTCATGGTGACCATCACCGATCCAATCTGGGTACACGATGAATTTATTGGCGTCGTCGCCATAGATGTTGGGATAAGTAGCTTGGTTGATTTACTTCAAGTCAGCAGTTCGGTGGGGCAATCCTTCTTGATTGACGAAAATCGCCACATTGTTTCATCGGTGACGGACTTTTCCGTGGGCGATAAGATCGACTTTCCCTCCCCTTCTGATGGCATGAATTGGATCGAAGATAAAAATGGATTTTATTTGTGGCGCACAGTGGTTCCAAATGAACTTGACCTCGTGCATTTCGTCAGTAGAGAGCAGCTTCGAGACAAGGGCATCAAATACTCTATGACGGTGTGGACGCTTTTATTCATGGGGATGGTTCTCAGTTTTAGTGCTTATTTCCTTTATGTTGCCTTTCGCAGAAATCAACGACTCATGCGAATTGATCCACTCACAAAAATCCAGAACCGTCGCGGCTTTTTCGATGAGTTGAACAGTGCCTATCCAGGATATGTGAACAGTAAATGTGACGTTGGATTACTGATCTTAGACATAGATAATTTTAAGCCGGTTAATGATACCTATGGACACTTAGTTGGCGATGATGTGTTGATCTCCATAGTGAACCGGATCAGCAATGTTCTTCCTAATATCTCATCCCTTTGTCGATGGGGGGGAGAGGAGTTTATGATTTTTCATCCGTCGTGCTCGGTGGAAGAACTCGAAGAACTGGCAGAAAAAATACGCCATCAAATTAAAGCCATGCCACACAGTGACCTTTCACTTCCTATTACCGTTAGTATTGGCGGCTACTTCGGGCAAACTCAATCTAATTTCAATACGATGGTTCGCCATGCAGATCGCTCACTTTATGCCTCAAAGCATCAAGGAAAAGACCAAGCAACCATTCATTGCAACAACGAAAATGAGTAACTGCGAAGACGAGTGAAGAGCGAGCTCAGAGAAGGGTGGCTATATATGCGAGAAAATTGCTAACCAAGCATACTCACCTGTAGTGCTTATCTTATGAACCTTGGTGGGTGACTTAGTTTAAAATCCATCCTTTTGAAATAACAAATCCGCAACAAGAAAACGACATTGTGAGTGACATCTCGCCTGTAGTATCCAGCTATTACCCATCAATCTCTTTCATCAGCAATCCTGAATACACGACCTGAACTAAAGACCTCGTGCGTTTAATCGATCCGTCTTTTTTCAGCATAGATTTTGTGAGAATAGCTCCTACCAATTAAGAGGAAAATAACATGGCTAAGATACTTCTACTTGCAGGTGATTTCGTTGAAGACTATGAAATCATGGTTCCTTTTCAAGCTCTACAAATGGTTGGTCACACCGTGGATGCCGTTTGCCCTGATAAAGAAGCAGGCGAAACCATCAAAACCGCCATTCACGATTTTGAAGGCGACCAAACATACACTGAAAAACCAGGGCACAACTTTGCGCTAAACGCGTCTTTTGCCGCTTCCGATGCTGCCGATTACGACGCCCTTGTTATTCCAGGTGGTAGAGCGCCTGAATACTTAAGACTGAACCCAGCAGTGCTCTCTCTCATTCAAGCTTTCCACCAGCAAGACAAGCCGATTGCCGCAATCTGCCACGGTGCACAGCTTCTTACTGCCGCTAATGTTATTGAAGGTAAAGGCGTATCAGCTTACCCAGCATGCGCACCTGAAGTAACGGCTGCGGGCGGTCAATACCAAGATATCGGTATGGACGAAGCTTACACAGACGGCAAATTGGTCACTGCACCAGCATGGCCAGCGCACCCAGCATGGCTAGCGCAGTTAAACCAACTTCTGTAGTTAGTAGCTCTGTAACTGGGAGCTACTGACCTTTGATGGTTGTGACTGATTAGGGTCTGTTGAGCTCTAGTAGACAATATAAAACCAATTGATCACAGATATAATTAGCGTGCAAACAAGCATTGCGATTTATAAATCATTGTTATATCACAAAAATAACCATCAAAAAGGTCGTCTACGCGTTGATTACGCGGCGTACTTAACACTTCAAAACTACAGCCAGGCTTTTTTCTGGCTGTTTTTGCTTTATCATCGGACACACAACGACAGAAATTGGCAGAAGGTCACCTTTGCAGGAAGCTTAGGAACCGGTTTGCTTTGGGAATCTTAAAGATTCTAGCTAGATAACCATCTCACAGACGGGAGACGATCATGTGTGAAATATACTCCGGAGCGGAAGAAGAACTTTTTGAATTAAAAACTCGCTCAATCCGAATTGATGGCGTAGTAACCAGTATTAGACTTGAAGCCATTTTTTGGCAAATCATTGAAGATATTGCCAAAAAATCCGAATTATCTATCGGTGCTTTTGTTACGCAGATTTACAAAGAAGTGTTAGAAAAGCGCGGCGAAATCAAGAATTTTGCGTCTTTGCTCCGTGTAGCCTGTACCACTCACCTAAACAACGGTGAAAGAATGACACTTTTCTCAAATATCGTAGCAAAAAAAGAGTTGGTGTAGCTCATCTATACTCCTCTATTGTTATTTTATAACAATTGTCATAGTCTTGGCTGAAATTTAATATAAAACCAAGTCTCATGCTAATGATGAACATCGCGCAGCAAGCGTGTAAATATGCTTGCTGCCTATTCCTGATTTTTCTCTCCACGTCACTCTCGCACGCTCATCCTCATTCTTGGGTCGATATGAAAACGACCGTACTTGGCGAGGGCACTAAAATCTCCGGGTTCTCCATGGAGTGGACTTTTGATGCTATGACAACCGCTTATATGTTAGATGGTGAGGACATGTCTGATCCGGTTCGTGAACAGACACTTAAGCAATTAGCCATGTCTGTTATCGATAACATGCTCTATGAACATTACTTCACCTACTTCTTTGAAGCCGACGAGCCCATTCGCTACAAAGAAGTATTAGACGCACATTTCACTCATCATAGAGGCAAGCTAACTCTTCACTTTAAGCTGCCATTAACTCGGGTAAAAGACACGTTAGGTAAGTCATTAAAGCTCATGATTTTTGAGCCCAGTTATTACGTTGACATGAGTTGGAAGAAAAAGAGCGCTATTCAGCTGAGTGCAAATTTAGAACAACAATGCTCGGTTGAACTCGTTGAGCCCTCCCCAACATCGGAACAAATGGCGTATGCACTTTCGCTCCCCGCAGATGCAGACCCCGATAACACGCTTGGACAACTGTTTACCCAGCACACTTACATTCGTTGCGAGGGCTAATTCGATAATGCATTCTCCTTTTAAGTCTTCTCTATCTTCTCTCAAACCTTACGCGCTCGCCATAAAGCCGTATTCGAAGTGGGCTGTACTTGGCTTGATACTTATCGCGAGTTATCAACTGTGGTTAAGCTGGCCAACCCTAGTACTCAAAAGCATCCAAATTCAAAGAGATTTCAACGGTCAACTCAGCGATCTTCTTTATGATATTCAAGAAAAACGAGAAGGCGCTTTGTGGACTTTTTCTGTCGTCAGTTTGGTGTATGGCATTCTTCACTCTTTAGGTCCGGGACACGGAAAAGTCATTGTAACAACGTACCTTGTCGCTAAACCCACACAAGCAAAAACAAGCTTAATCATCACTATATTGTCTTCGTTACTGCAAGCTTTGGTGGCGATTGCGATGGTTTCAGTCTTGCTTTGGTTATACAAAGCCTCTATGCGTGATGTTCATACCAAAGCTGAATCTGCGATGATGGTGAGCTACTTCTGCGTATTATTGTTCGGCGTTGTTATGATTTATCGTTCAGTCAAGAAGCTAAGAAAGCCTCATCAGTGCTGTCACCACCACGCCCCAAAATTTGCAGAAAACTGGAAAGAGATCATCAGCTTAATCTTTACAATAGGTATTCGCCCCTGCACTGGGGCTATCATGATTTTATTATTTGCTAATATGGTGGGTGTTTATTGGGTTGGAGTGCTAAGTGCCCTTTTGATGGCATTCGGTACTTGCTTAACCACCTCAACGATAGCAATGATGACTTTGGGCGGGAAGAAGCTAAGTGGGCACATATTTGGTGATAAACACCATCACCATAGCCATTCCAAATCCCCTCATTACCTAGCCTTAGCAGGTGGCATCATCCTCGGTTTGTTTGGGCTTTTATTACTCCAATCTGGGGATGTTGCGTTCAGTCGAGTCATTTAAGGCATAAAAAAGGGAAATCATCAGATTTCCCTTTTTGTCGAATGATCACCACGCCCCGAACAGCGTTTTAAACCAGTACCATTTCAACATCAACGAAATTAAATTCGGCATCCAGTGTCCTTTTCAACTGCATCTTAGTATCCGTTACAGAACCCGATGGCTGCCCTGTAAGCTCTTCTAACGCTAAACCGATAATAACTAAGTAACTGCTACCTGTTTTGCTAATATTCAGACTCTTTGCTGATATTCCCTGCGAGGTCAATTTTTCGTTAACCAATGATTCGATTCGTTCATGTTGAACCTGATCTTGTAGCTTTCCTCCGGCTAACTCGATAAAGGCCTCCTTAATGATACCGATGGGCTGCTTAATCATCAGTGTCGCCAATACGACGACCAACAATGCATCACCAATATAGAGTAAGAAATCCCAATCGCTGCCCGCGGGGATATAGCCAATAACAATCAAGACCGCGCCAGTCGATGCCGATAAAACACCATCAATAAACGATGCTTTCTTATCCACTTTAAGCATGGAACTGGCATTGCCAATCCGCTTATTTTGCACATGGTAAAGCAAGGATAAACCCCAGCAAATACATACCATTGCAATTGCGTAGTAAACAATGGGACCCGTTTTTATGGGTGCAATATCAGCCCCCTGGAGGTAAGCGATAATTTTTGTCCCATTGCCAGAAATGGCCGATATGATTACGCCAATGAGAAGTAAGCCTTTCATCATGGAATACAGCGCTTCGGTAACGTACAAACCAAATGGGAAAACCTCTGAACGAACGCTTTTTATCCGAGATATTTTGAGTGCGAAAATGGACGAAACAAACAAAATAAAAGACATATTTCCATCAAGTAAAAGTGCTTCGGATCCTGATAAATAGTAAGTCCACCAACCGCTGAACGCCATCACGAGATTCGCCGCTATTCCCACTTTAATAGACTGTTGCTCGCGCTTAGAAATTGAGTCTTTCATAGTACCTTACGCTTATGAGTTTCACGGGTGAGATACTATCACACCAACCCAACATGCAAACGCTCTCCTTCGTTTACTCAATCAAAGAGATATCTCCACACAAAGCCAGCACTAAGCTCAGTATCAATCAGCGAGCCCTGTTGCAAATAAAATGAACCCACACAAATTCAAACGCCGTACGGTCTGAATTTTGTAGTACATTCCGTCTTTCCCTCAGAGATTTTCTTCAAGGAATCCCATGAAAAATAAGGCGTTCGCAATTGCGGCAGCTGTCGCTATCACCGGCTGTAGTTTGCCTACTGAACCAGAGAATGACACTCCAAAACAGTTTGCTCAACACATCAAAAACATCGCTATAGAATACCCTGTCACCAAGAAAGTGAACGTGGTAGATGAGTATTTTGGCGTAAAGATAAGCGACCCATACCGCTGGCTGGAAGATGACCAAAGCAATGACACCGCTGAATGGGTAAAATCTCAAAATGAGTTAACGTTCGACTATCTAAAGCAAATTCCATATCGACAAAAAATTGAAGACCGTCTCACAGAGCTGATGGACTATGAGAAAGTCGGCAAGCCATTTAAAGAAGGGAAATACACGTATTTCTATAAAAACGACGGTCTGCAAAATCAATTTGTTCTCTATCGACAGGTAGACGATAACGAACCAGAAGTCTTCATTGACCCGAACACATTCAGTGACGACGGCACCACATCAATGGCAGGTATCAGCTTCTCTGAAGATGGCTCCCTTGTCGCCTACCAAATTTCAGAGGGTGGCAGCGACTGGCGCAAAGTGATCGTACTGAATACCGAAACCAAAGAGAAAGTGGGTGACACACTCATTGATGTGAAATTCAGTGGTGTATCTTGGTTGGGCAATGAAGGGTTTTATTACTCTAGCTACGACAAACCAAAAGGCAGTGAGCTTTCTGCTAAGACTGACCAACATAAGCTTTATTTCCATAAGCTTGGCACCAAACAGAGTGAAGACTCTCTGATCTTTGGTGGCACCGACGCTGAAAAGCATCGCTATGTGTACGGCTACACAACGCAAGATGATCGTTATCTTGTTGTTTCGGCCAGTGTCTCCACCTCTGGCAATAAGTTGTTCCTAAAGGATCTGTCTAAACCAAATGCCCCTCTGACGGCTATCACAGAGACAGCGGAATCGGATACCTACGTGATTCACAGCAAAGGCAACAAGCTGTATTTGGTCACAAACCTCAGTGCACCTAACAAGCGCGTTGTTACCGTCAATGCCGAAGCCCCTCAACCACAGAATTGGCAGGATGTGATCCCAGAAACAGAGCATGTCCTTCGTGTTTCAACCGCTGGTGATGCTTTATTCGCGAGCTACATTGCAGATGCCGTGTCTAAGGTGAAGCAATACGATATGCAAGGTAAACTCATCCGCGAGATAGAGCTACCGGGCGTCGGTAGCGCAAGCGGGTTTTCTGGTGACAAAGATGCGACTGAGGTGTACTACACCTTTACCAACTACAAAACACCCGGATCCATTTACTCGTTGAACATTGAATCCGGCGAAAGCACACTTTATCGCCGCTCTACCGCTCCGTTCAAATCGGAAGAATATGAATCGCGTCAGGTTTTTTATTCATCGAAAGACGGAACTCAGGTTCCAATGATCATCACTTACAAAAAAGACACGCCAATGGATGGCACGGCTCCGACTATCCTTTATGGCTATGGTGGTTTTAACGTGAGTTTAACGCCTAGGTTCAGCCCTGCTCGTGCCGCATGGCTAGAGATGGGAGGCGTGTACGCAGTCGCTAATATTCGTGGCGGCGGCGAATACGGGAAAGAGTGGCACAAAGCCGGAACGCAATTGCAAAAGCAAAATGTATTTGATGACTTTATTGCAGCAGCCGAGTACCTCATTGATGAAGACTACACTTCAAGCAACAAACTGGCGGTAAACGGTGGCTCAAATGGCGGCCTGTTAGTGGGTGCGGTGATGACACAACGTCCAGAGCTGTTCCAAGTCGCACTGCCTGCCGTTGGGGTTTTAGATATGTTGCGTTACCACACCTTCACCGCAGGAGCTGGCTGGGCATACGACTACGGCACAGCAGACCAAAGTGAAGAAATGTTCCAGTACTTGGAAGCATACTCCCCTGTTCACAATGTGAAACCCGGTACTGAGTACCCAGCAACAATGGTAACAACAGGTGATCACGACGACCGCGTAGTACCTGCGCATTCCTATAAGTTCGCTGCGGAACTTCAGTCTAAGCAAGCAGGTAACAATCCTACGTTAATCCGAGTAGAGACAAACGCAGGTCATGGTGCAGGCACACCTACGAGTAAAGTCATCGAGCAATACGCCGATGTTTACAGCTTTACGTTGTTTAACATGGGTGTAAGCGCACTATAAGCATGTTATTGGTAAGCCGTCATAGCTTTGGCGGCTTACCTTCGGCGGCCTAACTTTCCCTACTTTACCCCTAAATTCTCAGCACATTTCAATCACCAATCCATCACGTAACCGGTTATCCCAAGGTGAGGTTAAACAACCTGTTATCGAGACAGGAGGTTAAATAGACTCGCGTTCGGGTTTAACGATTGATTCTTCTTTTAAACATTAACGCTGTAAAATATTTAAAGAACTGATTTTACCCCTTATAATGCGCGGCTAAATTTTTAGCCCCATAAGAAAACCAATAGAAGGATACACAATGAAGTTACGTGCTTGCGCCGCGTTTGTAATTGGTGCACTAGGTACAGCGACACCTGCTATCGCAGCGTCCGAAATAACGGATATTCGTTCAGATTCCACAGTGGAAACCGGCGATATGCTGCAACTCGTGATCCCTCTCAGCGGCTATATGGCTGCATGGATGCACGACGATTGGGAAGGGGCAAAACAATTGACCTATTCCGTTTTGGCGTCGCAAATCATTGTAGACACCACGAAGAAAATCGTTGGCAGACAGCGTCCAAGTGGTACTAGCCCTCGTTCTTATCCTTCTGGTCACGCTGCTGCAGGTTTCTCTGGTGCGCACTTCTTGCAAATGCGATACGGTGCAGAATGGGGGGTACCTGCTTACGCAGCTGCTTCTTATGTTGCATACAGCCGAGTTCACGGTAAACGTCATTTCGTGAGTGATGTAACGGCAAGCGCGGGGATCTCCTTCTTAGTTAACCAATACTTTGTTTCCCCATATGCCAATGACGGGGTTTACCTGAATGCTCAGCAAACCGAAGATGGCATGTCACTGAACGTTACGGTTACAGAAGCAGCATTTAATCAAGAGCGCAGTTCAAAAGATCGCATTCAAACCGTTGCGACTCCACTCAAGAACAAAATTGAAGTCGGGTTGGGTTCTCATCTGAATTTCTTCACTGAAGACCTGGTCATGAACCAGAACTTTAGCGATGCGACTCAAGTCGATAAGCTTCAACCTTATACCCGCATTACCTATTCTCGCGAATTGGCTAATAGCAACGCGCTGGATTTCGAATTCATTCCAACAGAACTGCGTGTTACAGGCAAAGCGAAACAAGACTTCAGTTATCAAGATAAAGACTATGCGAAAGGCGAGTCTTTGGTGAGTGAATACCGACACTACATGCTTGGTGGCAATGTATACAAAGGGTACACGCCCTTAGAAAACCTTGATGTAAAATTTGGTTTAGGCGTTTATGCTCACCAATTTGGATACCAAGTCGCCAACGCAGATAGCCTAGGGCAACACGCAAAGCGTGAGTACCTTCGTATTCTCCCAGCGATGACTGCCAGAGCAACCTACACACTATGGGAAAGTGTTGCTGTAACAGGTGAATATCGCTTCCAAAGCTGGGAAAAGAACAGCCACAACACGGCAAAACTGGGGGTTAACTATCAAATCAATCGTGCATGGGATGTGGGTCTGAACTACTTAGCTTCATCCACCAACCTTCCAACAAGTGTAGAATTTGACGAAGTGGGTTACGACAACAGCTCGGTAGAACTTCTATTTTCAAACCGCTTCTAGAACCTCTCATTCACCGAGGTTTAAGCCTGACACCCAAAGCTCCGATATTCTCGGAGCTTTTTTATACCCAAGTAATCTCATGATACTTGGATACAATTGATCATCCGCCAAATTCTTTCGTACAATTATAAAAAATTGGCAATGAGAATATTATGGCACTCACTATTTTCTATGATGGAACATGCCCTTTATGCAAAGCTGAAATGGATCAGCTCAAGCGTTTTGATACCCATCAACGTCTCGTTTTAGAAGATCTTTATCAACCCGACTTTTCACATAAATACCCAAATATCAGTGTCACGGATGCAAATCGGATTCTTCACGCACTAGACGATAATAACCAACTGCTATTGGGGCTTGATGTCACTCAAGCCGCATGGAACGCCGTAGGCGAAAAGCCATGGGTGAATTGGTTAAGAAAACCGTATATCCGTCCAGTTGCCGATTGGGTTTACCTTAGGTTTGCCAAGCATCGGTACACCATTTCGTGGTTGCTTACAGGTAAGCGACGCAACGATTGCGATCAGTGTCGGCTTCCCTGATCTGAGTACACCGTAATCAAATAAACTTTGACCTAGTTATCAATTTTGTATATCTCGCTACTTACATGCAACATTATTGTTACAATACTCCACCCTGAAACCTATTTACCGCCATTTAAACTGAATAATTAAGAATAAACATTGAATAGTATTGCAGTAATAGGTGAAAGCAGTTATTCTTCGCAGCAATGAATGAATACTAATGTTTAGTGAATAATTATTTACTAGCGGTAACAAGAGTATAAAAAGATGGATAACGTAAACACGGTTAGCTCTTCTAAGAGCAAAAAGAACTTTTGGGTCTTCTTGATCCCTTCCTTGCTTGGTCTTTTCCTTTTCATGGCACCTGTCAGTTTTCAAGGTGAACTCACCATTCCCGTCGCTATTTTGGCTGGCGCACTAAAGGACTTACTGGGTGACTTGATTGTTCCTATCATTACCTTTGTGATTGGCTTTATGTCTGTAGCAACTATTTTGAATAAAGTTGCTAAGCCTGCATTTGTCGCGAACAACGCCTTTTTAACTGGGCTATTTGATCCTTCCCTCCTTTGGTTTGCTGTGCGCACTATTGGTGGTATCGCGGTCTTGATGACGTACTTCCAATTTGGTCCAAAATCCATTTGGGAAGAAAATACGGGTGGTCTTGTACTGGAAGGCTTAATGCCAACGCTTTTTGCTGTCTTCATTTTTGCTGGCTTATTGCTTCCGTTACTTCTGAATTTTGGCCTGCTAGAGCTGTTTGGTACATTGCTGAGCAAAATCATGCGCCCACTATTTAACCTTCCGGGTCGTAGCGCGATCGACTGTATGGCTTCGTGGCTTGGTGATGGCAGTGTGGGTATCCTTCTAACCAGCAAACAGTACGAGAAAAAATTCTACACACAGCGCGAAGCCGCAGTAGTTGGTACGACTTTCTCAGCCGTTTCTATCACGTTCAGCCTCGTGGTACTGGCTCAGGTTAACCTAGAGCATATGTTCCTACCTTTTTACGGTGCCATTTGTTTAGCTGGCTTAGTTGCAGCAGTAATCATTCCGCGCCTACCTCCTTTGAGCTACAAGAAAGATCTGTACATCGATGGCAGCGCACCAGAAGCATCCGACAACGCCATTCCAGAAGGTCACAATAGCTGGTCTTGGGGTCTAAACCTTGCTCTAACAAAAGCAAGCAAAGTGAAGTCGGCGAAAGAAGTATGTGTTGAAGGGCTAAAAAATGCTGCCGACATGGTATTTGGTGTACTGCCTGTTGTAATGGCGTTAGGTACAATTGCACTGGTTATCGCTGAGTATACACCAGTATTTTCTATTCTTGGCCAACCATTCGTGCCATTTTTAGAACTGCTGAACATCCCTGAAGCGGCTAAAGCATCTGAAACTATTGTGGTCGGGTTTGCAGACATGTTTATTCCAGCCATTTTGGCGGCTTCTATTGAAAGCGACCTAACTCGCTTCGTTATCGCTGCTATGTCTGTTACTCAGCTTATATACATGTCTGAAGTGGGCGCGTTGCTATTGGGAAGCCGTATCCCAGTTAACATCGCAGAATTGTTCATCATCTTTATTCTGCGCACGCTCATTACGCTTCCAGTTATTGCGGGTATCGCGCATCTGATTTTTTAAGTACAGATTTCTAAGTATAAAGAGTAAAACACACCTAATGCCCCCTGATATTTCAGGGGGCATTTTTGTAATATCCAATACTCTCTTACACTTTTTCTTGTCTTCAATACGACTTCTGGAAAATTGCATAAAATCACTATTATTCATTTAGTTACACATCAATATTAATGATTTCATTATCATTAGTTTTACCGCACCCCGCTCTATTGCCTTCTCTTGTTTGTTTTTTAAAAAGCTCAAATTAAAATGCGTTCAAACATAAACTGTGACAACGAATTGATATAAACGTATCAACCAATTGAATGTCACTTTATTTTTGCTATTAGTTATCTCTTAAGTATGTAGGCTTATCCTTATTATCTTACTTATCAATAAGTAAGATAATAAGTCTAGTACTATTCAGAATGTACGACGTACGCTTCCTGTTAACAAAATGGAATTAAATAATGGGTTCAAAAGATGGTCGTTTGCCATTAAATGGTGACTTGCTTAAGCAATTAAGGAAGCAAAAAGGGCTGAGCCAAGAAAGGCTAGCCGAGCAATGTGCAGAAAGCCGATTGTATGTTTCTCTATCTTCAATAAAACGCGCAGAGTCTGGCAGCAGTATTTTGTATCGAACAGCCAAAGAACTCGCTACGTTTTACTCGGTGGAAGTAGAAGATCTCATCCCAAACTCTACCCCGATATTACAAAAAGAATTGTCGACAATACCGGAACATACTCATCAAGTTTTGCGGCTTTCGATAGAGGTTGATGATGAGTCTCTAAAATCCGAAGTAGAAAAGCTAAATGATCGATCCAATTGCTATTACACAGCAGAGGAAGGGCTTCTTGAGTTTGGTTGGTATTCACGTTCTAGTGATGAATTTGTATTCGAACGTATTCGTCGGCTATGTGCGATGCTGCAATTTACGCTCAAAAGTCACGTTCGTATGTTTGTTGAAAGTAGCCCAACCGATGAACAGTTCACTGCCCAGAGCACTCAGCTCAGCCAACGTACTAAGCAATTGCTTTCTCAAATCACTTGGGGAGATATCGTTGCGTGCCCATGCTTTGTGTCGTCCAATTGTGCAAGGCCAAGGAATGTATTCTTACCTGAACAGCCTGAATTTAAAGATTGGCGTATTGTGTCGATGTGCCAGGTACAAACAGACTATTTTGTTGGACGTCAATATGAACTAACTCAGCTAAGCTCTACCCTTTCCGATTTATACGATAACAACACAGGCAGTACAGTCTGTTTAACGGGCATGGCTGGAATCGGTAAGACGAGACTCCTTCACAAATTCATCGAAATACTTGAACATAAAAACTGTGCTCCGGTAAGGGTTCAAATACTAAATTTTGGCGTGGTGAACTCCCTTATTCCTACGGTTAATTTGATTCGTTCATTATTTGGTTTCACACCAGAAGATGACGGCAACCACATAAGACAATCCATCGCTATTTCACCGATTGCATCTTCTCATCACCTTTTCATTTACTGGCTAATGGGCCTAAAACTGTATGAGTCGGAACAACGTCTTTTGGATGTAATGGAACATTCAGCTCGTAACAGAGCAATCACAGAAAGCATTAATCAGCTCCTTTCACACCGACCAGCTCATCTTACCCAACTCGTGATTACCGTTGAGGATTTACATTGGGCAAATGATCTTCTTCTGTCCATTATTCAAATTTTATCCTCATTAACGGACAGGTTCCCGTTAATGCTCGTCCTAACATTTCGTTCTGAGCATCATTTGGTTAACGCTCCAGATTGGTTCCAATCAGCGACAACAATTGCACTCAAGCCACTCAACATGGATGAATCGATACAGTTGGCAAACTGGATGGCACCAGGAAATCAAGAAGCCGTCCAACGCTGCGTCGAGAAGGCAAGCGGGCACCCACTCTTCCTAAGACAATCCTTACTCTGCTCGCGTTTGGGTAACGATGTACCTGAATCTCTAGAGCACCTTGTTGTAGTTCAACTATACAAACTCGATGCAAATAACCTTTCTGCGATAAAAGCAGCTTCTGTATTCGGACAGTGCTTCAACTTAGAACAACTTCAGTTTGTTTTAAATGATGAGCATTACTACCCAAGAACCTTGTTAGAGCACGGTTTAATTAAGCATTCTGACCAAGGCTTTATGTTCCATCACGATCTCATTTGCTCAGCGGTACAAAGCCAACTTTCCGATAGTGAAAGACGACTGCTGAACGAGCACTGCGCTAAGTGGTTTGAAGAAAGGGACAAGAAGCAGTTTGCACTCCATTCAAAAAGAGCACAGTGCAAAGATGCCTTTACGATCCTCATTAAAAGTGCCAAAGAATACATCGGCAGCTTTCAGTTTGAGCAAGCGTTGGAATTGATCGAAGAAGCCATTGAAATTGTTCCAAAAAGTGAAACAGCGTATGCGCTAAACTTAAAAGGAAATTGCCTGTATTCAATGGGTAAAGTGAAAGAGTGTATTCATTTTCTGGAACTGGCCGTTAATCAAAACACCGATTCCAACGCCTCCAGCCAATATTTCATTGATTTAGCTAACCCATATCAGGTGGTTGATGCCATCGACAAAGCTTTGTCCATACTGCAAACCGCTCAGAACATTTCGGAGCCAACACAGCAATACGCTCAATTGTCCGAAGTGCATTCAATGAGAGGGAATATTCTATTCCCAACAGGAAATATTGAATCCTGTGAGCAAGAGCATCAGAAAGCACTCCACTACAGCATTAAAGCAAATAGTCCTAAAGCAAAAGCAAAGGCCTTGAGTGGGTTGGGAGATTGTGAATACCTAAAAGGTAACATGATTAACGCCCACAACAACTTCAAAGAAAGCTTGAAGATATGTGAAGAAAACCAATATTTGGAAATCGAAGCATCCAACCGATACATGCTTGCGACAACCCTGATTTACCAACTGGACACATCACAAGCGCTTGCGCAATCACAGCAATCTGCCACGCTTGCCTACTTAACAGGGAATCGTCGTGCAGAGATTGTTTCTCGACTGACAGCCGCTTGGGTGCTGCTTGATTACAATGCACTGGATCAGGCAGAGAATGAAATCAATATGGCACTGGCCATCGCAAAAGAATTCAATGCTGTCCGTTTCATAGCATGTTTAATGGAAGCTAAGGCACGCCTGAAGTGGTATCAGAATGATGCAATTAAAGCTCGTGAGTACATAGAAGTTGGGCTTAATTTGGTTGAAGAAAACAACTTACATGCCTTTATTGGCCCTTGGCTAAGTGCAACAAAAGCTATGGTCAGCACATTCTGGCAAGAGAGTAGAAATGCGTTGGAGCAAGGTGAAAAGTGGCTTGAGCAGCCCTGCTTAGGTCACAACTATTTACGCTTTTACCAACAAGGCATACGCACTGCTTGGAATTTGAAGGATCGCGTACTCCTTGAAAAATATCGAGACCAGCTATTTCAGTGCTGTGAACCTTCACCATGGCGAGAGCTGTATATTGAACAGGCAGACGTCATGCTTAGAGTGTTAACACAAGAAAGCTCTAACGCAGAGCTCGAGGCGTTTAATTCCAAAGCAAAAGAATTACATTTGCTCCAAGCACAAATATCTCTAACTGAATATGATGCGATACCTTCATTTTAGAAAGGTAACAGACTCAAATTCGCAATAAGGTCTCCCGATTCTTTGAGCATCCCCCATCGCACTCAAAGAACCGGGAGAAATACACTAAACCTTTTCCAACAATACGGCTTTTAGGATCTCACCGGTGTCTGCGCCAATTTGTACTTGAGTACCTAAATCGGAAACAAAGGTCCAAACAGGTTCTTTTACTTCCGGTGATAGCACTTTACTCAGTGATAGCTTGATGAACTTGCTTCCCCAATTCCCTGTGTAAAAAACTTCTATCGCTTGCTTGTAATCAAATTTATACCCTTCAATAATCGCAAGACCGAGCGGGCAGATAACTTGAGTGGCGTGCGTAAGCCCTACGCCTCTTTCTGCTTGATAGTATTGGTAACACTCATTTCCATCACGTACTAATCGCTCAAACCCTAATACATCCTCAGCTGATTCCCCTGCGTTATTACGAAGGCTTGCTTTTAGGCTGACTAATTCAAATTGATCCACCTTTTGACTTTCAACCATTTTTGGCTCTTCAATACGCTGGATGTTAGTGATGTAAGGCTTTCCATCTAAAGGTGCAAACATCGAAACCCAAGAAAAGTAGTGAAGTGTTGGCTCATCGATCAAGTTTGCTTTACATAGATAGCGATAATTTACACCAGCTACAACTTGTGATTGCACTTCCATCGGTTCGTAATTCACCCCGACAAAACCTTCAAGAGCAGAATTAAAAACCGCTTTATCTTCTAAGTTGAGCTTACGAAAATTGGACCAGCCACCAAGCGTAGAACCAAGCAGAGACATGAGTATTTCCTTTTACATGGATTGATTGAACGTAGGGTCTGTTGACCTTTCGCAGTTTTTTAATTGGTGCACTCATGTTTTCCTTAACGCGTTGCATGAACTCAACCAACAACAACAGGTTAAGGAAAATAGTGAATCTGGTCTGGTTCACTTTGGTATCACTTAATAAAAAAACCACCCACTGCTCCAACAAAGAACAAAGGGTGGTAATGGAAAACCAATGCGTTGTATTGAGTTAATGGACCTATACGCTTAACGGGAATATGCGTTAAAAGGTATAGACATATCTCACTTAGCTCACTTTGATTTAAATTGTCTTAAGCAAGCTATCTACGGCATTGTGAGCTTGTTTCCAACACGTTTCCTGCAAGCCCACTTCAGCACACCATGATCCCGCGTAAACAATGGGGGCAAACCCATGTTCACGAACATTAGTTGGAAGATTTTCATGATACTTATTGATTTCAGTCTGACTTGTATGAGCATCGCGATCGTAGACGTTATGCGAAAAATAGAAAATCGCTTTGTTATCTTCACGCCCAAGGAGGTTCTTTGTGTTTGTTTGAGCAAGGTGATCCTGAGTCGATTTAGGCAACTCGGTGAGCTCAGTGCCACATAAGAATTCCAAATTCTTATTAGAATCAACAGTACGCAATACAAACTTGTCATTGACTGGGTGAGTTGGGTTCAGAGTAACGAAATAGCTCAATTCTGGTGCGTGTTTGATTTTCGGGTTACACCAGTCATTTTGATGTCTATTCTCTTGGAAGGTAATGCTGTATGGCAGCATCGTTTCACCATGTCTAATGGACACGTTGAACGTTCGCCAACTGTTCACATTCGAAGAAATTACGCTATTGTCGGTATGCACAATACCAATGCTTTGCGTGTATTTCACCCGGCCTAGGATAGGTTCAAGCGTGTTGCCTTGTTCAGAATGCTTGGCGTTAAACGCAACCTGCATAAGCGCGTGGTTAGCGTGAATGGTACTCACCATGGCGTCGAAGTTAATTTGTGAAAGTTTGTTGTGCTCTTCTTTCTTATCCACGAGTGGCGATACTATGCTTTCAATAGTAAATCCATTGTCAGTCGTGCGGAATTTTGCATCGACATTAGTATGAATAGACAACTTAAGGTTTTCAGAATCGTTGTAACCACTAATCAAATAAGCCGTTAGGTACTCAATCCATTTCTTTGTTCCACCAACAAAGTAGCGTCTGTCTGGGAATTTCTCGCCCTTTTTCTTACCTTCTTGATAGCGGAAATAGCCAAAAGGTGACGCTAATGGAAGGTGCTGCGGTCCTTTGTCTGTCGTAAAGAACATCGCTGCCACTCTTGGATAAAAGAGATTGTCACGCATTTCAACAATAAGCTTGGCCAACTCGGCACCCGATAAATCAGCCAACGAGGGCTGTTGACGAATGGCGTTGTAAGCCTCGACACATATTTCAAACTCAGGCGAGGCTTTTAAAGCCTCAGGATACCCTTCAGCCAACGCAATCAGCGCCGTAAAGAAGGTATGTAATTCGATATTCCAAGCCGTACTTTGCTTGTCGTCATCTTCACTCATTTCAGTGCCGTACGCCACTAGTGCAGTGAAAACAGTACCAAGATCAGTGCCAGACAAGCTGAACCGCCGCTCCATAGGACGGGTGATAGGTAAGTGCTCATCGTCAGTATAAACGTAGCGATTGTCTTCTGAGAAAAAACACGCCGTATCTTCAATCGGCTTTAAGTGTTCATCACTGTAATAACCGGTTTTTTCCATCACTTCTTTTAGCGTATCGTACTTACTTAAGTTGATGTCGTTCACGCCCATGTCTGCCCAGCGAGCTAACGTTCTTGGTTCTATTTTATTCCCGTCGCTGTCTATACTGCTTGTCTCACCAAGATCCAACACGACCGTGTGCGCATTACCACCCAACTCAGCGGCTTTTTCAATCAAATGAATGTGGTACTGACCTTGATGGTTGTCTGAGTTCTTTTGATTTAATTTTTGAAGCAGGTAATAACATGTCGCAAGACCGGATGTCCCGCCACCGACCACGGCAATATTTGTAACGTTTCCGCATTCGTGTTGCATGATTAACTTTCCCTATTATCGATTCGAAGCCAATTTTCGCTGTTAGCGTTCAATCTATAGGGTATCGGTTCAGTTTGGTGTAAACAGTGTCAGTTTAGTCTCAGATGAATACTTATACACCGTTCTAAATACAAAAAAGCCACCTCGTATTTGAGGTGGCTTAAGTATGACGGGTTACACCCGGAATTGGGCGACCATGCCTTCTAGCTCTTTCACTTTATTGTAAAGATTTCTTGTTGATTCAGAGCTTTGTTGCGTTTTCTCCACTGAAGAGTATGCGATTTGGCTAACTTGTGCGATGTCATGTGCCATCTCTTGGGTCGCTGTCGATTGCTCTTCTCCTGCGGTGGCAATTGAATGAATCATGTTGTTCACATCATTGGCACGTTCAACAATTTGTTCTAACGCATCACCGGCGGAATTCGACAATTGCACCCCTTCCGTAACCAGTTGAGTGCCCTCGCCCATTCTTTCTACCGCAGTACGAGTTTCACTTTGAATTGAGGTGATGAGGCTACTTACTTCCTCTGTTGCTTTAGAGGTTCGCTCTGCCAAGCCTCGAACTTCATCCGCAACAACGGCAAATCCTCTACCAAGCTCTCCAGCGCGCGCCGCTTCTATCGCCGCATTCAGAGCAAGGAGGTTAGTTTGTTCAGCAATATCATTAATGACTTTAATCACATCACCAATCTCTTCCCCTTTCCTACCTAGGCTATCAACCGTAGCAGCGGATTCGTTAACCACATCTGCGATTCTTTGCATTCCATGCACCGTCTCTTGCATGAGCTTGCCCCCTTCACTAGCAACATTACCAGCCTCTTGGGAGCTTTGCGCTGCATCAGACGATTGCATGGCGACTTCACGTACGGTGCCACTCATTTCCTCAACGGCGCTGGCAATTAATGCCGCTTTATCCGCTTGCAATTGGATATCGCTGGCTACCTGGTTACTGATACTATCCACTTGTTTGGTGTTGGATGTTACTTCGCTTGCCACACCCGAAATGCCTGAAACCAAATCCTTTAGCGAGGCCTGCATACCATCAATCGATTTTGCGAGTAAGCCGATTTCATCTTCTATGGTTTCGTTGATCGCAGGAGAGGTGAGATTGCCTTCAGCAATTTGATTCGCCTTTTCCGATATAGCGTGAATACGTCGGTTAATCACACGGGTAATCATAACCGCAACCGCGGTGCCAACAGTGACCACAACTAACGCATTAACAGAGAGCCACATGACAATCTGGTTCATTTTGTCATTCACCGACGCAATATCTTGGGTCACATCACTTTTTTCTTCCTTCGAAGAGCGGTCCAATATTTCTTCTAACGGCAATACCACGATATCTTCAAGTTCATCGACGAGCGTAATAGCAGCCTCTTTAGCGGCAGGATCATAGCTTGAAAACACTTTATTAGCTGTGTTTAGAATTTCAGCGTAGTAGGTTTCAATTTGCGATATGGCTTTCACCTCTTCAGCTCGTCTCTCTAAAGGCTTCAGCTTATCAAGGTAGCTCTTAAACGATTTTGAATCCCCTTCAAATGACTCTCGTGCAGTAAGATCACCCATCATGTATGCGTTAAGAGAAGCAATCATATCTCCAGCTTCATCAATCATTTCAAGGTAGTACCGAACACCAGGTAGATCGTCATTAAGAGATTCACTCAGGTTCGTTGTTGTGTAGGCATCAGCAAACTCTTCTTCTTTCATTTTATCGAGAAGATCTTCAAGCGGGTTACCAACTTCGCGTATTAGATTTTGAACCCAAAGCCTAGCTTCCATCTCTGTCGCTGGGGAATATTTGGCAAATACCTCATTTTCAATTGAACGAATATATTGATCGGCTAATTTTCTGATGTTAGCCATTTTGTCTCTTTCAGCCTGAGTGGTTGATTCCAGTGAGTAGAGTATTCTGTAATAGTTTTCAAATTGCGTTACGGTCTTTCTAAAATGACCGGCTTCACTTTGCTCTCCGCCTAGGTATTCCAACGCATAGGTTTGTAAATCTGCCACTTTGTCGTTTACGTTCAAATACGCAAGTACTCCCGGCACATTGTCTGACTCGATTTTTTCTGCGAGTTTTGCTGAGTCTTGGACTGCCGACCATACGATATAGGTAAGTACAAGCGTAGTGAGAAGTATGAAGGAGAACCCCGCATACAGCATTTGAGTGAGTTTTAAGTTCATGTTGATACCAAAGCACTTCTTTTGGGATGGTGATAAATCTTGGGTTGTTGATAAAAGAAACGGTAAACCGCAGGCGAGTATGGACTCGGATTGAAGGGTTTCAATGAACAAAAATTTAAGAATGAACAAACATCCCAAAATAATGAGAAATTTGCATACTATCTCCAATATGAAAATGCTTTTGTACAACCTCAATACACAGCTTGTAAACGACTCATGTCATTCCTATTCCTCCTTTCATTCTCATAGTCCCTCGCACTGTTTCCTGAAAAATTTTTCGCAACTGTGCATCCAAATCCATTTTTCTATCGTCTCCTATCTACAAACAATCTATTTAAAACTGTTTGGGCAACGTTTGTGGCTCCTTTTTACTGGGTTATCGTTTACTGGTGTAGAGCACTACACCGAATAAGCACAGCCTTGAATAAAGTACCCACAAATAGCTGAAAAAATCATCTCGAAAGGTCAACAGACCCTAATAAGGATTACTATGATGAAAACATTACTGCTTACTGCACTTGCGTTCGTTCCTATTGGCTGTGCTACTGCATCAAAAACGACAATGAACACCGAATTAGGAAACGTATACGTCGATAGCACGGGCATGAGTTTGTACACCTTTTCCAAGGATCCAGAAGGTCAGTCGGTATGTAATGGTGGATGCGCTGGAAAATGGCCACCATTATTGGCTGAGGGAAGTGAAAAGCCGCTCTTCTATGGTCAAGAAGGGTTTAGCACCATTGCACGAAATGATGGCAAAAAGCAGTGGGCTTTAAATGGGAAGCCTCTATATCGTTGGTTTAAAGACAGTAAGCCGGGTGATATTAAGGGTGCTGGAATAAAAGGTGTTTGGCCTTTGGCAAGAGCAGACCAAGTCTCGGTAAAGCTATACAACGATGGCAGTCGTCGTTATTTGGTCGATAGTAACAACCTTGCTTTGTATACTTTTGACAAAGATAAGCCCAATCAGTCTGTGTGCTACAACGAATGCCAAACTAAATGGCCACCCGCGTATGTAGATCCTATGCTGCTAAAAGAGGGGATAGGAAATCTCACTTTGTCTGGCGGGTTTGGGGTGACACAACGTAAAGACAACAGCTATCAATGGACATTTAAAGATAAGCCACTATATCGCTGGTTTAAAGACCAACAGCCCGGTGACGCCAGTGGCGATGGCGTGAAAAAAGTCTGGCACTTGATCATTCAATGAGGAAACAGTGAGTATTGATAAACAACAGGTAGGTTTACTGCTCTCTAAGATAGCGCTTCGGGATCAAAAAGCGTTCGAAGCGCTCTATCAATTAGCCAGCGTTCGGCTCTTTGCTGTCATTTATTCCGTCGTTAAAGACGAGCAAATTGCCGCGGATCTTCTTCAAGAGGGCTTCGTTAAGTTGTGGTATAGCGACAATCGTTACCCTGTCGACTACCCGTGGGCATGGCTCTGCCAAAGCATGAGAAACCTCGCGATTGATGAAGTTCGAAAACGTGGAAGGCGAAAGGAAGAACCGTTAGACACATCGTATGATGATTTAGGCGCTGGCGTGGGATTCGATATCAATCACGGCCTATCCCAATGCTTAAAGCAGCTCAACGAAGATAAACGAAGTGCCATCGTCCTCGCGTATCAACACGGATTGAGCCATCAAGAAATAATGCGACACATGAAAGCCCCCTTAGGGACAGTGAAATCCCAAATTCGTCGCGGATTGCAGGAGTTAAAACGATGCCTAATCGAGTAACAAAAGGTCGCCGCTACCAAAACTCCGATCTGCGCAATAAGCTGGCAAGCGAATACGTTCTGGGAACACAAACACTTCGTGTTCGGCGTCGATTGG
The DNA here is from genome assembly GCF_002835515.1 of Vibrio sp. vnigr-6D03. NCBI lineage: Bacteria > Pseudomonadati > Pseudomonadota > Gammaproteobacteria > Vibrionales > Vibrionaceae > Vibrio > Vibrio sp. vnigr-6D03. The sequence goes on from NZ_PIZL01000012.1 coordinate 213,082, forward strand.
AAACCCTGATTCAATCGGATCCAAGTTGGTGGGAACATATCGAGCAGTGGCAAAACCATCTTTCAGGTCTAAACCCCACCAGCGATCTGTCTATGGATACGACGCATTTAAGACAGCCACCCAAACGCGTTTGGCGGCAAATAGCCAACGGCACGTTTAATCTCACTCAACAAAGAAAAGGTCTGCGTTGGTGGTGGTTGCCAATGGGAATGGCGATGTCTCTCGTGGTAGGTGTTCTTATACAGCCTGTGCTTGTCCCCATTCATCAGCCCTTAAGTGTTTCTCAAATTCGCCCAGTTAATTACCTGGCCATGATGTCATCCGAGTCACAGCAGAACCATTTCGCTCTTGTTGCATATCAAGGCAAAAAACCGGGTCAATCCAGTATTCGATTGCAACTTAATCTAGGCATGGAAGAGGTAGAGTTTGGTAAAGCAGTGGTTTGGATGAGAGACAAAACGACGGGAGAATTAGCATTAATAGATAGCCTACAAAACATCAGTAACATTCGCTATATGTCACCAACAGAGTGGAAGTTGTTAAAAAACAGCTCCGAGTTATTGGTTACTGCAAATCTAGACCCAAACAGCACACTATTGTATCGAGGCGATTGCATAGAGCTTGGTCATAATATTTTGATGTAAAAAAAGACCTCCTAGGAGGTCTTTCAAAAACAGTCTGTGGCTACAGTTTTGGTTCAAATGCCATATGGTGGAAGCTAAATGCATACATATCGGCATACAAATCCAATACCTTGCTCATAGGCATACCAGCACCATGACCTGCATTAGTATCCACTCGGATCAATACAGGGTTCTCACCTTCATGTTTCGCTTGAAGCTCGGCAATAAACTTAAACGAGTGCGCTGGCACAACACGGTCATCGTGGTCCGCCGTAGTCACAAGTGTCGCTGGGTAGTGCGTCCCTTCTGTAACGTTATGAACAGGAGAGTATTGTTTCAAGTAGCTGAACATTTCTTCATTTTGCTCAGACGTGCCGTAGTCGTAAGCCCAACCTTCACCAGAGGTAAACGTGTGGTAACGCAACATATCCAATACGCCAACTGCAGGAATCGCCACTTTAAACAGTTCTGGACGTTGTGTCATACAAGCGCCAACCAACAAGCCACCGTTTGAGCCACCATGAATCGCGAGCTTTTCTGGTGATGTGTACCCTTCTTCAATCAGGTATTCTGCCGCTGAAATAAAGTCATCGAACACATTTTGCTTTTGCAGTTTGGTTCCGGCAATGTGCCACGCTTTACCGTATTCACCACCACCACGTAGGTTCGCAACGGCATAAACACCCCCCATTTCAATCCACGTAGCAACAAGTGGGCTGAATCTTGGTTCTAGGCTAACGTTAAAACCACCGTAGCCATACAGCATAGTGGGGTTGTTCCCATTCAACTCCAAGCCCTTGCGGTAGCAGATCGTTACAGGAACGCGCGTGCCATCTTTGGAGGTATAAAACACCTGCTTAGATTCCAATAGATCGCTGTCGATCTGGCATTGAGAGCGGTGATGCAATTCCGTTACACCCGTCTCTGGATCGAATCGATACCCTGAAGATGCCACGATAAGGTTAGTGAAGCTGTAATAAAGTTCTTTTGAGTCGAAACGCCCGCCAAAACCAGACACACAACCTAACCCCGGAAGCTCAACGTCACGCACTTTTTCACCGTTATAGCGGTACTGAACCACTTTGGTATTCACATCTACTAGGTAAGAGGCAAACAAATAGCCTGCACCTGTTTCAATGTCTAACTGCTGCTCTTGCTCTGGAATCAGATCGACCCAATTATCATCCGACGGCTGCTGTGCATTCACTTTTACTACACGACCTAATGGCGCATCCAAGTTGGTGTAAATCAGCAAATCGCCTTCGCTGTGCTCGACAACGTAGCTGTCGGCTTGGCTTTTATCCGTTACAAGCGTTAACGGCGCGTATTGTTGGCGTAAATCACGCACATAAAGCTCGTTACCCGATGTGGACTGAGCACCAGATACGACAAGGAAAGCATCGTCTTCCGTTGTATAACCTGATACATATCGGTATTTTTCCGAATCTGAACCACCAAATACCAATACGTCTTCGCTTTGTGGTGTGTTCAAGCGGTGGAAGTACAACTTGTGTTGTTCAGTACGAGCCGATAGCTCGCTGCCTTCAGGTTTGTCGTAACTGGCGTAATAGAAGCCTTCGTCGCCAAACCACGAAATCCCGGTAAATTTGGCGTTTAGAATTGGGGCTTCAAGCTCTTCACCAGTTTCAGCATCAATCACATAAATGGTGCGCCAGTCGCTGCCTCCTTCCGATACAGAATACGCAATAACCGTATCTGATTTAGAGAAAGACACGCTGTCTAGCGAGGTAGTGCCTTCTTCGCTAAACGTATTCGGATCAAGGAAAATTTGCGCTTCGCCTAGTTCTTTTTGGTCGTTTTCTTTCTGACGATAAAGAACCGCTTGGTTTTGAATACCATCATTTTTGTAGAAATAGGTATAATCGCCATGCTTAAAAGGCAGAGAGACTTTTTCGAAATTATTGGCGGTTTCGAGTTTCTTTCGAATGGCGTCACGAAAAGCGATTTGATTGAGGTGTGCAAAGGTTACGTCGTTCTGGCGAGTTACCCAGTCAGCGGTTTCTTCGCTGCGATCGTCTTCTAACCAGCGATACGGATCGGACACTTCCGTAGAAAAGTAGGTATCAACAACATCCGATTGTTTTGTTTCTGGGTATTTATGCACTTTGCACTCCTTACTTAAATTTTACGTCTGCCCACAATTGGCTTCGGTTTGAAGCCAATTGGGCACAGGTATCATCGCACAAATTCATTAAGTAAGGAGTATAGTTACACAATGCTCATCTTATAGACCTACCTCTACCAGATCTTGATACTTTAAAAGGCAATCTGGTTTAGAGCAGAGGATCCAGCGTGTTCAATTAGCCATTATCAAAATGGTTAGAACGGAAGCGAGACAAACGTTCCTTCATTGAGGTTATCCGATCTCGGTGCGTTTCTTCCTTTTTCAACGACACGCTCGTAGCAAGAATATCCACGACTACTAGCGCTGCGATTCTAGAAATCGTAGGGGTGTAGCGATCAGTGTTTTCCAAGGTCTCGACAACAAGGCTTAAATCGCACTCTTTGCTGAGTGAACAGCCGCGCCGACCCGTTATCGCTATCACAGTCGCGCCGTGGCTTTTGGCTTCTCTGACCGTTTCAATGAGGTCGATGGTTTCACCATTGTTAGAAATCGCCACAACCACATTGCCCTCACTCATCATGGACGACGCAATAAATTGTTGATGCGCGTCTGTGTGTGCATTACAGGGCACACCAAACAGAGGGAATTTCTGCTGCGCATCCAGCGCCACAATGCCAGAGGCACCAAACCCATAAAAATCGATTTGTCGGGCGTGGGAAAGTACATCTACTGCCGCATCCATCTTTTCAATATCGGCATGCTGACGAGCCCAATCCAAACTGGTTAATGTAAAATCAAACAGCTTACGAGAAATTACCTGAGTGCTATCACCATCTTGAAGAGCTGCGTGGGTCGGCGTAACCCCTAACGCAATACTTTGCGCCAAACGAATTTTTAAGTCTTGAAAGCCACTGCAACCCACCGCTGTCGAGAAACGCATAACGGTCGGTTCACTGACTCCTGCGGCTTTCGCCGTTTCCACCAATGTACTGTTGATTGCTTTTTGAGGGTCGGATAATACCCATTCCGCGACCTTTCGATCAGACTTACGGAGCTTATCCAGTGAACGGGTGATCATCTCAATGACATTAGGTTGCTTCTGTTGCAATGCTAACTCCTTAACCTCAAACGATATTCGACATTTAACTGTGCCGGGAAGATAGAAATACTATCAGCGTTTTGCTGAGCCGCTAGAAGAATTTTTTGCGGATCGATGGTATTAAACTCAAATAAATCAAAATGGTGTGCGATCAGGTTCTTAATTCCGACCTGCTTACACAAAGACAACGCTTCTTCTAAATGAAAATTCCCCGGAATACCCCGACTGGATCGTCGTTCATCCCGTCCATTGACTGGCAACAATGCCACATCAGGCTGGTGCAATTTCAGAGTATCAATTAGCCCTTCATAAGGAACGCAATCGCCAGAATGCCAAATGGTGAGCGTATCCTTCTTTTCATCGGTGCTCTCGTGCTTTACTTGAGTATTTTCATTCACGCTTATTTTAAGAATATACCCCAGAAAGCGGCTGTTTCCTTGATTATCACGTTCAATACTCTCGTGTGCTGCGAGTGTCGCGTGAACAGAAAGCGATTCAGACAGTACAAGCTCTTCACCATCTGAAATCCAACGAATTCGATCTGAAGGCAATCCGCTTCGAGTCAGCGCTTCTTTTTTTTCAGCGCGTGGAGCCAGCATGAAAGCTCGGTTGCCTAAATGGTGTTGGAAAAGAGGAATCAGTGTTCCAGCATCCATATGATCAGTGTGCTTATGAGTACAAAGAACACCATCCACATTCGTGAGATCTTGAACCCTAATTGGCGCTGGCATCATACGAATATGTGGGTAGTGCTTACCTTTATACTTCTCGGCAAGTGAATCCGACAAATAAGGGTCGATGAGCCAACTTGCCTGTTTTGTTCGAATCAAAAAGCCAGCCTGCCCCAGCCAGTAAAGCAACACTTCATCAGTTGGCGGTGGCAGCGATGAAATCCGCTGAGCCAACTGTCCGTTGAATACGGCACTGGTTACGCAAGATCTTGGCAATATTTGGCGTGATGAAGAACCGTTCATTAGGCTTTGTCGTCCTCTAGCACCGACAGCAAGTTACTGACGGCGGCAATGGTTGCTTTATCAACACTTTCTTGGGTGTATCCGCCAATGTGGCTGGTCGCTATGCATCGTTCATGTTGCCAAAGCGGGTGGCTAGCTGGAGGTTCTGTGTCATACACATCCACCGCATACACCGAGACTTTTCCACTGCACAAACCATCGTAGATTACATCGTGATCCACCAGCGACGCTCGGGCTGTATTGATGATAACAACACCGTCTTTCATTGATTCGAGTGTACTTGCGCTGATTATCGGTCGGCCATCCAACGGAGCCGGACAATGAAACGTAATAATATCTGCCAGCTTGAGTAGTTGGCTGACTTCGGTAAATTTAAAATCGTCGTTCAGGACCAATTGACCTTTTAGTATCGGGTCAAACGCGATCACCTGAGTGCCCAACCCCAATGCCATTTGCGCCACTTGCCTACCGATTGCGCCCATACCAATAACGCCCACTAACTTCCCTTGAATTTCTTGGCCTAAAGCACGAGTCCACTGACCAGATTTAAGCCCTTCTGCTGTTTCTGGTATATGACGCAGCCCAGACAGCATCATGGCAATGGCCAATTCAGCGACACCTCGAGCGTTCGCCCCTTCCGCCCGACACACCTCGATGCCCGACTTCTCAATGCAGGCTAATGGCAAGTTGTCGACCCCCGTGCCATTTCGGCTGATCACTTTAAGCTGCTTGGCAGAAGCAATCACCTTTTCAGATACGGGTTCAACGCCAGCAATCCACCCTACGCATTCGGGTATAACAGCAAGCAGCTCCTCTTCTGTAGGTGACTTACCGGGCTGACAAAACACCATTTCATACCCCAGCTTTTTAAGAGATTCAAAAGCAGGGTGCCCATTTAAAGACAAGGAACGAGGCGTCACTAAAATCTTACCTTTATTCATAGCATTAACTCTCATGGCTTAACTGCTTGCCAGAACGGGCGGCAATACGTGAAATCTCTTCAAAGCGTTCGCCATTCACCGGAATGTCTACATCGAATACGTCCGCAATCACTCTTGTCCAGCCGTAGATGAAATACACCCAGCCATCATGAATCGATAGATGAGCGGACGACTCTTGCGCCTTTGCTTGTCGGTAAAATTCCAGCTCCCCTCGATAATTGAGTTCCCACACGATGCCATGCACTGGAAATTGAGCGTTGTTCGATAATGGCGAACCGGGGCCATCTTTTCCTAACCCTGTTGCATTTATTACCAGCGAATAAGGAGGCAGTGTGGCCAATACTTCATCATTGGTTGTATCCGATTCAACCAATACATACTCGCAGTCGACATTTATCCCGTATATTTTGAGTACTTGGTCCAACTCATCCAGCCGATGCTGAGAAACATCTGAAACCACAATCTTAGTTGGGCGATCGTTTTGTTTTGCCGCTTGAGTTAGATACCAAACAATGGCTGTCGCGCTACCACCCGCTCCCATAACAAACACATTACCTCGATGCGTCGCAAAAAAATGAGGAGGTAATATGTATTCCAAAGCAAATCCAGAGGTAATCGGATCTTTCGCACTGCAACAGAATGTGGATTGCCTTTTATAAAGACAGCTGGTTTCGTTCATTTTTGTCGCATGTGGATCAATCTCATCAAACATATCAATACACGCTTGGTAAAGATTGATTTTGTGCGTGGTGACAAGTGCACCAAGCGATAGGGAATCGTGTTTGATAAATGACGTTACCTGTCGATACTGTTCATTTGGCGCATTGAGCGGTAAATCGATTCCACGAATTTGAACGTCACCCAAACCAAGAAACTCAGCCCAAGCAGGGAAAACTTTCATGATAGAGCTTTGCAACGTAGACACCCCTATAAAGTAAAATGTCGGCTTTTGGGCTGGTACAAGGTTCATTCCGACTCCCCTTTATATAGACGATTAACGTCCGCTTGGCTGCGAGGTTGATAATGCGCATTTTCTTCGAGTTTCCAGCCACTATCTCCTTCAGCCAGAACGCGATGACGCATACCACCAGAACGCTCAATGATGTCGTAAACTTGCCCACTGTCTCCGGGGTAGCAAAAGAACATAACAAACTCTTTATTCCCCGTGTTTACGCTTCGGTGGATCCAAAAAGGAGGGACATAACATACCGTGTTAGGAGTGATTTCCACCACTTTGGTTTCCCCCTCAGGTGACTCAAGCAACATCAACCCTTTTCCTTTCTTTCCGATGTAAACTTCTGGCCGGTCAGCAATCGCGTGGATATGCCCTCGAGTCATGAAATACTCGCTACCAACCTTACCGGGCTGCATTTTGGTCACACCAAAAATCATATCCTGAACCCGATTCCCCGGGTGATAGTCCGTTACTTCATAAACGACTTCTTCTCCCATTTCTTTGTTTAGCGCTTCAAATGCTTCCGTGTCCAAGTACAGCCCATTCAAATCATGAAAGCGTTTTTCGTAATGTCGGCTTGTCCCTGCCAGGCTGCCTGATAACACATCAATCTCGCAGCTCACTGGATCCATAAGTGACATAGTTGTTCCCTCACTATCCATTTAGATTGCCTACTCTTTGTTCAGAGCACTCCAGTTTTTAGCCTGTCGAATGTGACTTAAACGGCAGTGTGTGACTTAAAGAATCGACGCTTTTAGTATTAATACTACAGAAAAATAAAAGATCAAATGGTTTTAATCCGAAAATAGACGCTAATTTAATCAAATTAAGTTGAAGAACTGTGAGATTTTAGATTGACATTGCGGTTTTATGTATTAAAAATACATTTATGCCGACTTCATGAAGAAGAATTGGAAAGTAAAACTACCAAATGGCAGTTTCATACAAAGGAGTTGTGAATGTCGATAGGGACACTGAATCCAAAACAGACAGATTCCATCAAATATTTATTTGTCTGGCCTGCATTATTCGTAGTACTGCTGGTGACGCTGTTTCCACTGATTTATGCGCTAACGGTCAGCTTTCAATCCGTGCGTTTAATACCGCCTTTGCCGGTAAAATTTGTTGGCTTCGACAACTACCAAACCCTGCTGGAGTCGTCTCGCTTTTGGCAGTCTGTCTTTACGACTATTTTTATTGTCTTTACTTCGGTGTTAATTCAATACGTTGTGGGCTTTTTGCTTGCAATGGCGCTGTACATAAAAGTACCTGGCGAGAAACTGTTTCGGGTTATCTTTCTACTGCCGATGTTTATGGCTCCAATTGCGGTCGCTCTCGTTGCACGAATGATGTTTCACTCAGCACTCGGCCCTGTGAATGATTTCTTTAGTATGCTCGGATTTGAAAATCTGCCCTTTCTAACAGAAACCTCTTGGGCGCTGGGCGTATTAGTCACTGTAGAAGTTTGGCAATGGACACCTTTCGTCACGCTTTTGATGCTAGCAGGGTTGCAGGGCTTGCCTAGAGACGTGTACGAAGCGGCGTCTCTTGAAAATGTGCCACCATGGCGACAATTTTGGGACATCACTTTTCCAATGCTATTACCACTCTCCGTTGTCGTGGTGTTCATCCGCATCGTTGAAGGTTTCAAAATCATTGATACCGTCTACATTTTAACGGGAGGAGGCCCCGGTACCTCTACCGAAACCCTCACCCTGTTTGCCTACAACCAAGGTTTTAAAACTTTTAACTTAGGGGAAGCGTCCGCACTGAGCTTTTTATTCCTAATCGTGATTGTTGTTCTTGGTAGCGTTTACCTTGCTGCTGTTAAGCCTGTAGTGGAGAAGCGATCATGAGCGATTTTGCTACCGATAAATTATCCGCATCCACTACGCAAGCGAGCCGTACCATGCAAAAGCCAAGCATCAACAGTAATACGCAATCAGGCAAACAGCATCTAGCCAAACAGCGCCGTTCACTGTCGACTGGTCAATGGATAGCTATTATTGGGTGTTTCGTTTGGTTGTTGTTTTTGCTCGCCCCTTTTTATTGGGTAACAGTAACCGCATTCAAACCGCCTCAAGCGGTAAATGGCGGGGCTACTTATTTACCCTTTATCGACTTTGCGCCTACGTTGGATGCATTTAGAGAGGTTATGTCTGGCATTCGCGGCGATTTCGTCGGTCCCTTCTGGCACTCATCTTTGATCGCATTGGTTTCCACCGCATTATCGGTGTTGCTTGGGTCAATGGCTGCCTATGGCATTGCTCGGTTTGAGTTTCGTATCCGATTACTCTCTGGATTCACGTTTGCTATTGTCGGAATTGGTGGGTTCTTATTGCTGAATGAGGTCATGGGGTTTGCGATTCCTCAAGCCATTATTATCTCACTGGTATGCGCATTTACCTCGTCATTCTTTATTAACAAACTGCCTCTACCCGGTCCCGTACTTGGGAACGACGACGTCACTTTTTGGTTTGTTTCTCAGCGCATGTTTCCACCTATCGTATCTGCGTTTGCCCTATACCTGTTTTACGCAGAGCTTGGAAAACAAGGCGTACAATTGCTCGATAGCTTTTCTGGCATGGTTGTCGCCTATACCGCATTTGGGCTACCACTCGCCGTATGGCTGATGCGCGATTTCTTCCGGACCATTCCTGTCGAAGTTGAAGAAGCCGCAATGGTTGATAATGTGCCGAGACTTCGCATCTTTTTCGACATCGTTCTGCCTATGTCCAAACCAGGGCTTATCGCGACATCGATGATCACATTGTCGTTCATATGGAACGAATTTCTTTTTGCACTTTTACTTACGTCTTCACGTTGGCAAACCTTGCCTGTTGTATTAGCAGGACAAAATTCAAGCCGAGGCGATGAATGGTGGGCGATATCCGTCGCGACATTGATATCCATTATACCAATGATCATCGTTGTCACCCTGCTCGGTCGGCTGATGAGATCCGGACTGCTCTCTGGATCGATTAAATAGTACCAATGAGACTTAAGATCTGTTGACGACTCTTTGGGTCTTTTAACGACACTTAAGACCTTTTGACTCTACCCATGGATGCCCAGCCTTTGTGCTAGGGCAAAATTAGAAGGAATTAAACATGGAAAGGAAAATACGCACCTCCGCGCTGGCTGTCGCACTTTGTTTAGGCGCAACCGCGATATCGACCAATGCACTGGCAGTATGCGAACCCGATTACTCCGGTGTCACCGTGACCGTCGGCTCGCAAAACGGCCCTTTTATTGCCTCGGCGCTTCGCACTGCAGGCACCGCTTGGGAAGCCCAGACTTGCGGTAAAGTAAAGATTGTGGAATTCCCTTTTGGTGAACTTTTCCCTAAGTTTTTGACGGGGATGCAAACAGGATCAAGTGAGATCGATGTTATTTCTTACATCCCTGCTTGGTTACCCGACTTTAATATCTTCTTGTCTGAAATGCCTCAAAGCATGCAGGAAGGAGAATACTGGAACGACATTCACCCCGTATACCGTGAACGCTTGATGCTTTGGGATGGTAAAGTGAAGTCCGCCACCATGGATGGCGACATGCATATGCTGAATTACCGTGCCGACCTCTTCAATGACCCGAAAGAGCAAGCGGCGTTCAAAGCGAAGTATGGCTATGCATTGGCAGCTCCTGTTACATGGGATCAGTACTACGATATTGCCGAATTCTTCCACCGCCCAGACCAAGGGTTATACGGAACGGCTGAAGCCTATAAGCGTGGTGGACAGCAATTCTGGTACTTCTTCTCGCACGCAGCCAGCTACACCAACGATCCGAAAAACCCGGGCTCAATGTTCTTTGACCCCGACACCATGAATGCACAAATTGACAACGCAGGCTGGTTAAAAGCACTGAAAGACTACAAACGAGGCTTGGACTACAACCCACCGGGCGCGTTGAACAACGGTTCCGGTGACGTAAGGCCTTTATACGCAGGGGGTAAAGTCGCGATGAATATCGACTGGGCAGACTCCGGCGTATTAGGGGCGAACCCGAAAGAATCGCGCATTGTAGGCAATGTTCGTACTGCGATGCTACCTGGGTCTAAATCCATGTGGAACGCTAAAGAAGGCAAATGGAATGAATACAATGAAGTGGTCGCGTCACCTTTTCTAGCCTTTGGTGGCTGGCAGCTTGCGGTTCCTCAGTCTTCCAGAAACAAGGCAGCTGCGTGGAACTTTGTTCAAACTGTTACCAGTCAGGAACATTCATCGAAAGCCATTGTTACGGCAAATACTGGGGTAAACCCATATCGATTAAGCCACTACGACAACATCGATAACTGGTTGGCAATTTTCTCCAAACCCGAGGCGGAGTCTTACCTAGCAGCGCAACGCGCATCTCTAGACGCACCCAATGTGGCTCTGGATTTACGTATTCCGGGTTTCTTCGCTTACACCGAAATTCTTGAAATAGAGCTTTCTCGCGCCTTGGCAGGGAAAGTGACAGAACAAGAAGCATTGGACAGCATTGCTAAACAATGGAACCAATTAACGGATGATTTCGGACGTGAATCTCAGCTTAAAGCCTATCGCAGTGCAATGGGGTTACCTGAGAAAAAATAGAGGCCAAATAACGCTTTACAAGCTGCCAGCTTAATCGCTGGCAGCGTGTTCCCAAACAGACAGGGAGTCGTCACCGTGACACACGTTAGCTTAACCAACATCAGTAAATCTTATGGCGAGATCAGTGTGCTACCCGATCTGAATCTCGACATTGAACAAGGCGAGTTTGTCGTTCTTGTGGGTCCATCAGGATGTGGGAAAACCACCACATTGCGAATGATCGCAGGTTTAGAGTCTGTCACAGATGGGCAGATCGCCATTTCAGAGCGAGACGTAACCTACGAACAACCCGGCACACGCAACTGTGCAATGGTGTTTCAAAACTACGCGTTATACCCACACATGACGGTGTACGACAACATCGCGTATGGCATGAAAGTGAGAAAAGAACCTCAAGATGTCATCAAAAAAAGAGTCTCCGATGCAAGCGAATTGCTTGGCATTAATGCTCTGTTAGAGAGAAAGCCGCGCCATCTTTCAGGTGGTCAACGCCAGCGAGTCGCCATAGGGCGCGCCATCGTTAGGCACCCCGATCTCTTTTTATTCGATGAACCACTATCCAATTTAGACGCAAAACTGCGTGTGGAAATGCGTACCGAAATCAAACAATTGCAACGCAAACTTGGTACAACTGCGGTGTATGTTACGCATGACCAAGTAGAAGCCATGACCATGGCCGACCGTGTTGTCGTGATGCAAAATGGGCACATTGAACAATTTGCATCACCAATAGAGATCTACGAAAAACCCGCGAACCGCTTTGTGGCAGAATTCATCGGCACCCCGAGTATGAATTTCACGAAAGTAACGGTCGGATCTGATGCAACGTTTGTTACCTTAGAAACGGGCGAAATTCTTGAAATTTCGGCTGCTCACCAAGCTGCACTTACCCCATACCGTGGATCTAAAGTGGTATTGGGTATCCGCCCAGAACACACTCAGGATTCCGACACTCAAAATGTAAGTAACATCGTCAACATTCACCCACGGGCGATAGAACCACTTGGCTCGCATACGCTGGTGATTTCCGACTTAGGAGGCTCGCCATTTACGGCTCAAATAGACAGTCACTTTCCAGCAGGGCTAGACCAGTTGTGCTGCATTCAAATTGACATGTCTAAAGCGCACTATTTTGATATCAACAGTGAATTACGAATAGAAAACTAAGTTGTTCTAAGTACTGATTAATTAGGCGCGGATAAGCAAGCTCCTGATAAACAATGCTCTGATAAGCAAGGCTGTTACAAACAAGGCTCTTAAAAACAAAGCAGAGAGGTCATTATGGCAACCCCCATATTTTTGGTTATTGATGTAGGAACAGGCTCGGTGAGAGCGGCTGCCGTGAACAAAAACGGGGAAATGCTCGCTTTTTCTGCCAAGGAGCACGATCAGCATGTTCCCAAATATGGCTGGTGCGAACAACGCCCGATAGACTGGTGGCAAGGTGCATGTGAGTCCATTAACGCAGTTGTCCGTCAAATTGGGCAGCGAAAATCGGATATCGTTGCCGTATCGTGCTGCGGCCAAATGCATGGCACCGTTCTTATTGATGAGTCAGGGCAACCCACTCGTGAATACGTACCGTTATGGAATGATAAACGCACCATAAACCATGTAAATCAATACCAAGATAACTTCGGGCTGGAAAGCTGTTTAACCCATACCGCTAACCCACCAACACCTGCTTGGCCAGGCTTCAAACTTCAATGGTTTGCAGACAACGAACCAGAACTATTGGAAAAAAGCTGGAAAGTACTGATGCCGAAAGATTTCATTAACTTTCGGCTAACCGGCAAATTTGCCTTTGATACAACAGAAGCGTCCGCCAGCTTTTTAATGGACGCAGACACCAAAGAATGGTCGCAAACCATGCTGTCACAATTGGGAGTGCCTCGTCGTTTACTGCCTCCATTGCGTGACGCGTTAGATGTACTTGGCTCCATTTCATTCAAAGCCGCACAAGAAACCGGATTGCCAGAGGGGCTTCCTGTCGTGGTCGGTGGGGGTGATTTCCCCGTAACTTTGGTTGGTTCGGGCGTTACCGAGCCCGGAATGGGTTCCGATGTGACGGGTACATCTTCAATAATCACTATCGCAAATCGCGAGCCAGTGAGGCACGAAGAAGTCTGCAATGTATTGATTCCCGGCAATCATTGGGGTGCATTTTCATTGTTGGATGCCGGAGGCGATGCGGTGCGTTGGGCTAGGCGAGCAATGAACGAAAATACGCTTTCATACGAAGCCGCGACAACAAAAGCCGCCGAATCTCCCGCAGGCAGCCGACACCTTTTCTTCTTGCCCTACCTGACCGGAGAGCGGCTAGGAGCAACCCGCAACTCGCGAGCGCAATTCTTTGGGTTAAATAGTAGTCATAGCCTTGCCGATCTGCACCGAAGTGTATTAGAGGGGGTCGCGTTTGCTGTTCGCAGACAAATAGAACAGATGAGCGGCTCAGATATCAAGAGCACTTCTGATACCAATAGTGCTTTTGATACCAATAGTGCTTTTGATACCAAGACCGATACCGGTGCTAAAGTAGAACGCATCATTGCGGCCAGTGGAGGGGCGAAATCTCTACTCTGGCTGCAAATCAAAGCCAGCATGTACAACACACCCATACTGGTTCCTAAAGAAGCGGAATGCGGTGTGATTGGTGCGACAGCCATAGCTGCAACTGCAACGGGTCATTTCAATTCATTGTCTGATGCTACGCGACATCTTGTTCAGTACGAAAAAGAGATTCAACCGAACCCAGAATGGAAAGACACGTACGATCGCATGTACCCAATGTTCAATAAAATCAAGGCTGCAACAAGCGATCTCTACAGCGAACTCGATAAGCTAGAAGAAACTATTTTACCGAACACCTAGCGCTTCTAATTCAGTGATCTCCGGCCTGTCTTTTATTTGATCATAAGCAAAGTTAAGACGCTGAGCCCTAAAATTGAAACATATTTGTGTATATATTGAACAACACTTACTCATTTAGATCTTGGTTCATTTGCCCCTTTTTCGTTTAAAACGGGAAAGGTGATCCTATTCCAACCAAGGTTCAAGTCTTCAAATATTCGGTCGGCTCAGAAAGGTATATTCATGTTAAAAATAGATAAAGAACAGCTCAAGTTTGATGGTGTGCTCTGGGACATGGACGGCACCATTGCCGATAGCGAACCGATTCACGAACGAGCCATTCGCCATACGCTTAACAAATATGGGGTAGACCCAACACACGACGACATGCAAAACGTACTAGGAACAGAAGGGAGCAAAACCTTTGAATACTTTCAAACAACGTACGATCTCACCGTATCGTTTGAAGATTATCAAGCCTCCAATTACCAGTACTTTTGTGCCCACAGTAACGAAGTGACCCCACTCTATGGGTGTGAGGTTTTCAAATCACTCCGTGCACTCGGTGTACCGCAAGCTATTGTCACGAATTCCGACCGCATATTAGTCAATGCCAGCCTCGCCGCTCTCCAACTTGAAATACCGGGTTTGGCGGTTGTTGCCCGAAACGACCTTAGACTAGGAAAACCTTCACCGGAAGGATACTTGCGCGCCGCTTACCTTATTGATGTTGAGCCGAGTAAGCTTGCGGTGATTGAAGACAGCGTATTAGGCGCAAAAGCAGGTCTGCTTGCCGGAATGCAAGTGATCGGTGTTCCTATAGAGGAAAATCGTCACAAATTCTCTAGCGACGTCACCCTTGTTAAAGACGCACATTCGCTGATTGACGCCCTTTCAAAAAGCTAATGGGTAAGCCTTGCTGCTTCAATCAGAGTACACGCTAGTGGCGATAAGTTTATTTAACTCTTTCAATATGCATCAAAAAATTTGGTTTCGAACACAGCATCTTCTTTGAGCTGGTATATACTTTTTAAAAACCCTAATAACTCAAGTTGATACCGTTATACCCAAGTAACCTCACCTTGAGATCACCGTTTTTATATTCAGGTAGGCTACATGATCATCGAAGTGACTTATCATCCTAGCAAACACGATTTGGAGTCGATTTATCAGGCTTTAAGAGAATTTAATGAACCCTTTTTCCCTGGGTTGGATGAAAAAGTATTGGCTCTATTTATTCGGGACCAACACCATCAAATCATTGGTGGTATTGCGGCACACCTATTCTATGATTCTCTCCACATTCATCGTATTTGGGTTAACGAAGTCTATCGTCGAAAAGGGGTAGGCACTAAATTGCTAAAAACGGCTGAAAAAGAAGCTCGGAAAATGCAAGTTAAGAAAGTATTTTTGGACACTTACAATTTTCAGGCTCCAGATTTTTACCAAAGACATGGCTTTCACGAAGTGGGTCGCTATGAGGGTTACCCTCAAGATGGCACAGATAAAATATTTTATCGGAAGACTTTGATATGATGGACGGAAACCCAAGGTGATCTACCCTAATATCCTGAGGAGATCGCCTGAAGTAACCTCTATGACCATCTGGAGTTAACCGTGAAACAAACGCAACGTCATCATGAAATACTCGCTTTACTGGACGAGCAAGGATTCCTTTCCACTGAAGCTTTTGTTGATACGTTTAACGTCAGCCCCCAAACGATTCGACGCGATCTGAACGAACTCGCCCAGCAAGGGCTTATCAGCCGCCATCATGGTGGGGCATCGCTCTACTCCAGTACGGAAAATGAAGCCTATTCCACCCGAAAAATCAGCCATCAGGAAGAAAAGGCTCGAATCGCGACCGAGCTGGTCAAGAAAATTCCTAATGGCGCATCCATGTTTATTGATATTGGGACAACGACTGAAGCCGTAGCCACCGCGTTGTTGAATCATAAAGATCTTAAGGTTGTCACCAATAACATCAATGTTGCCAGTATTTTGATGCCGAAAGAGGATTTTACCGTCATCATCGCGGGCGGTCAGATCCGCAACAAAGACGGCGGTATTATTGGGGAAGCCACACGAGAGTTTATCGAACAGTTTCGAATGGATTTCGGCATCATAGGCATCTCGGGCATTGATTCCGATGGCAGCATGCTCGATTTTGATTATTCTGAAGTGAAGATAGCGCAAGCCATTATTGCCAGTTCACGCCAAACACTATTGGCTGCCGACAGCAGTAAATTCAACCGCGGCGCCATGGTGAATCTTGGTCATATTTCTCAGGTAGATTCACTGTTTACCGATGAAGTCCCAGCATCGAACTTAGTTGATGTTATCAAGCAACACGACGTTGAATTGGTGGTGTGCTGATCACCTTGAGGGAAGCCTTAGCCCTCACTTATTTTCCCTGATTCTTTAGGAAGGCTTCTACTTCAGCAATGAATGGAATGGACGTTTGCGCGCCAAAGCGTGTCACTGAAATGGCGGCAGCAGCGTGTGCAAACACCACCGCCTCTTCAAGAGATTTTCCTTTAGTCAGTCCCGCAATTAACGCCCCATTAAACGTATCGCCAGCGGCTGTCGTGTCTACGGCTTCGACTGTAAAAGCAGGAATCAAATAGCCGATCCCATCCTGACTGACCCATACCCCTTTTGAACCCAAAGTAATAAGCACCATAAGCACGCCTTTCTGATGAAGATATTGGGCTGCTTTCGAGGCAGATAAATGATCCGTCACTTCGATTCCCGTTAGAATCTGCGCTTCAGTTTCATTGGGGGTGAGTATGTCAACTTTTGAAAGTAGGCTATCTGGAAGTACAATGGCTGGCGCAGGGTTGAGCACAACTTTTTTGTTAGCGCTGTACGCAATATCAATCGCCTTCTCAACCCCTGAAATGGGCGTTTCTAGCTGAACAAGCAAGTAGTCGCCCTGCTCTATAATTTCCGCAAAACCCGAGACCACTTTCGCCGTGAGACGATCATTTGCCTCCGCTGAAATGCAAATGTTGTTTTCGCCGCTTTCCGCCACTTGAATCATCGCAATACCCGTTGCGCAATCGGGCTCCACCTTGATTCCTGAGACATCAATCCCATCCGACTCATACTGCTTTCGAATGCCTAATCCAAAAGGGTCGTCCCCAACACACCCAATAAAATGGGTCTCAGCACCCAGCCGTGTAGACGCCACCGCTTGATTCGCCCCTTTTCCACCAGCAATTATCCGATAATTCCGACCTTTTAAGGTTTCACCGGGGCGCGGAAACTCAGGAACTTGCAATACGTGATCAGCGTTGATGCTCCCTAACACGACAATTCCGTTCATAACTCTCTTTCGTCAGCCTCTTTTTTTAATGCCATCCATTGGCGTGGAGACACACCTGTAATTTTCCGAAACACCTTACTGAAACCGGAGTAACTCTCGTACCCCACGTGATCCAGCACCCAATGCATCGGCTTTCCTTGTAAAATGAGCGATTGCGCAGCCCCAATACGCCAATGTGCAACGTAATTGCCGGGGGTCATTCCTACCACTTTTTTAAAGGTATCGATGAATACCGTTCTCGACATCGCCCCTTTCTCTGCCATGTCTTCCATGGTGAAAGCTTTATAGGGAAGTTGGTGAATCATATTCAATACTTCCGACAGTCTAGGGTGCGACAGCCCAGCCAACACACCTTGTTTTACTAAATTGCTATCTACTATGTGGCGAAAAAGCATGATCATCATGACATCACTCAACTTGTCGAGAATCACCTGCTGCCCTAGCTCTGCGCTTTCAGCTTCCAGAAACAATCCTTCCATTATCGGTGACAACGCAGGCAATGTTCTGAACGGAATCACAATTTTGTCTGGAAGTGCGGAAAAAAGCAGTTCCCACTTCCCTTCACTGTATTCAATTGTAGAACACACCAACTGAGCCCCATCCGATAGCCCTTCAATAACATGAGGTACTGTTTGGGGGAAATACACAATAGAAGGCTCATCGACCTTCACTTCCTTCCCTTTGTGATCTCGCAGTATCAACTTGCCCTCACGCACAATGTGAAGGTGCCCTTGATTCTTTTCATCATCCCCAAATGACGAGGTACCGCAGAGCTGCCCCGTGTAGAAAACTTCAGACCGCATTGAGAGTTGTTGTATCAGTTTAGATAAAGCATCCATGAAAACCTCGGACTATTGGCACACTTTTACGCATTTCTGTACCCAAATAGACCGGACATCTGCCTTAAATTACTTCACACACGGTCAGGGCAAGCCGCAGAAATTACGGAAACCTGACATTAAGAAGATAATAAAGAGGAGTTTTCCTATGTCTGTTTCAAATAAATCTCTTAAGCGTCTTATTAGTTTAGGCGGTATTGCAATGCTTCCTTTCTCTGTGATGGCTGCCGATATCGACGTAAGCGCTGATGCTAACGACCTAGCAATTAAGGGTTACGACCCAGTAGCGTACTTTACGGCCAGTGAGCCGACTGTCGGTAATCCTGAATTTTCAGCGACTTACAAAAATGCTATTTACCATTTCGCTTCAGCTGAAAACCGCGATACGTTCCGTGCAGATCCAGCGGCATACGCACCACAATACGGTGGTTACTGTGCATTTGGTGTAGCCATGGGTAAGAAGTTTGATACAGACCCACTCGCGTGGAAAGTAGATGAAGGCAAGCTTTACCTAAACCTAGATAAATCAGTACAGCAACGCTGGTTAGAAGATGTGACCGGGTTTGTTAAAACCGCGAACGGAAACTGGCCTGAAATCAAAACCGTAAGCGCTGATAAGTTATAAGTTTCCCCTCCCTTGCATGAGTTCTCTCCCTCTATCCAATTCTCTTGCAAGGGATCTTTTTATTCCCTGTCTTGGGTTAGCGCCCAATCAAAAGCCTCTTATGAGGCTTTTTTCTTTGAAATCACAAGAAATAACACCACGAACACGCTGTCTTAACTCATGGTGAAACAGATGTGTTGAATAAGAAATGGATAGATTTTTGCAACAACCCCATCATTTCAATAGTGTAACCTAGGGGCTGTTGATCTTTCGCGGTTAAATTTTGTTCGACTTCTATGCATTTTAATCGCGGCGCAAGGTGTGTAGCCTAGTCATTCTAAGCAAATACCTTGCAACAAAGAGTAAAGTGCATAGAAGCGAACCCTTCGGGCAGCATTTGTGGCCTATTTCTACTGCGTTATCGCCTATTGATGTAGAGCGACTACACCGAATAAGCTCTGCCTTGTATAAATAACCCACAAATTGCTGCAAAAATCACCTCAAAAGTTCAACAGCCCCTAGCATCTAGAGCTTACTTGGGTGTATACCTAATGTAATGTTGCTCAACGTGCAGAAAACCTCATGACACTCAAAGAAATCTTAGATATCCGTAACGTACGCTACTTCTTAGTGTTTCGAATCAGCTACTTTGCACGCTTTTACTACCCAGTATTCACCCTACTCTATTTAGATTACGGCTTAACACTCTCTCAATTCGCAATACTGAACGTGATTTGGGCAGCGACCATTGTTATTTCTGAGGTCCCATCGGGTGCGTTTGCCGATACCTTAGGGCGCAAAAAACTCGTCGTCTTGTCTTCTGTGGTGATGTTCGTTGAAATTGCCATGATCGCCCTTGTGCCCACGGGCAACCCCACGTTGGTCTTTGTTGTGTTTATGATCAACCGAGTATTGAGTGGTTTAGCCATGTCTTTGGCGAGTGGTGCGGATGAAGCTCTGGCTTACGACACCTTAAAAGCGCAAGGCAAAGAAGAAGTTTGGCCGCAGGTATTACAAATCCAGCTTCGTATCTCATCTGGTGTGGGTATTTTTGTCACCTTACTGGGTGCCGCCATGTACGATGTGAATTTTATGGCGACTGTTTACCAGTTTCTTGGATTCGTCGCGCCAGAGAATACCCAAGACATCATGCGTATTCCCGTATTTGCCACTTTATTTGTTGCGATCATCGCCATTTATGCCGCGATAAACATGGAAGAAGACAACAACGCATTACCATCCCATAGCGGTAAATGGGCAACGACAGTCGCCAGCCTTAAACTAACAATCGATACCGGCAAGTGGGTTATTGCCACCCCCTACGTGCTGTTTATATTGCTGTATTACAGCTTGTTCGAGCATATCTCACGCATGTTTTTAACCATGAACAGCCAATATTATCGCGCCATCGATATCCCGATTATCTATTTCGGATTTATCGGTGCAGGGATAAGTTTGCTGCAAATTCTGCTGGCAGGACAAAGCCGACGTTTAGCAGAAAACATAGCGCCGAGAACCTTTCTATTGGTGATGGGGATCGTCACTGCCATAACTTATTATTTGATCAGCCTCGGGTGGTCGATATACGGAGTGATACCCGTTCTGGTGCTGATTTTCATCAATATGACGATGAACATTTTCATTAGCTACCACCTCAATAAAAAGACCGAATCGCACAACCGAGCCACCGTTTTGAGCTTTAAGGGATTGATGTTCAACCTAGGATACGGGTCGATAGGCATTCTTTACGCTTACTATTACAAACTTGTCTCTCAAAGCTACACGCAGCAAGAGATTGAACAACACCTCGATTTCTTAGCGTCCCTCTCCTCATTCTGCTACTACTTCGCATTTTGGTTTGTCGTGATTAGTGGGTGGTTTTACTTTAAGAGTAGGAGGGTTGGGATTTTTTGAATGGCGGGAAGTTGTATGAGGTTTTCTAGAGTGTTTTTGGACAGAAACGTGCCAGTGATTTTGCTAAGTAGCAATCCATGGATTACTTCAGGTATTGCAAACCTCTAATCGAGCAGCCAACTTCACTCAGCTAAAAAGCTTTTTTATCGCCCTAACAAATAGTTAGAAGAAAACCTTTAAGTTAAGTAAAATAGAAAATATAAAACTATTTGCTTAGCTATTTGTTAGTTCTCTATATGCAGTTGTGATAAGAAGGATGTTCCATGAGAATCAAGATGTACCCCGCAGAGAACGGGGATGCTTTTCTAATAAGTTCAGACAAGACGAACATCCTTATAGATGCTGGATATGCCAGAACTTTCAACTCATACATACGACAAGACCTAGAAGAAATCGCAAGTAGCGGTGCATGTTTAAATTTAGCTATCGTTACCCACATTGATGCAGATCATATTGGAGGCATCATTCGCTTTCTTCTATTAAACAGCCATTCAGAAACAAACAATATTGTTTCTGTTGAAGGTATCTGGCACAACAGCCTACGAAGTCTGACTTCATTGAATGAAACTGAATTATCACCTCAAGATTCTGAGGTCATAAATGCAATTAATAGACGAGGTCACCCCAAAGAGCTTAATGCAACCTCAACTTACGACGAAATCAGCGCACGTCAAGGCTCAACATTAGCATCTTTGATTCATGCTGGAGGGTATGTTTGGAATGACGGCGATGGAAGCGAAAGCGTTTGTATTAATAATGTGCAACACAAGCGATTTCAGGATGGTTTTGTAAAGGTGCTAACACCATCAAAAGAACGATTAGATGGTCTAGTTAAGTCATGGAAGCGGGATTTAAGACGCTATGGCTTCGTTGGTTCTATAGGTTCGGACCTTGTTATTGACGATGCTTTCGAGCTTAATTTTGAGCACAGCAGTGAAGGGCAAGCTAGAGGCAATAAACTCATATCTGCAGGACGTAGGAAAAATCTTGAAGACGTATACAAACCAGACAACTCACCGACTAACGGAAGCTCTATTGCTACTGTTATCGAACTCGATGGTCTTCGAGTATTAATGCTTGCGGACGCGTGGGCTGAGGAGGTTTTGAAAGAACTTCTTAAAATGAAGTCACAAGGTGAGTCCATGATGTTTGATGCAATTAAAATATCTCACCATGGAAGCAACTATAATACTAGCCCAGAACTACTTTGCACTATAGATGCTCCAATGTATTTCATTTCCTCGAATGGAAGCAAACATAATCACCCTGATATTGAGCTTCTTCGAGCAATAGTCGATAGAGATGCGAGTTTTACGAGGACTCTCTATTTTAACTACTCGACTCCAGAATCGAGAGAGATTAAAAATTTCCAAACAACTACAGGCGCTACTTTCATTGTTGAAGAAGAAGCTACTAACTGGATAGAAATCACCAAGGAATAATCATGTTAGATACTGAAATGAAAGTGGCAACTTGTAAGATTGAATGTGGTGAAGAATCAGGTACAGGCTCACTAATTACATCGAAAATCGTATTAACTGCCTACCATTGCGTAGCCGAAGCAATTGAAAGTGATTCAGAAGTAAGTGTCACTTTTAATTTTAGTTCCCCCCCTTCAGTACTGAAAGCTCGTGTTCTTGGACATGACGCAAAGTTAGACATCGCTTTAGTAGAGTTAGAAGCTGTGTGTGACATCTCTCCAATCAAGCTTAGTGACTTATTACCTTTAGGTGGAAACCGCTTCTATTCCTATGGATGGCCTGCTAGCAAGCTAACTATGGGACATCGGTTAGAAGGAGCGATTGTTCAAACTTTCGAAAGCCTTAAGTTAGGCTCAGATATAGAAATAAGCATAGATGAACCGATATCTTTAAGCGACTATCAAGGCTTTTCCGGAGCGGCACTAGTTTGCAATGATGTTTGCGTTGGTGTTATTCGAGTTTCCGTAGAAAAAACCATCGGTGTTATATCTATATCTAGGCTACGTGACTTTTTGAACAGTTTTGACATTGCTATTGAAACGAATAACAAACCTTCAATCAGCCAAAGCTTAGCCTCTAGGGAGGCATTCACTGAACAGTTCGATGATTTTATCTCTGCACAAACCGGTAGCTATATTTTCATTAACGGGGCTCATGGTATTGGTAAATCAACATTTTGTGAGGCTTATTCACCAGAAACCCCTTCTTTAGAACACTTCGGGACATACAGCTTTACTCCAAGAGCAAGCACCAAAAATGCAACTCAATTAGCTCAACCTCAAGAGTTCTTCAACTGGCTTAACATGCAAGTTTCGATGTTCATTACAGGCACTCCTGGACGCATAGAAACGCTCGATTACCCAGAGCTCATAAATAAAACAGAGCAGCTATTGTTACAGTTAAGTGAAACATACTCTTCTAATGGGAAAAACGGGATACTATTTATTGATGGACTGGATGAAGTTGAACGACAAGATGCTGATACCTTGACTAAGTTCATTGGTCTATTACCTATGACACTGCCATCAGGAGTGGTAATTGTTCTTTCTGCACCAAACTATGAACAGTTTGCGACTCGATTAGGTAATAGGCTAAATCGCGAATCATGCATTTCTATGCCTTCTCTCAGTGATAGTGCAGTTCAAAATTTTTGTTATGGTGCTCTTACTGCAGA
This sequence comes from Vibrio sp. vnigr-6D03, assembly GCF_002835515.1. Taxonomy (NCBI): domain Bacteria; kingdom Pseudomonadati; phylum Pseudomonadota; class Gammaproteobacteria; order Vibrionales; family Vibrionaceae; genus Vibrio; species Vibrio sp. vnigr-6D03. Next base: position 236,530 of record NZ_PIZL01000012.1, read on the forward strand.
GCATGCTAACTCAAAAACTGTAAGTCTGATTTGCGAACGAGTGCAAGGGCATCCACTATATCTTCGTTACTTAATTGATCTCGTGAATTCAGGTACAAGTAATGACGAACTAAAAAGTTTGCCATTAATAGACGGCAGCATTCGAAAGTATTACGACTTGTTGTGGCTAAAACTGAAAGAGGATAACGACGCCGTAAACTTGCTAGCAATAGCGGTTCGTTTGCGTTGGGGGATTTCTATCAGTCACTTTACAGAGATTTTGAACTCAAATGAACAAGCCATACTTTTAGGCACTCTTGGAAGAATACAACACTTGTTATTAAGCCCAACTGAAACGACGATATATCACTCTTCTTTTTCTGATTTTCTTCTTGAGAAGACAGCATTACGAGAACAGGATGTCCAGTTACGGTTAGCTGAACACTGTGAGAAGCAAATACAAAAAAAATACTGCTTACTCAATTTGATCTACCATGGTCTTAAAGCTGAAGGTACTGACAAAGCACAAGTGGTTGCTCTATGTACTCAAAAATGGATTGACGATTGTGTGTATCAAGGCATCGAGCCTGATACTCTCCTAGAAGATCTTAAAGGTGTTTTGAAAGCGGCAACAGAGCTTGGTAGCCTGGTTGAAACGGTTCGTATCCTTTTGCTTTGCCAAAGAATTCAGTTCCGGTATAACACATTGTTTGCTCAATCTGCTGATTTAATGGCAAGTGCTTTAATCTGTATTGGGAAAGAACAAGAAGCTTTGCAGCATGTAAGTCGGTATGGACAGTTAATTATACCGTTAGAAGAGGCGCTTGTCGTTGCATTGAAGCTTGTAGATTCAAACAGCCATGAGACAGCTTTAGAGTTGTTAGGCATCGTAGAGAAGTACTTAACAGAAGCTCTTGAACAATTATCTAACGAAAATAGACTTTCTTATAAAGAGTTCCTAAATATCTATGACCTTCAAATACAGCAGTTCCTTCTAAAAATTCGTGCAGGGGATGATAGCTCGCGGTTATTACTTTCTAATTTCCAGTATTATTGGATGAAAGCTATAGACGAAACTTTAAGAGATAAGGATGCACGCAACCTTGTTCTAAATGAAATGCTAACTTACACGCAAGCTGCATCGATGTGTTTTACTAGCGGTTATATGTCCATTTCTCAATTGCGAAAGTATTACTCCGGACCGTTAAGCGAGATAGCAGAACCAATCGTATTTGCAGTTCCGTTATATAAGGGTCTATGCGAAAGATACGAAGTAAATTATGACCAGGAGTTGCTTGACCAAGTTTTTTCTGATGTAGAAACTTTAGTTTCAGATGCTTGGAATGAGCAGAATAAAGTACATCCAAGTATCATTGATTGCTATCTATCCTTGGGTGCGCCGAAAAGCATTGTTTTGGCGCTAGGAGAGCCTGCGGATGACGTACCTTTACCTATATCATTTATTGCTGATGACAATGTTACTATTGATTATTCTGAATTAGAAAATGGTATGGCAGTATGGAAGCATAAAGCGTTTATTGAGCCTGAATTCACCTGCCCCAAGTTAATCCCCCTATCTTCAAGTTCATGGTTAAATGGACTTAGTTCAATATGTAGTGCCATTGCTTGGTGTGATGGTACCGCAAGGCGGTTCAAAGAAAATGAGGACACAATAGGGTTAGAAGTTGTCTGGAAAACTCTAAATCAAGATATTTTAAACCACTTAAGGTTCAGTCTCGCGCAGCGTGTTCAATGGGAAGACGCCTATGGCTTGCCAGAGGGCATTCTTCCTAATATATATCAATCAATTACAGAGTTAATTACTGATATATATCCCAGTGGAATTTGTGACTTACTCAATTTTATCGAGGAGCAATTTGACTGCCAATGTGGTATCTACTCAGAAGGCTTTAGAAGTATTCTAAACCAAGTACTAACAACTGTTGTTAGTAAGCCATTAGACGTAGAAGTAGAGGATCAAGCATTTCTATTGCTGGTTCGTTGGAAAGAATACGTAACATCTAACCTAGAGAACAGATATGAGCTCATTCCGGAGCTGTTAAGTATAATTCCACTTTATACAAGGTTAGATGCTTCGGACCAAGCGAAAAAAACTTATCAACTTGTCTTATCATTCTCCATGGGACCTAGTTGGTACAAGGAAGATCAGCTAGGTTTAAGTATTACTGCACTAGAATCTGTTGATCAAGAATACATCGCTGAACCAGAAGTCATATGTCAAATAGCAGGACTACTAGATGCCGCGGATGGTGAGATGACTTTCCAGCGCTTTGTTAGATACGCTAAACGAGACTTCATTGGAGCTTTGTGTCAAAGAGGCTCCGTTCAAAGCGCTGTAAATTACTTTATTCGCCAAACCTACGGAACACTTGAACAAATGTATCAAGAAGTTACTCGTGGAGATATAGACAGAGTTTCAACGCTAAAAGGCACTCGTTTTCCTGGAGCTGCTCTGGATGAACAAGACTCAATTTTATCTCTCATTACCCCTCTGATTCCTAGGGCAGATTGGCAGCTATGTTGGGTTCTGTTGGAGTGCTTCCAATTTGGCGATTCACGCCATAGAGACAAGTTTGCGCATGCCTATAGCCTTTTAATCAACAAGTTAGCAAATGACAATGCTTTTCTAGACCTAGCTCTTGATAGGGTGGAGATTATTTGCGAGTCTGAATTTGATAGTTTAAATGACCGTTTAGAGTTCATTTCATCGCTAGCCTCCAATCTAAATGAGCATGTCAAAAGAATTTTCGCAGCAAGATTTCCGGAGAGCATCGCCCAGCCAGACCCAGACTTGACTAAAATTCCATCAAGAGAAGGCTCAAAATCTGATAATAGAGAAGCAGAAACAAAAGATTCCGATACAATTCACTTTCCAGGGACTTTTGGCAGCTCTAACTCTATTGAAGAGGCTAACGTAGCCTTATCTAATGCGTCTAGACACCTACGCCGTAGGAATAATTCAGAAGCAAAAAACGAAGTTATCTCAGCAATGAGTGCTATGCAGAGTGGTGGGTGGTCATTATGGAATGGAACTACATCGGTTGTTGAACAAGGAAAATCACTACTTCTGCAAACTGATAGTTCTGTTTCTGATTTAGTTAACCTACTTTCGCCTTTAATTGTGGATAAGCGTTATGCTGAGAGCTGGCGAATAGCAGAAAGTTTAATTACATGGTTAGCGAGTCATTGCCCTTATGACGAACAAGCCCAGGTTCTAAAACTAACAAATGAACATACTAGCTTAATGGTTGGAAGCCTAGAAGAGGCTGATAGATATACGTTTCTAGAGAATGACGATAGTTTATCTGATTGCTTAGCCAAACTAATTCTTCATGTTATCGATCACCCTACATGGCTTAGGCGCGAAAAAGCATCAGAGATGCTGATTTGGTTATCAAAGAGCTACCCAGATTTCGTCCAATTATTTGGAGCTAAAGCTTTTTCCATGAACAGTGGCTCTCATCCCGACTTAATTTGTGGTGCTCTTGAGCAAACATCTACATCACAACAAGCCTGGGAAGCTCTAGCTCAAGAGCTTGACTTTAATTCGATACAACAAAACTGCAAACACGTCGGTAGATATTCAGTTTTAGTGCGCATTACTAGACGAGCTGAAGTGCAAGGATCAAAGTCTGCTGACGAGGCTTTGGATACATTGGCGGCTCGCTTCAATGGTGCAACTAATAAAAGCACATCTGATGATGTTGAGTTACCTACATGGGCGGAATGTATTCGATCCAACTGGCCCAAATTAATGAAGCTAGGCGTGGTGAGTTCTTCTGTACTGGCTCAAGCAGAATCAATACTGCAAGAAATATGCTCTCCACTATCGATAGAAGCTAGCTTAGAATTAGAACAGTTGTTGGCTGAAGGGTATTATGGAAATGCAGAACGCCCTAACCGCTGGTCCGATAAAGTTCGCTACGCGTTTCATGTAGCTTTGCATAATGTTGCAAAGGAACCTGAGTACAAACATATCGAAGCCATTTTCAGAAAGTATAATCCAACTCGTTTGGATAACTTGAGAATCATAAATTTTGAATCCCAAGCTATAAATTGGATACGCTCTAAAGAACCAATACCGGCACATGGGGATAGTATTTATTTAGACTACTGTGAAAGAGTTTGGCTCAAAGACCAACTGAGATTAGTTAGACTGACTGCGTACCTTACTGACAGTCAAGAAAATCTTCCTTTGCCTTCTGGGCGATTCTTATCAACAGATAAACCTTCACTAGATAATACTAGCTTGTTTGACACTTGTGCCAATGTTGAAGCTTTACCTGCGTATTTTGGTAGTTTTACACCGGCAATACCTACTACGCACTTCATGAGGATAACTGGGGCAAGCAATTCCAATTTGAAGCGAGGTTGGTGGAAGTCAGGGCGACTCAAAGAAACATATGAAGGAGCTCCGACCAATGAGGGGTGCTTCTTATCGATTGATTCTAACGCTCTCAGACTACCACATGGATTAAGTTTGATTTGGGTATTTGAGTTGGATCTAGAACCTGTTGGGCTAATTTCTTTCGGATAATATTGGAGGATTCATGAATTTTGAAGCATATGATACACCAGATACTAGGTCGGAATTCGAACTACGATTTCACTATCTGCATAATATTATTAAACAAGGCAAGTTTCATGTGAATGCTGGTATATCTATGGAAGGAATACTCAAAGTAAGAAAGCTCCCGAATGGACGGATTGATTTTCTAAGTGTTAATGAACAAGCTCGCCTTAACGCAAACATGATGTATCATATGCGAAATTTCAAGCTACCCGATAATATTGATCTTGATGAAAAATAGGTTAGCACTGAATATCATCGATAAATTGTGGTGGTCAGTTATAACGGACCACCACATAATGGTTACGTGTACCGGTAGCCCGTCAAGCTGAGCAATTAAATATAATGTCTAGATGTTGTGCATAGTTCGGATAACTTCTGTTAGGGTAAGCATCCATAAACTTTACAAGTATGAGCACTTACTCTAACTAGTAAAGGGGCAAAAACAAGTTACAGAATCTAAACCACATGCTCCAGAACCCTGCCCCCTAATCCTCCCTCAACACCAAAACAGAAGGCAGCCTCTGATTGCCCTATTTAGACATCGCAAATAGTAAGCCACTAACTAGTGGCTTACTATCAAACGCCCTCTTACCATCAAAAAACCAGATCAGCTCTCCTTACTACACTGTCTCCACCGCTTCCCGATTTTTCCCTTCATCCGTTATACGCAGAAGCCTCAGCATTGCCGTTTTAAATACCGGAGCCATTCTGCGTTCTACTTGTGTATGGATTACATAGGCGACCACCAGCATGAGAGCGATGGTTAATGTGACTAATACAACAGGATCAACCGAATCACCAAAGTGATTGAAGATGATGTAGCCGATGTTTTGGTGTACTAGGTAAATCGGGTAAGTCAGCACGCCTAGGTAGTACAGCCACTTTTGTCTAAGTATGTTTTCTTTACAGAAGGCGGTCACACAGAACAACAAAAAGAAGGCGATGTTGAGAATAGCAATGACCGTGGTGTTGAATGTGATAGAGAACCAGCCAGACATTAACTCACCAAACAATGTCGATTGCTTAACCATATAAACGAACGACAGTGCCAGCAGAAGCATTTTAAAGGCAGACGCGCCATCACGGCGAATACCATCACGACGAATAAAGTAGAACACGCCTCCAGCGGCAAAATACCCGCTCCAGTGAGGAAAAATAGACACCCACATGTTCATTTCTTTAGCCCAAGGGTGGAATAGTGTGGCGGTTGATACAATGAGTACTAAGGCAATCACATGCAGGAAATACTTCATCATTCTAAAAAGCAGCATACCAAAGACGAGTAAGTAAAATTTCACTTCAAGAAACAGAGTCCAATATGCCCCGTCGACAGGCATATGCCCGAACCAGTGATTCACCATGGTTAAGTTCGCTAGGAACTGTGCACCGTCGACCGTGAATTTGGGAGCGCCAAAATAGATGGTAACAATACTGGTCAGAGCCAATGCGACCCAGTAGGCAGGAAACAGACGAGAAAAACGGGATGCAACAAACTTGCGAGCGCTGCCCCCTTCTACGCTCATAAAAATGACAAAGCCACTAATCACAAAAAAGAAATTGATGCCCATATAGGCGTATCGGCTCCAAATACGAGTATTTTCTAGATCAATAACAGGGGCATGATCCGCCATATGTGCAGAATAGGTATAGTGAAAAATCACAACAAAAATGGCTGACAAAAACCTGAGTAAATCTATTTCGTAAAATCTTGTCTTCATATTTAATTGTCCATAAAGTCAAATAAAAATCTTTCAATTCCAGCGTAATACTACCCGCTCATTGCTTATAGCTAGAGGGCAAGCCTCAGATAGGAAAAGTAATATCAAGCAGCACACCAACACCACTTAACATACTGTTATAATTAATTTTTATTATTTAAAACACGAACCACAATCTTACATGGCTTTTTTATTCTATATCTCAGTCGTTATTCATTATGTGCTCACACTCATAAAACAAAGTATTTTTATAAGGTATCTCACTCAATATTTAGTGATAATAAATTGAAACTAAATAATCCTTAATAAAACTTAAATTAAAAAATAACACATCGATATATTTTGATATTAAAATGTTAAAAATACTTGTCGTAATAATTGAATAAACTAGCGGTCGAATATATAGAAATATGTGGATAGTTTACAAATGGAATTCAGACGCGTTAAAGTTGCCTCTTGCCGAGGAACTGCGCGAAGTTAACTGCCTCAAACAACCTGATGAATAGATAGCACTGCCAGTGATACACTATTACCTTGTAAACCGATAGGTAACAAGTAGAGAGCAAGATGACTGAATTTGAAAAGATGCTCGCAGGCAAAGACTTTGACGGTGGCTCAGACAGTATCGAACGTATCCGCCAGAATGCGTCTGACTTGGTGCAAGCCATTAACCAGAATACGGATGGCGTTCAGCGCAGTGAGTTGTTTCAACAACTAATAGGCGGTATCCCAGATTCGAGTTTAATCCGCTCTCCTTTCTATTGTGAATTCGGTAAAACAATCTCGATTGGCGAAAAGACCTTCATTAATATGAATGTGACTATGCTGGACGGGGCTAAAATTACGATTGGTAATAATGTATTGATTGGTCCGCATACGCAGCTTTACTGTGCTAGCCATGACCTGAATTACCTTGCGCGTCGTAACTGGGAAACCTCCTGTGCTCCTATAAACATTGAGGACGACGTGTGGATTGGTGGTAATGTTGTGATCAACCAAGGTGTGACAATAGGTGCGCGATCTGTAATCGCAGCCAATTCAGTCGTGAATATCGATGTACCGCCAGATTCACTGTATGGTGGAACACCTGCCAAGTTAATCAGAAAAATTCATGAAAATGGTGAAGATATAAGCCGCTAATAGACGTTAGAAGAGGAGGATTTTCTAACATTCTAGCGATGCTCCTCAAAGCTACACTGCCGAATCCACGAGAACAGCCTATCGCAATACTGTATCTCGCATTTCAAATACTCAGCCACCAACTGCTTTCAACTGCTTTCAACTGCTACCCTACCTCGACAACGTGTACCGCGCCCCCGCAATATAGCATTCTATTTGAGAGAATAATGGCTTTAACAGTTTGGCATCTCATATCGACATGAAATGCTTATTTATAGCGCTCTCTAATATTCTGAATCACGATCAAAAATAATATTCTCGGATGCAAGAAAATACAGTATTACACTCCAAATAATAACAGTACTGAACACGGAATAATATTTAACCTAAAGGGTATCTTTTCCTTAAATAAATATTCAACAAATTGATGAAAATCGATAATTTGCTATCAAAAATATCGATATCTTCATTAAAAACCTTCATTCTCGTTGAATTTTTATTCTTTTAAGTACTTCAAAAATAAATCAGTCTCTTTATTGAGATAGTATTTTTTCAACAAAAAATAACTCGAATAAAAATCACAAAATAAACATTAATAATGGAACACTATAATAACAATAAATTGACATTAAAAAATAAACCATTGATTTTAAATAATTTAATTTCTCATACATTACAAATAATATTCTTCAAAAAATATTTATGCGTATCTTTGCATATAGACCGTGTTTTGTAAAAAACATAACGTAATTATCAGCAACAACAAACATAATGTTGGTAAAACAAAAACATTAATAACTTGAATATTATTGAAGGTAGATTAAATGAAACCATCTATGAAAATAGTTAGTTTAGCTATATTAGCGGCGTGCAGTGCCACGGCACACAGTGCTCCAAAATGGACTCAAGCAGAACAAGTATTTAATACTTACGAAGACAATGCATCACTACTACCAGTTGCGGGATATGTTTCTAACTGGGGAGGGTATGAGCGTAGTTTTAATATCAATGACATTGACGGAAAATACGACAAGTTAGTTTATTCTTTCATGGCGCTTTGTGGGACAGAAATAGGGGACCCAACGATTACTTCTGCGGTTAAATCCGCGAAGAAAATCTGTGCCGATGGTGGATACCCAGACTTCACAATTGTCTTTACCGACCTATACGCAGATCTTCAGAAAGATCTTGGTGCTGGTAGCGGTAATTGGCACAACGATCTCAACGGTCCTGCTACCTTTGAGTCCGGTCAGAAATACGCGGGCGGTCTAGTTGCAGTTTTACGTGAGATGAAGAAGCGCGACCCGGGCTTAGAGCTTGCTTTCAGCGTGGGTGGCTGGTCTCTGTCTGAACCATTCTCTCGTATGGCAAGTACGTTTGAATCTCGCAAAGTGTTTATCGACAGTGCTGTTAAGTGGTTCACCTTGTACCCTATGTTTGATCAGCTCGATATTGACTGGGAATACCCAGGTGGTGCGGGTGCGAGCGAAAACTCATGGTCACCAGACGATGGTAAAAACTACGCACTTCTTATCAAAGAGCTTCGTACTGCTCTAGATGCTGCTGGCATGCAAAACAAGAAAATTGCTATCGCTGCGGGCGCTCCTGCGACAAAACTGGACGCATCAAACATCAAAGCTTTGATAGACAACGGTTTGGATTACGTCCACTTAATGACATACGACTTCATGGGTGAATGGCAGGATAAGCTTGCACATCACACAAACTTGTCGGGCGAGTTGTTAAAAACTGACGAAACTTTCCACTCCGCTGAAAAATCAATCGACTATATGATTGACGTGCTTGGCATTCCATCAACAGCGATTCAGATTGGTTACGCAAACTACAGCCGTAACGCAGGTCAGGTGAACCTTCAAAGCGTTTCTCCTCTGGTTGGCTCGTTTACACCGGGTAATTCAACAAACAAATCTTATGATACTGGCTCTTCAGAGCTTTTTGATTACGCGAATAAACTTGTGAGCTTTAAGAACACGGGTGCCGCTGGCATGCAAGGCTATGAGATTTATACCGACATAGACGCAAATGCAGACTTCCTGTTCAACAAGAGCACAAAACAGTACGTCAGTATCGATACGCCTCGAACTGTTTACGCGAAAGCTGCATACGCGAAAAAACGTAATCTGGGTGGTATCTTTAACTGGATGGTCGATCACGATCCTGGTTACCACATCAATGCGGCACGTGAAGGCTTAGGCTACAAAGTTACTCAAACTAAATTGGACATGACTAACGTAGTGAATACGTGTGGGCTTATTGATGTAAACGGCAACAAACTGTCTGATGAAGACTGTAAGATATTAACTGGCGTTAAAGATGGTTCTATCGGTCCGATTGAACCGCCTACAAAGCCAACTGAGCCACCAACAAAACCAACAGAACCGCCTGCTGACTTATGGGACACGACAAAAATTTACCAAACTGGCGATATCGTAACGTTCGAAAATGAAAAATGGAGAGCGCGATACTGGACTCAAGGCGGTGAGAACCCGAAAGCGTCATATCAAAAAGATAAGTGGGGTAACTGGGAACCAGCAAACTAAGACCTGATTTTTAACACTCTCTCATTCGCCCCTGCTCTGGCTAGTTCAGAACAGGGGTTTTCCTTATCAAAGCTCTCGCTGTTAAGTAGATAAATACCGCCCCAACCTAGTTGAATCTAGTGATGCTTTCTCAAGACCCAATCAATAATCAAAAAGCATATTAAAATACTTGTCTCTTGAAGCTGGTGTGTTGTCTCGGTGCGTGGAGTACTCTACGTGAGCCTCCACGGGCGCGTTTGGTGATAGTTTGATACTCCAAAGAGCGTTCAGTTGGTTTGGTACCACGGAATAACGTACATCAATAATGCGCAGCTCATCGGTAGGGTCTTGAGCGATATACCCATTGGAAAACCAGCGAAAACGTTCGATGTCTTTGGCTTGCTGCGAATCGGGGGCGAGCCAAGGAAAATCTCGGCTGACATTTAACTTTTTAGTGAATTCGCCAGGATAGGTTTTCACCGATGTACCCACCCTTACAGCATCCACGTAGAAATGGTCCTCGGTCTCATAGACCACTTTCCAAAGTAAAAGATTCGCGAAGCTCGGTTTGGCTTCCAGCTTAATCGGCGAGTGCTGCCTCTCTTTCGCCAATTGCCACCCTGCTTCTTCAGCTCTGTCTCTTTGAATCATTCCTAATGTGAGATAGGTAAACGCCCAAAGAAACGCGATACGAGCGAACATTGGGTTTCGTTTCAGCACGGCAAATACAAGTAACACCAATATTGGAAGAGTGAAGGCAGGATCAATAATGGATACCGTATTCCACGCAAAACGTGCATTGCTGAGCGGCCAAAACAGCTGAGTACCATAACTGGTACAGGAATCCAGCAGCGCATGAGTGCCATAACCCAAAGCACAAAAAAGCCAACTTTGTTTAAATGAAAGCCCGCGTCTTTTTGCTATTAGCGGATGCAAAATCAAGGCACAGATTAAGCTTCCAATTGGGATAAACAGAAGGGAATGAGTGAACTGCCGATGGAATTCCAAATACAACAGTGGGTCGGTCGATGAACGAATGAGCACATCCAAATCGGGAGCCATTCCTGCAAGCAGCCCTAAAACCCCAGCGACAACAACATTTTGTTTTTTGCTCACCGATTGAGGCAAGGAAGCGCCTAGTAAGCCCTGTGTTAATGGATCCATCAAATACTCTCAAATTGGGTTTAGCCGAACACAGTTATACTGTATTACGTAATGCAGAGATCATCAAAAGTGCTTTGATTTCAGTGTAAAAGGAAAGATCCCCGTTCGCTAATCTAAGTCATCAAAACGCATCGTGGACACACAATAAAGCCTCGAAGACCAATGTGGTCTTCGAGGCTTTTTAATCAATAGCTTGAAATCAGTACGACGACAATTTTAAGATTTCAGTTAACTCTTTCCGATCGTCATCAGTCAAATTATCATTTACATATTTTGTCAACCAGTCTATCGGATATTCAATAGTCGCCGGATGGTTACGCTCATTCCTAACACCAAAATTTTTCGATGCGCCATTATCGAGAAGTAGCTGTATTAAATCCTTGCTGGCATATCTGACTGCGTAATGTAGAGGTGACATATTCGATGTTCGGAGGGTATATTGGCACCTATCATCAGGAATAATTGTGCCAGTGTTCACTTGAGCTCCCGCTTCAATAAGTAGCTTAGTTGATTCATAACTATCATACTGAGCCGCATACATTAGCGGAGTCTTGTTGAAGATATTTTTATTATTAGGGTCAAACCCTTTTTCTAAAAGATATGCAATCGCTCTTGGATATTTGACGGAAGCATTTAATATGCTTTCATTCGTATTGTACCATCCAATTTTTTGAGAGCTTTTTTCCATATGAGATACATCTATTTTCATTATTTGATCAATAGGTAGCTTTTGCAAAATTGCCCTTCTTAACTGGATTTCGTCTTCAGTTTCAAAGGGTTTATACATATAAAATCTTATTCCAGAACTAATGGCACTTTTTAAGGCATAATTTGCTATTTTTTCCGCTTCAACTGCCCCCCAATGAAAATGGTCTTGGTAGAATTGAGTCAATTCAGCTGTTGCAGAATTAATTTTTTTAACATAGGAATTAAAAGCTTCATATTCGCTTAAGCCTTGTAGCGACCAAAGTTCCAAGTTTCGAAAATCTATTTCATATGTAGAATCATCGTAATTATTATAGTTTACTTTTTCCGGTGTTTGCTTTGGTGCATGAAGTAATCTTTTAAACTCATCGCTTATCTTGATAGACCAACGTCCATGAGTTGCCATTGAACCACAGAAACTAGCCGATCCAGACTGTCGTCTCAGGCCTCTTACATACCCTCTCAAACTTACAAGAGTATCTTGCATTTCATAGTAATCGCTTTTTATTAATTTGATTTGTCCAGTCGTTGGCATTTTATTTACAGTGCAAAGATGCTTCCAAGAAGCATCACTGAGTAACTGATGAAGTTGATCTTCTTCCTTCCCAGAGACATAAAGGTAATACTTCCCATCATCTGAAGATAAAATGTACCCTTCTCCTATTGGAGGTGATCTTTCTGATAATTCATTATAAAAATCCCAGTCGTCTCTCCGGTTAGGAAATGGCTGAACTGATGCTAGATATTGATATCTTTCACAAGCACCTCCACAGCCTGCATGCCTAAAATAAGTTAAATAGATAGTATTTCCGTTTATTTTAATTTCTTTACCTGCATTGCGTTCTAAAGAAGATGGGAAATTTCGATCTATATCTCCATCCCATAATTCTTTTGATTTTGGAACCATCGTTTGACAAACAGGATCATTATTTACCTTTAGAGTTGGCTGAAACCATGACTTTGAGAATCCAGCCGCTTCTGAATTTAATGACGTTAAAGAACTAAACAACAAAAGAAATAATCGACTATTCTTCATAACTTACCTTTTTAGGTTCATTTAAAGCATGTAACGTGAAGTAAAGAAGTATATGCTCAAGTCAACGCTAACAGATAAATCAAAATTCAAACCTATTAGGAATCACAAAATAATAATGTTAAAGAATTATATATGAGAAAAATATTTATTATTCAAAGTTAAAGTAGCATTTGTAATAAATAAAAAGCCTCGAAGATCGATATGGTCTTCGAGGCTTTTTAAATAAATGTGTCGCAATGGATTAGCGAGTCTAAAACCGTATAGGGTTAGATCGCTTCTTCTTGAGCTTGCTTCACTAATGCCTGACGTTGAGCTTCTTTTTCGCATGACGCGTTATTATTGTTTTTGCTTTCATTTTCCAATTCACTTGGAACGAATACATAGTACTTATTGAACATCTTGAACCTCAAACTGCATGAATCATTACGCTCGAAATTATTCACCTAGCGTAATCAAGCCGCAGATATTAATGACTTCATGCTCAATATTCAATCAAATTTATGTAATCCTTTGTCAGAAATCGCGTTCGAGAAGAGCTTCAGGAAGTAGATCCAAAAATGGGGGATATACCCAAGTAACCTCAAGGTGCAGGATTCAGAGCCTCATATTCTGTTTCAATTCAAGCCTTTCTACTTCAAAATCAGGAACGCAGCGGAATGACGAGTCCTTTCCAAGTTCTTAGACGATGAAGTGGGGCAGAATATGGGCTCCCAAGGGCGAGTTTAACTGGCTTTCATACTGCGTTATCGATTCTTGATTTAGAACCACTAGATCTACCAATCGATGCCTTGCCTGAAAGCCAGTTAACTCTCGCTGAACCTAGCATCTTGAGGTTACTTGGGTATATAGATAGTTTCAAATCCTAAACTGAACGCCACGGCAACAAGCAACCACGCCAAGATTCGGTTGAACGCTGAAAAAACTTTAGGGTTCTTGAGCTTGTGACCTAATACTTCTCCGAGTATGGAATAAGATGTTGGGGCTCCGAATGCTAAAACAGCGAGAATCCCTGACCAAAGTACCGCTTCCATGCCTACAATACCACTCGCCGGAAATTGCACCGCCGCAACAGGCAAGACGACTGCTGGCGCTTTAGGGTTGAGCAGTTGAATGAGTACCCCATCCTTAAAACTCAGTATCTTCAGGGGTTTATCGCCGACATTGAGTGAGCTGACATCGCTGGTGTGCAGCTTCCACGCAATGTATAAAATATAGCTACACCCTATCAAGGCAACGTAGGGCAACCATTGAGTAGGAATGAGCGTTTTTCCTGCCCAGCTGATTGATACAAATAAGATAAACATAGCCGTTCCGACTCCGGCAAAAAAACCAAGGTACCGCTTCGTATTGCTTTGCAGACCACCGTTTAAACCCAGTAAGTTAACAGGTCCAGGCGTGTACATAACTCCTATGGCGTAGGCGAAGATTTCTAGCATTGATTTATACTCTTGAATGCTTTTATTGATTAAAAGCGAAAGTGTTTAATTAGGAGAGGCGCTGCTTTTGATACTGTGCAGGGGTCATCCCATAGACACGTTTGAAGCGCCGATTGAAATGGCTGCTGTCGGAAAATCCGGCTATTTGTGCAATGTCAGTTGCGGTTTTCCCCAATTCCAGCGATTTTCGAGCGAGATTCACGCGGCAACTTAAAACATATTGATGTGGCGTGATGCCGTATTGTGCTTTAAATGCTCTTATCAAATGATATTTAGACATGCTGGCAGCAACGCTGATGTCATCAACAGAAATGTCTAACGCAGCATGTTCATGTATGAAGTCTTTTGCACGCTTTACGAGCGACTCTTTCCGGTTGCCATCACTAGTCAGTATTGGAGAATTGCCACTCAAGCGAGCAATGGAATGTGCCATTTCCAATAGACCGGCATCATATTCGACTTTGGATACGGATTCTGAATGAATCCATTGTGACATTGTGATCACTTGCTGGCGAAATACACCGTCGTCCATGAGCGTTTTTTCGACTCTCACATTTGAAGGTTGACTCAACCCAACGGTTCGGAAATAGGGTTCCAATTGGTTCGGGTGAACATACAACATGATGTATTCGAGATCGTCCGAGCCGCCAGATCGCCCATCGTGTACGTCTTCTGGGTTGAATACAATCACTCCACCCGCAGGGCTTTGGTGGAATTGAGTTCGGCAGAAAAAGTCTTGTCGCCCTTTTAAGGTCACACCAAACGAGTATTCTTCGTGAGCATGTTTGTCGTAGGTAAAATCACTCATGTTTGCTGTGAGTAGCAATAACCCATCAATGCTCTGATTTCCTTGGTAGTGAAATTGATTTTTGTCTTGCATGGTCAATTTCCGGTTCGTCCTGAATGAGTTAAGAATAGGGCATCAATGAGCGCTGAGATTGAACAAAATTGCTCGTTTTTATATTAGATGGTAACGATACTGTACTCCAATTTCTCTGAGTGACAAAAAAGGGTGCCCATTTGGGCACCCTTTGAATTTGGATTACGAGGTAATTATACGTCGTAAGTTGTAGAAGCAGTGTCGCCGCCTGTACCAGTCCAGTTCGTGTGGAAAAATTCACCACGCTCACGGTCGATGCGCTCGTAAGTGTGAGCACCGAAGTAGTCACGCTGAGCTTGAAGTAGGTTAGCTGGTAGACGTGAAGTTGTGTAACCGTCTAGGAAAGATAGCGCAGAAATCGTACATGGCATTGGGATACCAGACTCTAGAGATTTCGCTGCTACTTTACGCCATGCTGCTAGGCTGTTTTGTAGGATGTTTTTGAAGTACTCATCAGAACCTAGGAACGCGATGTCTGGGTTTGCTTCGTACGCATCACGGATGTTGCCTAGGAATGCAGAGCGGATGATACAACCACCACGCCACATAAGCGCTACGTTACCGTAGTTTAGGTCCCAACCGTTTTCGTTCGACGCTTCACGCATTAGCATGAAACCTTGAGCGTAAGAGATGATCTTTGAAGCCAGTAGAGCCTGACGAAGTGCGTCAACCCACTCCTTCTTGTCGCCTTCAACTGGAGCGATAGTCTTACCGAACAGTTTTTCAGCTTCAACACGTTGGTCTTTCAGTGCAGACAGGCAACGAGAGAATACAGACTCAGAGATTAGCGTTAGAGGAATACCTAGGTCTAGTGCGTTGATGCCCGTCCACTTACCAGTACCTTTCTGACCAGCTGTGTCTAGGATTTTCTCAACAAGAGCTTCACCGTCTTCATCTTTGTAGCCAAGGATGTCAGCTGTGATTTCAACTAGGTAGCTGTCTAGCTCAGTCTTGTTCCAATCAGCAAATACGGCTTGCATTTCGTCAGCTGAAAGACCAAGACCGTCTTTCATGAACTGGTATGCTTCAGTGATAAGCTGCATGTCACCGTATTCGATGCCGTTGTGTACCATCTTAACGAAGTGACCCGCACCATCGTTACCAACCCAGTCACAGCAAGGCTCACCAGCGTCAGTTTTTGCAGAGATACCTTGGAAGATTGGCTTAACCGCTTCCCAAGCTTCAGGCGCACCGCCTGGCATGATTGAAGGACCAAAGCGTGCACCTTCTTCACCACCAGATACACCAGTACCGATGAAGTGGATGCCTTTCTCACGACAATGCGCTACACGACGGTTTGTATCTGGGTAGTTAGTGTTACCACCATCGATAATGATGTCGCCTTCGTCTAGAAGTGGGATTAGGTTGTCGATGAACGTGTCTACAACGTCACCAGCACGAACCATTAGCATCACTTTACGAGGTGCTTCTAGCTTTTCTACTAGCTCTTCTAGAGAGTATGCACCAACAATGTTTGTGCCTTTCGCTGGACCTTCTAGGAACTCGTCTACCTTCGCAGCAGTACGGTTGTGAGCAACCACTTTAAAACCGTGGTCGTTCATGTTTAGGATAAGGTTCTGGCCCATTACTGCTAGGCCAATAACACCGATATCACCTTTCATTATTCATCTCCATTAATCGATCAGGCAATTTTACTTGCTGCGTCTGAATCTAAGTACCACTCCGTTTCGCCCGTTTTGGACTGGATTTTCGCTGCCGGATAAGGCAACGCTTCCGCAGGAGTAGTGTGAATTTCGTTTACAATCTCGATCTTGCCAGCACCCAATACTAGGTAGCTGATGCGTTTTGCCGCTTCCAGCACTTTGGCTGTTTTCGACACGCGGATTTGACCGGATTCTGGATGAGAAGCCAAAACAGATAGGTTCTCATCATTGTAATTTGTTTGCTCTGGGAACAACGAGGCCGTATGGCCATCAGCGCCCACACCAAGCAGGATCCAATCAAAAACTGGCGTGCCGTTTTCAGTTGGGATCACTTCAGCCATTTCATTGGCAAAGCGCTCAGCTTCTGCTTTTGGTTCGTTTTCACCGCGGATACGGTGGATGTTTTCTGCTGGAATTTCAATTTGGCTAAACAGTAGTGTGTTCGCTTCACCGTAATTGCTTTCTGCATCTTCAGGAGCAACACAACGCTCATCGCCCCACCAAAAATGCAGGTTTTTCCATTGAATAGCGGTTGCGTAAGCCTCTGTAGCCAGAAGCTTGAACAACATTTTTGGGGTGCTACCACCAGACAAAGAAATGTGGACAGGCTTGCCTTGCTCGCTGAACGTTTTCAGGTCGTTCGCTAGGCTTTCTACTACCTGATCCGCAGTTTGGAAGATCTTATGATTGATCATAGTTCGCAGTAATCCGTGTCAGTAAGGTTCTTACAAGGGAAACGCCATGCGCGTCCGTCACGCTGAAGCAGCTTGTCAGACTCCATTGGTCCCCATGTTCCACAGGCGTAGCCAAACAGTGATTGAGGATCTTGCTTGAAGTCCAGAATCGGCTGCACGTACTTCCAACATGCTTCTACTGCATCACTACGAGCAAATAGCGTCGCGTCGCCATTTAGCGAGTCCAGAAGTAAACGTTCATACGCAGTTAGCATCTGAGTTTCTTCAAGAGAAGCGTAATGGAAGTTCATTTTCACTTCTTTAGCATGGAAGCCAGCGCCCGGCTCTTTTAGGCCGAAGCTCATTTGAATACCTTCATCAGGCTGAATACGAATGATCAGCTTGTTTTCTGGGGCATCCAAACCAAATACTGGGTGCGGTGTACGTTTGAAGTGAATGACCACTTCGGTTACACGTGTTGGTAAGCGCTTACCAGTACGAACGTAAAACGGCACACCATTCCAACGCCAGTTGTTGATGTATGCTTTCAACCCTACGTATGTTTCAGTACGTGAATCTTCTGCAACACCTGTCTCGTCACGATACCCAGGAAGGAATTCACCACGCACATCAGAACCCGTGTACTGACCCAATACCAGATTGTTGCGAAGGTCATTTTCTTCTAACGGCTTCAAGCACTGAAGAACTTTCACTACTTCATCACGCATTGAGTCTGCATTGATTTGAGCAGGGGGCTCCATACCAACCATTGCTAATACTTGTAGCAAGTGGTTTTGGAACATGTCACGTACAGCACCGGATCCGTCGTAGTAGCCACCACGTTCTTCCACACCTAAGAATTCAGCACCTGTGATTTCGACGTAATCAATAAAGTTACGGTTCCACAATGGCTCGAACATGGCGTTAGAAAAGCGGAACACTAACAAGTTTTGTACCGTTTCTTTACCTAAGTAATGGTCGATACGGTAAATCTGATGTTCCTGAAAATGCTCATGAATTTCTTTATCTAGCTTCTGCGCAGAATCTAAATCATAACCAAATGGCTTTTCGATGATCAGACGTTTCCAGCCTTCGCTTTCATCGTTCAAGCCATGTGCCGCTAGGCTGGCTGGAATCACGCTGTAAAGGCTTGGTGGCGTTGCTAAATAGAAGAGTGTGTTGCTTTGTTCAAACTGATAGCTTTCAGAGAGTTCATCTAAGCGGGTAACCAGTTTGGCGTAATCGTCGGTGTCGGAAGTGTTTATCGCTTGGTAATGTAGGTAGTTAATAAACGCATCTAACGTTTCAGGTTCCGTTTTTTCCATTTCCTGAAGAGAGCGTTTCAACTTGTCGCGATAAGATTCATCACTGTATTCAGTGCGGCTGACGCCTAAAATCGCAAAGGATTCTGGAAGCTGTTTGCTCGCGTATAAATGGTATAGCGCAGGGATCAGCTTGCGGTAAGTCAAATCGCCAGAGGCACCGAAGATAACGATGCAGCTGTTTTCAGGTATTACCATCATCTTTCCTTAAAGAGGGGTTTTCATTGAGACATAACTAGAGTCAACAGACACTATCAATGTCTCAGGTAAATTAACAATAGGTGTTAACTATCAGTCCGAGAGGTAAGAGCTATGGGCTACTTAGTGTTCAACTGAGCTAAAACAGCGTGCTACTTTACATCAGCTAACTACGATGCGCATCCCAAAAACTTACCTATTTCAAATTTGTTGAGAAAAACTACAAAATTTCTGTAACGTTTACAACATCTCAAACAATAATAATTATCATTAACAACAAAAACAGAGGGATCGATTAGAAATAAGGTATTCCTTAATATTCGTTACTTCACGATGTATTCAAGCCCTTTTGTAGCACATGAAAGTGAATATTCATTGATTTTCCAGTGTTCTGGACTCCAACCATAGAGAAACCTTAGAAAATCTGCCCAAGCCACATAATAAAAGGGTTTCCAGCTTTCAATGATCAACTTTGCATTTTGTTCTGGACGATAAAACGACATGGCTTCTTCGAATTGGGAAAAGTAGTAATCTAACAACAGCTTTTCAACATTTTGGGCTTCTTCAATAGGCACACAACTACTAATGAAAAGCATGACATCTTTCATTGCACACCCTTCCCCTACATATTGAAAATCCACGGCACCAACGGAATCCATATTGGCTGAAAAACAGAAGTTCGCTAGCTTGGCATCACCATGAACCAATGTCGGGAAAGGTGCCGATTTCAATGCTGAGTTTAATGCTTTCGCGTGTGTTTTAAATTCATTTGTCACCATTGCTTGAAATTCATCAGGGCGGGTGTCCAAGTGCCAGTAGGTCCCTTGCGTCCATAAGGCTTCGTCTGGACCAAAATTAAGGTGACTTATACTCAAATGCTTCGCATGAAAATTCGCTAGCCACTTGAGGCAAAGCTTCCAGTGCCTAACATCTGACTGCTTGACAACCTCGGTTAGACCGTAATCACGCAAGTCGGACATAACAATCACGTATTGTGTGGGAGTGGGATTGACTTCCAGCCCAATAGGCATGAGGCATCTTGGATCTTTTTGAGTGGAGAACTTCAAATACCAATTGGCTTCTACAAGATAAGATTTTAGCTTTCTATCGGTAGATCGTTCGGTATTCCAGCCTTTTGGATGTGCGAGCGTTTCAGGCAACTCTATCCATTTAGCAATAACACTTTTAGCGGTTTCACTCTGCTCAACCTCATCAGCATTGCCATTTGGGCTCAAAAACCAGCGTTCAAGTCGTCCGAAATCACCCCAAAGTTTCTGAATAAGCTGCTTTTTTGAGGGTTTGTGTGCCAAATGCCCTTTACTCATTTTCTGATTCCCAACATTAAGTTCACTCAATGCATGTAATGTTCTTAATATTGTCTCTTAAATACGCTTAATTCGCCAATTGAGAAAGTCGTTACTAAACTAGAGTCATATTCTATGATTTGTTTAATACAATTTATTGAGCCATACATCAATGCATGGTCCAATCACGCGAATATTTATTCGCACAGCTCACATTCAGAAACGTCGATTACAATCGATTTATAAAAGTTAATTTATAATGTCAGAGCAACAATCACGACTTCAAATGCATCAAAGCACATAAAAACTAAATGACTGTCGTGCGTATATATATCATCGCCTTACAATGACTTAGTACGAGGCAAATGAAGGTCAAAAGGACTACCATGGCGGAAAACTCGGCGGCAGCAAACCTACAAGTTAATACCAATTCGGAAAATTTCAAAGGTGCTGAAACAACGCTTAAAAGCTCAGATGCTTTAGCAATGATCGAACACAGCAGTGATGTGACCATTAACATCTCTACTCCCGTAGGTATCAACTATAAAGGCATTACACCTTTCATAGGAACCATTGGAACAGATTATATATTGCTGGGCGCGCCTGATATCTCGGACGAAGATTACGAATACTTTTTTCAGGAAGGTTTCTGGGTAAATGTTCGCGCTATTTCACCACGTGGTGAAGGCGCACTTATTTCTTTCCGATGCCAAATCATGCACATGGTTAACGAACCCGTTCGCATGATCATGTTGTCCATTCCGGCCAATATGAAAGTACTTCAACTTCGTAAAGAACCCAGATACGACGTATCGCTTGCCGCCGTTGTTTTTTATAACGGTCAGCGCTTGGAATGTGAAGTAAGGGATATCTCTAAAGGAGGATGCCGTATCATCACAAGCCCTTTGATACGTACATTCCAGATAGAAGAACCGATACAAATCAGCATAGTGGAACGAACGCGTGGGAAAGTAGATCTTCCTCAGCTCACTGGCAAAATTTGTAACATGCAGAAGTCTCATCATTACGCGCGCTACGGAATGATGTTTGATGACAAAGGTAAGAAGAGTGTGCAGCTTTTGCTCAGCTATTTGAAGTTTGATGGCTCGAAGCTTGCTCTGAAAGCTTAGTATTTTTAGAACGTGTACACATACACGCTGATGGCAAAAAATAACATTAAAAAATAGCGTTGTGCTCGTTTTTATCGTTCAGTTATCAACTGCGTTTTTTCAACCAATCTCAACTGATTTAAGAAAGCAAAAAAAGCTCAGGTTCTAGCTAGACCCTAAGCCTGTATTACGAACAATTCTATGAATTATTACTAGCGATAAAACGAATTCGCCCCGCTACCTCGGGTGAGAGAGCGGGGCGATGCATTCTATCAATCTAAACTCAATTAGATTTTTTCAACGTTTGCAGCTTGAGGACCTTTTTGGCCTTGCTCAACTTCAAACGATACTTTTTGGCCTTCAGCAAGTGTTTTGAATCCGTCACCAGTGATAGCACGGAAGTGAACAAATACGTCTGCACCACCGTCTTCTTGAGTAATAAAACCAAAACCTTTTTCTTCGTTAAACCACTTAACTGTGCCAGTTGTCTTAGACATGGGTATTTCCTAAATTGTATCTTTGTATCTCACAGCGCGACCTTCGCGCCATAATTGTTAGTCAGCCAGATAGAGTTACTTATAAGAGGTCTAAACATCGAAAAGAAAACACTTCAACAACAGACTGTCAGACAGTAGGTTTAAGAAGACTTCTTGAGTCAGGAACAACAAATAAATAGGTCTGTATACAGGCCAAATACCAAGTTACGCGAGTTTCTCGCTGGTGTATATGATTTTCTTCCGTTAGCAGGAAAAAATCGCCTTGATTGTGATATGTGTAAGCAAAAATGACAAGATTCACACATGATTCATAAAAATATTGTTGCAGGATCTCAATTCTCAATCTACCGAACTAACTGTTTACTCAAATTTTTTTCTTATTTTTGGGAATATTTTCGACAACAAGCTGGTCTTATCTCTGAATAGCCGACTTAGCTAACTGTGTTTTATCGCCACAAAAAGTCGACAATAGAATTGCTGCTGTAGGTTTCGAATCGACATTATAGTTATCTCGCATTGGGTAAACGGGTGAAACCTGTTTATATTTTAACTGGGTATAGAATCTCAATGACTTATAGATTCTCATCTAATATGAGCCCCAAAAGGCATGCTTTGAAAATACTATCTGTACTCCATTACGTTTTTGCTTTCATTATTTGTAACGTGTCGCTCTCTTCTTATAGCGCGGCTCATACGACAGCTTGGCTTCAAAATGACAGGCACCCACCCGTATCGGTAAAATTATCACTAACTGGTACGCAAGACGTAAACGCAAAGACAGTTCATGCACTACTGGAAGTAAGGTTGGATGATGGTTGGAAAACTTACTGGCGTACTCCTGGCGAAGGTGGCGTTTCTCCCTCACTCGATTATTCGACAGCCTCCAATATTGAAAACATTCAATGGCATTGGCCAATCCCAGGTTACTACCAGCAGTTTGGTTTAACTGTTTTGGGCTATCAAAATTACGTAGCATTTCCTTTAGATATCGTTTTAAGTGACCCCAAAACTGCCACAGACATCAACGCTACACTTACTTTACCCAGTTGCACCAACATCTGCGTTCTTACCGACTACCCTATCCAGTTGTCTTTTAAACCTGAGTTACTGCAGCCAAACAGCGATAGCATGATGCTTCACAATCAAGCCATGTCTTTAATTCCGCTCACTTATGGCAGTGCTAAGGTGTCGCGAATCATTTGGGATGAAGGGAATCGGCTACTCAGTGTGACTTTGGAAAACGAAACAGGCTGGAATAATCCAAATCTATTTATAGAGACATTGAAATCAGGAGATAACCATTTTCAAGCGCCCACTATTTCAATTCGCGACAACCAGTTAACCGCCATTTTTCCTGTCTCGAACACGCTTGGGAAACCGGAGTTAGACAATCAAGACTTGCGCATTACGGTTAAAGACGACTTACTTCTCCAAGAATTAACCGCACCATATTCAATCGGACATGTTAAGGCGGAGAATCCTAACACTGCACTGATGTTGTGGTTCGCTTTCCTAGGGGGGCTTATTTTAAATGTTATGCCGTGCGTGCTCCCCGTCCTTGGAATCAAGGTCAACAGCGTGTTGCTTTCTGGCGACAAACCAGCAATGCACAGAGCGCACTTTCTCGCCTCAGCCGCTGGCATCATTTCTTCTTTTTGGGTACTGGCGGTTGCTCTTATCGCCCTTAAATGGACAGGCAATACTATTGGCTGGGGAATCCAATTCCAGCAGCCTTGGTTTTTGGTCTTTCTAGTTGTTGTCACCTTAGGTTTTAGCTTGAATTTATTCGGCATTTTTGAGTTCAAGCTCCCTAGCCTATGGTCAAATACTTTGGCAAGTGACAGAGGGAAAGGGCTATCGAAGCCATTTTTCCAAGGTGCTTTCGCTACGTTGCTTGCCACACCTTGTAGTGCTCCGTTTCTCGGTACCGCCGTCGCTTTCGCGTTAGGAAGCCATATTTTTGACATTCTGCTCATATTTACATTTTTAGGTATTGGCTTAGCCTTTCCTTGGTTTATGTTCGCTTTATTCCCAAAAACCATTGGTTTACTGCCTAAACCTGGCGCTTGGATGGGTCGGTTGAAGATCCTTTTTGCTCTAATGATGGCGTTAACATCCTTTTGGCTAATTTCGTTGCTTTCTACCCACCTAGGTCAATTTGTAACCATAATGGTCAGTGCCGTTACATTTGTGTTTTTGCTGCTCGTATTGGTTTCAAAATATGGTGCTAGAAGCGTCACCATTTATGGTAGCTCCGCATTACTGGTTTTCGGGTTGGGCTTGGCGATAGCGGGGTCACTGTCATCTCATTGGGCGACCCCGGTTATCGATGATTTTCAGTGGCAAGAATTAGACACGCAAGCCATCGCGCAGCACGTGGCGGAAGGTAAGCTTGTATTTGTAGATGTCACCGCAGATTGGTGTATTACCTGCAAAGCAAACAAGATTGGAACAATACTGCAACCCCCAGCGTATGAGCTGATGCAAGCGTCTGACGTCGTTTTAATGCGAGGGGATTGGACAACACCAAGCAATGCTATTACTGAATTTTTGATGAGTCACGGCCGATATGGCGTACCACTTAATGTGGTATACGGACCCAACGCACCTCTGGGGAATGCCCTTCCGGTGCTGCTGACTCAAGATTCCATTTCACAATCTCTCGATCTTGCAAGAGGAAAATAAACTGATGTTCAAAATAGTAAGAAACCTCACGGGCTATCTCTTGCTTATTATTCTGATTACTGGGCTACTCGATTGGTGGCGAACCAAGCATGTTGATTTCCACGACATGCCGATGACTCAAGGAAAAGCCATTGATGGCGCATTCGTCAATGTGGCTGAGTTAAGCCGCGATAAGCCTGTCTTAGTCTACTTCTGGGCTACTTGGTGTGGTGTATGCAGCCTAACCACACCGAGCATTGATATTTTGTCCAATCACTACGAAGTGGTTTCTATTGCTTTGGCATCTGGCGAAGATGATCGCTTGCTCGAATACATGAAGAACAACGACTACAGATTCACAGTAATTAATGATTTGGAGGGCAGTATTAATCAGTACTGGCGAGCCCAAGTCACTCCTACAATCGCCATCGTCAAAGATGGTGAGATTCAGTCTATGACCACAGGGTTTTCTACTCCTTGGGGGTTATGGCTACGTTTACTGCTGGCATAAGGATCCAGAAAATGACATACGTTACAAAATGGCTTGGTGGATTGGGGCTAGCGTTTGGCTTGGTGATGCCAAGCTATGCAGAAGAAGGCAAAGCGGCGGTTTCATTAACCCCAGAGCAAATAACTCAATTGGCACAAATTAACACCATATTGAAAGGGCACCCTCAAATCATTGGTGATTTAAGCAAAAGCTTAGAAGCCTATGTTACCCAGTTAAAGCAAGTCGAAGTCGCCCTAAAAGAACAAAGAAGTTGGTTGACACAGGCACCAGAACACAGCAAATCTGGTGCAGAAAACCCCGCTCTGACCATCATTAACTTTACCGATTACAACTGCCCATATTGTAAGCGCTTGGAAATTGGCTTGGCTAAGTTGCTCACAGAGATGGACAACGTAAAAGTTGTTAACATCTATGTACCTTTACAGCAGCAGATTGCCAGTGGCACCAACACAAACTCTGCATTTTATGCGTTAAAAGTTTGGGAGAAGGAACCCGAGAAGTTTGCAGAGGTTCACAGGCTTTTAGTCGCGCATCCGACACGTCACGATGCAGAATCACTCAACCGTATTGCTAAAGAAACGGGTACTGAAAAGTACTTAGAAACGGGTGAGCGAGAAGAATCCATCGTATCTCGAAATATGCAAGCATTTGGTCAGCTGGGTTTACGTGGCACCCCTGCACTTATCATTAACGATGAGATTATCCCAGGGTTCCTACCTTACGGTGAACTCAAAAAAGCCGTCCAAAAAGAATTGAACTAGGACTGAGAAGCCTGAATTTACTTCTTTAGTGGTTATTTCTATATAACTTCAGCTCTACATAAATTCAGTTCTGTATAAACTCGGCTCTGTATAATTTCAGCTCTTTACAGAAAAGTGGGTAGCCTTGATTCGCAGCCCACTCTTTCTAACCAATATCTAACCACCCGAGCAGTTTTCTCTTTTTATTCGTATATCCAAGTGATCTAAAGCTCACTTAAAAAAGTTATCTTCATGTAAAGATACTTTACACTGAGTTATAATTGGAGTACATTGCCCACATTATCTTCACATAGACATAGTTAGCATGAATATATTTCTCGCCATGATCCCTGCTTTTTTTTGGGGAACCACATATGCTGTAACGCAGTTTACTCTGTCTGAATGGCCACCATTACTACTGGGCTTTATTCGTGCTCTCCCCGCTGGTCTTCTTTTATTGGCACTTCGTCCTATCATGCCTACAAGAAATCAGTGGCAACCTTTAGTCATTCTTTCCTTAGTGAACATAAGCGCATTTTTCGCCATGATCTTTCTTATGGCTGCCACGCTGCCTGCTGCGATATCTGGCGTAGGAATGGTTTCTGTCCCCATTTTCGCCATGATTTTCCAATGGTTGTGGTTTAAGAATAAGCCTTCGGGCATTCAAATCGTTTCTGGTTTTACTTTGGTGGGTTTCGCGTGGTTTCTTTTCGATCCAAACCAGATCGAACTTGGTACAACCGGTTTGATTGCTATGTTTTGTGCGATTTGGTGCATTATTATTGGCAGTACACTGACTCAAAAACTATCAAAAGATATGCACTGGTGGGGAGTGTTAAGTTGGCAGCTTATTATAGGTGGTGCAGCACTCGGGGTTGTCGCAGGTGCTCAGTGGCTGTTTGAACCTTCTGCTTTTGAAGCGTTTACCAATCAAGACATTAGCGCAACCAATTGGTTTGGAATCGCTTGGATAATTATTCTGAATACGGCTGTCGCTTACGGAATGTATGTGTGGTTAATCCGAAAAATGACCATTGTTGAGTTCACATTCAGTGGTATCGCCAACCCTATTGCCGGCATTACTGGTGGTGTTTTATTGATGAATGAAACCTATAGCCATACACAAATAGGCTTAATGCTCGGGATGATACTGGCTTCGCTTCTTCCGAACTTCCTGAATTTATGGCGAACCAAAAGACGCGTTAACAAACAGGAAACTAGAACAGAGAATACTCAGGATAGTGTGCCTGTATCGGATTAAATAGGTAGCCTTGATAACCCCAAAAAGCAAAAGGTAGAAGATGATTGAGTGAGTTCTGATCTTCTACTCTTTCCACAATCCATTTCGCATCACTAGAGGATTTTTGCTGAAGGATGATGTCTAGTTTTTTGCAAGAATGGTCCATGCCCGATTTGAGATCAAAAAATGGATTGTCGACTTTCACATAGTCATAAAGACCCGCACTCAATTCGTCATCTCTAAAATCTTCTCCAACTTGATAGTCATCCAAGGCGATTTTCACCCCGACGTCTTTCAGTTTGGCGACACCTTTGAGGTAGTCTTTTCCTTCTATCGAATATTGACGCTCAGTTGTTTCAACAACTAACGCTTTTCCATAGCACTTTAGATGAGAGTGAACGGCGATAAGAAGGTTAATGGTTTTTCTATTACTTAGGGCATGCCTTTCCACATTCAGGAACAAACACTCGAACGGAAAGGAAGCAGGATTAACAGAAATCAGGAAATGAAGCTGTTGCTCAAGAATATCTTTAGCAAGACGTTTGCCTAGTTCACCTTTCATGAAGGTGGTGTGGATAGCCGCATCTTCCTGAGAAAGAAGCAACTCACTGGCCAGTAACTTCTTGCTTTCACTAACAATGATTTCGTTCTTAAATTGAAAACGAGGTGTGTCTGGTTCAACAAAGTCTTGCGGTAGCGGGGTCGCAGAACTTTTTCCGTTCTGAAAACGCATTTCAATAGCAGATTGTTTTACATCTATGCCCATTTAGCGACTACCCTATAGCTTGGACTACCACACTTTGAAAGAGCTACTGCTCTGATGAGTTCACCCTAGAACTCTCGCTTATTAACATAAGCAGTGTGGAGTCGCGAAGCAAACCGTTTTGCCTCAAATCCAGTTTATATGCGACCTAACAAACGTAATTCGCACTTTTGAGACAATATTAATTGTAAAAACATACATTTCCAACATCACCTCTGACGTTAACTTCACATTTCACCCCAATTCATATGGTATACGGATGTATTTTTTACCACGTACATTAGCATTTTCTGATTTTAACCATCAAATATCACACTATCTACAAAAACCTCATTGCACTTTCATTCTTTATTCACGCAATCAATATGTAGAGACCCTTCAAAATAATCCAGATGCACCCACGCCATGTTGGCGCAGTGCGAATCCTGCACGAACGGTGGCAACTTATTGGAAACTTCCTTTGACTGTTCACAAGGGAAAGTGAGCTAACTCATTACCTCTTATAAAAGAGATTAGAAGGACCAGAACATGAACAAAGCGATTCTAACAACAGCAATTCTTTCGGCTACGACTCTATCTTCTGCTTCCGCGGCCACGATTTATGAAAAAGACGGAACGGTACTAGATTTAGGAGGACGCGCTGAAGGACGTTTCAATATTTCAGACGCCAATAAAACGGGTAATAAAGGCGCGTTTAAAGACATCAGCCGCGCGCGGATATCTTTATCCGGTGAATCAACTGTTACCGACCAATTTTCAGGTTTTGGAAAATACGAAGCCGAACTCTCTGGTGAAGAAGACTTAACAAATCGCTACTACTTTGCTGGTGTTAAAGGCGAGTTTGGTTCTGTGTCTTACGGAAAACAAGATTCATCTCAAGTCATGTTAAGCAACTTCACCGATACCTTAGCCACATTTGGCGCAAAAGCAGCCGACATTGTGGATGGTAATAAAGACAAGAGAGAAAATGCGCTAGTCTACAAAACCACGTTCGATCAGCTTACTGTATCTGGTGACTACATATTCGCGGATAAAGATAATAACGACAACACAAACAGTTATGGTATCTCTGGGATTTACAGTTTGGAACGATTTAGAATCGGTGCCGGTTATGTAAACCAAAAGCAAGGCGATGAAACCGAAAATCAATTCAACTTTGTTGGTGAAGTTCAGTTCGATAATCTTAGTTTTGCGGGGCTTTACACCATGGGTAAAAGTGTTGTTGGCAGCCAACTTAATGACATTATTGGTTATGAACTGATGGCTACATACGAACTCGAGAAAGTTGCCTTTGTAGGCGCGTACAATGCCCAGAAAAATGACTCCTCAAAAACCGACACTGTGGATGAGTTTGCTCTGGAAGCGGTTTATACCTTTAACGAACACCTGAGGACTTATGCCGGTTATCGTATCAACCAGATAAAAGATGCAGATAACGAACTTCAAATGGGTTTACGTTACGATTTCTAAAGAATATAGAGTCAGCCACTCTTGGCTGACTCTATACCGCACTTAACTGCTACCTCCACAAATAAAAAACCAGTTGCATATTTTAAATTCACACAATGATACGCCCTATTTTTCACGTGAATTTTTATGCACTCTATGCATTTTATTATTTATTTTCTTTAAAACGGTCAATCCTCCCTCACTTCAGGTTCACAAATCGAACCAGCGGTCTTAGATCTTGAACCCAAGCTTATTCTTTGATTTATCAGTGTTGTTCGTGAAATGACTCGTATTCTCACTGATATTCCTCATCAACCCTTGTTAAATGTTTGTTTTAAAAAACTCACCTTGATACTTATATCAACGATTATCTCATTGATAATTAAAAACTTAAATTGTAAACAAACTTTAACAAGGATTGAAAAGTGAATAAGAACACACCTTTTTTCAGCAACTTTATTGAATCTCAAATCGAAGAGCTAAGCGCTCAAGAAACTAAGCAATGTGCAGGTGGTTTCATTGGCGATTTTGAAGTCGTAACAATGAAAGCACCATCTGATGATGATGAAGGTCTAGAGTTCGTTCTTAAGCCAGGCGACCTAGTAACAATGAAACACCCATCAGACAGCGATGAAGGCAACGATTTCCCATCGTTCTAATAAGCTAAAGGAAGAGAATATGAGTAAGAACACTCCTTTCTTTAACCATTTTATCGAGTCACAAATTGAAGAATTAAACGACACTGAAACAACTCAGTGCTCGGGTGGTTTTGCAGGTATCAATATTTCAATGAAGCACCCTTCTGATAACGATGAAGGGCAGCCAATTGATATCGGTATTCGACCAATTGATGTGACGATGAAATACCCTTCTGATGATGATGAAGGTGTCGAAATCAAACTCGACCGTTAAATTAGGCTATTTTTATAATCAATATTCACCTTGCGTTATGTAAGGTGAATATTTTAGCAAACGGTAATTTACAATAAAACAGTGTATAAATAATAATCATACGGATTAAAAATAGATCTTAATTCAAATTAAATCAGTTATTACACGAAATAAAATAAGTTTAATCACGGTCAAAATTCAGGGGTGAAATATAATTTTAATCCTAGTTAATTTTAGTCTCATTATTGAGAAACTATTTAACTAATAAAAATATTATTATTTTATAAGTAATCGCTTTTATGTATGTTTTAAAAGGTGAACAGCAGATACTGCTAATTCGTCGACGTAATAGTGTTCACATAAAAACGCCAATTAACGGCACTAAATTAAATTAAAAGGAACATACAAATGAGTAAGAACACTCCATTTTTTAATAATTTTATCGAAGCAGACACACTAACTGAAGAAGAAGCAAACCAAATTTCTGGTGGTATTGTTAACTTTGGTGGTATTTCAACAAGAAAAGCACCATCTGATGATGACGAAGGTTTTGCAATTGCAACTCGTAAAGCCCCTTCAGATGACGATGAAGGATTTGAAATCGCAACTCGTAAAGCGCCATCTGATGATGACGAAGGTACAGCGATTGTATTTCCGACTTGGTAAATACCAAATCGGGTTTAGGTAATACTCGATAGAACATCTATCCAGTTCCTAGACATGACCTCTAAGCTCTCACCCCCAAAAATTTGGGGGTGATATTGAAAGAACGATTATGCAGAAAACAAACAAAAGTATCCTATGCATCACTCATTCTGAGGACACCTTTCCCGTAGATTGGGTGACAGAACACCTAATGACAGCGGGTGTAGAGGCTGTTCGTTTAAACAGCGATCAATTCCCCTTGAATATTCAAATCGGTGGGAGCTTACAAACCCTCCCTTTTGACTCTCCGAGTTCAGAAGAGCAGCATTTGGAAAAGGCACACGTTGATACACTGATTTCAACGGAAGGCTGGTCTATCAACGAGTCAAATATTGGCGCGATATGGCATAGAAAAAACAGAGTCAGCGATTTATCTTCCGCGCTAGAAGGAGATGTATTAGCCCAAGCAACTCGTGAGTCTGAGTGCATTAAGCAGTCTTTACTTTACAGTTTCGAAGATGTTTTCTGGCTTGACCACCCAAACACACAACTGGCTGGAGAAAATAAATGGCTACAGCTTAGAATGGCAAAAAAAGCGGGACTCGACGTTCCTGCAACGCTATTTACCAATATTCCAGACCAAGTAAAAGCATTCTATAAACAGTGCAATGGCGACATTGTCGCAAAAATGCACACGCCACTAACCGTTTCCATGGGTAAACCCCCTGCGTTTGTATACACATCGAAAGTAACCGAAGCTCACTTAGCGGATCTCGACTCGCTGCGCTTTTCTCCCATGATTTTTCAGCAACAAGTGAAAAAACAAGCGGAGTTACGCATAGCCTATGTCGATGGACATTGCTTCCCAGCTAAAGTGAATTTGAGCAGTAATGATGAAAAAGAACTGCTCGACTGGCGAAAAGCGACGCCAACGCAATCCAATTGGCAACACACTGATATCCCTGAATCTCTCGTACAAAAGTTGCGCGTTTTCATGGACTCTATGAATCTAAAATTTGGCGCTATTGACATCATATTAGATACGACTCGCAAATATCAGTTCTTAGAAGTGAACCCTGCGGGTGAATGGGGAATGTTAGAGGCAGAATTAGACCTGCCTATTTCTAAACAGATCGCCCAAACACTTATTAAATACAGTCAATAGCAAGGAACAGCTGGTACAAGTATGACTAAAAACAAAGTTCTCATCATTACGCATTCAAAAGACAATCAAAGTATTGATACCGTTTCTGAATTGCTGAAACAAGCTGGTGTAGTACCAGTGCGTTTTAACACGGATCTCTTTCCAACTAAGGTGCAAATTGCCACCCATCAGAATAATAAAGGCAATGAGAGTACGCTCATTACGGAAAATGGCGATGTCGTCAAAGGTGACGAGATATTGGCCGTTTGGTATCGCCGATTCTATCCAGCAAAAGGTTTACCTGCCGACATGGACATACAGCTCAAGCAACCTTCTGCCGAAGAAAGCAAGCGAACCATTTTGGGTTACCTCGATAGTCTAGAGTGCTACAAACTTGACGATTACTGGGATATACGCCACGCATCCAATAAAGAATATCAATTGATGCTGGCAAGAAAAGTGGGGTTAAACCTACCCAATACACTCACCAGTAACTCGCCAGAAGCAGTGCGTGATTTCTTCGCTGATAACAACGGTAAAATTATCACGAAGATGCAAACCGCCTTTTCGGTTTGGAATGATGATGTTGAGCAAGTGGTTTTTACCAACAAGGTAGAAGAAGAACACTTAGAAAAACTGGAAGAGTTAAACCTGTGCCCAATGGTGTTCCAAGAACATGTCATTAAAGATGTTGAGTTGCGTGCGACCGTTGTTGGCAATCAGGTTTACTGCGCATCCATTGACCCAGATATTATGAAGGGGATGGAAACCGATTGGCGTAAGCGCGGTGTCTACACACTCGATAAATGGCAGCCATTTGAGTTGCCGCAAGAAGAAGCCGATAAGCTGATCCGTCTCGCGACAGAGCTCAAGCTAAACTATGGCGCGGCAGATCTTATTTTAACGCCAGATGGCCAATACAAATTCCTAGAAATCAATCCATGCGGTGAATTCTACTGGATGGACATATACCAAAAGCTAGGCATTTGTGAAGCCATTGCTCAAAACTTGGTATCCGGTGGCCGATAACCATAATTTTGCCTTATTCTGCCCGAACATCACCGTGCTCGGGCATTCTTAGGGTCTGTTGACCTTTCGAGATGATTTTGCAGCAATTTGTGGGTGATTTATACAAGGCAACGCTCATTCGGTGTAGTCGCTCTACATCAATGAGCGATAACGCAGTAGAAATAAGCCACAAATGCTGCCCAAAGGGTTTGACTAGGCGTCCCCGTTCCCATGTCTTTTACTCTTTGTTGCAAGGTATTTGCTTAGAAATACTTTTGTTCTTAAAGAATGGGCTACACACCTTGCGCCGCGATTAAAAGGCATAGAACTCGAACAAAATTTAACCACGAAAGGTCAACAGACCCTAATACCGGAGAGATTTTTTGAGCCAGCTGTATCGTCAATCTGTCATTGACGCCCAAAAACAACGACTCCACGGCGATGTATTGCTCGCGCAGCCATTGTCTATTTATCTCATTGTGAGCATTCTTTTCGTTTCCGTCACCTTGCTGGGCTTATATCTGAATTATGCCGAATACAGTCGAAAAGAGACGGTTCAAGGCTATATCTTGCCAGATAAAGGCATTATCAAATCCTTTTCGCAACGCGAAGGCATCGTCGAAACGGTTCATATCCAAGAGGGTCAGCAAGTTGAGAAAGGCGAACCTCTGATCACCATTAGCTCTAAAAACAAACTGGCCAACGGGCTCGACCTTAACCAAACCGTTGTTCAAGAATTTGAAAAGCAATATCAGTACATCAATCAAGAAATCCAGTATCAAAACAACCTTCATGCTCAACAAATCAATAAGCAGAAAGTGCTTGTTACGGACATAGACCGCCAACTTGCCGCCATTGAAACCCAAAAAGCACTCATACGAGAGAAATACCAACTTCAAACTGAGCGTGAAAAGCAGCACCAAAAACTGTTCCGAGAAGGGCACCTTTCTGCTCTGGATCTTCAATCACAAAAAGAAGCGCTGATAGAGATCAAAGCCCAGCAAGAGCGAGCGATCGCCAATGAACTGGATTTGCGAAAGACTCGAAATACCTTGCAGTCAGACTTGGCGATTCTGCCCAAACAGCACGAACTGAACGTATTGGATTTAGAGCAACAAAAATCCTCGATTCGGCAACAACTTAGCCAAGCACAAGGTAACGCCATTCACGTATTGGCGGCCAATGAACAAGGCAAAGCAACAGGCATAAACGTAGTAACGGGTGAAACCGTCCACGACAACCAATTAATGCTTAGCCTTATTCCTGAAAACGCGAAATTAGTCGCGGAGCTTTTTCTTCCCACGCGGTCGGCTGGATTCGTCAAGAAAGGCGACACGGTCAAACTGCGGTTAGACGCCTTCCCCTATCAACGATTTGGCTACCTTGGTGGCAAGGTTTCACATATAGACACAGTACTCTTGCAAAGCGGGGAAACCCCTTTACCCATCAGCGAGCCTGTTTATCGGATTCGAGTCACACTTGAAAAAGAGCACGTCGATTTTGAAGGTACATCCATTCCCCTCAAAAACGGGATGCTTTTGGAAGCGGATATTTTATTGGAAAGCCGCAGCATCATGGGTTGGATACTTGAACCTGTCTACGGATTATTAGGAAAGATTTAATATGGATCACGCCGAGAAAGAGCCTCATATTACTGAGCTACTGGAGTATTCCGGCAACCGAAAAGTCGCCATGATTTCGCAAACTGAAGCCGCGGAATGTGGCTTAGCTTGCCTAGCGATGGTCTCTTCCTATTATGGGTATAAACTTGATATGCCTGCCGCGCGCCGATTTTATTCGCCCGGAATGAAAGGGATCAACGTCCAACAGCTGATTCAAACTGCCGACAAAATGCAGTTAGCCGCCAGAGCACTAAAATGCCCACTGGAGCACGTCGGAAAGCTGACTTTACCGTGCGTTGTGCATTGGGATCTCAACCACTTCGTAGTGGTCACGGGCGTTAAAAAGAACACCGTCACCATTAATGATCCAGCGTCGGGTACACGTGTTTTATCTCTAACTGAATTCAGCGAACATTACACGGGTATCGCCATTGAGCTGATCCCAACAAAAGAGTTTGAGAAGAAAGACGCACGCCAAAAAATGGGCATCAGCCAATTATGGACAAGGGTTTCAGGGCTTGGAAAAGCGTTATCCACGCTGGTATTTTTGTCGATTCTTCTCCAATTTTTAATGCTACTTAGTCCTTATTACATTCAGCTGGTTGTGGACGAAGTGCTGGTCAGTTTCGACGAAACACTGCTGATCGTACTGGCGGCGGGATTTAGCTTACTCTTGCTGTTTAACATCATCACCAAAGCAATTCGAAGTTGGTTGATCCTTCGATTATCCAGCCAGTTAAACTTACAAATGGGTGCGAACTTACTTCGCCATTTACTGCGTTTACCCATGAGCTATTTTGAAACTCGCCACATTGGCGACTTGGTTTCTCGCTTTGGTTCCCTCAATCAAGTGCGTGAGAGGATGACAACTGGCTTAGTCGAAACCATTGTTGATGGCATCATGTCTATCGCTATTCTGGCGGTCATGCTCGCCTATAGCCCATTTCTGACCGCTGTTGTCTTGTGTGTGGTTCTTGCCTACCTCACGGTTCGCCTCGCACTTTACAGTAAACTGCAACAAGCGACGGAAACGTCCATTGAAGCGAAAGCCAAAGAGCAAAGCCAATTTTTGGAAACGGCGCGTGGCATTCAAACCATCCGTCTTTTCAATGCCGAATCCATGCGCCAAAGTACTTGGCAGAATCGCTATAGCTCTGTCATCAATGCAGACATCAAGCTGGGCAAGCTGAGTATTGGCTTTGAATCAGTAAATCAATTGCTGTTTGGCTTAGAAAATATCTTCATCATTTTCCTTGCAGCGATGGCGGTAATGAGTGGCGACATGACCATAGGTATGGTGTTTGCGTTCTTGGCGTACAAAGAGCAATTAACCTCCCGCATGTCGATGCTGATAGAACAAGTCATTCAATTTAAAATGCTTCGCCTGCACCTCGACCGAATTGCCGATATTGCTCTGCATGAACAAGAGCCTCACCGCGAGAAAGGACGTAATTTAACTCAAATGCGTGGCAATGTTGAACTGGTCGATCTGTCGTTCAAGTATTCTGAAAATGACGACTATATTTTCCAAAATCTGAATCTTAAAATACCTGCCGGTGAATCCATCGCTTTGGTGGGGCCTTCAGGGTGCGGTAAATCAACATTAATGAAGTTAATGCTTGGATTGCTTCAGCCCACATCAGGGAAAATATTGGTCGATGGGGAAGATATCCGAGATTTAGGGCTTTCTAGCTACCGAGACAGAATTGCCTCGGTGATGCAAGACGACACATTGCTTACAGGATCGGTAGAAGAAAATATTACCTTCTTTTCACCGGAGCCCAATCACCAAATGATGATGCAATGCGCTCATATGGCTGGCATCCATGAAGACATCATCAAACTGCCAATGAACTATCAAAGTTTAGTGTCGGACATGGGATCCAATTTTTCTGGAGGTCAAACTCAGCGGCTATTACTGGCTAGGGCGCTTTACCATCGCCCGTCGATTTTGTTTTTAGATGAAGCCACCAGCCATTTGGATGTTGAAAACGAAGGTCGAATCAATGAGCACATCAAAGGGCTGCCGTTTACTCGTGTGATGATCGCCCACCGCCCTGAAACCATCAAAAGTGCAGACAGAGTGGTCAACATCAGTGAGCTTTAGATCTACTAAACCTCTTTAGGTCTATTAAACCTCTTTAGAGTTATCTAACCTCTTTGACGACGTAACAGGCTTTTCGGTGAGAAGCCTGTTACCAACATCGTGCCGCTGACCACCAGTATGGTGCCAATCACTGTATTAAAACCGATTGGCTCACCCAGCACCAAATATCCCCATAAGATACCGAAAAACGGAATCAAAAAAGTCACAGAAAGTGTAGAAGCGGGCCCTATATCCGTCACCAAACGAAAGTACAGAAGATACGCCAACCCAGTACACAACACCCCCAATACCGCGACCGACGACCATTCAAATACCGTAGGTGTCTCAGGCATTGGCAGCCAAGGTAATAAAGGCAGCACCAATATCACGGCACCCCACATGCTTCCGTGCGCATTATCGAACGATGAAATCTTAGGCGCATTCTTGGCGTAGTTAGTCGCTACCCCATAACAAGATGCAGCCATTACTCCGGCAATAATCGGCAACGTCGCTTCCTTGCCAATATTGACGGCATCCCAACCTACCAAGACGGCAACGCCCAACACGCCTAACACTAAGCCAAGCCCCCCCTTGAGTGACAAAGGCGTTTTGTGCCAAAAATACGCAATCACCGCGCCCCAAATAACCGCTGTAGAATTTAAAATAGACAAGGTAGATGCATTCAATGTTTGGGCTGCGTAGGCGAAAAGCATAAACGGCATAGCCGTATTAAAAGACGCAATGATCAGAAAGTGCTTAGGGTATTGAAATAGTATCAACCGACGTTTAAGAAAGACAGACGCTAGCAGCAAGCTCATCGCGGCAAACAGCACTCTAAATTCGATTAAATAAGCGGGGCCAAAGCTATTTGCGGCAATTCTCATGAAAAGAAAAGACGCCCCCCAAACTGCGGCAAGGCATAGTAATCGTAAAAAGCTGGCTGCGGTCATTTCTGTATCCTTCTTCTGATGAGATGCCACTGTGTATTAGGTTGATAAAAAACACAATTACAAATCAAATTGCGGTTCCGATAATGGCGATCCGCTACAGCTTCTTTTCTTTTACCGTTTCGAATTAAACAGTTGCCTATTAGGCATCGGCTTAATAACTGGTAACATATTTAAACTGAATTGAGGTAGTATCAACCATTAAGTAAGCGCATAGGATGATCAGGGAGAAAGAAAATGGATTTTCTATTTATGGGCATTATGCCAATAGAAAAATGGCTCGCATTTTTATCGATTGCCTTTCTCGCCGCAGTAACACCTGGCCCTGCGATTTTACTCATCATGACGCATTCACTCGGCAAAGGGTTTAAGCACGCCTTACTTGCACTGGCAGGAAACGTTACTGGTTTGTTCATCATGTCGCTTTGCTCCGTGCTTGGATTAAGTGCATTAGTTCTTAGCTCGACCACAGCCTTCCTTACCATTAAATTTATTGGCGCGTTATACCTTATCTATATGGGTTGGAAAATGTGGAACAAAGGTATCCAGTTCGAGTTTGAGTTGTCTGATACCCCTTCTCGCATTCGCAAAACCAATTTGTATTTTCAAGGCATAATGGTGGCGCTCACTAACCCTAAAGCCATCGTGTTCACGACTGCATTGTTCCCACAGTTTATCGTTCCTAGCGAACCTCTTATCGCTCAGTTTTCATTATTGGTTGGCACGCTGATTGGCTGTTCCATAGTGTGCTTAACGGTATATGGCTATTGGGGTACCAAATTGATTCGCCGTTCGACCAAAACACTGCCAGCACAAAAACTTTCTAGAATTTTTGGTACCACATTCATAGGGGCAGGTATCACACTGGCTGCTACCGCGAATCGCTAAACTGAATCGTCAAACATTGCCGCGCGACCGTATTCTCACTTGTCGAATCTGATTGAATGTTCAATTTAGATCTTTTTAGTTGTGACATTCGCTAAACAGGCATACTATCGGCGGATTGAATCAATAGAGTGATAATCATCAATGAGAACTTGGGCAATCTTGCTGTTTTCTCTGCTGGTTACTTTCAGCCATACCGTGTTTGCTCAAACGGAGAACGGTGGCTGGCTATCGCAAAACGCTGAATTCGCGGTGCAATCCTCTGTTGAAACTCCATCTCACCTTTCTACTGATTTTCAAACCGAAGCCAACTTACAAATCGAGTTGGAAAAAGGCACAGCTGATTCCCATACTCAGCATATTCCCGATGGACTTTTAACATCGTCTCGATTTGTTTCGTGGAATCAGGAAAGAGTATTCCCAACCCCAGATTACGAACTTCTGGTGCAACTCGGTGGTGAAGATCTACCACCCAGTTATCTGTATTTCTCTCCCCTTATTCCTTCTGTGCTCTGGTCGGAAAAAGCATCAGGCACGAACCCGCACAGAATATCAGGCTGGAAAGATTCTAACCTACTGTATGTCCGCTTAAGCCGCGACAGCTAACCTCAATATTTTTCATACAAAATCTCGACGTATCTGCGTCGCACACCGCTATTTTAGTTTTGCGCCAACCATAGATTTTTAAATCTATTGGCGTTGCTGATCGATCTTTACGCTCAGCATTCATGAACCTGAATTCAGGTTATTGAGGAATCGCTATGTCATCTTCACGTACTCGCGCAAAAGCGCCAGAGCGTTTAAACCACTATTCCGTCTGGAAATACGTGGTGCTTTTCACTGCCATTGTCTTACTTGCGTTAAGCGCACTCCCATCATGGTACGGCGACAAGCCTGCTCTATTGATTGAGCAAACCCATAACGAGCTGTCTCTTGATACAGTTGCTCGGCAGCTTAAGCAGCACAATATTGATGTAAGAGAAGTCACTCAACGTGACACTCAGTTAACCATTTTATTTGAAAACGAACATGACCAAACCCAAGCAAAAAATCTATTAAAGCCCTTACTTGGTAAGGAATCTCAACTCACATTGGCGTACCAGTCGGTTGCACCTGCTTGGCTTTCTGAACTTGGATTTGCGCCCGTCGACCTTGGATTAGATCTGCGAGGTGGTGTTCAATTCTTGCTTAAAGTCGATGTTGATACTGCCCTAGCTGAAAAGCAGCAAGCGCTGGTCGATGAAATAAAAACCACGGCAAGAAAGCTGCACATTCGAGGTATTCAAGTTCACGCGTCGAGTGAAAAAGGCGTCACATTCAAAACTCGTAACGATAACGCGACAACCCAGCTAAGTGAGCAGCTTCGCGATGCGTTCCCTCAGTGGCAGCAAAACCATAACTTAAACAGTGTCACCTTATCTCTTCCGAAAAAAGAATGGCTCGATTTCAAAGAGATAACCCTAAAACAGAACTTGACGATTCTACGTTCACGTATCGAAGAATTGGGTATAACGGAAGCGTCGGTTCAACGCCAAGGGGACAATTATATTCGAATTGAACTGCCTGGAATTCAAGATCCTTCCCAAGCCAAAAGCGTAATTGGCGCAACGGCGAGTTTGGCATTCCACGAAGTGCAGTCCGAAACGTCCGTTGGAAGAATCATTAACGCTAAGGAAGAAAATGGGAACAACGTAAGGCTGGTCGCGAAGCCAGTTGTACAAGGGGAACACATCACGGATGCACGCGCAGGACTCGATGAAATGGGCCGCTCAGTAGTGAACATTTCGCTCGATCTTGCTGGCGGGAGCCAAATCAGCGATTTTTCTGCCACTCACGTGGGTAAACCGATGGCTACGCTGTTTAGCGAATACATCACCGACAAACAAGGCAATTTAACCAAGAAAGATACCGTCATCAGCATCGCGACGATTCAGAGCCAGCTTGGCACGCGTTTTCAAATAACCGGTGCTGGCACCACGCAAGAGGCACAGGAATTAGCCTTGCTTTTGAGGGCAGGGTCTTTAACCGCACCTGTCACAATTGTGGAAGAGCAATCCATTGGCGCAACATTGGGTGCTGAAAATATTGAGAACGGGTTTTCCGCTCTTGCACTGGGTATGAGTTTAACCTTGGCATTCATGGCGTTCTGGTACCGGCGGCTAGGCTGGGTAGCCAACGTTGCGCTGCTCTGCAATATGGTGTGTTTGCTTGGTCTGATTGCTCTGATTCCGGGTGCTGTTTTAACCTTACCGGGCATTGCTGGGCTAGTGTTAACGGTCGGTATGGCAGTAGATACAAACGTACTAATCTTCGAACGCATCAAAGACAAACTCAGTGAAGGAAGAAGCTTTGCTCAATCTATCCACCTTGGGTTCAACAGTGCCGTTAGCACGATAATGGATGCCAACATTACCACGTTAATCACAGCAGTCGTTTTGTACTCAATAGGTAATGGTCCGGTTCAAGGTTTCGCGTTAACACTTGGTTTAGGCATTCTAACCAGTATGTTTACCGGCATCTTTTTGTCTCGATCCATCATCAATATGATTTGGGGGCAAGATGCCCGCCGAAACGTCAGAGTTTAGGAGCGCATCATGAATCTGAATAAAAACATGACTAACATTCGTCGCTGGACGGGGCTATTTTCATTGGTATTGGTCATTCTATCGGTGGGGATCATTGCCGCTCGCGGTTTGAACTTAGGTTTGGATTTTACTGGCGGTATGGTGAGTGAATTTAGAGTATCCCCTACCCTTAGCCAACAAGACTTAAACAACGCACTTAGCCCTGTGGTGGGCGACACGCTCTCGATGGTCAAAAGTGGAGAAGAAGGTCGATGGACGTTGCGCTACTCGGCAGAGAGCCAAGCGTCTATTGAGCAAGTGAATCAGTCGCTCGCTCAACTCGACAACCACGCCGAGATCATCAGCAGTAGCATGATAGGTGCGCAGGTCGGAGATGAATTGTTCGATCAAGGTGGCATGGCGATTTTCATCAGCATGCTGTGCATTATGGCGTATCTGTGTTTTCGATTTGAATGGCGTTTAGCCAGCGGGGCGCTCTTAGCTCTGTTTCACGATGTGATTGTGGTTTTAGGCTTCTTTGCCCTGACACAACAAGAATTCAACCTCACGGTTTTCGCAGCAATTTTAGCGATTTTGGGGTATTCATTGAACGATTCGATCATCATTGCCGACCGTATTCGCGAACAAATACTCGTGAAAACAAATTGGTCCACCAGCGACGTTATCAACTCTGCCGTCGCGAGCACCTTCTCGCGTACTATGGTAACGTCTGGCACAACGCTTGTGACGGTGGGGTCACTTTGGCTGATGGGCGGTTCCCCACTTCAAGGGTTTGCCAGCGCCATGTTCATCGGTATTGTATCTGGCACTTGGTCGTCCATTTCCATCGCCACTGTGTTTCCGGAAATGTGCGAGTTAAAAGCCAAGCATTACATTCCAGCAGAGATGGATACCAACCCTTAAGAGTCTGTTTGATTTGCGCTTTATGGTAAGCGCTTTTGAATAAAGGGGTTCTAAGTAATAAAGGCTTTCAAACAAAAAATGCCCCGTGGCAAGCGGGGCACCGAACAATTTAGAGGGAGGGGGAGAGTGACTGGCTCAATTCACTCGATTGATTCGTTCAGCAATAAACTGGGCTTTTGCCCCAAATATAACTTGTACACCATTGGAACCAACGTTAATCACACCCATTGCACCAATGTCTTCCAAGCCTTTGGCGTTTACAAGTTTGGTATCCACCACTTCAAGACGAAGACGGGTAATACACGCACTTACAGACGTCAGGTTTTCTTTGCCACCAAGGAAGTCCAATGTCAGCTTAGTCAGCTGTTCGTCGGTTAAATCTAATTCTTCTTTCGCCTCTTCGCTTCTGCCCGGAGTTTGCAGATTGAATTTGCGAATAGTGAATCGGAAAACCACGTAATAAAGCGCGGCCATTGGCACACCAACCAACACCGCCGCAAAATAGTTCGTCTCGAACCCGT
Source organism: Vibrio sp. vnigr-6D03 (assembly GCF_002835515.1). Lineage (NCBI taxonomy): Bacteria > Pseudomonadati > Pseudomonadota > Gammaproteobacteria > Vibrionales > Vibrionaceae > Vibrio > Vibrio sp. vnigr-6D03. The sequence goes on from NZ_PIZL01000012.1 coordinate 279,073, forward strand.
TCATGGCAGGCATAATGCCAAGTGTAATGTAATCAATAAATCCAGCCGAGAAAGACTTGGCTAAGTGAGCATCCAGCAAGTACATAAACATGTACGCGAAGCCGGTACAAAGTGCGTTGAACAAATACAGCAACGGCGAAATAAAGATAAACGCAAACTCAACAGGCTCTGTAATCCCGGTTAGGAAACAAGTAAGGGCTGCCGAAAATAGAATACCCGCAGCGTATTTTCTCTGGCTGGTTTTGGCTTCGTGGTACATGGCTAAACAGGCAGCGGGTAATGCAAAAAGCATAAGTGGGAATTCACCCTGCATGAATTTGCCTGCACCTTGATACGTGGCGGAATCAAAATCCTTCACACCATCCGCCAACATTTTAAACCAAATAGCCTGATCACCATTGACGATTTGCCCAGCTTCCGTCGTGAATTCACCAAACGTAAACCAGAAAGACGGATACCAAATGTGGTGTAAGCCTAATGGGATCAGCGCACGCTCTGTGAATCCAAAAATGAAGGTAGAAAGCGCTTGGTTATCACCGTTAACAACACCCGACAAACTATCAATCCCACTTTGAACATGCATCCACACGTTAGGCAGTAATAGCCCAAGTACAAACGCTGCCAAAGCCGTCACAATAGGGACAAATCGCTTACCAGAAAAGAAGCCTAAAAATGCGGGTAATTGAATTGCGTGGAATCGGTTATACATGGACGCGGCGAGAATACCCGCTATTAAACCGCCGAATACCCCCATTTGTAAGCTAGGGATGCCCAATACCAGAGCGTAAGCTCCGCCTTCGAGTGCCATTTCTTGTGTCACGCCCGCACTCACACCAATAGTCATGTTCATCACCAGCATCGCGACAACTGCCGCCAGACCCGCAATACCCGACTCTTTTGAAAGCCCAACCGCGGCTCCAACGGCAAACAACAATGGCAAGTTGCTGAAAATGACATCCCCAGCGCCAACCATGAGTGGAATGCCAAGCTTGTCACCGAATGCAAGTAATAAACCTGCGGCTGGCAAAATAGAAATTGGGAGCATTAACGCGCGCCCAACAGTAGAAAGTTTTGATACACCCTTCATGAGATACGCAAAGGGGGATGAGCCTTTATTAGGCTTCATCGCAGCTTCAGTTGTCATGGTTGTTCCTTATAGTTCTGACCGATAAAACGGGTTATCGATAGATATTGGTTATTGGTTATTGGTTATTGGTTATTGGTTATTGGAGATAATGTTCAAAAGCTACTTTACGAATCTGAAGAATTATTGAAGTAGAGAATTGTTAGTGCTTTGTAAATAGACACTTACAAATAACGCTCACCAACCTTGCATCTCTGGGTCACTAGGGATATATCTTAAGGGCATTAAGGCAGCAACAAACGGGCAAGGAACGCGTAATGAATTTCAAGCGCATTGAGACATTTGTGGTGGTGGCGACTCTCGGTAGTTTTCGTAAAGCAGCGGAGCAACAGTTCACCACCCAACCAGCAATTTCGACCCGAATTGCAGGATTGGAAGAAGAGTTGGGCGTAAAGCTGTTCGACAGAGACGCTTCTCCCGTTGTTCTCACAGCCCAAGGTAAAGACCTATTACCTTATGCTGAAAAAATGCTGTATATGGCGGAACAAATGCACAAACGTGCCGACATCAGCCGGTTACTTTCTGGAACACTGCGTTTGGGAGTATCTGAAACCATTGCGCATACTTGGCTAACCGATTTTCTCAAAGTACTTCATCATGAGCTACCTAACCTTGATGTGGATATGACGGTTGATGTCACGGGAAACTTGAAGAATAGCTTGCTTGATCGGTCACTGGATTTGGCTTTTTTAATGGGGCCGGTTCCCGAGCCGGGGATTACCAATCACGACCTTTGCCAATTTCCATTGGTATGGGTCGCGAGCATCGACCTGCCTTTGCCAGATAAAACTTTATCGCTGGAAGAAATGGTTCAATACCCGATCATTACATACGCTCGCAACACGCAACCTTTTTCCGAGATCAGTGAAAAGTTCATGCAGATAGATGGGCTCCCCGCGCGTTTTTTCTCATCCAGTTCACTGTCTGCCTGCCTTAAGCTCACTCAAGATCAAATTGGTATTTCCACTTTGCCACTGGCGACAGTCTCGTCCGATATTAAACGCGGGATACTCAAAAAATTGGATGCTCACTGGGAACCCTCTGCTTTAGCCTTTACCGCTTCGTATCCTTCGGTTGCATTTAACAGTGCGGCTGAACTTGCCGCAGAGATTGCGGTGAGAGTGGCAGAGAAATTTGAACAGGGTGATAAATAAAATTTATACCAGTAAGTAAAAAACCATAATTGGACTTTATGCACTTACAAAGCAACACTTGCGTTACATTTCTTTAACAATGGACTGCTTTGCGAAATGCCAAATACACACTCTAAGCCTTCAGCCTATAAGACTCAGTTACTTGCTCAAGCGTCTGAAGTAAGAAAAAAAATCCGACTTGGAAAATTCAACCAGCCAACCAGTGGTGTCGCCTCTGGGCTGGTTCAAGGCAATATCGTGATACTGCCGCAAGAGTGGGCAAACGACTTTTTACGATTTTGCCAAAACAATCCTGCTGCTTGCCCGTTAATTGCCGTTTCTCAGCCCGGGCATCCTCTGTTGTCCGATCTTGGTGAAGACATCGACATAAGAACGGATGTGCCAGAGTTCAAGGTATTTCGACACGGGGAACACGCAGAAACCGTTACCGACATTAACAGCCTTTGGCAGTCAGATTTTGTCACGTTTGTACTCGGATGCTCATTTTCATTCGAAGATGCGCTTGAGCGCGCAGGGCTTACCGTGAGAAACATCGAATCCCAAACCAATGTTTCTATGTACAAAACCAATATTCAAACCACGCCAAGTGGTCGGTTTCACGGCAATATGGTGGTGTCCATGCGCCCATTTGTGGCATCAGATGCAATCCGCGCCATCCAAGTCACCTCCCGCTTGCCTAAAGCACACGGCGCCCCCGTCCACATTGGCGACCCAGCCCTCATAGGGATCGATGACCTATCACAACCTGACTTTGGTGATGCCGTTGACGTACACCAACACGAACTTCCTATTTTTTGGGCTTGTGGCGTAACACCGCAAGTGGCGATCGCCAATGCAAAACCCCCCATTGCGATTACCCATGTACCCGGAAAAATGCTCATCACAGATTGCCTAAACGATGAACTGGCAGTGCTGTAGCTGATCAGCTATTACTTAAGCTACTAATTAAGCGATATAAATGGAGATTAACATCATGAAATGGATAGCAAAAACCGCAGCCACGTTACTTATCAGTGGATTAGCCACTCACAATGCGATTGCCGCTAAGTGGCACATGCCAACACCTTACGGGGATGGTCACTTACCTACTCAAATCGCTTATCAGTTCGCGAAAGACATCAAAAGCTATACCGATGGTGACGTCGATATCACAGTATATTCTGGTGCATCTTTGATGAAACACCCTGAGATTCCACGCGCAGTGCGCACTGGTCAAGTTCAGCTTGGGGAAGTGTTCATAGGAATCATGGGAAACACGCACCCAATCTTTAAACACGACAACATTCCTTTCCTTGCGACCAATTACGACCAAGCCAAGAAGTTATGGTTAGCCGCTAAACCAGAAGTTGAAAAGCAACTCAGCAAAGAAGGGTTGATGCTTCTGTACACTGTGCCGTGGCCAGCACAAAGCCTTTACACGAAGAAACCCGTTCAATCGTTAGCCGATCTACAAGGCAGTAAGATGCGCGCCTACAGCCCATCCACATCGCGCCTTGCAGATTTAATGAATACCACCCCGACCACTGTTCAGTTGCCGGACATTCCGCAAGCATTCAGCACCGGTATTATTGATGCAATGATCACCTCTCCATCAACAGGCGCAAATGGGCAAGCATGGGATTACCTAAGCCACTTTACAGAAGTAAAAGCATGGATTCCTAAAAACTTCGTTGTTGTAAACAAGCGTGCGTTCAAACGCCTAGATAAAGACACTCAGAAGAGCATTCTGACGGCGGCTGAAAAAGCAGAAACATCAGCGTGGAATCTCGTTGTAGAGCGTGAAGCTCGCGATACTGCCATCCTTGCAGACAACGGTATCAAAGTAACGCAACCATCAGAGAAATTGCTGTCTGAGCTGAAAGAGATTGGCGTCACCATGACGAAAGAATGGGAACAAGAAGCCCCTTCAGAAGTAAAAACGGTGCTAGACAGATATAACCAATAATACATTACCTTAAGGCTCTGTTTTCAGGGCCTTTCTTTGAACTAGGGTCTGTAGACCTAATACTTCGAAGTATTGCTGTGGGGTTTTTCAGTGAATACGTTTAAACACACTCTTTATATGCTGTCTGGCTACTCATCTGGGTTGTGCATCGTTCTGATGATGCTGATCATTTTGGCTCAGGTAGTGGGTCGATTTTTTGGGTTTATTGTGCCGTCAGCCGAAGATTTTTCCGGCTACGCTTTGGCGGCATCCACTTTTTTTGGGCTTGCATACGCATTTCGGGAAGGTGGGCACATTCGCGTTACGTTGGTGATTCAACGTTTACCTGAACGCGTTCAACACTATCAAGAAACGTTCATCCTTATTTTTGCTTTTCTCCTGGTGACTTTTATGAGCTTTTACTGCGCCCATATGGTGTGGGAATCCTACGATTTTGAAGAAGTCACCCATGGCTACATTCCGATTCCGTTGTGGATACCGCAAGTGCCTGTTGCATTTGGCATGTTTGGTCTTAATTTGGCTGTCCTCGATAACCTCATTTTGACATTGAAAGGGCAAGCGCCAACTTACAAAGCCCACGAAGGCGAGACGGAGTAAGGAAAAGCACTCATGGATATTTCTGTTATTTCTATTATCTTAGCGCTCACCATGATCCTAATGCTCGCAGCTGGGATATGGGTGTCGCTTGCCTTAATTGGCGTTGGTGTTCTCGGTTTGTACATGACGGGAAATGAACAAATCGGCTTGTTGTTCGCTACCTCAAGTTGGGGTGGAAGCACCAGTTGGTCACTCACGGCTTTGCCGATGTTTATTTGGATGGGGGAGCTGCTGTTTAGAACTCGCCTGTCTGAAGATCTCTTTAAAGGGCTTGCCCCGTGGTTAAGTGGGTTTCCGGGTAAGCTCTTACACGTTAACGTACTGAGCTGTGGTATTTTCGCTGCGGTATCGGGGTCATCTGCCGCAACGGCGGCGACCATAGGGCGTATGACACTGCCCGAACTCAAAGCCCAAGGTTACAGCGAAAAAATGGCCATTGGCACGCTTGCGGGTTCTGGCACTTTGGGTTTACTGATCCCACCTTCTATCATTTTGATCGTTTATGGTGTGGCAGCAGAAGTGTCCATTGGCCGGCTTTTCATCGCTGGAGCCCTACCCGGACTTATGCTGGTGTTGATGTTTATGGGCTACACCGCAGTATGGGCGCTACTCAATAAAGACGGGCTTCCTGCACACAGTAAAGAGAGCGTGTCTTTCACCGTTAAATTGGCGGCGCTGAAAAAGCTCCTGCCTATCGTGAGCCTTATCTTGTTCGTGCTCGGCTCAATATACGGTGGACTAACGACACCAACCGAAGCGGCTGCGCTGGGTGTCTTTGGCGCACTCATTCTGGCGTGGACGACGGGTTCGTTGTCGCTGAACAACTTTCTTGATAGCTTGCTCGGCGCGGTAAAAAGTTCCTGTATGATCGGGCTGATTCTGGTTGGCGCGCACTTTCTGACACTGGCAATGGGCTTTTTGGGTATTCCTCGCGCACTGGCTGAATGGATAGCAACGTTTACTCTGTCTCCGTTTGAATTACTAATCTACCTAACTGTGCTGTTCGTTATTCTAGGGTGTTTTTTGGATGGCATCTCTGTTGTTGTGTTAACCGTCGCAGTTGTCATGCCAATGGTGCAACAAGCTGGCATCGACTTGTTGTGGTTTGGTATATTCATTGTATTGGTTGTCGAAATGTCACAAATTACCCCGCCAGTTGGGTTTAACTTATTTGTCATTCAGGCACTCACGGGTAAAGACATACTCTATGTGGCTCGCGCTGCGCTGCCCTTTTTCCTATTGATTTTAGTTGGTTTGGTAATGATCACCGTATTCCCAGAAATCGTGACTTACTTACCCACCACCATGACACAAAGATAATCGAATCTGCGTTTTTAAAAGACATCGTTTAAGAGACAAAACATGAAACTGAATTGCGATATGGGTGAGTCCTTTGGCGGTTGGGCCAAAGGACAGGATTCTCACGTCATGCCTTTTATCGACATGGCAAACATTGCGTGTGGTTTTCACGCTTCAGACCCACTGACCATGGACAAAACTGTTCGCATGGCCGTCGAGAACAACGTAAAAATTGGTGCGCACCCTGGCTACCCCGATCTGATTGGGTTTGGGCGTCGCAACATGGATATTGCACCGCAAGAGCTTGAAGCCATATTGATTTACCAAATTGGCGCTCTAGATGCGATTTGCCAAAAACACGGCACTGAAGTCAGCTACATCAAACCTCACGGTGCAATGTACAACCAGATGATGAAAGACAAAACCATTCTGTCGACTATCATGAAAACGGTTCGTAAAGTTCGTCCCCTTTGCCCGCTAGTAGTGATGGCAACCCCAAATAACGACATTATTCGAGCCATGGCTCAAGAACACGGTATTGAGGTGTGGTTTGAAGCATTTTCTGATCGGGCATACGACGATCAAGGCTACCTCGTTTCGCGCAATGAAGCGGGCTCGGTTTACACCGATTTCACCAGCATCAAAAATCAAATCTGCCAAATCATCGAAGAAGGCTGCGTGACGACGATTACCGGCAAAAAGCTCTCTATAGATGTAGATACCATCTGCATTCACGGAGACGGTGAACACGCTGCCAGTGTGAGTGAAGCAGCGGCAGTAATGAGGAGAGCCAACTGATGCGCATAGAGCCGGTCAATGAAATGACCTGTATCGTGTATTTTGGCGACCAAATTAACGAACAAATCGCACAACAAATAAGCTGGGCGATCAACCGAATACACGAAAGTCTTGGCGACATTGTGATCGACATTATTCCGTCTTACACCTCCATTTTGGTGTGTTATGACGTCAATAAAACCGACCGATTCAACATCATTGCCAATCTAAAGAGTGCGCTTCGTGGATCGAGTTCTGCCCATACAAAAACTCAGTCTTCACACGTTGTAGACCTACCCGTTTACTATGGCGATGAAGTCGCTCTGGATTTACAAGATATTTGCGATCACCATAAGCTGAGTAAAAGTGAAGTCATCCAAATCCATAGCGATAAGATCTATCAAGTTTACGCCATTGGATTTAGCCCCGGCTTTGCCTATTTGGGAACAACAGATGAACGCATCACCATGCCACGCAAATCCACACCTCGCTTAAAAGTCCCCACGGGTAGCGTTGGCGTGGCGGATAACCAAACCGCGATTTACCCAAGCTCCACACCCGGTGGTTGGCAAATAGTAGGTAGAACACCGCTCAAGATGATTGATTGGGAAAGCGACTCTCTGGCTCGTGTTGCTGTTGGTAATCAAGTGCGATTTCGCCCCATAACTCGCGAAGAATTTTTGGATTTAGGAGGGCAGTTCGATGAGCTTTGAAGTCATTAATCCGGGGCTGCTTGCATTGATTCAAGATCTCGGTCGCTTCGGGTACCAACACATGGGCATTACCACGGGCGGCCCTATGGATGAACATGCATTTTGTTGGGCAAATCGAATACTTGATAACCCTCAAAATGTGCCGCAGGTTGAAATAACGTTTGGAAAGCTTACTTTAAAGGCACTCGCAGATACTTGTATTGCGATAACAGGCGCAGACTTAAACGCCAGAATTGGCGATAAAAAAATTCAGCCTTGGAATACGTATCGAATTCGAAAAGGCGATACCCTGAATTTTGACTCTCCTAAAAACGGCTTACGCGCTTATTTAGCGATTAAGGGTGGCTTTACAGTCGACCTGCAACTCGATAGCGCATCGACAGTCTCACGAGAGAAAATCGGTGGTATTGAAAATGGACGCGCGTTAAAACAAGGGGATGTTCTCCGGTTTACCCCATGTAAAGACGACATCAAAACTCGAGCACCAAAATGGGCGATACCCGACTACACAGCGCCACTGGAATTGGGCGTGATGCTCGGATACCAATACCGAGATTTTCCCAATAACGACATCATGACTCTGTTTTCCAGCGCTTATGAAGTCTCATCCAACATTGATCGAATGGGCTACCGGCTGTCTGGTCAAGCTATTCGCTGCAATCGAGATGGCATTATTTCAGAAGGCATTGCCTACGGTGCAATACAGATTCCAAAAGATGGGCAACCCATCGTGCTCATGAGAGACAGGCAAACTATCGGGGGCTACCCAAAAATAGGGTGTTTAAGCGCATTAGGGGCTGGTCAGCTCGCGCAGCGCGCCCCTGGTAGCCACATTAGTTTTTACCAAATGGACGTTGGAGAAGCAGAGGCGCAGCGCGTCATCTTCAATCGAGTCATGCAAACTAAATAGCGACCTAATAAAAGACCCGAGCTCGGATTAAAACGAGAAAGGCTTCGCCATCAACTCCTCGGTCTTTGACAGCGTTACCTCAAAGACCGCGGGTTGATCATATGGAGCGTGGTAGATTTCATCGCCCTCTTTTGAAATGACGATGCTTCCCCCCAGCCCCGTTGCTTCCGGTACGTTTGTGCCATTTGCCCAATTGCACTGCACTACCGCTGCACCTAACGTTTTCGCTAACTCTTTCGCTTCGTGGTAATAAGCGGCATCGGATCTGAGTTGTTCAGTTTCACCCAAATTCCACCCGATGTAACTGGGCCAAAGTACCAATTCGACACCCTTTCCTGAGAGCGAATCCGTGACTTCACGAACATCCAGTATTTCTCTGCACAATACAACCGATAATGTCATGCCTTCAATCTCAATAGCAGGGCGGCTATCCCCATGTTGGAAAAAGCACTGTTCACTCTCCGTCAGCCCAATTTTATCCCACAAGCAAGCGATTTCACCGTCTGGTTTGAAACAATAAAAACTGTTGTAAACCGATGAAGAGTCGACTCTTGGCAAACCCGCAAACACATAGACTTGATGGCTACTCGCCAGTTCAGAGAGAGTTTGAGTCCAAATCACATGATTTTCTTTGCTCGAAATATTAACGACTTCCCGATTGAAACCTGGCAAAGCCAGTTCTGGAAAAACGAACACTCTTTGTCCCGTTTCTACGCCTTTTTTAACCACCTGTTGAATGGTCTGAATTTGCTTTTCAGCCCCAAGTTCCATACGGATCTGTGCCACTAGAAATTTCATGTTTTCACTCTTCAATTCTTTTGGCGGCGCATAGTAACCGTGAGAAAATTTCATCGCCAGAATTGACATCCTAAACCTGCAAGACGACACGCAAACATCAAAAGTTTTGCCTGAATGTATTTCCATTTTTATTTAAATTTGCGCGTGTAAAACGGAGTAAATGATCTAAAATGCAGAGGCCTAACATTACCTTATGAACCATTATGACAAAATCTATCTTGCCTCTACTGCTCGTTCTCCCTTTTGCTTCTGCGACGACGCATGCCTCAGACCTTTGCCCTGAAAATCAACTGCTAATAGAAGGGTGCAGTTTTGGTAAGAAAAGTGTCTCGGTTTGTACCGCCAGTGAAAACACCATTTTGTATCGATATGGCACCGCTGAAAAAATTGAAATGGAAATTGAGTCGCCAGTAAAAATGGCTCGCTCAAGCTACAGTGGTGGTGGCGCGGGTTTTGTCCTATTTGAAAACGGACGCTACAACTACATTGTTTTCAGTCGAATAATGCGTGGCGAACGCCAAGAAGACGGCAGCTTTGAGCACATCAGTGAAGCTGGAATCATCGTTGAAAAAGACGAGTCCGAAATCGCAACCCTCATGTGCAAAACAGAGATGATGTGGGGTAAAGGTGATTTCCCTGAACACGAAAAACTCGTTGATTTTCGTTACTACTAGAATCTGTTGACCTAATACCCGTTGATCAGAAGGGCTCATGAAAACGGTAAATTACTTACTTCGCGTTCACACGTTACCAGAAGACTTAAAAGAAGCTTCTAGGGATACAAACCACGATTTGCATAAAACATCGGTGATCTACTCTAAGCTCATCAATACCGATCATTTATGGGAGGTTGATTCCATAGATGAATATGATCAGGTTTGGGTTGCTGTAAATTTTATCAACGACGCTGGGCAAGCTGAATTCCACACAATAAAAATAGATTCAGGTACTTACGAACCCATCGAATACGACGACTACATTATTAACTAAGATGAACATGCTTACATTCTCATAGACGATACGGTTATTTTTTAACCACCTTGCTACCGTGATATTTATAAAATATTAACTAATAATGTCAGGTATAAAGGTATGAGAGACCCAATCTTTACCTTCTCGGCGCCGAGAACTGTTCAATCCATCAGCCATGAAGACGAGCACGACTTTGCCATTCGTCTATCACAAAATGCATTAGCATCAACGCATTATTTATCTCAGCTCCCACAGCAACTCAGTGCGCGTCGAATGCGGGCAGCAGCAAGAACCCTTTCTGAAACATTCCGGCAGCGGCTGTCCATACTACCGAGAGAGAAACGACAAGCTTCCTAAGCTCAAATTGACCGATGAACTGGATGAGCATAGTGGTCAAGTCCGCTTCTTCGAGCAAGCGTTCGATTGGGATCTGATGGCTTACCATTTATACCCTTATTACTATACGAAAAACCGAAGTTGGAGTGGTGATGAATAAGGCAGAATCGTTCATTACAGAATTTTAAAAGGCATGCCCGTGAGCATGCCTTTGATGGTTAAAGTTCGTATTTAAAGCGATAGCTACACTTTGAACTGGCTCAGTAGCTGGTTTTGTTTTTCCACCACTTTTTGCTGTTCACCAATCGACTCTGTTAGATTGCCCATAAAGTCAGACACCTCGACAGAAATATCTTTGGTAGCCTGCGCATTGCGATTCACTTCTTCGCTCACGATGCTTTGTTGCTCAGCTGCCGACGCAATCTGATGAATCATATCTGTAATTTGACCCATTGCATGGCGAATGGCTTGCAGTGCCGTATCAGCTTCTTGAGAGTGATCTAACGTTTTAGTCACTTCTTTCTGGCTGGATTCCATCACTTCTAGCGCTGACTTAGAACCCATTTGCAGTTCATCGATCATGTTGCCAATTTCTTCGGTTGAAGCTTGAGTTTTCTGCGCTAACGTACGCACTTCATCCGCCACAACCGCAAAACCACGGCCCGACTCACCTGCACGTGCCGCTTCGATAGCTGCATTCAATGCCAGCAAATTGGTTTGATCAGCGATGTCGTTAATTACCCCAAGGACCGACTCAATTCGGTTGGTTGCCTGATTGAGGTCGGAAACAACGGATACTGCCTCCATGACTTTTTTAGACAAAGCTTCCGTTGATTGAGCTGAATCTTCCACCAGCACGGCACTTTTCTCAATATTGCCATTAGCGCTTTGAACCGCAGTAGACGCTTGCTGTGAGTGGTTTGCCACTTCTCTTGCGCTCACCGACATTTCATTAATAGCGGCTGCCAATTGATCAACTTCGCGCATTTGTTCTGAAATGTAGTTTTGTGCTTTCGCAGTACCTTCGGTAGAAGACTTCATGCTGACAGAGATATCGTCACCCAACGATTTGGTGTCTGAAATTAGGCTCTGTAGCTGACTCATTAATGCGTTGATGCTAAGTGCGACCTTACCTATTTCATCTTCATTATGCACCGCGATACTTTTGGTGAGATCGCCATCGCCTTTTGTCAGATCGTCTACTTTTGCCTGCAAACGCTGCATAGGTTTAAACAGAAGTTGAAGCGTGCCCATTAACGTTAAGCTGGCCAGAATAATTAAACCAAACGCAATCCAAGACATGGTGCTGAATAAATCACTTAAGCTCTTGTACGCGTTCTTTTGGTCAACACTCACAAGGTAATACCAAGATGTGTTCGAACCCAGTTTTACCTCGTTGTGGTAACCGATGCGTGTCAGACCAGAACTATCGAAGGTAAAGGAACCGTATCCCGCGCTGAGAATGATTGGCTTAGATGGGGCCAGTGCTGAAATGTCACTAATGTTCGTTTCACCTGCGATACTTTTTGAAGAGGACGACGCAATCACCGTTCCTTTTGCATCAAATAAACTTGCAATCGCACCAGCCGGCAAATTGTTGTTTATGTGTTCAGCGACAATTTCAAGGGTAAGATCGGCTAACAATACACCTTTCAACTCGGTTCCGTCATAGAAAGGTTCCGCAATACTCACCATCAACTTTTTGGTGGATGAACCTCGATAGATACCGGTGATGATGGTAGATCGTTTGGCTTTTGCTTGCTTATACCACCCACGAACACGTGGATCGTACTTGTTTGAATCGTATTTACCTGAGCGAGAACTGAACGCACGCCCATCTTCAAAACCAATAACAATGGCAAAAACCTGTGACGCATTGGCCACCTGCGATATAAGCAACTCAGTATCGCTATCAGAGAACGGTTGAGAAAATGTCGGTGCCGTTTTCACCAATGTCTGGGAGACGTTGTGTACCCAAGATTCAATGGAATCACTCACTGCATCTGTTTTAAGAGAGGCACTGTAGTCAATGCTGTTTTGCTTGTCTTGAGCTAGAAAATAATAGGAAATACAAAGCGACACACTCAGTGAGATAACAAGCAGCAAGGCTGCAACCGTAATCACTCGTTGCTTAAATCCAAATTTAATCATTCTTTTACCTGTCTATTCATTCATCAACTCTTAGTGAGCTGATTGCTACAGGGCAAGAAGTGTACAGATCTAAAATAAAATTGGGAGTAATGTCACACAAACAGACAGGTATCCCGATTAGGATTTATTAACTATCTAACTGTTTTATAAAAATAAAATATTATATATTTAAATGTGTCTATATTGTATTTAAATGTAACACTACTCAATAACACTCATAAAAAACTATTAACTAGGTTGCTGTTCAATCTAAATATGAGCTTTTAAGTGAAAAATCTAACTTAGTAAACCAACAAAATATGGAATGATTAGCGCATTCGCTAAATCAATAAAAAACGCGCATACAAGTGGAACAATAATGAACGCTTGATGGCTATTCCCGTACTTTTGCGCCACCGCCGACATATTAGCCATTGCCGTAGGTGTTGACCCCAAAGAAATACCACCAAACCCAGCACACACAACAGCGGCATCGTACGTTTTTCCCATCAACGGAAAAACAACAAAAATAGCGACACAAATCGCTACGATAAATTGCACGCCAAGAATAGCGAAAATAGGACCAGCCAGGTCGACAAGCGCCCACAGCTGCATGCTCATAAGTGACATGGCAAGGAATGCACCTAATGCAATATCGGCAATTAATGCAATCGCAGGTGTACGTTTTGGCCAACGTGTTCCGGTTAAGCGAGGGTAAGAATCTGGAATCAGATTAGAAATAAGAATACCCGCGAACAGACAAGTCACAAACAATGGCAAGTCCAGCCCGAATTCTGACACCGCTTCATTAAGAAGTGCCCCCAATATCACACAGATATGAATAGCCAGCACGGCATCCAAAAAATCATACGCATTGATACTGGGTTTAGGGTTATTGGGTGAAGTACCCACATCCATTTTTTCAACTTTCGCAGGGCTAAGGTTATGACGATTAATGAGAAACTTGGCAATCGGTCCGCCCATCACGCTGGCTAAAATAAGCCCAAAGGTGGCACTGGCGATGCCGATTTCCATTGCCGTTTCCAAACCGAAGCTCTCACCAATTTTTGGTGACCACGCAATGGCAGTACCATGCCCACCTATCAGTGAAACCGTTCCACTCAACAAGCCCACGATATCTGGCTGCCCCAACATGGTTGCAATGCCAATCCCCGTTAGGTTCTGGATAAACATGTACCCTATAGTGATGGTGAGCAAGATGATAAGTGGTTTCCCACCTTTGAAGAGATCTTTCAGGCTGGCGTTGATGCCGATGGTCGTGAAGAAGTAAACAAGCAGAAGGTCACGCGCCGCCAAATCAAATTCAACATCAATTCCGGATAGGTAGTGCAGAGCGGCAAATAGAATGGACACTAAAATCCCGCCGGATACGGGTTCTGGAATGCTGAACTCTCTCAGCCATTTGCTCGCCTGTGTTAGCCGACGCCCCAAAAACAGCACGACGATGCCAAGTGTGACCGCGAGAAAAGATTCGACGTGCAGTATTCCATCCAAGTAATTCATGGGCTCTCCATTGCCTAGGGTCTGTTGACCTTTCGAGATGATTTTTGCAGCAATTTGTGGGTGATTTATACAAGGCAGAGCTTATTCGGTGTAGTCGCTCTACATCAATGAGCGATAACGCAGTAGAAATAAGCCACAAATGCTGCCCAAAGGGTTCGTTTCTATGCCTTTTACTCATTGTTGCAAGGTATTTGCTTAGAATGACTAGGCTACATACCTTGCGCCGCGATTAAAAGGCATAGAATTCGAACAAAATTTAACCATGAAAGGTCAACAGACCCTAAAGTTACGAACACTCAACATGTTAGGTAAGGTGACACTTATAAGCAACCAAAGGAGTATTAATTTTACAGATTCACCATGAACCAACGTCTACAACTTCCCTCCCTTTGAATTGTCGGTAAAAAACAAAAAACTGGCGCAACATTTTGAGCCAGTTTTTTTAATTAAAATGTTAGGTCGTAGTCTAAATCAATCATATTTTGGGTAGTTGAAGGCTTCACGATACCCATAAAGTGCTTGGCTACCGCCAGTATGAAGAAACACGATGTTATCTTCTTTATCGAAGTGGCCTTTACGCACAAGGTCAATCAGCCCTGCAGCGCCTTTTGCAGAATAAACCGGATCGAGAAGAATGGATTCCTTTCTAGCAAACAACTCGATGGCTTCAATGGCACCTTCTGTTGGAATACCGTAGCCTTCACCAACATAATCGCTGTTCGCCACTACATCTTCACGCTTCACCACACCTTTAATGCCTAAAAACTCTGCCGTTCTCTCTGCCAAAGCAAAAACGTTATTCTCTTGCGCTTCCTTTGCAGCCCGGACACCAATGCCCAATACGGGTATTTGACTGTTCGACGCCACCAACCCCGTCACTAAGCCTGCTTGTGTACCTGCACTGCCCGTCGCATGAACCAAATGATCAATCTTCAAACTCATGTCATTGCTCTGGCACAATAACTCTAATGCCGCATTCACGTACCCCAATGCCCCAATAGGGTTAGAGCCACCACCGGGGATAATGTAGGGGTTTTTACCTTCGCTTCGCAAAGACGCTGCAAGCTCTTCCATCGCTTGGTTCATATCAGTGCCCGCTGGAAGTTTTGTAAGCGGAGCGCCAAAGATCTGGTCGAGTAATACGTTGCCATTGTAGTTGTAGTCGATATCTTTGCTGCCAGTGCGATCTTCTAACAGGATATGGCATTCCATACCCAGCTTTGAAGCGATAGCCGCCGTCTGGCGTGCGTGGTTGGACTGTGTCGCACCTTGTGTGATGATGATATCTGCGCCTTTTTGAATGGCATCACCCATTAAAAACTCTAGCTTGCGGGTTTTGTTTCCTCCGCCAGCAAGACCAGTACAGTCATCTCTTTTAATCCAAAGATTGGGGCCCCCTAAATACTTGCTTAACTCGCGCATTGGTTCGAGTGGCGTATTAAGGTGTGCAAAGTGAGCTCTTGGGTAACGTGATAAGTGCATGGATTCATTCCCTTGTTGTCTGCAAATCCGTGTTCAACCGCTATGGTCTGAACACCGCTGTTTAAGAATTCGTATTTCAATCAGATGCGTTCATCGTAAACGTGAAATCCCAACACTCACCAATGCCGATTGTATTGCGACCGGTTACTTTTTGGCATAACCTGATATCCAGTGACCTCAGGATGCTGAATTCTAAGCCTCACATTCTGTTCCAGTTCAAGGAGAAGAACGCCGTGGAATTAAAATGGCTGGAAGATTTTATCGCCCTCAACGAGCAAGGCAGCTTTTCAAAAGCCGCGCAGTCGCGTTTCGTCACCCAACCCGCATTTAGTCGAAGAATTCGCGCTCTGGAAAACTGGCTCGGTGTCGATTTAGTGGATCGTGAACGATACCCAACCACGTTAACCAAAGAGGGGGAAGATTTTGTTTCTATCGCACAAAATTGGCTCACTCAGGTATACGTGACGCAGTCCCAACTTCAGCAGCAACAAAAGAGCGCCCAGCAAATAACACTCTCAGTTCAGCACTCGCTAGCGGTCACGTACTTACCCAAATTCCTGGCGCCACTCAACGAGATAAACCCGCATACGACCGTGAAAGTGAACACGGGCGATCTGCATGACTGCTTTGACGAGTTAATGTCTGGGCGAGCCGATTTCATGCTGAGTTATTACTCTCATCATGGCTTTCCCAATACACAAAACCCGAATCTGGTGTACTTAGAATTGGGAGAAGATATGCTCGCTCCTGTCTCATCTGTGAACGAGCAAGGAGAGCAGCTTCATTCCATTGATGGTGTACATCCACTCAAGCTCATTAACTACCCTGCGGACGCGTTTACCGGAAGAATCGTTCAATCGGATTGTCTTCCTCAAATCCAATCAAAAGTTCGCACACAAACCGTGTTAGAAAATGCCTTAGTGGAAAGCGTAAAAGCTTTGGTTTTGGCTGGACATGGCGTAGCTTGGGTACCACATTCCATCATAGAGAAAGAGCTTGTAGAGCAACGCCTTAAATTGGTAACGGGTCTTCCTTCGGCCAAAATGAAAATCCGAGTATATTGTTTAAACCCAGAACGAACACCGGAAATGAGCAACTTATGGCGACACCTCAGCTCTAAGTAATCGGCGTGCTTTTTAATAGCGGAACACAGTATGCCACTACACCAGCAATTCCTCAGACATCTCTTTGGAGAGTTCCAAAACCATTTGCTCGTGCTTGGATCGTGCTTCATGGTGGTAATACAACCGGACATCAAATTCTATGTCCCATTCTTCCCCAGCGGCACGACACAACCGACCTTCAGCTAGGTCATTCTCTATAGCGGATTTAGGAAGCCATGCTAAACCAAGACGTTCCATCACCATCGATTTCAGATTGTGAGCGAAGGGGTTTTCGTACCGGCGCGACAAATAATAGTCCAAACCGCTTTTCTTTAAGACTTGGTCAATCGATTTCCCAAACATCGACTCGTGGGTATACGCGATAAAAGGGACGGGATCATCTGGCTTACCTGGGAAAGAAAAGAGCGGCTGATTGGGAATGTGAGAAGGCACAGAAACCAGTATCAGCACTTCTTTACCAACAGTGGTATACGAAAATCGATTTCCATCTATGGGGACACCCACCAATTCATTAGCACAACAAAACATGTAATCAACTTTACCTTGGCTGAAAAGTTCGATGCAGTTGGGGAGCTTATCTGATGTTAACCGAACATAGACTGAACCTAACCGCCTTTCTAGCCGTTTTGCCCACGTTAGGAATAGCGTTTGAGCAATCGAGTTTTGTGCCGCAACGGCAATTTCTTTTTCTTCTGTGTTGCCCATAACACTGAGCGCTTCACGTGCATTATAGAGCTTCCTCAATATTGCCTCCGCTTCCGAGACAAATAACGCACCTTGGGGCGTCAGCTCAAACGACTTGCACTCTCGGTTGATCAGCTCCGCGCCTAGCCAGTCCTCCAGCGCCTTAATCCGACGGCTAAATGCCGATTGTGTCACCCGTCGCTCTAAGGCTGCAGCCGTAAAATTCTGCAAATGAGCCAAACACACGAAATCTTTTAATAACTTAAAATGCACACCTACCTCCTTGCATGGTTCACTCCCTGTGAATACGCGCGATCGCTACTGATTGTTTTGTCACCAACGAAGTTTGTCAACCAACCAAACGTAAACTTACGCCGATATCCACTCATTTCACTTCTCGTTTTTAATAATTTTTTCAATTCTAAGTACGAGCGATATACCGCGGTATTTAGCTTCAACAATTTTGGAATAGCAGCAGTCCAAAATAGCATTAGCTAATTTTCTAATCTGTGAAGATACTTTTTATCGAGCTCAAAAACTTTAATTCGCCTTGTCGTTAAGAAAAAGTCGCGAAGAAAAATTCTGAAAGGACATCAAGGAAAGGAGATTCCAATGAAAGTCAGAAAGACCATCTGTACCCTTTTAGCAAGCTCTGTTGCTCTTGCACTCCCAATCACGGCAGTGCAGGCAAAAGAAATCATTCGGCTCTCTACCTATGTAAATGAAGCCGACATCCGATATGAAGGTTTCCAAAAACTCGCTCAGCTCGCCAGTGAGAAGTCGAACGGAGATTTGGATGTTCAAATTTTCCCTTCTTCTACACTCCACGGATGGAGTGAAGGGGTTGATGCCGTTCAAGGTGGTGTATCGGATATCAGCTGGATACCTGCCGACAAGCGATTGAGCTGCTACCGAGTGACCTCTCTGTACCCTGCAGAAATCAATTTAGAACATCAAATTGAATTGGACGGAAAATACGCCGACCTTGTGAAAGCTGAATCG
The DNA here is from genome assembly GCF_002835515.1 of Vibrio sp. vnigr-6D03. Taxonomy (NCBI): domain Bacteria; kingdom Pseudomonadati; phylum Pseudomonadota; class Gammaproteobacteria; order Vibrionales; family Vibrionaceae; genus Vibrio; species Vibrio sp. vnigr-6D03. The sequence goes on from NZ_PIZL01000012.1 coordinate 297,664, forward strand.
GCGAAAGTCGGGTTGATGCCTTTGTTCAACTCGAATTACTCCTACGACCAAGAGTGGTGGTTTGAAACCCCTGTTTCCCAATTGGATAAGCTGGATGGAAAACTGGTTCGTTCGATTGGGCCTTTAGTCAGCAGCATGATCGAATCTTGGGGCGGAAAACCCGTTTTCGTTGCGCCGAAAGAGGTATTCCAATCGGCAGAGCGTGGTGTAGTCGATGGCATAAATATGGGGGTTGCGACTTACAGTTCTTGGAAGTTGTGGAACGTCATGCCACACATGCTCAATACCAATCTGTTCTATGCCAACATCATTTACATGATCAACAAAGACAAGTTTGATTCACTTTCCCCAGCGAACCAAAAAGCCTTAAAAGAGGCGGCACGTGAAGCTGAAGAGTGGTTGAAACCTCGTTACGAAGATTGGGTGGATCAGCGTGTCGGCAATGCTGTGATGAAAGGGGGCGGTACGGCGGTTACTATCCCGCAAGAAGATCGCCTAAGAATCATCAAGAATGCTCAGAACTCTTGGAATAGTGAAGTCGATAAGGCTTGTGGTAAAGAGTTGGCAGACGAGTATCGCGCGTTACTGGCTGCTCACAAAGACTGATTTCATCACCTTGCATCCCTATTTTCTCAATCATGACGGTTTCTATTTCATGAAAAATGGGGATGCAATCTAACGACGTGAGAATCATGAACAGTCGATATCTGGTATCCATCAGATTCGTTGTTCACTGAATCTCTTTCATTGAGGGCATTTTATGCGCACAGCTATTGCTCAGTATTTGGAGCGAATTGCAAAACTGCTCATCTATTTAGGTGGGTTCGTTGTTCTCATCCAAGCGCTTTGGATTTCTTATGGTGTGTTTATGCGTTATGTCATGAACTCCCCAGATGGCATGGTAACAGAAGCCACCGCACTCATGCTGGTACCCGTTGCCTTTTTTGGTTTAGCGTACGCACTAAGCCAAGACGCTTACCCAAAAGTCACTTTGTTCCGCGATAAATTGCCAACACGTGTTCAAGGGTATCTCGATCGCTTAAACCTGATCATCATGACGTTAACGGGTCTGTTTTTCAGCGTTGCTGCTTGTAAAGCAACCTTTAAAACATTTCACTCCGGTGCTGCATCTGAAATCCTTCTTTGGCCTCGGTTTTACTTCTGGATCCCCGTATCCATTGCATTGGTTGTTTTCACGCTATTGGCGTTAGTCCAATTACTGAATTACCAACACCCCAGCACGCTTGAAGACAAGGAGACACCATAATGGAATGGTATATGGTTGGAATCGGGCTACTGGTTCTTCTGATCTTTTTTATTGCAATCGGTCTGCCTATTCCCTTTGCACTTGCGGCGGCATCTTTGCCCTTTCTTTTAGGCATTCAATCGTTTTCTACTTCCCTGATCACTGCGGAACTTAAGCTATGGGGGGTATGGGTAGACTACATTTTGCTTGCCGTCCCTTTGTTTGTGTTGCTAGGCGAGCTGATTGGGCGATCTGCAATCGGACCTAATTTATATTGGTTTATGCACAGTCGTGTCCCGTTTAAAGGCTCTGCCGCTTACGGCAGTATCGGTGCATGTGCAGGGTTTGGAGCGGTATGTGGTTCAAGCATGGTTGGTTCACTTACCATTGGGGGAGTGGCACTGCCAGAGATGCTCAAATTAGGATACAACAAGCGTCTTTCCAGTGGTGTATTGGCCGCAGGCGGCACACTGAGTGTTCTGATTCCACCGAGTTTGATTTTGCTGTTTTATGGCATCGTTACCGACCAATCCATTGGTGAACTGTTCATCGCAGGTGTCATACCTGGGGTGATATTGGTGTCGTTCTTCGCATTGGTCGTCACAGTGTGGGGCTGGCTCAGCCCAAAAGATATTCCAAATCGAGATGATAGCCAACCAATCCCTTGGGGGCTCGCTCTCAGCGCGATTCTTCCGGTGATCATTATTGGTCTTATCATCACAGTTTCCATTTACACAGGGATCGCCACCCCAACAGAAGCGGCCGGCGTCTCTTGTATTGCTACCATCATTCTTGCGTTTTCCGTAGGAGGGTTACGTTGGGATGGCTTTTTAGCGGCATTGCGATCCACGATGCAAACCATGGGTTACCTTGGGCTGCTGCTGTCAGCCGGTGTGTTATTTGGGTTTGTGATGTCTTACTACCGCGTGCCTCAGCAGTTCACGGAAGTATTTAAAGCGATGGAGCTTTCCCCTTATGTGGTCCTCGCCGCCATCATTGTTTTCTATGTGATTCTGGGGATGTTTTTGGAACCTGTGTCCATGACATTTATCACTCTACCCACCTTGTACCCGTTGGTTTCTGCCGCCGGTTTTGACCTTATTTGGTTTGGCGTGATTTATACCATCACTATGGAAGTCGCGGTTTTAACACCTCCCGTAGGTTTGAACCTTTATGTGATTCAAGCGCTTGCTCGAAAAGAAGTGACCATTGGAGATGTCATTATTGGTTGCCTGCCATTTATTGCCTGCTTAGTCACATTAATTGGCTTACTCGTTATGTTCCCAGACATTGCTCTGTGGCTACCTGAAGTCATGGAATAGGAGGTTACATGGGCTGTATTAGAGTAGGACAAGGGCAAACCTTAGTGCTGGTGCATGGCTTTTTAAGTGGGCTGCATTATTGGGATAAGCAGATTGAAAAACTGAGCACGCATTTTGATGTTATTGCGATGGATTTACCGGGGTATGGTGGTGAAGTCGCCAAAACGGGGCACAACAGTATTTCTGACTTTGCACTATCGGTATTGAAAAAGCTTGATGACATGGGCATCCAAAATTTCCACTTAATTGGGCACTCAATGGGTGGAATGATTGCGCAAGAAATTGCGCTCAGTGCCCCTCAGCGAGTCACACGCTTGGTGCTTTATGGTACGGGGCCAATGGGGGATCTGCCCGGTCGATTCGAATCACTCAGCCAGAGCATGGAGAAAGTTCAGCTGTTTGGTACATCCGATGCCAAGTCTTACACAGTAGAAAGTTGGTTTCAAAAAGGCAAAAGCGACCCTAATTTTCTGCCTGGATTGGAGTTAGCGAAAGGCGTTTCGCTCCAAACTTACATCAATGGATTAGAAGCCATGGCGAATTGGAGTGCCGTTGATCGCTTAGGTCAAATTTTGGCGAAAACATTGGTTATTTGGGGGGATAAAGACAAAAGCTATATTTGGAACCAGCCATACCTGCTGTGGCAAGAAATTAAAGATTCCAGCCTTGCGGTCATTCCAGACTGTTCACACAACGTGCACTTGGAAAAAGACTATTTGTTTAACACCATTGTGTTTGATTTTCTCACCGCAAGACCGACTTAGCCTAATCACCTAGCTAAACCGAAACAAGCTCATAGACGTTAGCGCTATGAGCTTGTTCGAGTGCCGCAACACTTAAGGTGTGTGGTACATCATTTCAAATTCAATATCCGACTCACCGACAATTGAAAACCCAACTCTCTCGTACAACACTTTTGCAGGGTTGTTCTTTAACACGCTTAATACTACCGACAATCCATCTTCTTCTGCTTGTTTAATTAAGCGGGTGATCACTGTCCGACCAATTCCACAACCTTGAAATTCTGGGCTAACTTGGATTTGCACCAAATACCAACGTTGATGCTCCATTTGCAGTGCCGCCTTAAAGAGACCTGCAGGAACACCATTGACCAAAACAATCTTGGCATGGTCAAACTGATATTCGATACGAGCAATGTGGTCTGCTTCCGCCGCTGGTGCTCCGATTTCTTTTAGATACGTTTCCATCGTAGAACGTCGCAGGGAATACAGAAAATCCATGTCTTTTGGAGTGGCTTTGCGAAGTGTTATTTCCAAATCATTTTCTCCTCACCTATTGTGATGTGCGCCAAGTATGGTGCGCACCCAAGGTTTAGGCCTAAGGCTTGATTGCCTCTGCAATCATCAATGCACACTCTTGAGGCAACGCAGACGTTGTATCGATAACCAGATCGTACTTCACTCCACGATGCACTCGCTGCATCTGCTCTAGTGCAGACCCGACTTTTCGGTCGCCGCGAGCCAATTCTCTCTGCTCTAAAACCGCTTCACTGCATTTGATTCCGACATAAAAGCAGTGGTGTTCTTCCAATAAATTCCGCCATATTTCAATCTCTTGGTTTCCATCCGCCACCTCATCCACAATAACCTTTAACCCACTCTCCACTAGGTGCTTAACCGTTGTTCTGTATGCATCGTTCACCTGTGAGCCATATGCTCCTTTCCGGACTCGGTAAATTGGCTCGCCACTGGTCTTTTGCGTTTCCCAGTAAAAGCCTTCTGCGGTTTCGGTGGTATCATCGAGCTTATTGGTCTTTTCTGGCATCATAGAGATGAACGTATCGATGCCCATGATTAGATATGGCGCATCTAACGTTTCTTGCAAAGACTTTGCGATGCTGCTTTTCCCGCTGCTACTCGGACCATTCAGTAAGATGACATCCATTCTTTAATCTCTTCGAATTTACAATGTAAATGATAAGAAACGGTTCAATGCAAATCCGACCATTTCTGGGAATTCTTGGTGTGTTGCGTGGGCAGAAAAAGGCACATTCATAAATTCTGCGTCTGGCAATTGATTAACAGCTAAGAGTGCCTCGTTCGCCGACAATAGAAAATCATTATTACCGCGTATAACCAGTGATGGGCAACCAATGCGCTGAATTGACTCACTTGGGTACCCTGTCGGGGTTTTATCTAACCATACCGCTTTTACTTTTTCTATCAGTGCACCGAAATCTGGGCTTGGGTTGATTTCTTCATATCTCGCGACATCTTTGGGAAATTGCTCTCGCCACATCTTCTCCGAAACCGAGCCCAATATTGCTTCCGATGAATCGTTTTGTGGCAACCGCCAATGCGAGCCTAACGTTACTATTTTCTCCACTAATTCCGGCTGACTAGCGGCAAGGCGATACGCTACTGTTCCGCCGTCGCTGAATCCAAAAACAGAATAGGTCGATATGTTCAGCGATCTCAGCAACTGCTCTACGTCTTGTTGATAACGTTCATAACTTAATGCCACCTCCCCTAACGTGGATTGACCATGCCCACGTAAATCGACCAATATCACTTTGTAGTCTTCGGGAACGTAATCCAGCAGTAGCATCAAGTCGTACATGCACCCTAACCCGCCATGAATCATCAGCAAGGGTTTGCCATTGGGATTGCCACTGACTTCGTAGTAAATACTCGCGCCGTCTATATTAAAATGCCCTTCTTGCTGAAACATTGTGACCTCGTTATTTGGAATTGATATCAGCCAACTTTAACTAAAGAAGGTGTCAGCTTTTGTCAGCAGGGTTTCTTATAACACTTGTTACTATTTTTATTTATTATCATTGAGTTAAAAAGATAAACTGATAGAGATTTTTATCAAAATACTGTCTTAGTAACGACAGTTCGTAACAATAATTTCAAGGATATTACCCGTTTCTTATGGAGAGAGAATGGACGTTAGCAAACTAAAACATGTGATACATGCTTATAGAGGCATATATAGAGTCAACAACGACCTCAATTATGACAGCTTTTCCGATGAAGATGTCTTTAATCTCTCTGAATATATTGATGATGCTAAATGCAACATGCTCATTAGCTGGTACATCTTTAACGACATTACTCTGCTTAAGGCATGGGCTACGATAACTTCCTATTTAATCTATTATAGGGGGTGTCGCTTAGACTCTTGCTCAATGGAAAGTGCGTTGCTTTACGCACAGATTAGTGGCAATAACAAGCTATTAAACATGATTCTAGAGAAAGAAAACTGTCTATTGGAAGATAATTTTCTAGTAAATCAATATGACAAGAATGAAAGCTTCAATCTTCAGAGGTTAGCCTGTCTTGGTAAATGGGAAGAGTTAGAAGAGAAAATTAGAGAGCTGACTAAAAGCTATGTTAAAGGAAAATACGTTAAGATCGTAGATGGTTGTACATCAGATATACCATTACAACTAAAACTAGAATTCGCGTTTTTTTCCGCACTAATTAGGCATGATACAAAAGAAATGCAGTCTGTATTAAATGAGATTTATGATGACTTCCATGGTGAAAGTAACTTAGAAGAGGAGTGGATTTTCAATGAACAAGTTTTCTCTGAAAACGCAACTAGATTAATAATAATTGCAAAATCTCACGGTTATCAACTTCAAGTGCCAGAAGGTATCATGCCCAGTGCTTGGCTCCACAACTTCGACCAAGTGGCTATGCCTACTCCTTGGCAGTTTGTTACTGAAATTGGGAGTGGTCACCAAATCTTTGTATATAAACCACTACTTCCCGACTTCATTGGAGACAAGACACCTTATATACGAAATAACTTGGAATCGATTGACCGTCTAAATGATGGGTTTGAAGTCTATAAAGAGTCAGAGAATTTAAAGCGTTTCATATCAAGACTAGATAGGAGCCCTGTCACAATGAGTAACGTCGCGGCTTCTATATGGTGTGCTGACAAAAATCCGACGATGATAGCGTCCATTGCAAAAAATATTAAAAATCATTGGATTAGAAAGAAATCCATAGAGAATATTTGCGATAGTATCAAATACAACGAAACACTTAGCGCAATTTTCTGGTTAACACTTCTAACCAAGGACAAAAATCACCTAGAGTCTTTCATAAATTTTCCTCACTTTTTGGAAGAAGAGTTATCTGAAAGCGAGCACTCAACGTATTCCCATTTTATGAAAAATAGGCAGTTACCAGGAACTAACCCACATCGATTCTGGTTATTCCAACTGGCTTTGTCCGGCAAATTTTCTCAATTAAGCAATCAAGCTCAACTAGTTATGAAAAGTAACGCATCCAAACTGGCAAAAACCGAGGCTAGGTTCTTTATAAGTCTTATTAAGAGCGATATTTCAGGTATCGAAAATACAATTCGATCGATATTGTCAGAGCATCAATCCGGCGAGAGGAACTCTCATTATTTCCAAATAGGTCAGTATTTTTCTACTGATGCTCTAGCATGCGCTTTTATCGCTTCTGTCAATGGAATAGACGTCAAGGTCAAATCTAATCTTCTACCTCTGGAACTTATCAACTTGAGGGAACATAAAGATACAACCATGCTAGATAGTCATTTCTATATTTCCACAAGTATTAAAGCAATAATTGAAAGACTCAGAACAAATTTTTGTCATTGAAGCCAGAAATAGCTTTATAACGACAATCAAAATAATCATTACAAAACAACTGTCAGCTAGGAATCATGTATGACAACGTCAGCAAGAGTTATAGATAAAAATACGTGGGGGCGAACCCCGCATTATGATCATTTCAGCCAAAGGGATTTTCCCTATGTTGGGTTTTGTGCAGAGGTAGAACTTACCAACTCATTTTACTATGCCAAAGCACACTCGATTTCGATCTTCAATTTGGTTTCTTATGCGGTATTGGCAGCGGCTAATGACATTAGGGAGTTTAGATTGAGGGCACATGGTGACGAAATAGTAGAATACGAGTCTTTGCGGTTTGGATTTATCGCAATGACAAAAGAACCGCCGCTTTTTAGCTTTGGGGAGGTCGAAAAAGGCGAATCTTTTAACGAGTTTAATGATTTTATCGAATCCGAGAAATCTCGAATTTCACAAGAAATTATGTTGGAAACCAAACTGGAAAGTGATGATGTTATCTACACATCGTGCTTGCCTTGGTTGCGGTTTACCTCCTTTGTTCATCCGGTCAATTTGAATATTCCCTCGACTATTCCTCTGATTTCATGGGGGAAGATTATCGATAAGGATGGTTACGTCGATATGCCTGTGTCAGTACAAGCGAACCACGCACTTATGGACGGTTGGCATATTTCCATGTACTACAAAAAACTGCAGCAATACTTAGCCGAGCCAGAAAAGCTGCTGGAAGAAATGCTTTAATCCTTAGGTTAGACAGAAAAATGGGAGCCCAGCGCTCCCATATGTATACCCAAAACAAAACTTACTCGTTCACGATTTCCCACTGGTACCATTTTTCGTCTGCAAGCGCGAGCATTGGCAAATCTTCATAAGTATCGCCATACGCGTATATTTTATCGAACTCTTCCAGCGCGACTGTGCGTTTTAGCAATGTGACTTTGTTTTCTTTACTGCAGTCTCCTTGGCTGTACCGTCCAGTATAGCGGCCATTTTTTACTTCTAGTTCGCTACACACAAGTGAGATGCCATAGGATTGGCACCAAATCTTTAAGTACACATCAAGCGATGCCGAAACCATGACTATTTTGTCTCCTTGCGCTTGGTGCCAACGGAGTTTTTCTGCTGCTTCCGGTCGGATTATCGTGGTTAGATAGTCTTTCGCATACTGGTTGGCGATTAGCGTGACATCTTTTTCTTTTCGATGCCAAAAAGCCACCTTAGACAAAATAGGGCGCGTTTTAGAGGCTTGCAGCCATCCAAGCTTATAAAGAAATATAATCGGCCATACCAGCAGCAAGCCGATCCCCATTCTGACCTTGGGCGTAGAATAAAAAATAAATTTTGTGTAGGTGTCTTCGCTGGTGATGGTGCCATCAAAATCAAACAGTGCTAGATTCATTCGCCGTTGTCCGGTTTAAGTCTCATTTCACAAGGCAGTGGCTCCACAGTGGAGAGATAGGTCATCAAGGTTGCAGCGATCATTTTTGTCTCTTTCGTGGCTGTCTCATCTAGCCAAATGTAGTCTGCGTTGTTCAAACCGCCAGTCCAATGCCCTAAGGTGTATTCCGAGACTATTTTACTGTTCAATGATATCGCACCTGATGAAATGCTAAATGTATTTCCAGCATCATCTGTCAGCTTCATGGCATTCAACGTCCATTGCTTATTATTGAATGTTAATACGCCGATATTGGGATCGTGAGTGACCTTGATGCTTTGATATTCAGGTTTTTCATCGTAGGGCGGACGGTACCCCTTCACAATGCAGTATTGCTTGTACTCCAATGCTGCCGACGTATTGTTTGGACCAAATTGCTTAATGCTGACCGTGCGAGCATCATCTTCTTCCAAATACGGGCCGCTAAAATACACGTCTCTCTGCCCCGTAATTTTGCCTTTACTGACGTCACTGGAGTACTCGCCAAAATGAATATTCTTTCCTGGCATCCACCCTTCTCGCCCCTTTACTTCAAAGCGTTGGCTGTTTTTCAGAAAGGTGGGCTCCGCCTCTGTTGGCGTCATAAATACACAGCCTGAAAGCAACCCCGTCGTAGCCAAAACAATGAAAAACTTTTGCACTATGTCACCTCGCCTAAATTTATACCCAAGTCACTTCTACCGATAGTGAATCCAAATGAAACATATCACATATTTGAATCCAAACATCCTCAAGATGTTGAGTTCATTTGACTTAGTGCGACGAGCGTCGTGAACGCCATATTTTCAGGTGAAATCAGGTTTAAGCACAGTGCTCAATGCAGATCAAATTGATGTCCACTTTACTCAATGGAGTCTGGGTAAGTCCGCAGAGATGAGAGCCATCAGAAAGAGGACGGTTATGGCTACAGCTAACGCAAACGCCAAATGTGCGGAAGTGATTCTGTTTTTGAATCGACGACAGGAGCAATTGCAGTTGCTCCTGTAAGAGATCTGGGCGCAAATCTGAAACCGAATCGCCATCGGTCGCCAATGCACGCGTTAGGGCTTGGGAAGGAAAACAGCCATCAACCAGATCTCGCCCTTTTTGGGATACCACTAAATGCGTAACTCTTTTGTCATCTGCGTCGGCAAGTTTCTCTATATAACCCTTACTTTCCAAAACCTTAAGGCTTTGAGATACGGTTCCTTTCGTCAACCCTAAATACTCCGTCACCGCTTTGGGTGTATCGGAAAATCGATTACAAATAGCCAAATAGTGGAGCGCATCTAGCTGGACGGGCTGCAACCCATGCTCGGTTAAACCAGCGCGGGTTTCATTTCTAACGAGGTTGCCGATTCGATCAAGCAACTGATGAACAAGATAAGTATTCATACCTAAATAGTATCGACTCAAAACCTTATTGACAAGTTTATTTATTTACTGTTAGATCTATTGGTATCGAGTCGATACCAATAGAACACTATAACCCAAGAACCTAAACCAAAGACCTAAACCAAAAGTAGCTATATCGAAGGAAGTAACATGAGCAAATTAAACTTAGTCAAAAAGACGTCGTCGATAGTGATTGCATCTGTATTGCTGGCCACCTCCGCCCATACGGTTGCCCATTCAAAACATACGGGTGGGATCCAATCGAGCACCAGTGATTCCGTACTCTCTGCATTTGACATTATTCACACCAAAATCACGACCGCGGGCAACACGGCAACATTTCATATTGCCGTATCCGACAAAGCAGGCAGCGTTAAACCGACATCAACAGGAAAGCTAGCAGGGAGCGACGTTTTTTCTTACGTTTGGCCGACCACCATGAACAGTGGGCAAATCGGGTTTGAAGATGATGCAGGAATTTTGGCTTTCGCGGTCACATCCCACCCCGATTTTGACGATACCCCGCTTTACGATGAAAACGGCGATGGCGACAAAGCAAACGACGGGGACGTTTGGCACAGTCACTGGGTGGTATTGCAGCCTAATGAACAATGTGGACCTGGCGCTCTCGGAGTCGTTGACATTCCAGAGGGAAGTAAGCCCAAGGTACCAGACACATGGCCAGGCTTGCCGTTACTGATTGATAGCCCCGATTACACCCCTAACTTTGACGGCAATACGCTGAACGTACAAGTTCAGTTCGATGATATCGATGCCGTCAAATTGGCCAAATTTGATGGCGTTACGTCAGGTTTAAGAGTCAATGCAAGCGCGCATTCACCGCTTCTTTGCATTGTTGATGTGTTTGATGTCGCCTCTGGTGATTTAAGCCTACCGGGCGTTGTTAATAAATAAGGAAAAACAATGAAATCATTACCACTAGCGCCTGAACTAAAAACGGCGGGCTGGCTTAATTCTGATATTCCGATTGAGCTAAGAGATTTGCGAGGAAAAGTGGTTGTACTGCATACATTCCAGATGCTTTGCCCTGGATGTGTCAGCCACGGCTTGCCTCAGGCTTCTAAAATCCATCAGTTTTTTAAAGATGATGATGTACAAGTGATTGGGTTACATACCGTATTTGAGCATCATCAAGGTATGCAGCTAGAGTCGCTAAAAGCCTTCGTCCACGAATATCGGTTAACGTTTCCGATCGGAATTGATGCGCCTTCTGGCGGTGATATCCCACTCACAATGGCAGAGTACGGATTACCCGGCACACCGACATTGGTGTTGATCGATAAATCGGGTCAGATCCGATTTACGCATCATGGGATCATTGAAGATATGATGGTTGGGAAAATGATCACTTCATTACTGCATGAACAGTACATAGACGCGGATCATTCATTGTCTGGAGATAAAAACAAAGGCTTGAGTTGCGACGAAGAAAAATGCTCAACAAACTAGACGATATGATGCAGTAGTCCGCATGAGTCATCCGATCTAAACTTTTAGGCGTGGTGCTTCCACTTTCCTTCCACGCCTCTTTTTATGTTGTGTCCTCAGTTCAATTATTTGAAAATGCGTTAGGTATATCCCCCTTGAGGTGTAATCTCATATCTACGCAATCCTGATACACATTACCCATAGCAGGGAACACGATGTATTCACTCAAAACGCCTGTTTTAACGAATCCACATTTTTCTAGGACTCGGATACTCGCAACGTGATTTACATATGGGTGAGTTCGAATCTCGCTAATACCGCTTCCTTTTAGTATTTCGATTCCAACCAAGCATAATTGAGTCGCCAGGCCTCTATTTTGATGATCAGGCGAAATACCAAAATGAATTTCAGCGTGTGTACCGTTAAAGATAAAGACAAGCATACCTATCACTTCAGACGTTTGATTACATTCCGCAACAGATACTTTAATTTTCGAAGAGGTTTTCAGGTTGGATTGGGACCATTTTTTGAGAGCCACTGACACCTCATCTTCATTAGCAAACGCTTTTCGAGCAAGGTATTGGGTTGTTTCTTCCCTTCCCAAATAATTTTTAAAAAGAGAAGTCGTATCTGACTCTCGAACAGACCTAACGTTGATATCTGAGGCAGCTCTATGAACTTTCAAATCCGGACATTCTCCTCTAGAAGATTAGCATTACTCTACTTTCAATTATTTTCGTCTTCTTCTCGTTTTTTCAGCTCGTTTTGGTACCAAGTTTCATTGATAAACCAACTCAGAGCACCGAAAACAAAGCCGCCACCTAAGCCAATCCCAGCCGCTTGCGACAAACTCACTAAGGCCGAAACATCGTGCTTCGATAATGCTGGTATCGAGTACGCTGCCAGTAAGGCAATGAAACCCGAGAAAATGGTCCAATTGAAAATGTACCGAACTTTTCCCGCTTCACGCTTTTGTTTCCAACGCTTAAATTTGTGCTCCAATGCATTCATCATAAACTCTCGTTCTATTGATTATTATGTAAAACATAATACCGCAAAATTAACTTCTTTGATAAAGCTGCTAGGCTCATTCAACCCTAAATAAACACGCTCGCCCGACTTCAGTTTAATTTCAACGTTAGGAACACCCATTACGTTATAAATCTTCACTTCTTTAGACCGTTTTACAGCTTGGTTCCATACATTAACTTCATCGATGTCAGCGTATTGGATCACTCTCGGATGCCATACTCCGTAGCGAATAAAAATCTGATTTTTTCCTAAAGAAATAGGGCGTATGGATAGTGCTTTGTATTCCGCAATGAAAAAGTGCATACCAAGCAATGTCAGTAAGGTCAAAGTATTAGCGGCAAAAGGAGATATCCAGAAGTGCACGAGAACATGGGTAATCGGGACTTCAAATAAAATGATGAAAATAAACCCAAGAAGATTACTTTTTGTACCATCTTTCAGGTGCCCATGAAAATGTGAATTACCTTGGAAATCCTCCGCTTTCAGTTTTCTAGAGAATAATGCGTATGACCACACGCGAATTTCGAAACATACCCATTTACTGAATATACCGTGCCCAAATACCCCCTCGACGGAGGTTGATATTGCTTCATCGGGGTCGGAGTTCTTCTTAAGTAACGATTTGATGGTAAGAATAACCATCAACATTGCGAAAATTTCTACTGCAAACAGTAACGGAGCAATTAAGTAACGAGCAAACTCAAGGTGAGACCATAAAACTTTTGAGTCTTCGGGAATAATAAAGCTACCCAAAACAACGACTATACCTACATATACACCTGCTTTGATTCCTGCTTCTTTTTTATCTTTGATGTACATAAAGCAGAGAATCGGTAACACGATAATGCCATCAAGCAACAGAAACCACTCCGGTTTGTTATCTGCAATATTGTTACCTGCAATAATGAACAACTTTTCTATCGATGAGTGGATCGCCGTAGATTGGTAAAACATCGCCCAAAACAGCGAAATAGTAAGAAAATAGACAAAAGGAATATGATGGCGTTGAAAGGTAGGCATATCGATTTACTCCCAAAGCAGCAATGAAAGGGCAAGCAACTTGTTCGTATTCAACCATCGTGAGCGATAACAGGGCATTAAAGATCGATACTTGGTCACCTAAAGTATTTTGAGGTAGCAGACTTCACTTAGTTTTTAGGCTAGGCAATGCAGGATGTATTTTGCCAGCTGTTCAGGGTTTTCTAATGGCAGCATATGACCACTTCCTGAGATTCTGGTGACCGAGATATTCGACGCCAGAAATGTCGCTTCGTTATACCAGCTTAAGTCGACGAGTTTGTCTTTCTCGCTGCAAAAAATGAACGTGTTGCAGGGTGCACAAGCAAGTTCTTGATACAAATCTTTCCGATGAGTCGTATGGTGGTATTGACTTAAAAAGGTGTCGATACCCGACTCGCGATCCATTTCCTGTATTTGCTCAATAAGCGAATCAGTCCGCTTACTTTCATCCAATAGAGCGGCGACTTTCGTGCGGCTAATACCGGAATATCCTTTTGCTTTAACGTACTGAAGTATATGGTTTCTTTGTTTTACCTCAGCGGATGGCAATTCGGTTAAACCGTTCGATATTACAATAAGGTTAGAAACGCGGTCTGGGTATTGATGGGTGAAATGCCCTGCACTGTAGCCACCCAATGAAAAACCGATGAGGTTAAGTTCATCGCCTTTTAAGGTTTCACTATAATGCTCGGTAATTTCGTCGAAGCTTTTATCATTGGGAATTGGCAAATGAACTAGGTCAAAGTCATCGACTAGGTAGTTCGATAACTCAGACCATAGTTTTTCATTGCACATCGTGCCAGGGATTAGATAGAGAGTTTTACGCATGAACTTAACGTATCAGGTCGCTGAGATAATGTCTCTTAACTTTGTAATATCTCTGAATTTTATACACTCAAAAAGTAGCTGTAGTAGGCAGTATCTCGTTCATACCCTAAAGATTCATACAGCTTCTGCGCTGTGAGATTATCGTGTGCGGTTTCAAGGGCTAGCCCTTTGGCATTGGTACTGATTGCTAGCTCTTTTGCAGCGTTCATTAGTGCTTTTCCTGCGCCTTGACCTCTCGCACCCCCTGTAACAAACAGATCATTTAAAATCCATGAGCGCTGCGCAGAAACTGATGAAAAGGTCGGGTAAAGCTGGGTAAACCCGATACCTTCACCTTGCTCATTCAATGCAAGAAAGACGACAGATTCGTTGTTTTCGAGCCTCTCTTGAATAAACGCCGTCGCGACACCGATATCACTTTCATGACCATAAAAGATTCGATATTGGTTAAATAGGTCCGCTACCATAGCGACATTTTCTGTACTTGCTTTAATTACATCCATATAAAAATCCGTTCTTTAATTAAGCCAATTAGTCCGACATTGTCGTGTTCAGAGTGTATGAAAACAACTCGTTGATTACAAAAACTTTATTTATCTAACACTACAATCGTATTCGCTAATTTATCCCCTATTCTTTGCCGACCTTTACCCAATATAAAGAGAGCGTCGATAGTGCCAATTATGGGCGATAAAATATTGCGTAAAAATGCGCGCCACAAAGTACAGCTTTTACCCGTAGATTTGTTGATGGTCGACATACCCAATACCAATTTTCCGATGCTTTTACCCCGTGGCAGGGCATCCGAGAATATAAAATAGGTGGCGGCAGCAGCGATAGAAGTCAGAACTTCAACATCGCTTCCAACCTGCAAATAGTCCGTTACGGCCATTACTGTGAGAAAAATCGCCCAAGAAATAGCACCATCTATTATTTGCCCAACATATCGCCTACCGGGGCTCGCTAGAATACGTGTATCTTCCGTACCCTCTCCCCGCTTTCCCTGTCGAATTTGTTCTGGATTGGCATCCGCCATCTCTACAGCTTTTACATCACCGACTGTCGGTTCGATTTTCATTTAACCGTATCCATATATACCCAAGTAACCTCAAGATGCTTGGTTCAGCGAGAATTAACTGGCTTTCAGGCAAGGCACCGGTTTGAAGATCTAGTCGTTCTAAATCAAAAATCGGTAACGCAGTATGAAAGCCAGTTAAACTCGCCCTTGGGAGCCCATATTCTGTCTCACTTCATCGTCATAGAATTTGGAAAGGACTCATCATTCCACTGCGTTCTTTTCCTTGAATTGAAACAGAATATGAGGCTCTGAATCCTGCATCTTGAGGTCACTTGGGTATACTCTATTAAAAATAAAACGTGAACGAAAAAATCTAGCGGTTTCATTGGTGAAATGAAACGGCTGAGCGAAGGTTCTATTAGATGTGCCCCGCAATTTCGTTCAATACTTCAGTCAGCAATCTCGATACGTTTGTTTTTCCAAGTCAATCAAGGAAATACAGAATGGAGTCTTTAGTCTTGTCTATGATTGTCTTCGCGTTTGCTGGCGCGGCGACACCTGGTCCGGTGAATATCATTGCCGCGGCATCTGGCGCTCAATACGGCTTACGCAAGGCTTCGGTTTATGTCGTTGGCGCATCTGTTTCTTACGCAATTGTTGTGCTGCTCAGTGGGCTAACGATTGGTTCACTTTTACTAACCCTGCCTGCATTTACTTTTTACCTTAAATTGGTCGGGTCGGCTTTCTTGATCTATTTAGCGTATAAAATCGCTACCGCTTCCCCTAAACCACTGAAGGCGACGAATATCGGGCAGCATGCGCCGGGATTTGGTAAGGGTGCATTAACTCAAGTATTGAACCCTAAAGCATGGCTTTACGCCTCGTCTGGCGTGTCTTTGTTTGTTGCAGGTAGCAGTACCCAAGACTTGCATTTACCGCTATTCGTCACTATCTCTTTAGTAGTTTGCCTTTTTGGTGTCAGTATTTGGGCATGTTTTGGGCAAGCAATCGGTCAATGGCTCAATAGCGCTCAGCGTCAAAGAGCATTCAATTGGACAATGGGTTTGCTATTAACGGCAACGGTGATAGGGATGTGGTGGAGTTAAAACATGAAGCAAGATGATTCAGTATTTTTGACCCAATCTCAAAGCCTACCATTTGTCGAAATGCGCACAGCGTCTGATTCATTCGCATGCTATCAAGCTCACTCCCACGATGAGTTTTCTTTTGGTGTTATCGATGGAGGATGTGCAAGCTATCGCAACCTGAATCATACCCATCAGGTGCATCAAGGTCACACCGTGACGATTAACCCCGGAGACATGCATTCTTGCAATCCAGACAAAACACAGTGGTCTTATCGAATGCTATTTGTCGATACCCAGTGGATTGGCAAATTACAGCAAGAGTGGACCAAAAAAAGCGGTGTGGATTACCAACCTTTCTTCCATCAATACGAACAACGCTCTGATTTGTATCGGTTATTTCATCAGCTCTATCAATCGCTTTTATCAGAGAAAAACGCGTTGGTGACTGAATCGCTGATGGTTGAATACTTGGCAAGTATCTTTGAACATCCTGTTAGCCCAAGCCTCAATAAGCCCCTGAAAACGGAATCAAAATTGAATCGGGCAGCAGAGATGCTGTGCGATCAATTGGAAGTCAATGTCGCACTGGATAAGCTTGCAAATGAAGTAGACATGAGTCGATACCAGCTGATTAGAGCATTCAATCGGCGGTATGGCGTTTCTCCTCATGCCTACCAATTAGACCAACGGATAATCAAAGCAAAATCTCTACTTAAACGTGGGTTATCTTTAGCCGATACCGCCTCTGAAACTGGGTTTTCTGATCAGGCGCATTTTCAACGTCATTTCAAAAAACGTTTGGCGATCACCCCTAAGCTTTATCAATCCTTTTTTATTACCTAGCTCGCACACCAAAAACATACAGTTGCATATGAAAAGTAGTTCGATATAGAGTCGAACTTACTATCGATTCTATAGAATATGGGAAGGAATAGGTGATGCGAACACTTCTTTTAAGCCTAATGATGTTTAACGTCCATGTTGCAGCTGAAGAGATGTCTATCCCCAGTGACGTATTGAACTGCGTAGGCAGTGAGCCCGATTGGTACCTAGAAGTCACGCCGAAAAAAGCATCATTCAAATCGCTCTCTACCGACGCATTCTCGGTCAGCGTTACACAATCAATAGAGACCGATAATCACACCAATAAATGGGTCATTACCACTGAGGACGACCAGTTTCACCAACAGATTGTTATAGCGTTAGCCGACACTCATACCTGCTCTGATGACATGAGCGATAAAGTATATCAATACGAGACGATACTCCTTGTACACGGTCAAGAAGCCTATAGCGGGTGCTGCAACGTGATAAAAGACTAGTGGGCTACTAACCTCTTATCCCGAGTTCGGGTTACTTAGCAAAATTAGCAGGGATAAATCAACACTTTGTGACTTTCAAAAGCAAGTCACCGGAATGTTCAAGTAAATCGGTGGTGTCGACTGAAGGCGCACATAGCCACTGGTCTACTTCGCTAGATGGGATGAGAAGCGGCATTCGATGGTGGTAAGGTTCGTAAACTTTATCGGGTTTAGTCGTTAATGTAACAACATTGTTCATGGACTCTAACCCAATCGCAGCCATATAAAGCGGTTCATCTTTTGGTGGTTCGAAAAGGTACTTTTGCTTTAAACCTTCATGTGATACCCATTCATACCAACCACTACAGGGCACTACCACGCGTGACGATTCATAAGCGCTTCGAAACGTTGGCTTGGAAGCGACCGTTTCTGCTTGCGCATTAATGATGACTTTTTTAGCCCATTGGGGTTTGATACCCCAGCTAAGGTCGTATTGTTGTAAACCAAATGGGGCTGCGCTTACCGTAGCAAGCGTATCTGTTGGTCTGACATCTGAGTTGGGTTGTGCCAAAAATCGAATACCAAGCTGCTCACATACTTGCTGAGCAAATGGATCGTCCATAACATTAAGTCGGCCGCACATCATAATTTCCACTGATTCCTACAGATTCAGTATAGCCTGCGGTTTTTACGTCATACCTATTTGTAAAAATAAAAAAAGCAGATCCGAAGATCTGCCAAACGAGTAGATTATTACGTGCTGTCATCGCGATAAGTACAAAGACTATCGCTCACTCAGCACTACATCATACGATGCATTGAAAAGTCTCAGTTAAGACGCTTGCTTGCCTACGATCATTTGATAATCGGCATCTAACCTGCGCTTTTCTTCTTCGGGTAGAACCGTCCAATGTTGACCTGTTCTTGCCCCTTCAATTTCGTAAAGCAGCTTAGGCGACACATCCAAATCAAGCCCGAGCTTTACGATTTTGCTCACGATATCTGCGGTAGAGTCTTGTTGAAGTTCTGTCATAGAACCGATGCCAATTCTGCGGAACAACTTAAGATGCAGACGACGAACATTTGGCAACAACCGCAGAGGTTGGTTGGCTCGATGATCACGGTTAGCGGCTTCGATAGACAAATGAACCGCCTCGATAAATGTGATCTCATCAAGCTCAGAGAATAATGAAAAATAGTGTGCGGCAATTTTAAAATCGCCCTTCATTTGTGGCTCTGGTTGGCATTCACCGCAACCCATAGCAACCAATTGGCCTTTGAGTTGGTCTCCTGCCCTTAGAAAAACATGTTCATCACGGGCCACCGCGAAAATGACATCGTTACAGAAAATCCCTGTGCCTCCAAACATTGCACGAGAGCTTACGCGTCCAAATCGCTGCGCGATGAGTATGGTTGAATCAACATTTACGTTCATACCCTTTCCCCCTTTTATTACATCCTTGGCGTTATGCCTCAGGAAACGCCAGCACCCTCATACTGGCTTCACAAATGCGTGATGTTTCCTTGCGTTTCAAGCCATTTATAGCTTGGATATCAGTGCCATCGTTTCAGATACGAACATGTGATGGTCACTGTCGACAATCAGTTTGACTGTCATGAGTAATGTAACGGTGATAAATACTGGGCGAACCACTTTATCGCCGTTATGGATTACGATTTTGCTTCCGACGACTGAACCTAAAATCTGTCCAGCGCCCATTACAAGTCCCAGTGTGTAGTCCACGGAACCTAGCCCTATAAAAAACAGTAAAGAGACCAAGTTACCCATGAGGTTCAGCGGTTTTGTAGCGATGGTTGCTTGCTTGATCGTGACACCTAAAAGGATCACGAAAGCCACCATCCAGATCGAACCAGTACCTGGACCAAAAAAACCGTTATAGAACCCAATCGCTAATCCACAAATCAACATGAATCGACGATTGGAAATCTTGGCTTCAGCCGCTACGTTGTTTTTAATTCTTTTCGATAAAATCGAATAAAATGTAATGCACACCATTAGAACTGGCAGAAGAAGTTGCAGTACTTCTTTTGAAAACAAACTCACCGAATAAGAGCCTAAAACTGCCCCTATTGCCGTGGTTAAAATACCAAATCCAAATCCTTTGAGTTTTATCTCTTTATTTAGCCAATAAGTAATCAACGCTGTGGTTTCACCTATGACTGCCTGTAATCTGTTGGTTCCTAATACAACCAGTGGTGGTATACCTGCTAGCATCATACTTGGCACTGTTATTAGCCCACCACCACCAGCAATCGCATCCACGATTCCAGCAATCAATGCAGCGCAAAACAGCCAAATTAAAACACTTTCAGATACACTAAAAAGCGACAGCTCCATTTGTCAAAACTCCGTACAGGGCAAAAAAAAGCCGAGCCTTGTACCATTGACCAAGGCTCGGTAAAACATGGATTTAGGACGTTCTGCGATTCACAATTACACGGTGCATTACACGTAATGAACCATAGTAATCGTTTACCGCATGGTGTTGCACCGACCGGTTGTCCCACATAACAACCGTGCCATTTTCCCACTTAATGCGGGTGGTGAACTCGGGTCTTGCAACATATTCGTAGAGGTACTCTAGTATTGGGGTACTTTCTTCTACAGTCATGTTGGCAAATTTGTGTGTGTGCTCCTTATTAACGTATATAGAGGGATTGCCTGTATCTTCGTTAATCTTTGCTGCTGGGTGGATTGCTTCAAACGATGCGTTCGCTGTAGCAATCTCACTAAAATTGGTTAAATGTGGAGTCTTTTGTTTTGCTGACTGATGCTTGTTCGAAATATACACAGCATCATTGTTCAACAAGAACTCCTTCATCCCACTCGATAATCGACTGAACGCCGTTTGGCTGTCAGAGAAAACCGTATCACCACCCAATTCAGGCGTAGCTCGAGCGGTCAAAATGGTAAAGTCGGGTGGGCTGTCCAAATAAGTGGAATCCACATGCCACATCCCGCTAAAATTTTCTTGCTGGTGAGGTTCTTTTCGTATTTCTACGATATTTGGGTGCCCCTCAATTCCGCTTGAGAATGGGTACTTTTGTACTTCACCTAACTTGTTTGAAAATGCCATCAAGTCTTCAGCTGAGATAAATTGATCTCTAAAAACCAAGACTTTGTTTTCTAGCATTAGCTCTTTAACAAAGATAAGCCCGTCTTCGTCTAGCTCCGCTAATTTCAGCCCTTCAACTTCTAAGCCCATATGGGGTGCCAATCGCCTGACACGCGTTTCTATCTTAAATTGTGGTGTTGCAACCTTGTCCATGATCGTTAAGTCCGTCTTTTTGTTTAATTATGCGACGCCATTATTAGTATCAATTTTCAACATGTAGTTAAATTAATCATATCTAACTCCAATATTAAGGTTGAACTTAATGCTTACTTCACAGGACCTTGAATTTTTCGATACGATCGCTAACAGCCCTTCATTGGCAGCGGCTGCCAGAACGCTCAACGTAACCCCCCCAAGTATTTCGCAAAGGTTGCAGGCACTGGAAAAAAAATTAAATGTAAAATTAGTTGAAAGAAGCGTTCGGTCCACAACACTCACTGAAGAAGGGGAAAAGCTGGCCAAACGGGGGCGCAAGCTACTTGTAGACATTGAATCATTGCAGAATGAAATACTCGCTGATAAACAAGTCATTGAGGGAGAATTGAGGGTATTATCCCCATTAGGATTTGGCATCGATTACATTGCTCCTCTTGTCACAGAGTTTCAAGAACGATACACAAATATTGATATCGACCTGACTCTTTCAGACATACCACGCTGGACAGACCGGCAACATCCGGATGTAATGGTTTACATTGGTGAACTTAAGAACTCTTCACTCAAATGCATACATCTTGCAGAAAATCGACGCCTTTTGCTTGCATCTCCTCAATACTTGAGAAATTCGCCACCTTTGCTCTGTCCGCAAGATTTGCACAAGCATCAATGTATCGCATTGCGAGAAAATGATGAAGATGTGACCATGTGGAAGTTTGAAGCCACCAGCAATCAGCCACTCACAGGGGTAAGAATTCATCCCAAATTATCCAGTAATGTAGGGCAAGTTATTAAAGATTGGGCAGTGGATGGGAAAGGAATCATCCAACGTTCAGAGTGGGATGTGACAAAAGAACTCAAATCTGGTGAGCTGGTTTCACTCTTACCTGACTTCCCTATTCCAAGAGCCGATGTGGTGGCGCTAGTGTCTGATGACAGACAACAACGTCCATTGAAAGTGAACTTATTCTTAGACTTTATTAAAGCGCGTCTTTCAAACCGACCGTGGTTTAACAAAGCATAAGTTTAACAAAGCATAGGTTTAACAAAGCATAGGTTCAGCAAAGCTTGAGGTTAATTCGCAGGAGAAAGAGCCACTCACATAAAAATTACTCTTGTAAACAATTACTCTTGTAAATAATTACTCAAGTAAGAAAACAATGTTCCCCATCACCATGGTGAGCCAAATAGGTGCGTAAGGGATATCTTCAGGAGACATTTTTGTAATGTCGTCTCCGAGTATGACTAGGTCAGCGGATTTGCCTACTTCCAATGTGCCCGTTAAATGCTCTATCCCTAAGCTTATCGCAGGGTTTTGAGTGTACGCTTTTATCGCAGCATCGATATCGGGAAGCCCCTGCTCCCCCATTTTTAGGCTATTGGCAATACCCGCTAATGGGCTGATCGGATGGACATTCCAATCACTGCTTAAACTCACATTCGCCCCTGAACGATATAGCTTGTTCAAAGGCATCAAATCGTGGATGCGTTTCTTTCCAATAAATGGCTTCGCCCAATCATGGTCTTGTTGTGCAATGTAGTCAGACCCAACCTGCATGTCTGCCGTCACGCCCAGCCTCGCAAATCTCGGTATGTCTTTTTTATTGATCATCCCAACGTGCGTTAGCGTGTAGGAAGCGGTTTTGGCTCGATTATCTAGGCTTTCAATCGCATCTAGCGACGCTCGGACGGCTTTGTCGCCAATCGCGTGGATGTGAGCACCATAACCAATGCCATTTAACAAATGTAGCCACTCTTCCATTTCGCCCGGTGGAATGTAGTACAACCCATCTTTACTTTTAGGCATGTAAGAAAACAAATACGGTGCCAACGTTTTCGCCGTGCCATTAATCAATATTCCGTCACTGTATATTTTCACCTGATCAATGCGTAACCAGCCTTGATCATCGTTCCGATAAATGCGCTCTAAGTATTTCATTTGCTTAAGCATGTCATCTTGAGGATAGATCCACGGACGAAGAGAGACTCTAGCGGTTAAAGCACCATTGATTTCAGCCTGCTGCCAAACTTCTAGCCAGCCTCGCTTCCAATACATCCGTCCATCACCAATGGTGGTAATACCATGCTGTGCAGTCTCGTTTAACCCATTTATAAGCCCTCTGTAACTGGCTTCGAAAAGGTTATCGGAGCTGTTCCAAGCAAGCTCCATGATCACGTCTCCAGCGTTATCCAATAAAATGCCGTTGAGCTTACCTGTGCGTTTGTCTTTCAGAATTCGCCCGCCAGCAGGATGAGGTGTTTTCGCAGTAAAATTGGCCGCAGCAAGGGCTGCAGAATTAACCCACATAGAGTGTGACGTTTGCTCCATGAGAACCACTGGCTTATCTGGAAACACACTATCAAGCACCTCTAACGGAGTGCGCCTGTTTGATTTATGCAGAATATGATCGAGTTGAAAACCGTACCCAATGATCCACCTTTGCTTCTCCCCATATTCTTTGCAATAGCGTAAATAGGGGATTTGTTCTTCAAGAAAAACGTCTGGATCCACATAACAATCGCCGCCCACTTCGGAAGCCGATTCAAAAACGTGGTTATGGTTATCAATAAACCCCGGTAAAACTAACGCACCGTTGGCGTTTATGATTTTGGTTTCAACGTCAATATAATCTTCTACACCGGCTTCACTTCCCAGATAGTCAATTTTTCCTTCTCGGATCGCCATCGCAGAGACACGAAAGCCTTTCCCGGTGTAAATATTGGCGTTACGCACAACAGAGTCCGCTTTTAAAACGGCAAATGAAGGAAAACAAATAAAAAGTAATGAACACCAAACAGTTAGACGTGCCATTCCACCACTCCAAGTGAGACCTGACTATATATAATAGGTCATTCTAAGATGTCTTCCGCTATGAGAAATAACTAAACGAGATAAGAATCAAATGTAAGATTATTTTTTTTAAAGCTCAAATTAAAATCAATGTGGGGATTTTATGAGCTACTGATCATATAAATTTACTTTTGTAGAATTTTATTTTGTATTCCTCACAATTGTTGTGATTATATTGGGCCCAACAAATTGCTCATATGGAATAAAAATCACATGCCTCAAATCCTTTCAAAATCAGCTCAAGAAGTTCTAGTAGGTGAAAATGAACAGCTTGTTTCTACAACCGACTTAAAGGGCGTTATCACGTATTGTAACCCTGCCTTTTGTAGAGTCGCTGGTTTTGAAGAGAGCGAGCTTTTAGGGCAGAACCATAACCTTGTTCGCCACACCGACATGCCAAAAGCGGCGTTTGCTGATATGTGGTCGCACCTAAAGAAGGGTAACGCTTGGCGAGGGATTGTGAAAAATCGAACCAAGAATGGCGGTTTCTACTGGGTAGATGCGTATGTAACCCCTATTTACGAACAAGGCAGAATAGCGGGATACCAATCGGTCCGAGTGAAACCAAAATCAAAATGGGTTGATGTAGCCTCAAAAGCCTACCAAAAGCTCCTAGAAGCAGAAAAGAACGGGCGCAGCTTTGCTTTTGGTTTGCCTACAGCATTCAAATATTCCGCACTTGCTGCGGCGTGTGCCGTCCCTATCATTGCGAATATGATGGAAAGTGGCGTGTCGTGGCAACTTATGATGAGCGCATTACCTGCTGCTGTGCTTGCGGTTTTCTTCCGCCAAGAACTCATTGATACCCCTGCGTTCTTGAAAAAGCTGCAATCAGAATACGACAGTGTCAGCCGATTGGTTTATTCAGGTAATCACATTGCGTCTTCCGCAGATTTCCATATCAAGTTGCTACAAGCACGTATTCGCACTGTGTTGGGAAGAATGACCGATTCCGCTGCGCCTCTTCACCAGTTATCCGATGATTTAAGCAATACCGCAATCCGAGCCATGGGTGCCATTCGACAACAAAACACCGACATTCACCACGTTGCCAGCGCGGTGAACGATATGGCTTCTTCGGCTAATCAAGTATTTGAGCATGCCTCCCAAACTCAAGTGCTGATCAACGACACTCAATCGCAATGCGACCAAACCCGAGCCAAAATTGATGCGACTGAAAATCAGTTGAATCAACTCGCGGCTAATGCAGAAAAGGCAACGCAAACCACCTATCAATTGAGCGAACAGGCACAAAAAGTTGGTTCAGTGATGTCTGAGATCAGTGGCATTGCCGAACAAACGAACTTATTGGCACTGAATGCTGCGATAGAAGCAGCGCGAGCAGGAGAACAAGGCCGTGGATTTGCCGTTGTTGCCGACGAAGTTCGTGCGCTTTCATCACGCACCCAAAATGCAACCGAGACTATTCAGGCAAGCTTGGGGCAAATGTTGTCGACCATTTCGACATGGCAAAAAGAAATTGAACGCAGCCGAGACCAGACTGGCGACTGTGTTGTGATTGCTCAGGAGGGCGCGCAAAGCCTACAGCAAATTGAGCAAATGATGACTGAAATTCACGGTTTGATTGACCAAGTATCTAACTCGGCCAACCAACAAACTCAACTGTCTAGTCAAGTCAGCGATCGCGTACATTCTATTGCTCAAACATCTGAGAAAAATTTAGCCGAAACGGATCTGGTTGAGCAAAACAGCCAAGTATTAAAACAAGGTGTCGATAGGCTGTTCCAATTGGCGAAACAGTTCGAGCAGAAATAAAGGTGCTTTCGTTCTCTCTAACAGGGCACTTTCGCTGACTCAGTAAAGAAAGGGGTGAGGCATTGAATAAATGCCTCACCCCTTTTAATGTCATTGGCTAAGTTTGCGCTTAGGATTGCTTAGATAGGATCCATACTTCGTCATTTTTTATCTGAACTTGCCACGTTCTTAAACTCTGTTCTGGCATTTCTAAACACGCACCAGTCTCTAAGCTAAAATGCTGTTTGTACATAGGAGAGGCGACGCACAACTTCTCCCCCTGATTTCCAACAATTCCTCGACTCATTACGTACGCCCTTGCTATTGGATCCCAATTCCCAACAGCAAAAACACGAGGCGACTTATCCGGTTTACTTGAACCCACAAACGCTTCGTCCGGCACCAAAAATAGCGCGACCTGATGATCGTCAAACACACTCCCAACACCTTGATAG
This sequence comes from Vibrio sp. vnigr-6D03, assembly GCF_002835515.1. Taxonomy (NCBI): domain Bacteria; kingdom Pseudomonadati; phylum Pseudomonadota; class Gammaproteobacteria; order Vibrionales; family Vibrionaceae; genus Vibrio; species Vibrio sp. vnigr-6D03. The sequence goes on from NZ_PIZL01000012.1 coordinate 323,734, forward strand.
GGCGAAAGCTGATTGATATCGCAAATCTTCTTCCACATCATTTCACCTCTGAATTTTGAATCGGAATTGTACTGGGTATACGTTGCCCTCGAACTCTCTGATAAGGCAGTGGAACACTGTCACCTTCGTGATTTATGAATGGACGGAATCGGGCACGTTTTTTATCCGACATCACAGCGGTTTTCCATTCACATTGATACGAATCCACCACATGTTGCATCTGCGCTTCTAATTGAGCATTGATTCCCAATGAATCCTCTATCACGACACTTTGCAGGTACTCCAACCCTCCATCAAGATTGTCCATCCATACTGAGGTTCGTTGAAGCTTATCTGCCGTTCGAACGTAGAACATCAGCACACGGTCAATCAAGGTAATCAACTCGTCTTTCGACAAATCAGAAGCCAGCAAGTCCGCATGGCGAGGACGCATTCCCCCGTTGCCACAAACATACAAATTCCAACCATTTTCTGTGGCAATCACGCCGATATCTTTGCTCTGCGCTTCCGCACATTCCCGTGTGCATCCGGACACCGCCATTTTTAGCTTGTGGGGCGAACGCAAACCTTTGTAGCGATTTTCAAGCTCAATGGCGAAGCCAACGGAATCATCGACGCCGTATCGACACCATGTTGAACCAACGCACGATTTCACGGTTCGTAGAGACTTGCCATAAGCATGCCCTGTCTCAAAGCCCGCTTCGATGAGTTGTTCCCATATTTCAGGTAATTGCTCCATCTTGGCACCAAACAAGTCAACGCGTTGCCCACCAGTAATTTTGGTGTAGAGATCGTATTGCTTTGCAACCTGCCCTAAACGGATAAGCTTTTCTGGTGTTATCTCTCCACCGGGAACGCGAGGCACAACGGAGTAGGAACCGTCTTTTTGCAGGTTAGCCATAAAGGCATCGTTCGAATCTTGCAGCGCTTGGTGTTGTGGCTCCAAAATGTGTTCATTCCACAGCGATGCAAAAATCGACGCCGCTGTCGGCTTACATAAATCGCACCCAACACCCTTACCGTATCGGGTGAGCAAAGTTTCAAAATCGTGGATCGCCTCAACCTGACAGATATGGAACAACTCCTGTCTTGAATAAGTAAAATGCTCGCAGATATGGTTGTTGACCTCCATGCCCATCGCAGCCAATTCTGCATCCAGCACGGTTTTCACCATGTTGCTGCACCCGCCACAACCTGTGCCCGCTTTGGTTTCAGATTTCAAGGTATTGAGATCGTGCGCGCCAGCTTGAATGGCAACCACCAAATCGCTTTTAGTGACATTATGGCAAGAGCAGACAAGCGTGTTATCGCCGATTTCCCCCGATAGGGCTGAAGCATCCAACAGCAACTCCGCTGGATATTCAGGTAGCGGTGATTGATTCAGGTAACACTGAAGCAAAGCATCATAATCAGTATTGTCCCCTACCAATATCGCGCCCAACAATCGCGACCCAGATGCATCAGTAATCAGCTTCTTGTAAATGCCGGTATTAGCATCTTGAAGAATGAGTTCCTGAGCGCCTTCTGTCGTCATCTGCGCATCGCCAATCGAGGCAACATCCACCCCAAGCAGTTTGAGCTTGGTGCTCATATCCGCGCCAGTAAACGTGCTGTCTCCACCCGACAATTGCTCGGCCACCGTCCGTGCCATTTGGTAACCAGGAGCCACCAGCCCGAAGATTTTTTGTTGCCATAAAGCGCATTCCCCAATGGCGTAGACGTTCGGATCGCTCGTAATACAGTGGTCATCAATCACAATGCCACCTCGCTCTCCTACGGCAATCCCAGCCTGCCTTGCTAACGCATCTTGAGGTCGAATCCCAGCAGAAAAAACGATGACATCAACTTCTAACGAGTCTTTATCTTTCAAATTCATGCGATGAAATGCGCTTTCTCCATCAATAATTTTTTCTGTCGCAGTGCCTGTATGCACGTGCAAACCAAGCGACTCTATTTTGCTTTTCAGCATATTGCCGGCCCCACCATCAAGCTGAACAGGCATCAATCTCGGTGCAAACTCAATCACGTGGGTATCCAACCCAAGTAGCCTCAATGCGTTGGCCGCCTCTAGACCAAGCAACCCACCACCGATCACTGCGCCGGATTTCGCCCCTTTACAGGCTGCTTGAATCTCAGAAAGGTCGTCCAGCGTTCGATAGACAAAACAGTTTTTACGCTCATGTCCAGGAATGGGAGGGACAAATGGATAAGATCCCGTTGCAAGAACCAATTTGTCGTACTGAAGAATAACGTTGTCATCGATCACCACTTGCTGATTTTCAGTTTTAACAGACGTAACCTGACGACCAAGAATTAGCTCTACCCCATATTTTTTATACCACTCCTCACCTCCAAGCTTTAAGTCTTCGTGGGACTTACCAGAAAAGAGAGCAGACAACTGTACTCTGTCGTACGCGATGCAAGTCTCTTCCCCAATCACTGTAATTTGATAGTGTAAATGAGCGTGTTTTTCTACCAGTGAAGCCACCAATTGATGCCCCACCATTCCGTTCCCGACAATGACCAAACGTTCCATATTGCTCACCTTCCTTATGCGCTTTTGGGAGCGTCTAAAGGCTCCTCTTGTTTTGGGGTTGCCAATACGGGTTGCGGTTTGGCTTGTTTTTCGTACAGAAAGCGTAAAACCGATTGGCGATATTTTTGATACTGGGCGTTATCCGCCAGCTGGACGCGGTTTCGCGGTCTGTCCAGATTTACATCGAGTACTTCACCAATCGTGGCTGCTGGTCCGTTGGTCATCATGACAATTCGATCCGACAACAAAACAGCTTCGTCAACATCGTGCGTTATCATGATCACAGTGGTATTGAGCTCCGCATGAATCGCCATCAGTGCATCTTGCAAGTGGGCTCTAGTTAACGCATCCAACGCGCCAAAGGGTTCATCCATCAGTAGCACTTTTGGCTTCAAAGCAAGTGCTCGTGCAATCCCGACTCGCTGTTTCATGCCACCTGAAATTTCATCGGGCTTTTTGTCGCTGGCGTGGGTCATTTGCACTAATTCAAGGTAATGCTGAACCTGATCCCGCACCCATGATTTGTTTTTCTTTATCCCTGTATGGGTTGTGGCTAGATTCTTGGTAGCTAAGTTCTTGGAAACTAAGTTCTTAGAAGATAAGTTCTTGGAAGCCAATTGTTTTACGGCTAGTTCCACGTTTTGGTAAACCGACAGCCAAGGCAGCAACGAGTGGTTTTGAAACACGACTGCGCGCTCTGGTCCCGGTCCATCTACTTCTCGTCCTTGCAATATCACGCCGCCATCGGTTGGATCGTGCAACCCAGCAACAAGGTTAAGTACCGTTGACTTCCCACAACCAGAGTGGCCAATCAGTGAAATGAATTCGCCCTCTTGAATGCGTAAATCCACTTTTTTCAAAGCAACAAATTCGCCTTTGGGAGTGGGAAATCGCATACCTAACTGAGTCAGGTTTAAAAATGTATTTGGCATAATGCTCTCCTAACGCAGTATTTGCTGCTTGTCCCAAGACACTGACTTTTGCAGCGTCAGCATTCCTCTATCGAGCAACAGCCCGATGAACCCAATCGTGATCACAGCAACCATGATCCGCCCTAGTGAGGCTGAGCTGCCGTTCTGAAATTCATCCCATACGAACTTTCCTAGCCCCGGGTTTTGCGCCAACATTTCTGCGGCAATCAGCACCATCCACGCAACGCCTAACGAAAGGCGCAAGCCGGTAAAAATCATGGGAATGGCTGAAGGAAGAACAATCGTCCAGATGTGTTTCCACCACGATAGGCGTAACACTCGGCTTACGTTCACCAGATCTTTATCGACGCTCGTTACACCTACAGCTGTGTTGATTAGCGTCGGCCACAAACTGCACAGCGCTACGGTAAGCAAAGAGTTCACAAACGATTTCGCGACTAAAGGATCGGAGCTAACGTATGTGGCACTCACCACCATGGTGACAATGGGTAACCATGCCAATGGTGAAACTGGTTTAAGTAACTGGATTACTGGGTTGAATGCTTGGTACAAGTTGTGATTTAACCCCAATACGATACCCGCGGGAATGGCGATAAATGAGGCGAGAAGAAAGCCACACGCGACGGTGATTAAGCTGGTCGCTATCTGGTCGAAAAAGGTTGGCTTACCGGTATAAGGGCGAATTTTCACTTTGGCATCTGGATCTTTCGCCAGTTTGGCTGCATTGCGTTTTTCTTGACGCTCAACAAACGCCACTTCTTTCTCTCTTTCTGCCCAGTGGTCGGAAACCAAATGACCAAACTGCTGCGCTGTTTGAACGGGCCCCGGCAATGTGCCGAGTGAGGTTTGTACTTGGCGAGCTGACAAATGCCAAAGCATCAAGAATAACAATATCCCAAGCAAAGGAAGCAACAATGCTCTGCTGTGATTGGCGACTTGCGTTTTATTTGGAAATAACGAAAACACGTTGTTTTCCGATATTTTATTCTTAGGCAAGGGTTTCTTAGATAACTGACTGTCCATATTAGATTTCCTCTGCGCCTTTCAGCCCGATATTGAACTTCTTCAAATAAGCATTTGGCTTTTTACCGTCGTACACGATGTTGTCGATAAAATGCGTTTGTGGCTGGCGGTAACCATCTTGTGAACTGAATTCTGGGAAATCTGATTTGAGCAAAACTCCATCTTTGATGAGGGATTCTGCAGCCTGTTGGTAAATGTCGGGGCGATACACTTGTTTCGCGATATTGGCGTACCAATCATCTGGCTTTTCTTCTGGAATTTGCCCCCAGCGGCGCATTTGCGTGAGGTACCAAATAGCGTCGCTGTAATAGGGGTAGGTCGCGTTATAGCGGAAAAACACGTTGAAGTCTGGTACTGAACGTTTGTCGCCTTTTTCATACTCAAACGTGCCTGTCATACTGTTGGCGATCACATCCGCATCTGCGCCAACGTATTGGCTTTTAGCCAGTAACTTCACCGCTTCTTCACGGTTGGCGTTGTTGTTCTCATCTAACCAATGGGCCGCCCGAATTAATGCCTTAACTACGCGAATGTGTGTATTCGGGTACTTTTCTGCCCAAGCTTTAGAGACACCAAACACTTTTTCAGGATTGTTTTTCCATATTTCGTAATCGGTGACTACAGGAACACCTATTCCCTTGATAACCGCTTGCTGATTCCACGGTTCGCCGACGCAGTATCCCATTATGGTCCCCGCTTCCATCGTGGCGGGCATTTGCGGTGGAGGGGTGACACTCAGCAGCACATCAGCGTCTAACTGGCCACTGTTGTCCCCTGTTTTCGGTGCGTAATACCCCGGGTGAATCCCCCCAGCCGCTAGCCAGTAGCGTAATTCGTAATTATGGGTAGAAACCGGAAACACCATACCCATGTTGAATGGCTTTCCTTTGTCGAGGTAACTTTCTACAACAGGTTTTAACGCATCGGCTTTGATTGGGTGGACAGGTTTCCCATCTGACTGTTTGTTTACGTGGAGCTTCATCTGCTGCCATATATCGTTAGAAACCGTGATGGCATTGCCATTCAAATCCATACTAAACGCGGTGATCACCTCTGCTTTTGTGCCTATGCCAATGGTGGCCCCCAGCGGCTGCCCCGACAGCATGTGCGCACCATCCAACTCTCCATCAATCACTCTATCGAGTAACACTTTCCAGTTGGCTTGCGCTTCCAGCGTTACGTACAGCCCCTCGTCCTCAAAAAAACCTTTTTCGTACGCCACCGCAAGAGGCGCCATGTCGGTCAGCTTAATAAAGCCAAACTTCAAGTCCTCTAGCTCAGGTTCCCCAACCTGTGCAAAAGCAGAATGTGCACTTAATGAGATTGCACCGAATGAAAGTGTTAAACCCACTGTTTTTAGCAACCAAGACCTTATTCTGTTTTTCCGACAACCCATTCGAACGCTCCTGTTCAAAATTCCAATAATAAAAACTTAAAAAAAAGGCGCGGCTGCACCTAGAGTGCAGTCGCGCCATTGCTTAGCTATTGACCACCGCCGTTGATGGTCTATTGGAGCATTGCTCCACTTATAGTTTTTATTAGTTCAAGTTGCGTGCCAAATGAAAATTTCAATTAAAATCATAAGGTTAATTTATAATCACATTGTTAACTTAGCTCTTTTGCCGCTTTGTAGTGCATCCCTGCACCAGATCGAGTGTTATTCAAACCCACGTAATCTATGGAGTCTGAGTTAACCAATCGCGTCAAACGTTAGCATTAGATTCTTAGCCACAAGGCCGATTGGCTGGCTGGATTTCATCGCGCTGGTTCGAAGTGCTTTATAGGCTTCTTCTTCATCTATGCGGTGCATTTTCATCAAAGTGCCTTTGGCTTTTTCGATCCACTTTCGATCATCGAGCTTTTGATGTAGCGATGCGATTTCTTGTTCCACTTTATCCATATTTTCACGTAATCGCGCAGCGTGTTGGAGCCACATGGATAAATCATGATCGGAACGATAAGGAAGGATGACATATTGGTTTGCGAAAGGCAGGTGAGCAATGTTATCGACCTGAAGTGTTTCTACAAGGATGACTAATGCACACTTTTTGGCGGCAGCATATTCAATGAGGCACTTCAATTCAGTGGTTGGGGCAGCCCATGAAACCACCAACGCCTGACGATTGAAATTGAGTTCTGGTTCTATGCCCGAATCTGCTTCGTTCAGCATCGCGTCTATATGTGCCAACTGGCAACGCACAACCTTCATTTGCTGCGTGGCCAGTTGTTCACAAATTCGCGTTTGATGTTCTAAGTTATCGCTGAGTACGAAAACCGTATGATCCTTCATAACATGTCCTTTTTATCGCATTCCGACTTCTGTTATGAAGTGGGATGGGTTAGGAGACTAAGGCTGTCTTAGCTAGATATTGGTCCCAATATTCGTTTGCCAATTTTTGTGCCTTTTCTTTGTCTCCATGAATCGCAAACAGCGCTGACACTAGCGTCGCGACAACGCTGTGCGACATCAATTCAAGTTCGGCAGGTGCCGTTCCGAGCACACAATTTTCCGCGACTTTGACGCTCTGAGAAGCGCTTTCTTCCCAATAGACGGGCTCGACTTTTCCGTGGTCGCACACCCAGACGGTTTGGCTCACTTTTGGGTTGAATTCGGTTTCACCCGATGTACCTTTAAACGACAGTACACGACCAGATTCAGCGCAAACTTTTTGTTCTACTTTGGCGTGCAGCTCCTGAAAGCCTGGGTGGAAGCTGCCTCTTAGACCATAAGGTAATTGACCTGGGTTAAGCGCTCGCACTACCGTATTGATTGGTGTTCTTACGCCATATCGCGCGTTCCAACTTAGTAACGTTACTATTTTGGGCTGAAAAGCCTCCAATGGCAGGTATGCGATGCCCTCGGATTGAATGACTTTTTCTGCGTGCTCCAAACTCTCGGCTTTAACAATGCCGACCGCTTCTAGAGACTGCTCGGCATGATTTTTTGTTAAGTGTCTTTGCGCATGACCGTGCAATAGAATCTTGTGACCGTTATCCGCCAAAATTTTAGCCGCGACCAAATGCCAAGCTCTGTCGGTCGTTTTGTTCTCGTGAACGCGCTTTCCCGCATACAAAGGCCAATCCAAATCCGCTTTGATAGGTTCAAAGCCTTCATGAAATGCACGGACAAATCCTGCTATTTCTTCCGGCGTTTCGTTGTTCACCCGCATTAATACCAATGCCATCGCCAGTTGGTCGTCGGCAACTTGCCCATCAAACCATCCTCTCAACAAATCAAACGATTCTTGTTCAGTGAGCGGTCTTCTTCCACGCTCGCCTTTCCCGAGAGCCTTAATACACTGAATAGCGATAGACATTTACTGCTTCCTTTTACTGCACCTTTTGACGAAGTGGTCACTATACAGAAAACTCCACGCTCTGTGATATCAAAGCTGAAATACTTGCTCTTATATTCACCACTTCGCCCAAGATCATCAGTGCAGGGCTAATGCCCTTTAATTTCTGGGCTGCATCATTTAGCTGGTTCAGTGCTAGGGTATGAATGTTTTCTTCATCGCTGCATCCATTGGTCACAATGGCGACAGGCGTTTCTCCCTTTAATCCATTTTTAATCAGCCCTTGCTGGATCTCGTTTGCTTTTTCTAACCCCATGTAAAAAACCAGCGTTTGCCCGCTATTCACCAAACCACTCCAAGCAGGTAAAGCGCCCGTCACCACGTTCCCCGTAACTAACGTGACGCTACGCGAAACTTCTCGATGAGTCAGCGGAATCAGTGAACTGGCAGCGCAGCCGATCGCAGCAGTAATGCCAGGTACCACTTCAAACGGGATCTGATATTTCGCTAATTCCAATGCTTCTTCACCACCCCGACCAAATATAAAAGGGTCGCCCCCCTTTAGCCTTACGACCTGTTTGCCTTCCTTGGCTAACCGGACAAGCAATGCGTTTATCGCTTCTTGCTTCATACTTGGATGACCGCAGCGTTTACCAACATAAATGGTTTCCACATGTGGGCTGGCGAGCGTTAAAATGTCTTGGTTGATCAAGCGGTCATACACCAACACTTGGGCATCTTGAATGGCTTTAAATGCTTTGATGGTTAGCAATTCGGGGTCACTTGGACCACACCCCACCAATTTAACTGTTCCCCCACCCTTTCCGTTTGTCTGATGCATTTTGGGTGCGCGCGCATCTAAGTTAACTTTTTTAAACAGCAGAGGTCTGAATGAAGTCGATCTACAATCCGTTTGCATTACTTTTGTCATTCCAGAATATCCCCTACTTCATAAAAATTACGTTTTGTTCCAAAGCGTTATTGAGCTCGGGAATGCATGACCCGCAGTTGGTTCCGCACTTAAGTACGGTCTGCAATTGGTGTAATGATTGAATGTTGTGTTGCTCAATCGCTTGCTGAATTTGAATGTCTGACACCCTAAAGCAGCTGCAAACTAAGGTGCCTCGCTCACGACCAGACAACCCTTGAGATAAGTTTCGAATATCAAGTGGCTTTCCTAACATCTCTGCAATTTCATTGGCATTCACAGGCATCGGTTTGTGGCTGATCACCGTTATCGCGTCAGTCACAAAGCACTTTTCTAACGGATCAAATCGTCCTGCGATTACGCACCAGCCTTGTGGCATGTCTAGAATCAGACATCCTGAAAGCGCCTGCATTAATGATGGTTTGGAATAAGAAGTTGAAGTGCAATAACGCCAAACAACACCCGTATCGAGCGTTTGCATTGATGAATAAATAGGATGACTCTGCACAATGGTATTCGGTTTGTTGTGATCACCATGTCGCTGAACATGAGTGATGTAACTGCCCACTTTTGCGGGCATCAGAGATACGGGTTGAGATTTGAATGCGGGCTGTCCGGAAAGAGGATCAACCACCGATTCGAGTACTCGATTTATTTGGCTTGCTGACTCGTCATGACCACTGTAGCAACCAGCCCAGTGCATGCTCATAAACACTTGCTTGGCATTCAGCCCTTTATCCCATTTTGCTTTGGCGTAAACAATAGAACCTTCGGCAAGAGTTGGATGCTGAATTTTAACCAGTTCACCTTCACTAACGCCTAGCATTTCACCGCTCAGTGAGTTGAGATACAAGGTAGGTTCTGGATCGAGTTCTGAAAGGTGCTCAATGTGCCCAGTTCGCGTCATCGTATGCCATTGGTCTCGATGTCGCCCCGTATTCAGCCACCATGTTGGATCGGTTTTATTCGATTCATTGGGCTTGGTCACCAAGAAGTTGGCTCTGCCAGAAGCCGTGCTAAACCGACCATTACGATAAGGGGCGGCATCTTCATTTAAAGGCCATCGAGCTGGCGTCCAGTGTTGATACTCATCATCTGAGATGTCTGCCAATTCTGATATATCCAGCAGAAGCGGCGAGTCGTTATTTATGGATGTCATTCGCGCGTATTCTCGAAATACATCGGCTTCAGACTCGAAATCAAACCCGCTTTCTATGCCCATTTTTTCGCACAATGCCCGACCTACCGCGCTGATGGTTTCCCAATCGGTTTTGGCTTCACCTGGCGGTGCCACAAAACGGCGCTGACGAGACATGCATCGCTCGGAGTTTGTCACCATGCCTTGCTTTTCGCCTCATCCAGCCGCGGGAAGCAATACATCAGCGTATTGAGCAGTGTCGCTGTCTGGCGTAATGTCGGAGACAATCACCATGTCACACTGAGCGAGTGCACGACGCACTTTGTCGGCATTCGGCATGGAAACCACTGGGTTGGTAGCCATAACCCAAATGACTTTTACCTCCCCTTTTTCCACCGCGTCGAACAAATCCACGGCTTTCAAACCCGGTTTGGTTGCGATGTTTGGCGCCCCCCAAAACTGAGCCACTTTTTCAATCGAATCCTCATCAAAGCCTCGATGCACGGCCAACATATTCGCTAGACCACCCACTTCTCTCCCGCCCATAGCGTTGGGTTGCCCAGTTATTGAAAAAGGCCCGCTGCCCGCTTTACCTATTTTTCCGGTAAGTAAGTGGGCGTTGATAATGCTATTGGCCTTATCGACGCCTTCACTCGACTGATTGATTCCTTGGCAAAATACGGTAATTGCGGTGGGAGACAGTGCGAACCATTGGTAGAAAGTACGCAATGGTCCTACATCGAGTCCTAACGTTTGCGCGACGTTGCGAAGTTCATATTCAGGCGTGGTAACAAGTTGAGACAGTGATTCAAAGCCATTGGTGTGGTGCTCAATAAAGCGCTCGTCCATATGCCCGTTTTCAATACAAAAACGAATCAAGCCGTTATAAAGCACGATGTCACCATCGTTTTCTAATGCTAGGTGTAAATCAGCTTGCTCCGCTGTGACGGTTTTACGGGGGTCTAGTACCACTAAACGTAAATGTGGGTTTTGTTCTCGTGCTTGCTGGATCTGGCGAAAAATCACAGGATGAGTCCATGCGGTATTCGCCCCGGTTATGACAATCAGATCAGTTTTAAGTAGGTCGTCGTAGTTAACGGGGACGACATCTTCGCCAAACGCACGAATATGTGCAGCCACCGCCGACGACATACACAACCGTGAGTTGGTATCAATATTGGCGCTCCCGACATACCCCTTCATCAATTTATTGGCGACGTAGTAATCTTCGGTGAGTATTTGCCCTGAGACATACATGGCTACGGAGTTTGGTCCGTGCTTTTCTATTGTGTCTTTCAGCTTGTCTGAAATGGTATCTATCGCCCGCTGCCAAGTCACCGTTTCGCCCTTAATTCGGGGGTAAAGTAGCCGCGATGGCATATTCAAACTTTCTTTCAGAGCGGCGCCTTTTACGCATAATGCGCCTTTGTTGGCTGGGTGCTTTTCATCACCTTTGATTTGATCTTCAGCAACGCTTACACCGCACCCAACCCCACAGTAAGGGCAGGTAGATTGTATTTCACATTTCGACATGCAGACTTCCCTTGGCAGATTATTCTCCGTAACCTTGTTAACCTCGCCTATCGAGGTTGCTTGGATACAAAAAAAGGCACCCAACCAGCGAAAGCTGGAAAGGCACCATTGCCTTTGACGTTGTTTTGAATTTTGAACCCAAGACGCTCATATCACATCGCTTCCGTACGCTTATATGAGGTAAAAAGACAAGAGCAAAGAATGAGCCAAAAAATAATCTACATATAATTCAATACATTAATAAGACCGCCTTACACCGAGTTGCACTACTTCTGAGCAATTCCACCCAATATAGTGCGGATTCCTTCAGCCCGAATGCGATTCACATTCCGATTCATTAGGTGACGCAAAACATAGCGAAACAGGATGCGTTTTACTCCTTTCAGGTTACTCCCTTTTTCGGCATAAAAGGCATCAGGGTGAGTGTAAACGCCAAAGTCATCGACAATGCCTTCGCGCTGAATATAGGTGTTCCCACCATTCCAATCATTTTCCGGATTTTGTAAGCATGAAGTCGCAATTCCATAACCACGAAAGGCATCACATTGGTCTGAGAATCGTTGCTGCACCCGAGAAAGGTAATCACTGTCGATGATATAACCTTCAACCTCCCGCCATTGATCCTCGTACCAAATTTCAACCCAGCTATGGATGATTCTTTTTGGCGCCGCCACAAACAAGTAAGCCGGAATCGCCCCATTTTGAAGTTGGTTGTCGATAGTAAACCCATGAAAACGAGCGTGAACCCCCACCGCGCGGAGCAGCGCTATCAACAAAGTGCCTTTAGTATTGCATTGCCCATACCCATCTTTCAGAACTTGGCTTGCTGGGATCGTATCATCGAAGTTATAGCCGAAGAGAATGTCGTCACGGACAAAGTTGTATATGGCTTTTATAGCGCGAAAAGGAGGTAGCGCACGCCAACCCTTTCGCTCAATTAGGGATTGGATGGAAGGGTGCTCAAAATCCACCATAGGGCTAGATACAAGATATTGGTTGAAATCGTTATTCATATTACCTCCTGCGATTTGGAGGTCTCAGATTACGAAATCAGCCAGAAAAGAAATTGAATAAACTGGTTATATAAACTATCTAATGCTGCTCAAAGAGCTTTATGGCTTCGCGAATGGTCAGCCCAAAGTGTTGTTTAAACGTTCGGCTCAAATGAGCGCTGTCGGCAAATCCTGACATATAGGCAGACTCGGTCGCACTCTTCCCTGAATTCAACATACCAATGGCACAAAGCAGACGACGCCAAAGCAAGTAAGGTCGCCATGCGATCCCCATATTTTCTTTAAACAAATGTAGGAACCGGCTCTCAGATAAAGCGACCTCTTCGGCAACATCACTCGCTCGCCAATGATCTGGCTTTACGCACACTTGCCCAAAACACTGGTTCAGCCGTTCCAATAAATCCTGTATTCGGCTGTCGAGCTGAACATATTCCGTTTCCATTGGAATTCGATGCCTACTGAGATGAGGCGATTGTTTTTCGGTCCACTCAGACACAAAATCAAACTGTTGATTTATATCGACATCACACGACAACGCCTTCACAGATATGCACGTGTCTCCATTGAGTCGTTCCAGAAAGACCTCCCCCAATGTCGACTCAGGTTCAACCAGCCAAACCCACCCAGACTCCATATCGAGTTGGTGCATAACATTAGGGGCTAATAGTGAAGCACCACTGAACGTAGCGCCTTCGATAGCCAGCTCCGCACTCCCTTCAGGGATAGTAAGCTGAATCGCATGGTGGCGGTGGCTACCTGCTTCTAACATTTGGCTATAGCAGGCGAATAAGCCCGGTTGAAGCCGAAAATTAGCTGGCATTCGACGTAATCATTAACTTGATGCCGAAGTAACCAAACAGCGAACCTGCTGCGCGTTTTGTCCAGCGGATAATGGTTTCGCTTTGCTGTACTTTTTTGCTGACTTTTGCAGAGCTCCAAGAAAGGAATAACAACCAGAACATACCGTTAACGTTAAATACAACACCAAGTATCAAAAAAGCTAGTGCCTTGCTGTCACTTTCCGCTGAAATAAACTGAGGAACAAAAGCGAGGAAAAACAGCGCCACCTTAGGGTTAAGGACGTTGGTAAGAAAGCCTTGTAGAAAAATATTCTTTAAAGGGGCTTTATTCAGTTTTGCTGCTGCGTCTGAATTGGAATTAGAAGGCTTAGAAAACAGCAGCATTGCTGCCATATAAAGAAGATATAAACCACCTATAATTTTGACGACCGTAAACGCCATAGCCGAGGTGGCTAAAACAGCGGATAGACCAAATGCCGCCGCAAAAATGTGAAATAGAGTACCCGCGCCAATACCTGCCCCAGCCACAACTCCCGCCTTCATTCCTTGCGTGGCACTTCTGCCCATTACATACAAAGAGTCCGGACCAGGAATCAGATTAAGCGCTATTCCTGAAACAACAAACAGCCAAAAGTTTTCAATACCGAACATTCAAATTCCTTTTTCGAGGTGGGTAAGAAAGGATTGTACGCTTCTAAAAGTAAATTGAATATTATCAAAAAGCATATTCGGAATAATACTTTATGATTCATATACATAAGCGTGATCAGCTACATTATTCTAGCGATGAAATTGATGTTAATCCGCCAACCAGTGATGGATTTTATTATCGGGAACCCCATTCACGTTGTTGCTGCCCAGAATTTATTGAAATGGATGACCCCGATTCTCATGTCCACAATCATTGTCGTCAGTTACTTTTTGATAGAGAGATCTTTTGTAACTCGCGGGTTGCGTATAAGAAAGTGAGAGATACTAGAAATTTCACCGATCTCTTATACGCAAATTCGCCTTATGGGTTGGCACTTTGCGGTGGTTTGGAGTTAGACAACTTAAGAATTTATAGATTTACTCTCAAATCCCTCAAGTGCCTTATTAACGTGTTTCACAGATACCCACGCAACACCGTCATTGAACATATAAGCCCCCATAAACACACAAGCAATACCTGTTAACAAAAATCCAAGATTGAAGTTTGTGGAAATTGAATACAGAAAAAGCAAAAAAGAAGCAAATCCAAAGATTGTAATTAGTGCTCCTAAAACCAAGTTGTATAAGCACATGACATTGTCCAAGGAAGATAACTTAACTCTGTAAGAAACATCGTTAATGTCACTGATATCTGGTAAAAGCTTTATCAGCTTAATTACATGACGGAATGACACTCTGTCACTTACTCTTCCATTTAAAATTAGTGCGGCTTTCAACATCGGGAGACCAAGCTTAACACCATGAATATTTCTAAAGTACTCAGTATCGAGCTCTTCTTTTAAATGCGCCTTAAGATCTTGGGATACATCTGGGTCAGCTATAGCATTAGATATAGACACACCACGCTGCTTTTTACTCGACTGATAAAAGCTCACGATCTTAGGTAAATTGATTAACGTAGATATAGCAAGAAGAACAGATAAAACGACATATTCCCTTTGCTGCAACAATTCTGCATACAAGTCCATTATTCCCTCTACAATATTGATTCTATTTGATTCACGAGTACAGCAGGATAAAGTTGGTTCTTTGTCATAGCTACCTCAGCAACACACCCACAACACAAAACGTTTATCGAGTAAGGCGGACCCAAGCGACGACAGAACGATTTCCTTCGCACACTTCTCTATCATGAAATGCTAGGTTTCCGTTTGTAGTAAACGCCGTTAATACCAGTGAGAACTTTCTATTTGCAACGGCTTCATTTGGGCTTTTTACTCGATAAAGGTTTGATCCACAGCCATTTCTTACTGAAGAATTAAACTCAAAAACCGTCGCATCGCTATCAAGCTGATATACGTAATTCACGTTACTTTTATGAATATCTTTAGCTGCAAAGCTAAAACCAGAAACAGAAAGCAACAAAGCGGACGTAATCAGAATTCTAAAAGGTTTCATTTCAATCTCCATGTTTAAACAAGAAATAAGCAACTCACACCATATCAAATAAAGGTTTTATTTTTCAAAAAGTTAAGACCATAATTTGTGATAAAAGTCTAATATATAAATCATTTTCACAATCCGATCTGATTAAAATGCATGGAAAGAAACACCCTCTTTCTTTAAAAATCACCCAACCTATCAATCTGCAATTCAAAATGCAGAATAAAGCAGTACTTCACCAAACATACGCACTCTAAACACCCAATCATATTTAAAATCAGTACGTTAATGAGTGGCACAAATAGTGCTTTATTGGACTATCAGTGTTTAGAATATTCAAAAGGAAAGCTTGATGGCTAAAGTATCGGTGATTATTCCCACTTATAATTGCATTGCTTATCTACCCAAAGCAATTAACAGCGTTTTGGACCAAACTTTTGGCGACTATGAAGTGATCGTCATCAATGACAACAGCACTGATGAAACCAGCACCTATTTAAATCAAATCACTGATACAAGGTTAAAAGTTCTGACAACGCAAGGCGTTGGAGCGTCTGAGGCTCGAAATATAGGAATACGAGAAGCGAATGGGGAATTTGTCGCTTTCTTAGATGCCGATGATTTTTGGCACCCAGAAAAGCTAGAGAAACAGCTGAATCTTCACGCCAATCACCCAAACCTAGCCATGAGCTTTACAAACTACGATCACCTAGATGAACAATACCAACTCATTATCGACTGCTTTGAGTATTGGAATCAGTTTCAGGTGTCCGAGCAGGACCTTTGTCTGAGCAACCCACTAGAGTGCGTTATCGAAAACAATATCGTTGGCACATCTACCGTTATGGTAAAGCGAGTAGTTCTCGAACAGTTAGGCATGTTTGATGCGCAAACCACTTATGCTGAAGATTGGGAGCTTTGGCTAAGAATATGTGACCAGCATGACGTGGGAGTCGTAAATTCCGTTTTAACGGGATACCTAATGCGCAATGGCTCAGCAACCCAAACAGATAGCCGTCGATTAGATAACCTGAAAAGTGTCGAATCCATTATTAAGAAATATCAAAGCGCCCGTGATTTAGAACGCGTAGGTTATGCCTCTTTTAACAAAGCCAACGCAAGAGTTCTTGAAGGGTACGCGGATTACTATCGGGGGCTAAAGCAATTTTCCACAGCCATCTTATTCGATCTACGAGCGCTGAAATTGGACCCTCAAATCAGAAGATTTCGAAGCTTGTTGGGAGATTGCAAGAAACTCACGCGCTTGATTATTCAGTAACACCTGAATTCAGTTTACATTGTAAATTCTTGGCTATGCGTCTCTCGGTGGTGCTTCCTCATACTGCGGTACGCCATCGGCAATCAATTCCCACGTCGCTTTGGAACCCACATAAATATGTCGACTGAGCGAGATTTCTGGGTCGCCATTGATGCAGCCCAGCGTAACGCCATGAACCTCGCCGTTGAATACACCGGTCAGCGTCGAGCCGCATTTTGAACAAAACTGCAGCCCGAATCCGTGCTCGCCAACATAAGATGTCAATTTATCTTCACCAGACAACCATTCAAATTCGCCTTCTTTCACCAGTGCATACGCTGAAGCCTGAGCACTAAATGCTTTTCGGCATCGAGAACAATGACAAGATCGAGCATCGTGAAGCGTTCCATTGATCTTGTACTTTATGTCACCGCAAAAACACTCACCTGTAATCGACATGACGTATCCTTATGTCTGTAGTTTGAAGACTAGATTACACCGAATAAAAGGTTCATTCCTCACTCTCTAACCAGTTCTGGGACTTTTTTGTACAGCAGATCCAATTGCACAGGAAAGTGTTTTATATTTTCATTTGCTATGAGGTGGATTCTTGCTTCATATCAGTCTTTGTGGATTTGCCCAAGCATACTGAACGGTTCTAACGCCTTTTCTCGTGCTGCCTTAAATCCATGGCATAATCCAATGAAACTAAAGGAATAGTGTCTTTTCCTTTGCAACGTTACGTCTTATAGGAATCCAAAATGAAGCTTGTGCAGTTAAGTCCGATTCAGTTTGAACACATCTTAGTTGGTGAGCCGACTTTTTCTCATATGGACGATGCGATTCCACCTAAACACGTGTTAATACGAGCATGGGAGCAATATCAAAACGCTGTAGATGTTATGTGGGCGTTACCCTATTTCATTGAAGTCGAAGGAGAAGTAGTGGGTAGCTGCGGTTTTAAATACGCCCCAAAAGATGGTGGCGTAGAAATTGGCTATAACGTTGCTCCTAGTGCTCAAGGGATGGGGATTGCGACATCTGCTGTAAAAGCACTCAATAAAATTGCCTTTCATTCCGGCATCATCAATCATACCAAGGCACTGATATCAAAAGATAATATGGCATCTTTAAACGTCATTAAAAAGAATGGCTTTGTTTACAAAGGGATAGTTGTGGACAGTGATGGTGAGCAATTGGAATATTGGGAATTAAGCCAGCCCCTGTACTCAATGATTAACAATGATGACAGTTAACGGAAAATCAGGAGTGATTAGATGAAGATCATTTATTTTGCGACGGGTATTGGTATTTCTTGGGTGGGGATCGAAATCATCTCATCAGGAAACTCCGCTGTTACCGGTTGGATATTATTACTTATCGGTGTACTAACCGTTGTTTATTCCTTTTTTGCCTCTGGAAATCGCCCCGCTAACCGAGGCGGCAGCGATGGCTCAGGTTCTGGTCCGCATTATTACGACAGTAGTGATAGTGGCGGAGATGGTGGCGGTGGTGGCGGTGACTAGCCACTTCAATATAGCCTTAGATAACAGATAAGAGCATATTTGGGTGAGATTGGTGTTGATCCATTTCACCCTCATTCATCGTATTGGTACGCACATCGCCATTTAATGTGCTCTTGTTTTCCTTAGCCATTTACAATTATTGAAAATACTGACGCACCCAACCGAGAACCTTCATGCCACCAAAAGAACGAAACCTGCCATCCCGACGTATTTCTAGGTTTGGTAAATTCGCATCACTCACCGCACGTGTTGCCGGTAACGTCTTAGCGGAAGGATCCAAACAACTGGCTAAAGGCAATAAGCCGAAAGCAAAGGATTTACTCCTTACCCCACAGAATATTGGCAGGTTAACTGATCAACTAGCACACCTTCGTGGTGCAGCGATGAAGTTAGGTCAAATGCTCTCTATGGATGCCGGTGATTTGTTGGAGCCTGAATTAGCAAACATCTTAGCTAGGCTACGCTCAAATGCCGATCCTTTGCCTTCCAAGCAGCTTAATCAAGTATTGGAAGAAAGCCTTGGAGAAAATTGGAAATCGCAATTTTTGGCATTTAACTTCAAGCCTATTGCCAGTGCATCTATCGGACAAGTACACCAAGCCTACAGCGACGACGGTGAAAAGCTCGCGGTTAAAGTGCAATACCCCGGAGTAAGACGAAGCATAGACAGCGATGTCGATAATGTAGGAACTCTGCTTAAACTCGTTGGGCTGGTGCCTGAAGCGGTCGATTACAAAGGCCTGCTAGAAGAAGCGAAATTGCAACTCCATGATGAAGCAAATTACACTCGTGAAGCCGAATTTGCGTCACGTTATTACGAAGCGCTAAAAGAACACCCTCATTTTGTTGTCCCCAAAATTCATTCCAACATGTCTTCTGATTCTGTTCTTACGATGGCGTTTTTAGAGGGCAATTCAATTGAACAGATAGAGGGTTTGGAGCAAAGCACGCGCAACCATGTTATGCATCAGCTCATCGATTTGATGTTTAAAGAGCTGCTCGAACTGCAAATGGTTCAGACTGATCCAAACTTTGCCAATTACTTGTACCTCGAAGAGTCTGGGCAAATAGGGTTACTGGATTTTGGTGCCACACGAGAATACAGTGAGCGATTCAGCAACGGCTATCGCCAAGCTTTTATCTCTGTTTTAAATCAAGATGACCAAGGGCTAAATCAAGCATTAGAACACATCGGATTTTTTAGTCAGTCCATTTTACCCAGCCAACGTCAATCAATCATTGAGTTGGTAAAAATGGCCTGTGAGCCCATGTTAATAGATGCAGAATACGATTTCAAAGCCAGTGGATTGGCACAAAGAATACGTGAAGCTGGCACGATTCTAAGCATGAAGCAGGACTACTGGCACACGCCACCAGCGGATGCTCTTTTCCTGCATAGAAAGATTGGAGGAATATATTTGCTCGCAGCGCGACTCGACGCAAAAGTGAACATTCACCAACTGGTAAAGCCTTATCTGAAGCGATAATTGGCACTTGCCAACCATTCCTTCAGTTGACAAGTGCGCGTTAGGGGCAGCTTAGAATAAATCTAAATGCAGTTTTTCCTCTGCAACTAACTTGTTGTACAAATTAGCCTCAGAAGATGAACTCTCAGAGGTCTGTAATGCATTAAACATCGGTTCAATTTGACTGGCTAGATTCTGCTTTCTCCCACATACATACACGTTCGCTCCCTGATAAATAAGATTCTGAACAAGGTCTCCCTGCTCTTTCACGGAATCTTGCACATAACGCTTACTTTCTTGGTCGCGAGAAAATGCTACAAAGCAGTTTTGCAGAACACCTGTTTTCAACCAATGCGCAATTTCATCGCGATAGACATAGTCTTCGCCTTCGTGCTTTTCGCCATAAAACAGGATGCAAGGCGCTAACGCTTTTTGCTGTGCTCTGGATTGCAGATACCCAATAAAGGGGGCGATACCAGCACCCGTTGCAATAAGAATGCTAGGGGCATTGAAGTCAAAGTGAAAATGCGGGTTAGAACGTACAAAGATTGGAACACTATCCCCAACGTTTAGCGATTGCAGATACGCCGTCGAACACCCCGGTGTCGGCTCTGCATTTTCTGGGTCGCTCCACACTTCTCGCACACATAATTCCAAAGCATCAGCATTGGCAAGTTGGCTAGATGCAATGGAGTAAGTGCGAGGCTCCACACTGGCCAGAAGCTCGGAAAAGTCCATTAGCGACATGGTTTGGGGAGGGTAAAAGTCCCGTAATAAATCGATAAATTGATGCCTTTTCACGTATTCCATCAACGCGACTTTATTGCGATTTTTCAGTAACGCTTTTAAGTCGCTATTTGGGAAACGCTGAGTAACTTTGCGAATAGCCGATTTACTGATCCGAGCAATTTCCTTGTCTTTCAAACATGTCTCTACCTCACTGACTGGCAGACCAAAGAAATCCGCATAAGGCATAAGAAGCGATTCCGTATTGCTCAGCATCAAGTGAACAATATCGCCCGGTTGATAACGAATACCACTGCCTTCTATCGATAAATGAATTCGGTACAAGCTAGGAAAAGTACCCGAGATTTGAGATGCAGAAACCAAGCTGGCTGGATAAGCAAAATGCTCACCATAAGACGTGACCGATATATCGAGATCTTTCCCTGCTTGTAAATCATTGTTCAGTAGCACAGCTTTCAGCGTTGATTTCCACGTTTCAAACAGTGCTGGGTAATTGAGGTCGGAATCGACTCGGTTAATCAGTCTTTCTGCTCCGCGTGTCGACAATGCATCATCCAAGTTTTTACTGAACCCACAAAAATTGGAATAAGCGGTATCACCGAGCCCAAAGACACCGTAAGAAAACGATAAGGATGCTGTGCTTTCTTGAAATATCTGCCAAAAATTTTCGGCGTTACTTGGGGGTTCACCGTCGCCAAACGAGCTGGAAATAAAGGCGACAAAGGAATCTGTTGTAAGGTTGGACGGTTCGAATTCATCCAGCTCTTGAAGACTTATATCAAAGCGCTGCGTCAGTTCGCTATCGGAAAAGAGCTGGGCTGCCAGCTCTTGTGCATTTCCGGAAACAGAACCATACACAACATAAACGTTCTGAATGGCTGGCTGCATACATTTATGCCTCGTCGTAGTATTCGTCGTAGACTTCCTTAGAAAATTCAACGGCATCAAAATCCGCCATAAGGTCGTTAATTACACGCCTAACACTGATGTATTCGGTGATCTCTCCTTTCTCATCAAATACTGGTTGAACCGATGTATCCACTACATAAATACCGCCACCTTTACCTTTGTTAGGCACAATACCTGTCCAGATTTTCCCCGATTTAATCGTGTCCCACATGTCTTTGTAGACCGCTTTCGGCACTTGCTCTACGCGAACAAGGCTGTGTGGCTGACCAATCAACTCGTGTTCTTCGTACCCCGTTAACTCACAAAAAAGAGAATTTACGTAGGTAATATTACCTTCTAGATCCGTTTTGGAGATAACCATTGCGTTATGAACTGCGGTCATGATTTGGTCATTTAGGGTTGCTTGACTCATGTGTTAAACCTCTTTTTGATAATGGTTATCATTAAGACTAATATAAGTTGCATTTTAAATGCAACTTATATTTTCGTATTAATTCAATCAGTATAACGTTCTGATTTTTATTACTTTAAAAGTGAATTTATTGTTTTAAAACTGAAAATGTCGAAGCAAGATCACTCAATTGAAGTTGCTTTTTAGGCTCAAGGCTGGGTATAAATCATTTACTCTTTTGCAAAACGACTTTTGACCAAATAACATCTGGTTTATTTTTCATTTTGCTTGGAAGGTTTTCCAAATGCAGCAAGGTTTGAAATCCAAGCTCTTGCGCATATTGGAATAACTCTTCAGTACCAGCGGGAAAGATGTGCTTACCCAACCCTGCCGGTCCATTTCTTAGTGAAATGGCACAAACACCATTGTGATTAAGTAAATCGAAAAAGCTCTGAAGACACGTTCTTCTTTCTGATGGGTTAAGGTGGTGCCATACGCCATCTAACAGAATGAAATCAAAACCCTCACTCCCAGCTTTTACTTTATCTAGGTTGGGCAAACTGTCGTGAACCCATTGAATGCGTAAGTTTTGATGGGTATTTTTGGCGATATCAAGAAACGCTTGTAAGGGCTCCACTGACACAACTTGATACCCAAGGCGAGACAGTGCTGCTGAGTTTTGCCCCACGCCAGACCCCACATCCAATACTCGGCTTAATATCCGTGGTAAAAAGGGGATAAACTCTTGGTTAACCTCTTCAAATTTGAGATTCAGGCTCGCCTTCGCAAACGCGTCGACGCCTTGTTCGTATCCTTGTGTACCTTTAACTGTATTCAAAAAAATTCAACCTCATACCATTGCATGATTCGTGCCTTTTTCACCGCTCTAAAGCTCTGGCTTAATTACTTTGCCGCACCGAATACCTGTGTCCAATAATAACGATATTCAGCATCGCTATTTTCAACCACGGCAGCTCCCACTTCCTTAAAACCAGCTCGCATGATGTTTTCGCAGTGCCCTTTACTCGACATCCACCCTGCCATTACATCATGAATATTGGTTCGCCCTGCTGAAATATTTTCACCTACGTAATTTCCGGCATAACCTGCATCTTTGGCTCGATCCGCTGGTTGTTTGCCATCCAATCCATCGTGATCAAAAAAATCATAATTTGCCATGTTCGACGAGTGAATATGTGCCGCTTCGGTCAACTGCGTGTTCCAAGTAAGAGGCGCTACGGCTGGCATGCTCCTGCCCCCGCATACCTGAGAAGAAGCCCGATACTCATTGATTACTTCAAGCATTTCTTTGGCAAAGGCTTCTTGCTCAATAGGTGGCTTTGTTGGTTTTGTTGTAGGCGGTTGAGTGGTGGGTGGCTGAGTTGTGGGTGGATTAGTCGTTTGCCCTCCCGTCAATGTGCTCGAGCTGTTGTCACTACCACACCCCGCCAGAACGGATAAAGAAATTGCAAGTAAAGTACCTGTTTTTACACCATATAACATAAAATTCCTTAGCTTCTGGATTAGAGAGTCCCGACGCTAAACGGAAATTTATAAAAGTTAAACAGGCAAACAGCATTACTGATTAACTGTTTTCAGAGCACTGACATTACGCTGAAATTGTGAGAAGTAATCTGAGGAAATGGACTGTTTTTAACCAATAACATCGACGCTGTTTCTGATCACCAATGTTGGCTCTAACTGCACCACTTGAGGCTCTGTTGTCTCTTTCTCCAGTTTCTTGAGCAACGTCTCTACCGCCGCTTTCCCTAAGCTGTGTTTGGGCTGGTGAATAGTAGTAAGTGGTGGTGTCATGAACTTCGCGATATGGATGTCATCGTAGCCAATCAGTGACACGTCGTCTGGGATTTGAATGCCCATTTCATGTGCGGCGTTGATTGCCCCCATCGCCATCATATCGTTACAAACGAATATGGCACTCGGCAACGGTCCTTTTGCGTGCATTTTCTTGAATGCTTCATACCCGCCTTCACATTCAAAGTCCGATTCAATGATCCAATCTGGGTTGAATGCTAACCCCTCTTCATTCATTGCGCGTTTATAGCCTTCATAACGCATTTGCGCCTGATGTTTGGCTAACGGACCAGTAATACAACCAATGTTTTGGTGCCCTGATTCAATCAGATGCTTCGCGGCCATGTAACCACCACGCAGGGAGTTATCTTGAATTTTGTCGCTGGCAAACAGCATCGGTCCCCAATCCATCACCACCACTGGAATATCAGGGTAGCGATCAAAAACATCGATTTTCTCACCTTCAAGGGTGGAACACATCAGCAGTAAGCCATCGACGCGCCTTTGCAGTAACGTATCGATAGAGGCTTTCATGCGTTCATTGTCACCTTCGGTGTTACACAAAATGAGGTTGTAGCCCTTTTGATAACAACTGCGCTCGACCCCTTTTACCACTTCTCCGAAGAAGGGGTTGGTCGAGGTTGTCACTAGCATGCCTATGGTTTGAGTGCGATTGATTTTGAGGCTACGCGCCAAAGCTGAAGGCGCGTAGTAATTGAGTTCTTTGGCGGCGTTGTTGACACGAAGCGAGATTTCTTCGCTGACATAACGAGATTTATTTATGACATGGCTAACAGTCGATGTAGAAACTCCTGCGAGTTTCGCTATGTCTTTCATCGTTGCCATGCAGTTCTCCGTTTAATGATCAGCAATAAATGCCTCGACTTCTTCACGAGTCGGAATAGATGTTTGCGCTCCGAAACGAGTAACGGAAATGGCTGCCGCAGCATGCGCAAAGTGGATAGCTGATTCTAAAGGCATATCTTCTAATAAACCAGTGACCAATGCCCCATTAAACGTATCTCCTGCAGCCGTTGTATCCACAGCGTACACGCGGAATCCGGGTACCGATTCACCTCGCCCATTCTGGCTCAGCCATACGCCTTTCGCTCCCAGTGTAATCATAACGATTTCGATGCCTTTTTGGTGCAAGACATCCGCCGCTCGCTGCGCAGATTCATCGTCGGTAACCGTAACTCCCGTTAGCACTTCTGCTTCGGTTTCATTTGGGGTTATTACGTCGACACATTCAAGCAAACTGTCTGGTAATTCACGGGCGGGGGCGGGGTTTAAGATAACGTTGGTGCGGCTTTTCTTCGCGATTTGAGCCGCTTTTTCAACGCCATCTAATGGCGTTTCTAGCTGCATTAATAAGAAGTTCGCACTGCGAATCTGCGCTAGATTCGGCTCCAATGCTTGTGCGGTTAATTTTGCGTTCGCCTCGGCAGACAGACAAATGGTGTTTTCACCACTATCTGAGACTTGAATCATGGCGATACCCGTAGGGCAGTTGGGCTGTACTTGAACACCAGAAATGTTGATGCCATCCGATTGGAAGCTTTCACGTATATTGATGCCAAACGCATCATCACCCACACACGCAATAAAACCGACGTCGGCTTTCAAACGCGCTGCTGCAACCGCTTGATTGGCACCTTTGCCACCGGGAATAACCTGATAATTCTCCCCGTGCAGTGTTTCTCCGGGTCTCGGAAAAGAAGGGACTTGAAGAACGTGGTCTGCATTAACACTACCTAAAACCACTAACTTATTCATACGGTTGTCCTTGGGTCAATTGGAACGCTTTGAATGTCACTATGATATAAAAATGGAAAGACCTTAGGGTCTATAGTAGAAAGTGCCCCCTCCTCCAACGACAGGAGATTTAAGAAGAAGAGGGCAACATGTTTTCTATTTGAATCTATTTACGGTTACTTCGTCACTACTTTTAGTGGCACAGGAATGTACGCTTTCACTTTCCCACCGTTTAACACTTTAACGGCATTTTCTACACCGAGTGCGCCAATCATATCGGGTTGTTGGGCGATGGTTGCCGCAAGCTTGCCACGGTTAACCGCCGCGATACCATCATCTGTGCCGTCGAAACCGACGATCATCACATCTTTACCTGATGCCTGCACAGCACGTAGCGCGCCTAGAGCCATTTCATCATTTTGTGCGAATACCGCTTGTACGTTCGGGTTCGCAGCAAGAAGGTTCTCCATAACATTCAACCCTTTAGTACGGTCAAAATCCGCAGGCTGACTGGCAAGCAGTTCCATCTGGCTGCCCTCTACCGCTTTCTTGAAGCCTTCACCACGCTCACGCGCAGCCGACGTACCTGCAATGCCTTCAAGTTGAATGACTTTCGCTTTCTCGCCCACTTTTTCAACGATGTAGCGACCAGCCATTTCACCGCCTGCCACATTATCCGAAGCGATATGGCTGACGACTTCACCACGGCTTGCGCCTCGGTCGAGGGTTAAAACTGGAATTTTCGAACGGTTAGCAATGCGAATGGCGTTGGATACGGCATCCGAATCCGTTGGATTAATGAGGATGGCTTTCACTCCGCGAATGGTTAAGTCTTCTACGTTCGAAAGCTCTTTACTTGGATCGTTTTGAGAGTCCAATACGATCAGTTTGTAACCAAGCTCTTCCGCTTTGGCTTCCGCGCCATCTTTCATCGTCACGAAGAACGGGTTGTTCAGCGTTGACAATACAATCGCCAAGGTATCTTGTGCCTGTGCCGATACCGACACAGTTGAAGAAAGCACAGCAGCAGAAATAAGGGTTGCAAGTTTTTTCATTGTTATCGTCCTTTTTGTAGGGTTGTCACCAAGACCTTAGGGAATTTGCATTTACCCGATGGCTTGGTGCAGAGGTTCTGCGTCACGCTCGTATTCACACTGCTTTGAAGCTTCGCTGGTTAAACCAATATTCACTTCAATGTTGGCAGTCTCTACCACAGCAAAAGAAATGCTTGTCGTTGATAAAAGAGTGAGCAAAATTTTTATCGTTTTCTTTTTCATCGTCTTCTCCAAGTCGGTACGGGGGCTGTAAGTTCTCCCCAGTCACGATCTGTGTTGAGAAGAATTACTTGTTTTTGTTGTCTACCAGTACTGCCAGAAGAATCACCACAGCTTTTGCGATCATTTGGTAGTAAGAAGACACATCTAATAGATTCAGAGCGTTGTTTAAGAAGCCGATAATCAGTGCACCAATTAACGTCCCCATGATGCGACCCTTACCGCCCATTAGGCTTGTACCGCCTAGCACAACAGCGGCAATCGCATCGAGCTCGTATCCCATTCCAGCGGTAGGCTGAGCAGAAGATAAACGTGATGTCACAATGATGCCGGCCAACGCCGCCAACAGACCACAAATCGCATACACGCCGATTTTTACGCGATCCACATTGATGCCAGAAAGACGAGTCGCGGATTCATTGCCGCCCAAAGCGTAAACGTAGCGGCCAAAACGCGTGTGATTGAGCAAATACCAAACCGCAGCAAACACCCCAACCATCAACCAAACGGGAACAGGTATACCTAACGCGTACCCCGTACCAAACCAAGCAAAGGCATCTGCTGTGTCGGTAAACCCTGCAGAAATTGGGCGACCATCGGTGTAAACCATGGTCACGCCGCGCAGTAATGTCATTGTTACCAGCGTCGCGATAAAGGCTTGAACTTTCCCTTTAGCGATAATGATGCCGCTAATGGCTCCCAGTGCAGCACCAGCAAACAAAGCGGTGGGTACTGCAATAAGTACGGGAACTTCAATCGCAATTAGGCTGGCTGCAAATGCGCCACACAACGCCAGCACGGAGCCGACACTTAGGTCGATGCCCGCCGTTAAAATAACCAGTGTCATTCCCACAGCGATAATGGCGTTAACCGATGTTTGACGAAGGATGTTAAGAATGTTGTCTACGGTGAAAAAATTCGGATTTAAAAACGACACCACAACAATCAAAAGCAGCAACGCAATCAGCGACTTTTGGTCGATTAGCCATTCTTTACTAAACAGTTTCTTGCCACTGTCCGGTGCGGATTTATCTAAGGTTTTGGTACTCATGCTGCTTCCTCATTGATTTTCTTGCCTACTGCACACGCAAGCAGCTTTTCTTGGTCGGCGTCTTTTGCATCAAACTCTCCACTGATGCGCCCTTCATGCATAACTAAAATGCGATCACTCATGCCCAGAACTTCTGGCATTTCTGAAGAAACCAAAATGATGCTCATGCCTTCGCTTTTGAATTTATTGATAAGTTGGTAGATCTCTTTCTTGGCGCCCACATCGACACCACGGGTGGGTTCGTCGAGAATCAATATCTTGGGTTTGGTCATTAGCCCCTTGGCAATAGCGACTTTTTGCTGGTTACCGCCCGATAAATTCCCGATAATTTGGTCGCGTGTTGGGGTTTTAATGTTGAACAGCTGAATGAAATCTTCCACCGCTATCGCTTCGTCACCATGTTGGATCTGAACGCCTTTTGTCAGTTGGTCCAACGCGCAAAGAGACATGTTTTCTTTTACCGACAACCCAAGCACTAAACCGTCGCCCTTTCTATCTTCGGAAATGTACGCAATGCCGTTTGCTAAACCGTCTTGTGGGGACACTGGGTTGATGGTTTTCCCATTCAAATTGATAACGCCGTGCTCACTGGGCAACGCACCGTAAATCACTTTCATTAATTCCGTGCGCCCGGCGCCCATTAGCCCAGAGACACCGAGAATTTCACCGCGATTAAGCGCAAAATTGATGTCGTGTACACCCGATCCCGTTAAGCCGCGAACCTCTAAGCATACGTCTCCGTGGTTAACGTCAACACGCGGGTATTGTTCTTCCAATTTACGGCCGACCATCATCTCGATAAGCCCGTCCTCATTGGTCTCGTTGACTGCACACTCACCGATGAATTTGCCATCACGTAAAACGGTAATGTCGTCGCAGATTTCAAAGATCTCTTTCAATCGATGCGAGATGTAAACAATGCCGCAGCCTTGATCTCGCAGTTCATTGATAACGCTAAACAAAGACTCCGTTTCCGTGTCGGTGAGCGCATCGGTCGGTTCATCCATGATGATGACTTTGGATTCAAACGACAGCGCCTTGGCGATTTCAACCATCTGTTGCTCGCCAAGACTTAAATCGCCCAATAAGGTTTTCGAGCTGTGCTTCACATTTAAGCGAGCCAATAAAGCGTCAGCCGCCTCATACATTTTTCGCCATTGAATACGCCCAAATTTATTGGTCTGCTCGCGCCCCAGAAAGATGTTCTCTGCAATGGTCAGTTCAGGAATGAGGTTCAGCTCTTGGTGAATGATGCTGATACCCGCTTGCTGTGAGTCTCGTGGCCCTTTAAAAGCTGCGGGCTTATCCTGATAGCGAATGACACCTGAATCTTTGGAGTAAATGCCTGTTAAAACTTTCATCAGAGTTGATTTACCAGCACCGTTTTCTCCCAAAAGCGCCATAACGCGCCCCGGATAAACTTTTAAGCTCGCTTTATCCAATGCTTTAACGCCCGGAAACGCTTTTTCGATATCGCTGAGTTGTAAAATGGCTTGAGTCATAATTTGTCCTCAACATTGAGAGGTTCAAAACATTGGAGAGGCTAAAAAACCACACCAGCCTGAAAAATTACATTTGCGTAAGGCGTGCATTCGCCAGTACGAATAACGGCTCGGCTTTGATGCGTACGCGATTTAAATGCTTCATGGGAAACATAATGAATAGCGATACTTTTGCCGGAGTGCTGTTCTTCTTTCTTCAATTCCGCCACCAACATGTTGTGATGTTCTGGGCTAATTTCCGCAAATTCATCGGCGATAACAACGCCCTCTATTTGGCACTCAGACAACATCGCTTTAACCGTTTCCAAAAACTGGGGTACGCCGTGCGTCAGTGCTAAATCAATTCGCTGAACCGCTTCTGGAATCGGTAAGCCTGCATCACAAATCGTGATTTCATCGGTATGACCTAAAGTGGCAACCAGATACGACAATTCCGAGTTGATGAGGGTACTTTTCTTCATTTTCATACCTTTAATGGTTAGGCGAATTGCCTTAATTCGTAGCTAAAAGTCATAAAAAACATGCAAACAGCTCTAAAATTCTGATAAATATCGTCATCTGCATTTTTATAGCTACAGGCTATCTATGTTGGCTTTCTTTATTGTTAGAAAGCTCATCGAAACGTTTCGATGACTGTATCGCTAAAATTTTTTTTTGCATCACAGCGGCAATTAATGTGTGATTTTGATCTTCCAAATAAGGAAATGAAGATGGGAAAAAGTGAGGGCGATCACTGATGATTTAACCGAAACGCCCAAAGCGAATACGTAAAATACGCGGGTCACATGAATCTATGCCAATGGTTTATACCACTGCTGCAAGTTCTCTTAACCCATGCCAGATATGCTCTCCGGCTATGTGCAACCTCGCTTGATAGCGGTAAGCGTAGAAAGAGATCGGGCAAATCAGATCGTCTGCCCCTACTACGGTAAGCTCGTTGTTTCTCAGTTCCTTTTGAATGGCGTAGTCTGGCAGCCACGCAACACCCGCCCCGTTTAGCACTTGAGTTTTTAGCAAATCCGTCATGGACGACGTAAATACCACGTCTAAATTAGAATGAGGGCGAACTTTTTCAACCTGCCTGCCCATGTACGAATTTAGGCTGTATGCCAAACAAGGGATCGTTTCTTGGCTTTCTAACTGGTAAATCGCTTGCCCATTTTCATCGCAAGCACACACAGGCAACAGCTTGGCATCGCCCACCTTCAAAGACATATAAGGCGGTAGCCTTAACCTTTCATCATCGAATGCGAGCAAAATGTCGCACTCCCCTTGTTGCAGCGCTTCAATTGCTCGATCCACATCGATCGCTTCTACGCTCAAAATCGGCTTGATGCTTTCGCTGTTTCTCATTGCGTGAAGTTTAGGCACCAAACTGCTTGCCAGAGAATGCGCCGCCGCTATTTTGACTACGTTGCCATCAAGCCGAGATATTCCCAGTAGTTGATCGACAGAATCGGTAATTTGAATCAACAGATTTCGGGCTGACGTTCGGAATACTCGCCCACTTGGGGTCAACTCAATGGGGACTTTGCTTCTATCGATCAACTGTGAGCCCAATGCCTCTTCAAGCGATTGAATCCTCCGACTGAATGCCGGCTGCGTCATGTTTCTGAGTTGCGCCGCTTTGGAAAAGCTTCGGTATTCGGCTAGCGCTTCAAAATCTTCTAACCATTTACTTTCTATATTCATACGCTTCCCTACGTTATCTCGACTCGCACTTACATTATGCATATCTTGCATGAAGCAAAGAAACTCGGCATTTATCAAACGATCTTTCGTGGCGTAGATTAGTTCCATGCTTACTAATATGAATAATATCAGAATGGACAGAGTTATTGGTGTTCTTGGTGGTATGGGACCGCTTGCTACTGCCGAGTTTATGAAGAAGGTCATATTACACACACCCGCCAGTGTCGATCAGGAACACATTCCTATGCTTATTCGGAATATTCCACAAGTCCCAGATCGTACAAATTTCTTGATGGGTTTTGGGACCGATCCTTTTGCCGCGCTTGAACACGGTTTTGGAGAGCTGCTCAAAGCTGGAGCGACGTGCATTGTTATCCCCTGCAATACGGCTCACCACTGGTACGAGCGCCTTATTTATGACAAGCACGTTCACACCATCAGCATTATCGAAAGTGTCGTTGAACAGGCAATCTCCCGTGGTTTTCAGCGTGTTGGCATACTGGCCACCGATGCCACTATTCAAACCAACTTATACCAATCTTCATTAGGGCAGCATGGCATTGAAGCACTAATCCCTAACCACTGGCAGCAAACGGCCGTCATGGAGGGGATTAAAGCGGTGAAATCTGGGCATTTGAACGTGGCCACCAATATTATTGAGCCCATTTTTGACGAATTGGTGAAGCGCGGTGCTGACGCAGTGATCTTAGGGTGTACTGAGATCCCTATTGCTCTAGAAAAAATCGAACAAGAAGTGCCTGAGAAATGCTTGGACTCTTTAGAAATTTTGGCTCAAAAGTGCGTACTTTGGGCTAAGTCATCGGCATAAACTAAATTGGAATTACTATGGATAGGTCAAACAAAATGGACGTTTCATCCCCCGAAAAAGGGATCGCACTCTGGAAAAAAATCTTTATTGGTATGCTTAGCGGCATCGTCGTTGGCATTGTTGCTGGGCAGGATGCAGTTCTGCTAAAACCCATTGGCGACATTTTTCTTAATGCGATAAAAATGCTCATTATCCCTCTTGTATTTTGCTCTCTCGTTGTGGGTGTTACCGCGATAAGTGACACTCAGAAAATGGGGAGAATTGCAGCAAAATCAATCGGTATATATCTTGTAACTACGGCTCTTGCCATTAGCCTTGGTCTGATTGCTTCTTCACTGATTTCGCCAGGGGTAGGGTTAGAAATGAGCCTTTCCGCCACGCAAGTCGCCTCCAAATCTGAGCCTTCGTTTTTGGACACCTTGATAAATCTGGTACCCAAAAACCCCATTAGCGCTCTGGCCTCTGGTAACGTTTTGCAAACCATTGTTTTCGCTATTGGCCTTGGGATAGCGCTGTCGTTAAGTGGTGAAAAAGCCAAGCCCGCGGTTAGAGTCTTTGAAAGCTTGGCTGAAGCCATGTACAAACTCACCTCACTGGTTATGAAGTTTGCGCCCTACGGTATTTTTGCGCTTATCGCCGTGGTGGCTGGGCAATATGGATTGGATATTTTACTGCCGCTTATCAAAGTGATTTTTCTGGTGTACTTATGCTGCATCATACAAGTGTTAGTGGTGTATTCGGGTATTTTAAAGGTCCTAGCAAACCTCAGCCCTATTCACTATTTACGAGCTTTAGCTAACCCTGCCGCTGTCGCTTTCACTACAACCAGCAGCTCGGGAACATTACCCGTAACCATCCGCACAGCCCATGAAGAGTTGGGCGTGTCCCGCGAAATATCAAGTTTTGTATTGCCCCTTGGTGCAACGATTAACATGGATGGTACAGCTATTTATCAAGGTGTGGCGGCCATATTCATTGCGCAAGTCTTTGGTGTTTCTTTGGACGTGCAAGATTACCTCATGATCATTATGACCTCTACGTTAGCATCGATAGGTACGGCTGGCGTTCCTGGGGCTGGTTTGATCATGCTGTCTTTGGTTTTATCCACGGTAGGGTTACCGCTGGAAGGGCTTGCGATTGTCGCTGGCATCGACCGAATCCTAGACATGGCAAGAACCAGCGTGAATGTGTGCGGCGACCTTATGATTTCAGTTTTAATTAGCCGAAGTGAGAAAGGACTGGATACTTCCGTCTATGAAAAGTGAACAATTTTCCTTCCCTTGACCTGTAAGGTCGCTTGCCAACCGCTCCCCGGTTGGCTTTTTTGAATGTTCAAGGCGAAGGTTACTCTCTCATCACTTAACGCCCCAGCACTATAAGGCATAGAACTGGGGCGATTTTTACAGTGTAAATCTGGTCAGCTAGATTCGTGTATTGGTTAACGTTGCACCAAACCCGATAAACAATGTGCCACTCACATAGTTGAGCCAGCGAGACGTTTTAGGTGCCGATAACCAAGCTTTCAATTTGGTGGCAAAAAAGATCACCACAACAAACCAACTTCCCACAACAAGAGATTGAACCCCACCAAGTAGCATGCTCTGTTCAAGAATGAACTCTGGCTCGACAAATTGTGGAAATATCGACAGATAAAAAAGCACAATTTTAGGGTTGAGAAGGTTTGTTAGTAGCCCTTTAATAAAGCCGCTGGAAAGGGTTTCGGCTTTAGGCACTTTCTGGGTATCAAGCTCGATTTTAGTCATTCGTAGCCCACTGCGAATGTTCGAGAAGCCCAACCAAAGTAGGTAAATGACGCCCACCCATTTAAATAGGGTAAACGCTGTAGCAGACTGAGACATTAAAAGGCTCAACCCCTTTGCAGAGATAAAAGCGTGAATGAAAAAGCCCACTGCAAAACCAAAAATATTGGCCAATGCACAGCGCTTTCCAGCCGTGATAGAGGTATGCAGAATCAGTAACGCATTCGGGCCGGGTACGATAGCCAGCAAAAAGGTAATACCGGCGAAAGCAATTAGAGTATCAATAGTCATTGTTTGCTCCTGTTTCGAAAATACATGTTTGTATTTCCTATATAAAAACGTGACGCACTCATCACGTAAGATGTACAAGAGATAAGGGAATCTCTCTCATTTCAGGAGCAGGGTGGGCAGCGGTTACAGCCACAAAGAGCGGCTTTAACTACCGATAAATTCGTGCACATATCAGTAACTCAAACTCATTGATGTTCAATCGATGATCACATTATCATTACCGCTATTCAAGGCATAACGTAACGCAAACGCTCCATTCTCGATAGTGATAAATCGGAGCGTCTGAACGTTACGTAAATAACCTCAACATGCGGGTGATAACATACATGAACGCCATTATTGAACTTCTTAAACGCGATCCTTTACGGCAAAAAGCGTTGGAGACGGTTGCTGAACTTGAGCTTCCTCAAGGCTATTTGGCCGCCGGATTTGTTCGGAACTTAGTATGGGATCATCTGCATCAAAAGTCGGAGCCCACGCCACTCAATGACGTGGATGTGATTTACTTTGATGCGAGAGAATACGATTCCCAACAGTATTTGGAGTACGAAAATGTGCTCAGAACCCGTATGCCTCAACTCAATTGGCAAGTGCGAAATCAAGTCACAATGTACTCTCGTAATGGCGATTTACCATACAAAAGTTCGGTGGATGCAATGAGCTACTGGCCCGAGAGAGAAACCGCAGTAGGGGCAAGAATTATCGATGAAGGGCAGTATGAAGTTGTCTCGGCGTTTGGCTTCGACTCACTGTTTGATTTGAAAATCACCCATAACACGAAGCGCTCTTTTGCCATATTTGAACAACGCATCGCAAACAAAAACTGGCTTAAACAATGGCCCAAATTAGAAGTTAGAAGTTAGAAGTTAGAAGTTAGAAGTTAGAAGTTAGAAGTTAGAAGTTAAGAGATAAAAACGAAAAAACTAAGAAGAATATCAACACAAAGGCTGCGTAAGAACGCAGCCTTTTTGCTTGTATGCTATCAACCGTTATCGCTGAATCTTGACCGCATCGTGGCTGAGCAAGTTGATCATTGGGTTGTCCGCCAATACTCGCTCTTTCATCCAGTAAGCCACCAGCAAACCAGCGAAGAAGCCTCCCAAGTGCGCAGCATAATCCACACCTTGGTTCGCCATGATCATTCCAAAGAGGTTAAACCCTAACCATATGATAAAGAAAAGAATCGGCGAGATTTTCTTTTGGAAAACAACAATCATAAACGTCAAGCTTGCGTGGCGGAACCACAACAAGTAAATACCAAAGAAGCCCGCTATAGCACCGCTCGCGCCTACCGATGGGATTAAGCCATCCATATTGGATGCAAAACTCACCAATGAGGCAGCAATCCCACAGAAGAAGTAGAGAGCAAGGTACTTCTTATGCCCTACGGCGTCTTCTATGTTGTCTCCAACCACATACAAAAAGTACATGTTTCCGGCTAAGTGCATAAGGTCGCCATGCAAGAACGTGGCCGTTACGAGTGTCCATAATTCTCTTCCCGCCAAGATGTCCGCTGGCGTCATAGCAAGGTGTTCGATAACCCAATCGGTAGTTTCGTAACTGAATGCATACAGAGAAAAAATGATGCAGTTAAGGGCGATGATGATCCAGTTACACCAAGGTAATGTCTTGGGTTTCAAATTGTATTCGACAGGCATCTGAGTCAAGAATTGAAAGAGATACGTTTTCCAGCTGATTTTTTGATTCAATTCTCCCAAGACTTTGCGGAGTTCAGGGCTGCGCTCTACCGCCTCTAATTCATCTTTATCAATCCAACTGCCATCGCAAGAACGACAAATGTCGATTTCATGTTGATAGCTTTGCAATAAATGATGTCGTTCCATTGGTTTGGCGCAATCTGGGCATTGGTATTCTGACTCACCCAATTCTTCACCAAAATGCTCGCTATAGCATTCACCTATAGGGCCGTCATTGACTTCATCGATCAGTCGATTCACTTCATTTTTTTCAAACCAAAGCCCACCACATTCTAAGCAAATATCAATTTCTTCACTTTCGTATTGCGTGGCTTTCAATTGGGAGTTATCACATTTTGGGCACTGCTTAGTCATGGCTATTGACCTCCTTTGATTGAGCCTATCACGACACCATTTTTAGCCAACTCGGTTTTCAGCTGATTGGCACTTTTTGCAATGTACGGCAAGGTTTCGTTTTTCATATCGTCAACCAGTACTTGCAGTTGATCGCCTGCGTATTTTGCTCCTAACCTGCGCGCCATTGCCCTATCTAAAATATCTTCCGATTTGGCATAAAAACGACGGGCAGCCGTTAGCACTTCATTTGGGGTTTCCAATGTGGTGGGGTTGTATTTCATCGTTTCCCAAATGTATTTACTCATATCTGGGCGATTGTCTTTCATTTCTTGTGCTGGCGGATTTCGAGAAAGGTAATCATTGATATAAGCCTGCAAATCGTTGGTGTTGTCCGTAAGCTCATCATGCAGTGACATGCGAAGATAGTAGTTATCTTCCATTTTACTGTAGGTATCAAAAGTGAGCGCCTGCTGCAAACCACTCTGGGCCGCGAGGTAAACACCGACTATGGTCGACACAATCATAAACATTTGATTGAGCCAAAAGCCTGAGCTTTTTAGCTCTTTATTATCCAACTGCTCTTTAAGTTTCAAAACAACGTCCTTTACTTTTTTATTCGATATTCACTCTTACTTTGCTCAAAACACGACTAAGCGCATCTGAGCATGTCAGAGTGGATAAATACTAAATAAAACAAGATATTGTTAAATGACAAATGTAGGAAATGTTGAAATAAAGCAGGGGAATTTCAAAAGAAATGGAGGAAGCTCGCATAAGTGAAACGTTGGGAGGAGTGTCACCATGAAAATCAACTTCAAGAAGCTGACTTGTGGCACGGACATCGTGCCACGTAAAGGGCGTCTACCGTCAGCGACTGTAGAGCCTGAACCAAGGTATTCGAATTTGTAAAACTTAGCCTTTCTCGGCTTCACGACGCACCGCTTTTAGCAATACCGATGTGTCCATTCTACCTTCACCGGATTCAGACAAAGCCCTATAAGCGTTATTGGTTTTCTCGGTCAATGGCAGTTGAAGCCCTTGCTTATTGGCTTCATCTAGACAGAAACCTAAGTCTTTGATCATCCAATCAATGGCGAAACCAAAATCAAATTTGTCTTGCGACATGGTTTCGGCGCGGTTCTCCATTTGCCAAGATCCCGCTGCGCCATTCTTCAAGCAATTCACCAAAGTCGGGATATCTAAACCCGACTTTTCAGCCAGAAGTAACCCTTCGGAAAGACCATTAAGCACGCCAGCAATACAGATTTGGTTAACCATTTTTGCGCGTTGCCCTTGCCCTACTCTGCCCATCAAAACGGAGGACTTGCCATAGGCATTAAATATTGGCTGTAACGCATCAAACAAAGCTTGGTCGCCGCCACACATGATGGTCAGAACGCCATTTTCAGCCCCTGCCTGCCCGCCCGATACCGGAGCGTCCATAAATTGAAT
This sequence comes from Vibrio sp. vnigr-6D03, assembly GCF_002835515.1. Lineage (NCBI taxonomy): Bacteria > Pseudomonadati > Pseudomonadota > Gammaproteobacteria > Vibrionales > Vibrionaceae > Vibrio > Vibrio sp. vnigr-6D03. Next base: position 360,799 of record NZ_PIZL01000012.1, read on the forward strand.
ACCTGCGTTCTTCGAAGCCGTTTCCAGTTCTTCAGCCAATTGAGCAGACGTGGTGGTGTGGTCGACTAAAATCGCGCCTTGCTTCATGTTCACTAGTGCGCCAGATTCGCTGGTCGTCATACTACGAACATCGTCATCATTACCCACACAAGTTAAGACAACGTCGGCTTCTTTCACGCACTCGGCAACGGTTTCTGCAATGTTGCCTTTGTACTTTTCCTGCCATGCCTGCGCTTTAGCAAACGTTCGGTTGAATACGGTAACTTCAAAACCTGCATTCACTAGGTGCCCAGCCATGGGAAAGCCCATCACACCTAATCCGATAAAACTCACTTTCATTATAATTCTCCTTGCTTCACTAAATTCTGGCTTTCTGGTCAGTCTATTTATCTCACTAATATACCAAGTAACCTCAAAATGCTTGGTTCAGCAAGAGTTAACTGGTTTTCAGACAAGGCACCAATATGAAGATCTAGTCATTCTAAATCAAGAATCGGTAACGCAGTATGAAAGACAGTTAAATTCACTCTTGGTCGAATGACCTGATCTTAGAACGCGTAATGCGTTCCCTTCTTTACTTTACATTCTTATCCAGAACTCAAATTACTTATCTCTGTGATGAAGAGTGTTTAATATTAATATTACTTACTCCATATATCAGTAACTTAATAATAAAATTGACATTTTTAGCGTAAATATCAACTCGAACTCTATTGATGGGAATCATTACAATTAGACTTGAGTATGGAAACAAAATCACAATAGAAAGATAAAAGCGGAAATAGAAAATAGTATTTTATAAATTGAAAGAAGATCAATTAATGGGATCATTCCCATTGAGTCATTTCAATAACCCTATACTCTCTCCAATGCATGTAACCTAAAAAATTAATCGAATATAACCAGGTAGTTAATAACCGTTTGCCTACAAAAGCTGTCTGTCGTTTGTATTTTTAATCGAACTGTAATTGGGGATAAAAATGTTCAAAACTTCTTCTATATACAAATCCATTGTTTACAGCCTCACTATCGCGCCTGTATTGATTTCAACGCCATTAATCGCGACCTCTCTGACTGGAAATGCACTCAATTCCACAATTGTCGAAACCTCTAGCCAGCAACGCCAACATCAAGAATTAAGCGCGTTATGGAAATCGCACGCGTTGACGGACTACGCCGATTTACTGGCCGACATTCCTGACCCAGCGAATATTGCACGGAGAGTACTCAAGCAAAAATACCCAAATATTGATCCGGATCGTACGTTCTACGTGTACTTCGGTGAAGAAGGGCGCTCTGCTCACAACTTCCTAGGCTGGGATCATTTCACCCCTATACACGCCATGACAATGACGCAAGCAGCCCTAATTGATACCTTCTCTTTAAGCTCGCCTGATGTATTAAATTCAGTAAGCGGATTTTATACCGTTGGCGCTGGCGCAAAAATCTACGACAGCACCAATCTAGTGAGAGTCTCCCCAAAAGACGTAGCCAAAACGGTTTGGGATGCCGATTTACAAACACAATTTGATGATGAAGTAGAAAAATTCTGGAACAATAACCTTGGAAAGTTTGTTTCAGCATCTAAAGACGCATTCAGAGTTTCAGGTTATAGCGCATTCCAGAAAAACGAAATCTCACAATCTGCGCTGAAGATGATTCAGGACGTTTTAGACCAGAACGCTTCCGTCAATATCTATCATATGGATATTTATGGTTACTCTTCCCCTGACATTTTATGGATCGAGCCCTCCACTAACCAGGGGAGTAAACTCCTTTATATTCCTGGGGCTAAAAAACCCTTTATCGAAGTCTCCTCGCTAACAGAACTAAGAGGAAAACTGGTTACTGACCTTAAAAGTACAGCGAATCGAACCGCGTTAGCAGAGCACTTTAGTATTTACGATCGTCAGGATGGCACCTCATATTCAGGGGTCAATAGTGCCCTAAGAGGGATCGCGAATGGTCAATGGGCGTCTAGCTATATTATGACAAAGCATTCTCGTATTAACGAAGACACTTTCCAAAGCGTTGCAAAAGCGGTTATGGCTCGAAACATCAGCGACGGTGACATGCAGATTAAGTCCAATAGCGAAGTCACTCGTGATACCGCCCTAAGGACCATAGGCGCAATTATAAACTTACTCCCTGCCATGCAAATCGTCGAACCTGAAATCAGTATCCCGCTCGATCTGGTTATCTTAAATGCAACCAGCTTGGGGTTAAACATCAACAAAGCTGTTACAGGCGACACAGAAGCGGAACGAAACAAAGGAGCACTTGGTGCCGGATTAGACAGCGGTTTCCTTGCCGCTAGCATCATTCCCGTCGCCAAAAAACTGAGCGACTCAATAAAGACATCCGCATCTCAATTACACCCAACAGGCAATGTAGCAGACATCATTGAATCGAGTGTTCCAGCTGAGTACGATCGATTGAACGTTGGAGATAACCCAGTGGTGGTTACCCACCCTCAAACGCAACAAGAGCTGTACATTGTACGTTTGACGGACACCAAACGAGTTGTCGCTATGCGGCGTACACCTTCTGGAACGTTTATTGAAACTAACTTTGAATCCGGGCGGGATATTGCCAACAGCAGAATAGTAGACACAACGGATCCTGTGACCAATCGTCGCCAATTCCTCGACAAAGGCGGCTTGTTAGGCGGTGGGAAACGAGGCTTTAAGTTAACGCTAAGTGCCATTGATCCCAATGTCATTCCAACAGCCAGTACAATTGAAGATGGTTACAGCATAGACAAGCGTAAACTCATTGCTGAGTCCAATGGCGCTAACTACTTCCATGGTAGCCGATCGTCCAGTTTACTGACGTTCAAGCTAGGTTCGGAAACCAATGGCGCTATTGAGCCAATGGGTCAACTCATTGAAAAGCGCGTATTTCCATTTTCTGGCGAAGCAGGAAACTCGTTGGCGGAAAATGCCGCCAATAGAAACCTGGTTTCTGTCGTCACACTCGATGAAGCAGGCTCAGCCTACGACTATGCAACGAACACGAGCCGAGCAGCGAAGTTCAATATAGACGTCGCGACAAATGAAGCGACTGAGAACGAGTTAACGTTAATGCAATACTCTGTATCCCCTAGCATTATTGACGATATTAAAGCAGGTAACGCGTACGCACCTCTGGATGGAATTCAGAGCGAAGTTGCGAACGTGGCTCGCGGAAAGCTCGCTTTAAATAACAACCGTGTTATTCGATTCAACGGACTTGCGCCAGCGGAAAAACAGCTTGTCCAGGAGGAGTTTCCCATTATGTATGGATTCGAACCTTCCGAGTTCAACATTGAGCCGATCCAATCTGACATAAAGGGAGAGTTTGGGGTTCGGGGAGGTGTACAAATGAACGAAATCAAGGTGATCTACACCACCGCAGACAAAGTTAGTGAAGTGTCCGCTTATCTAAATGACAATAACATCCACATCCCAACCAAAAGCTTTAAAGACATTCAGTTTAACGCAAATGAAGGAGCGGCAGGGATGAGTAATAACCTTTTACGATAGCGGTGTTCGCAACCCGTACCTTCACAATATTTGAATTCGATGAAATGAACGTGACAATGACAAATTGGCGAACGAAAGACACGTCGTTTGATTCGGTCAAAACACGACAGCATTGAACTCAAACCCAATCGTGCCCGGTAGGATCCTCTATCGGGTATTATTCGCATTAAGTAAAAGCACAGAAACCAGGTTAATGACTTTGAATCTGGACATTTAAATGAAGGTAAGTGAGAGAAGTTATGGACTTGGCTAAGGACTTATTTAAGAAACATAAAAAATCCGAGTGTTAAAGTAACACTCGGATTTTGACATCCTTGGAGGACCGTTCAACCCATCTTTTTTCTCTTAACTGATCAGCATTAAGCACTTAGGCTCGGTTTCTATCAATTAAGGTTGATATTACAGTTCAGCGTTATGGTAAACCTGCTGTACGTCGTCACACTCATCTAGCATGTCCAAGAATTTTTGGAATTTCTCTGCATCTTCGCCTGCGACTGGCGTGTGCGTTTGTGGGACAAACGTAATTTCTTCTACATCCATTGTCAAATCAGGGTATGCACCCGTTAGAGCTGTCTTCGTTTTAAAGAATTCAGTGTGTGGCGCAAATACCGTAATTACACCGTCTTCCAACTCAACATCGGTAACATCCACATCATCCATCATTAGCGTTTCTAAGATGATTTCGTCATCGTCGCCTTTGAACTGGAATACCGCTTGGTGATCAAACATGTGAGAAACAGAGCCTTCAACGCCAATTTTCGCACCGGTTTTCACAAAACACTGGCGAATATCTTGGAAAGTACGGTTACCGTTATCCGTTAGACAATCTACGATCACGCTTGTACCACCTGGTCCAAAACCTTCATAGCGCGCTGGTTGGTAATCTTCACCGCCACCGCCATTCGCTTTATCAAGGGCTTTATCGATAACGTGCGCTGGCACTTGATCTCTTTTCGCTTTGGTAATCAAATGCTTAAGCGACAGATTCATATCTGGGTCTGAACCACCGTTTTTCGCGCATACGTAAATTTCTTTACCGTATTTGGAATAAACTTTAATTTTTGCGCCTGCAGTTTTTGCCATAGAGGCTTTGCGCACTTCAAAACTTCTTCCCATCGGGATGTTCTCTCTGATTCAATTAATGCGAAAGATTGTATACCCAAACCAAGTCAAGATGCTAGATTCAGCGAGATTTGCTTGGCTTTGTTAGGTTTTACAAGGGGGCGGCTAAGCCACACCCATAACTCTTTTATACTTTGCTACCGACTGCTCGAATAACTCGACTTCTGATTCCAGCTTCAGCTTCGATTTGTGCTCAACCAACACTTCAGGACCAGCCTGAGCTTGCTTGATTTTCCACACCAAAAACGAAGCTTGCTTGTCGATTTCTACTTCATTTTTCTCTTCAGAAGGAAGGAGCGAAAGGTTAAACGACATAGTAAGACCTGCATCGATAGTTTGAAAGGGCAAGAATATATCACAGCCTAAGCCGTTAGGTAGAGAGTTACAGGGGAATTCAAAAAGAAAAGTGACAAGAATCAAGAATGGAGACGCGTGGCAGAATATCTGCAACAGTAAAAAAACTGCAATTAAAGCCTTGCAGCTAGTACTTCTCCCGTCATTGAACCTACTGCACTTTTCAGGTAAGTCATAGCAACTTTTTCTACTGGAACGCCATACTGGCTATCAATTCCGAACTGCTCCATGGATTCTTTGATAAAACCGGGGCTAACAACGTTTATTCTTTGCCCTTTTGGTAGTTCAAGTGCTGCGGAGCGTACAAATGCCTCAATCGCCGCGCAGCCCATTCCTATGGCAATGCTTCCTTCTATTGGTTCTTGGGCCGTTGCCCCCGATGTGAGTGTTATCGAACCTTCTGGCTTTAAGAATCGACAACCAACCTTGACCACATTCACTTGTCCCAACACTTTGTTGTCTAATACCGTTCGGTAATCGGATTCCGGCATGTCTGATAATGTGCCAAGGATGCCATTACCAGCGGCACAAATAATAGCGTCGACCAGACCAATTTTTTCAAACACTGCGGTAAGCGATGCCTCGCTTTCAATGTCGGCACGTAGCGCACCTTTCGTGTGCCCTATTACAACAATGTCGTGCTCCTTTCCTAGGTGTTTAGAAATGCCGCGCCCTACGATGCCATTCGCACCTATTACTATGATTTTCATATTATTTCCTATTTAATCTGATCTTGGATTATTTGAAGCGAGTTTGATCGAGCCACGCGATCATTTGATCGGCTAGCTGTGCTGATTTGTCTTCTTGTAGAAAGTGGGAGGCGTCCTCAATAGTTGTATGAGGCTGATGTCTCGCTCCCTGAAAGTTTTGTTGAAACTTGATGTCGTAACCTTGATCCGCAAGAAATGGGTCTTCATTGCTGAATAGCGTTAAAACGGGTTTGTCCCATTGCTTCAGGTGCTGCCACGCTTCATTCACTTCGTTCAGATCGGAAGCAACTATGGCAGTCATTTTTCTCGGTGCGGCATAAAAGCGGGAATCTGGGAATGGGGCATCGTAGGCGCTCATTTCATCTTGAGAAAGATGCCGTGTTGTCAGCGCCTGAATCACCTTTCCGATCTCTAGTGTTTCTGCGTGTTTAAAATACCCAGCCCAATTACCGTAATTCATTTTATTCGACAAGGTTTCGATACTGGGTCTTCCTGAAAAAGAGGCCATCAACTTCAACACTTTTGGCACCATGAATTTTTCAAGCCCACTCATCTCGGCTAAAGCGGTATTAGCTAGCACGAGCCTATCGAGCCATTCGGGTTGCTTCGCAAGTACCCGTAAACCAATCATTCCGCCCCAGTCTTGCATAAAAGCTGCGGCATTTTTTACTCCAAGCTTTTGTACAAATTCATTCATCCAGCGCACTTGGTTTGCGTAGGTTTGAATATCACTCGACGACGGTTTATCAGACTTTCCGAAGCCAATAAGGTCAGGGGCAATCACTCGATACCCTTCATTGACCAACAACGGAATCATATGGCGATACAAATAGCTCCAAGAAGGCTGACCATGAAGCAAAAAAACCGTTTTCTTGTTGCCGATTCCTTCGTCTACGTAGTGCATGCGCATACCATCGACTTCGATGTAGTTAGGCGTAAATGGATAATCCACTAAATGTGAGAACGCACTCTCAGGCGTTCTTAATATTTGGCTATGCATAATCTTTCCTCTGTTCTTTGCCCTGTGCTGTATTTACAAGGTATGAGATATTAAGAGGCGAAAAAAGCATACGTTTTTGCACAAAACGGTCATATAATTAGACCATGATTGCATTAGAACATTTGCACGTTATCAACGTGATTCATCAAGAAGGCAGCTTTACTAAAGCGAGTGAGAAGCTTTATAAGGCTCGCTCGGCGGTTTCCTACTCTGTTAAGCAAGTTGAAGAGTTTTACGACATAGAAATATTCAACCGAGAAACATATCGACCAGAACTCACCCGAGATGGGAAAATTCTTCTCAATAAAATTCAGCACCTATTGCATGAAGCCAACGAGTTTGATCAATTCGCTAAGCAACTGAACAGCGAAGTAGAGTCTGAAATTCGCCTCAGTATCAGCGCAATATTCCCAATGAACCTTGTCACTCAATTATTGGCAGAGCTAAAAGCAACCTACCCTCAAACCATTATTCACTTGAATATCGAAACCGCGTCAGGCGAGAGAATGCTAAAGGATGAATTGGTTGATATTGGCATTTATGGTGGCATGCAAAAGGACAGCGACATTCAGTACCGCCAGATTGAGCAATTCAAGCTCCCTGTTTATGTCTCTGATCGCTTCCAAGCGAACGATATCCGTAACGTACAACCAGAAGAGCTCGCACAGCTCCCTCAGGTTGTCGTTAAGTCCTCGTATGGCAACAGCCCAGATACCAATATTATGCGAGATGGAATCCAGTGGTATGTATCCGATCAACAGACCAAGAAAGCAATCATTTTGAGTGGTCTAGGCTGGGGAAGATTGCCTGAACATGAAGCAAATCTCGAAAAGATAGACAATACGTTATTCGAAGTGAAGTCTCAGGAGACAATGCAAATTCCCATTTATGTTGCAAAGGTAAAATCAAAGTCTTTAGGACCAGTTGGAAATATGATCTGGAATTTTTTCTCTTTAATTAAATAATAAATCTAATACCTATCATAAAATTATGTAATAGCAATAATATCACTATTGAAATGTTATTACGTATCAATCTAAAGATTATAAATAATAATATTAAATATATGGATTTAAATTCAATATTCATTCAATTTAAATCTACACTTAAGATCTATCACCTGAATTATGATCACATTTTACCTCGTATTATTTATTGAAAAAAAAGATCTTTATTCACCTTTATAAAAGAAAAGCCACTTTTATTAATAATCAGTAACTTAGAGTATTAACTCTAATTTAGGATTAACAAAGAAATATTAAAATACAGTTTAAATACAATTAGTTACCGAAATAAACCCATATCTATTAATATTATTTCATATTCATTACTTCCGACTCTTGTTATCTAAAAAATCTACGCTAGTAACTTATTTATCAACAAACTCAAACTCTAATACTATCAGGTCCTACCGAATAATATTTCTAAGAAATTTTTCTTACACACATATTTCCAATCAATTTTCAAGTACCAGAATACATTCCTATCAGATAGGTTTGTAATAAAAAATACGTTTTATAAAATGATAGTCACTTGGTTAGTAAGCCAATAAAGAATAAGGCTTCAACGCCAAGTAATAAAAGAATAGTCACTTAAAAATTGAGTTGTATGCCTTATAGGTACACTCATAAATAATTAAAAGTTTAGCAGTCCTACTTTCTCAAAATTTAGGACCCAAATAGCAATAAGGATAAAAGAATGAATACTAAAATTGGACTTATTCCCTTGCTGGTCGGTATGGCTTTACCGACGACTGCACTTGCACAAGTGGATATTAATAACATCACTGAATCTGGACGCCCTACGTTTGCAGTTGGTGCATTGGGTGCCGCACAACTTAATGCTGATGTGGAAACGCTGAAGCATTACCTAGCAAATACCCCTTCCTACAAATCCACAGGTAACGAAGAATTTGTTGTAGAGCGCCAATGGGTCGACGAGCTTGGCAAAAAGCACACCGTATTTAACCAAACCATTGATGGTATTAAGGTACACAACAGCCGAATTACGTTGCATACCGATGTCACACTTGGAAACGGTTTTGCTCCTGCGAATGAATCTATCTACGCGGTGTCGGGAACGGTCGCAGTGCCGACAGCATCACCCGCCACATTTGCACCTATACGTATGAGCAATGATGACGGTATACAAGCTAAATCGGTCGTTGAAAGCATTGGTGACGTCGTGACAGAACCAGAGCTGGCTTACGTGTATCTTCGTGATATTGACGATACGAAATTGGCTTGGCGTATGGAAGTTAAATTCTTCCGAGGATCTGGGCATTCTTTCGGACACGATCTAGTGTACGTAGATGCACTTACTCATGAAATATTGTCCCGTGAAACATTAATTCATCAAGCTAAGAACTGGAAAACACACACGTTAGATGGAGGAGGCTATTTCAGCCGACCAGGTAGGCTGCTTTGCACTAACCAAGAAGATTGTGGTAACAATCTATCGGCTCAACGAGCACATGATGGTGCGTCGACAGTATATGACTATTACAAAGAGAGACACAATCGAAACGGTTTAGATGATCGCGATATGACGATGATCTCGAGTGTGGACCTGGGTGTAGCAAATGCGTCGTGGTATTTGGGACAAATGTTCTACGGTAAATCCAGAACAGGCGCCGATTACACAACAGATTTCGATGTCATTGGCCACGAGTTTACTCATGGCGTTATCGATTCAACCGCCGATTTAATTTATCAAAACGCATCGGGCGCGTTAAACGAAGCGTGGGCAGACATTCTAGGGATCTCGGCAGAAGCGTATAAAAATGGCAAAATAACCTCTACTTGGTTGCTAGGTAACGAACTGTATCAAAGGCCTGGGCAAGCGTTGCGCTATATGAACAATCCAACCAAAGATGGGCGTTCTAAAGACTGGTACCCAGAGCGCAGACCTTTTGTAAAAAATCCGGGTCAGGATAATGACAATGGTTGGGTTCACCTAAACTCTGGTATCGCAAACCTTGCCTATGTTCTGTTAGTTGATGGCGGATCCCATCCACGTGGCAAGTCGGACGCGGTTGTTGATGGTATTGGTTTACTTCAAGCGGAAAAAGTATTCTACCGCGCTCTCAACACCTACATGGGTCCAAACACTAATTTCCCTGAAGCTCGTACGGCAACAGCTCAAGCGGCGGCTGACCTATATGGCCAAAGTGCAAAACACTCTGTTGAAACAGCATGGTGCGCGGTTGGCGTAGGAGAGTGTCCAACAGCGATACCAACATCGGAAAAGCCAACATCACTTAATGAAGCCGTAAGCGATATTTCCATTCCTTTGAACGAATGGAAACACTACACGCAAGACTTGGGTGAAGGCTACTCAAAAATGACGATTAAGGCAGAAGGTGGCTTAGGAGATGTAGACCTATACGTAACCTATGGAAAAGAATCGACAGCAACCGCATTCGATTGTGAGTCAAACACCACTTCCAATGCTGAAGAATGTGTCATTACAAACCCGAAAAAGGGCGCTTGGCATATTGATTTATTCGGTTATAAAGCGAGCTCTGGTGTCACGCTAACACTGACTGCAGAATAAGCTTATTCAAGAAAGGCAGCAATTGCTGTCTTTCTTTTCGTACCGCTCACCGTGCGTGCAGACTTTTATGTTTACCTAAATAATTTAAATTGTTATTTAATAACATAACAATTTAGACGCTTATATTAATAGCAAACGTTTAAATGGGAATATTAATATTTATCTCTTATAAATACTGAAGATAAAATATAATAATCGCATGTTCTTATTTGAATTGTGATCACATTGGAATATGCAAGTTTTCGATAAACCAAGATCCCTGCCATGTTTCTATTTATTTTCATCCAGTTGGTAAAATTAAAGCTTTTACTCTAAAAATAATTTAGTCACCAGCATATCAATAGAAAGGAAAAGACCTTTAATTTCATAACATTAATAGAAAAACACGAATCAAATACATTTGGTAGGCAACGAGAAACACTCCATAACTCATACAGTGTTCGCTAGGCTTAATGCATTATAATTTACATAATTATCAATAAATTCTGAAACCTATAGTCATCAATACTTATAGAGTAGATAAGATAAAAACCACAACAGCGATACATAAATACAATGAAGTTTCAACCCACTAAATGTATTAACTGATTGAACTATTGTTAGCGTAAAATAACTCTAATAGAATCCTCTACTCCCAATCAGGAGAGGTTTCTTGTTTTATTTTAATCCTGACAAAATAAAACAAGGAATTAACAAAGAGTTTTAATTTAAAGATTTATCATCCAAAAATTATACGTACGCATAGCCTTTTGCACGTAACGTAAAGGGTCGGAGTCTGCCTAGATAGTAGACTCTAAACAAGCTGTATTCTTAATATTTTTGCCATAAACATAATTATTGGTAGGGAGATTTTTTGTGAAAATAAAACCCATATTATTCGCGATAGGGTTAGCTGTGCCTTTATCTTTATTTATTTTTAGCGATATATCTAACGATCCTAATATATCGCTAGATACCAATTCTTCTAAAAATTTAAAAGCGAGCGGAGGCTCTGAAGAAAGCAGCATTCTGGACAAACAAGCGGGTCGAAAAAAGCAAGAGAGTGGCAATCATCACGCTGAAAAAATAGATGAACCCGTTCATTTAGAAGCGCAAAGCGAGAAAAGCACTCGTGAGGAAGAAAAATCGCTTGAGGAAACAAGAGCGCATGAAGACAAATCTCATGAGCCAATAAGCTTGGAACAAGCTTGGATAGATGTAAATCCAAGCGAAACACTTGCAAGCATAAGGCCTAAAAGTGAAGCCATAGAAAGTATTAAAGCGATTGAGTTTTCGAATGTATCAGAATTCCAATCTCTAAATACAAATGACAACGTGACTCTGAACTTACCGGATAACACTGACATTGATATCGAAGTGGAATCAAACGAATTTCAAAATGAAGGAGTAAGAACTTGGTCGGGGAATTTCAAAATTGATAATCAGAACTACCCAGCCACCTTCACTTTTGGAAGTTCTTCAATTTTTGGTTTTATTGGTCACCCTAATGGTCCAATTAAAATTGAAGGCTCTGGAAACACTGCGTGGATTTATGAAGTCCCAGATAGTCATGGATACGACTAATTAATAAATGCAGTTCAAATAAAAACAAACTAATTAATTAAAGATACTATTTTAGGATTAAAAATGAAAAAAACGTTATTAGCGGCGATTGTTGCGTCGAGCTTTGTTGCACCCCTTACACACGCAACAACGAATATTGATGTACTGGGTGTTTACACGACAGAAACCGCGCAAAAAACTGATCACATTACTGCTATCCAGCATCGTTTCAATGTTGGTAATAAGATTCTTAAGGACAGTAAGCTAGACATAAAAGTGAATCTCGCTGGGCTGAAAGAGTACAACTTCGACTCCGAACCCGGTAGAAAACAAGATCAAGGTGTTGCTTTGGAAGCAATAACGCCTGGATATAAGCAGTCCGCGTTGTTCCGCGATATCGAGCAAGTAAGAAAAGATGAAGGCGCGGATATGGTGGCTATGTTCCGCTATCTAGACCTCGACAACTCTCCGGATTACGAACGCACCGCCAATGGTTATAGCATCAGTTGTGGTGTGGCCTGGGTAATACCAGCATTCCAATGGAATGGTAACCAATCTTGGGCGAAAAGCAGAATGTACAGCCATACCTACATTAACGAATGTGGTGGTGATACGTTTATTCACGAATTAGGCCACAATTTTGGTATTAACCACGCACGTGAGCAATACAACGGTTTGCCTCACCTCCAAAATGGAACAGAAAAAGATGCTTATGGTTATGGCGTAAACGGGCAATTTGCAACGACAATGGCTTATGGGTACCTATTCGGTATAAGAGGGCGTTCTTACAATTTCTCTAACCCAGAAGTAGAGTGTAAAGGGCAGCCATGTGGCCGCAAAGGGGTAGCAAATGCCGCTCGCGCTATTGGTCTAACCGCACCTAAAATTGCCAATATCTATCAAAGTAAAACCGATGGTACGGATACAGGTAAACCGACCCAGCCAATCGATCCTAAAGAACCCAACAACGTCTTTAAAATCGACTCCCCTGTAGCAATTCCAGACCAAGCTCAGGTAGACATTCCTCTTAAGGTGTCCTTCGAAGGCGAAATCACCAAACCAACAATCGCGCTAAACGTGGAACATGAGTTCATTGGTGATTTATCTATTCGACTTATCGCACCAGATAATAGCTACTGGAATTTGAAGGAAGCGAACAGTAGAGATCGTGGTGAAAAATACAATGTTACTTTCACCTTACAAGATATTGAAGGTATCGACTTCAACGGTCAGTGGACACTGCGTGTCACGGATAAATTCGAACGAGATACTGGCGTAGTTAAAAACGCCATTCTAACCCTTAAGTAATCCGTATACCCAAGAACCCAAAAGGTTCTTGGGTATTTTTATTAGAAAGAGTTAGGTACATGCCATACGAATATAAGGAGAAGGAAATGAATTAAGATTTGAATATTAATTTACGTTACTGTATAACATAACGATATTGATTCTGTTGTTTACAGGAAAGCAAACGTTAAACAATGAAATATGTATTTTCATTCTCATTATTGGAATGACATAACTCTGACATTAATTATAGTAATTCCTGAATAGTTATCACATGAAATTAATGAAACGAATGAAAAATACAATTTTAAAATTGGCTCAACTCGTTACTTCGGGATAAAAATAAAGTATAAGTCTTTCAATTACTTATGCTTTAGATATGTAAAATCGCACAGCAATCCGTTTAATTCATATATCATTAATTCAATTATAAGTTTATATATATCAATAAGTTGAAAATTAAACTCTTATTCAACGCAACATTGATCTCATTTATTCTTAATTTTTTACCCTTATTCATCTTCTGTTCACGTGATTTCTACTAAGGATGATTGCTAGGGGAATGGAAAATATTTTTTACACTCTTTGCTGTATCGCCTATATACCAAGCATATTCCGTTATACACGTACCGTAAAAAAACACCAAAAAACATATTAGATAACACCTGTCAACATAATAAGGTTTTCTAAATTCTTCTGAAATTTGTTTTTTCTCACACCATTGATAACAATCTCTGTACTCAGTCACTGATACGGCTGTGTATTTGATTAATTCGAACTTTCTAAAGTGGGATAGGGTTTGGCTCTATTTCTGTTTTCTTTTGATGCTTGAGGAAAATCATATTTTCAACAAACATTAATAAGCTAATTAATAGCTATAGTCACATGACTTATAAAATATAATATTGAGTTATATAAGTGTTCGCTTATTTTAGTGGGTATAGGCTTTTTTATTTGCTTTATACCCAAGTGACCTCAAGGTGCAGGATTCAGAGCCTTATATTCTGTTTCAATTCAAGGAAAATAACGCAGTGGAATGACGAGTCCTTTCCAAGTTATTTGACGATGAAGTGGGACAGAATATTGGCTCCCAAGGGCGAGTTTAACTGGTTTTCATGCCACGTTACCGATATTTGATTTAGAACAACTAGATCTTCATATCGGTGCCTCGCCTGAAAACCAGTTAATTCTCGCTGAACCAAGCATCTTGGGGTTACTTGGGTATCGATTTAACAATTTCGGGAATAAGAAATGAAAGTTAAGTATTTTTTACTCGTCACAGCAATTAGCGCTACAAATTCAATCGCTAGCCAAAACATTATAAATCCAAACGAACCAACAAAAGCTTGGATAACAATTGGTAGCGACGCAATTCAGCACTTTACAACAGCGCAAGAACACAAAGGGTTGGCTTTTTCACCTCAAACAGTACAAGGCGTTAATGGCATTACCGTATCGGAGATTAATACCGCTGATATAAACAATTTGAGTGAGCTCATGCACCATGAATTCAAACGCTGTGGTGGATTCTTTTATCACGATTCGTTTGAAGAAGCGCAGGCATACGCGAAACAAGCCGCGAATGCGAATCAGAGCTTTGCCAATTTTGCAGCAGTTAACTACACCATCGACAACGAGTCTGTCACCAATGCGATGATGTCAGAAACGTCACAGCAAAACCTAACCAATACCGTCAATACATTATCCAATTACTACGATCGTTATTATACGTCTCAGTCGGGTTACGACGCGGCAAAATGGATAAAGGATCATTGGGTTCAGCTTTCGCAGGCACGCAGTGATATCAGTGTGGAATTTTTTAATCACAGCTGGAAACAACCTTCTGTTATCGCAACGATAAATGGTACAACTCTTGCCGACGAAATCGTTGTTATTGGCGGGCACCTAGACTCCATTAATACACGAAGCCCGGGTAACGAATCCGCCCCAGGTGCGGACGATAATGCTTCTGGTATTTCTGTTCTCACTGAAACGCTAAACGCCATCGTTAAAAGCGGATTTAAGCCTAAGCGTACCGTTAAAATCATCGGTTATGCCGCAGAAGAAGTCGGGCTACGAGGTTCTAAAGCTATCGCCCAGTCTTACAAAAGCTCTGGTAAGAACGTAGTGGGTGTCGCTCAGTTTGATATGACGGGCTATAAGGGGACATTTAATCGCGACATCGTACTCATCACTGACTACACCAATTCAGGACAAAACCAGTTTATTCGAAACCTGATCAACAAATACTTGCCGAATATGACGCACGGCAATTCGCAGTGTGGTTACGCGTGTTCCGACCACGCCTCTTGGTACAATGAGGGCTTCCCTGCTTCTATGCCAGCGGAAGCAAATTTCCACGATTCGAACCCACTCATCCATACAGCAAATGATACCCAATTTGACTCAAGCCACGCGATTAAGTTTGCCAAACTTTCCGTTGCCTTCATTTCTGAACTCGCCAAAGGTACGATGGCAGGAACCCCTCCACCACCGCCACCTACTGGCGAAAACGAACTGCAAAATGGTGTTCCCAAAACCAACATATCTGGGGTAGCTAAAGCGCAGAACTTTTATACGTTTAATGTTCCAGCAGGGGCTTCCAACCTGAAATTCACAACATCAGGCGGAACTGGCGATGCGGATTTATACGTAAAATTTGGCTCTAAGCCAATGCTTAACAGCTATGACTGTAAAAGCACCAACAGTTCCAACAATGAACAATGCCAAATTCCAAACGCACAAGCGGGAACTTACCATGTGATGGTCGAGGCTTGGTCTTCGATATCTGGCGTATCTCTTACAGCAAGCTATGCCGACAGCGGTAACCCACCGCCTACAGGCATTGAACCCATTAACGAAACGGCTACTAATATTTCTGTTTCTCGTGGTCAGTGGCAACGCTACACCCAAACACTAGGCGAAGGTTATTCAAACCTAACCGTCACGATATCGGGTGGATCGGGCGATGCAGATCTGTACGTTCGCCATGGCGCTCAATCTACGTTTGGGCAACACGACTGCCGACCTTATCTCAATGGGAATAATGAAAACTGCCCAATCACGTCACCACAATCTGGCGTTTGGCATATCGACATCTACGGATATTCAACAACGACAGGGCTAACGCTCAATATCAAAGCCACACCATAAAATAGTGGCGCTTCACTGCCCTTTTCGAATCAGAAAAGGGCAGATTAAACACATCCAAATTTGATGAGTTTGTCATTGCATGAACTATTTACTATGCCGTTTTAGTTAATAGAACAGCATGAATAAGCACATCAAATTAATACTGAAATAGATAATAAAATCTTTGGTATTAATGGAATAACGTCTCTTTTTAAATAAAAGAATACGTATAAGGAAACCATGAATATTCATGGTGGATGGAATGTTGGAAATATCCAGCGGTCCTTTAAATACAGGAAAATAAATCATGAAGTTTAAAATAGGAATTATCCCCTTAGTGGTCGGTATAACATTATCGACCTCTGCTTTCGCACAGATGGAAATAAAAACAGCGACAGATACTGGGCGACCTTCATTTGTCACTGGGAACTTAGGTAATGCAACTTCAGGTGCTGAAGTTCAGGCGTTAAAACAAATTCTAGCCAGCAACCCATCGTATAAGTCGACGGGAAGCGAAGAATTTGAAGTTTCTCGCCAGTGGGTTGATGAACTCGGGAAAAAGCACACGTTTTTTGATCAGAAAATCAATGGCATTAAAGTTTATGGCAACAGTATTGCTTTGCACACAGAAGCCAGCAATAACGCTAACGGCTTGCTGAATAATGCCCCTGTTTATGCGGTAACAGGTGCACTCGCTGTTTCCTCTGCTCCGGCTTCGGCTGCGTTTGCCACCAAGTAAAGTAATGACAATGGTAAACAGGCGCGCTCAGTTGGCGAAAGCATTGGCTCAGTTCAAACACAACCCGAACTGGCTTACATCTACTTGCCGGATCAAGACGAAGCAAAACTCGCTTGGCGTATGGAAGTCGTCTACTTTGCTGGTGCTGGACCATTTGGTCGTGACATAGTTTACATTGATGCCGCAACCAATGAAGTGCTCGCACGACATGCACAGGTACACTCGGCAAAGAGTTGGAAAACGTACACCCTTAACGGCGGTAATCAAAACTCTGCACCAGGGCAACTGCTTTGTACGAACAACCAAAATTGTGGCGGCAACGCTGCGGCGCAACGCGCTCATGATGGTGCAGCAACAGTTTACGATTATTACCAACAGCGACATGGTCGTGACAGCCTTAACAACAACGGGATGACGTTGGTATCCAGTGTCGATCTTGGTGAGCAAAATGCGTATTGGACTGGTTCGCAAATGCTTTATGGTCAAGCCGGTGGCGGGGTTGATTACGATTTCACCTCAGATTTCGACATCATTGGTCACGAGTTTACGCACGGTGTCACCAACTTCTCTGCCCGTCTTGTTTACCAAAATGCACCTGGTGCATTGAATGAAGCATGGTCAGATATTCTTGGTCTATCCGCAGAAGCGTTCAAAAATGGCACAACGACATCCAGCTGGTTACTGGGCGACGGTTTGTACAACCAACCCGGTAAAGCTTTCCGCTACATGAACGATCCGACCAAAGATAATTACTCAAAAGACTGGTACCCAGAACGCATACCATTCAGCAATAATCCTAACAGAGACAACGACTATGGCGGCGTACACGGCAACTCCGGTATTGCGAACTTAGCGTACGTATTACTTGTAGACGGTGGAACACACCCTCGCGGAAAATCCAATGCACAAGTGCCAAGTATTGGCATGCTAAAAGCCGAGAAAATCTTCTATCGTGCGCTGGTCACCTACATGAACCAAAACACCAACTTCTCGGGTGCTAGAACAGCAACCGCTCAAGCAGCGCAAGACCTGTATGGCACAACAGAGAAAAACGCCGTTGAAACCGCTTGGTGTGCCGTTGGTGTGGGCGATTGCCCTACAACAACACCGCCTCCACCGCCCCCTACTGGCGATAACGAACTGCAAAATGGCGTTCCTGTAACGGGGATTTCAGGCGCAGCGAAAGATCAGAAATTCTACACATTCCAAGTTCCTGCGGGCGCGACAAACTTGCGTTTCGTGACTACAGGCGGTTCGGGTGATGCCGACCTTTACGTAAAATTCGGATCCAAGCCATCGCTAAGCACTTACGATTGTAAGAGCACCACCAGCTCAAGCAACGAAACCTGTGCGATCAGCAACATCCAAACGGGTACGTACCATGTCATGGTTGAAGCTTGGAATCAGATAAGTGGCGTAACTTTAACTGCCAGCTACGATGGCGGTACAACACCTCCACCACCACCTAGTGGACCAACACCAATCTACGACACACTGGGCAACATCTCTGTTGGCGGTGGTCAGTGGCAACGCTTCACTCAAGAATTAGGTACGGGCTACTCAACCATGACGATTACCACGTCTGGCGGGTATGGTGATGTCGATTTGTATGTTAGAAAAGGTTCCGACCCTACACTCTACCAATACGACTGCCGTCCTTGGAAAAATGGCAACAATGAATCTTGTACGTTTACGAACCCTGGTGCTGGCACTTGGCACATCGGTATTTACGGTTACTACAATAGCTCTGGCGTCACGTTAACGCTAACAGCAGAGTAAACGGTAAGCGACTAGCAGGATAAATCATCCTTAAAAGTCATTGGAGAGGGGCGTCAAGCCTCTCTCTTTGTATGTTCTAGCCCCCTCAAAATTCCGCATTATATCCTCAAAAAATACAAGCCGAAGGAAAGCTGGTTCCTTTCAATATATCGACCTCAGGCTTAACGAGAGACATTACTCACAAAACAATCAATAGCCAGTAAGTCATATCATTATGCATGGCTACACTTAAAGGGTAGCTAGTACTGCCGCCTTTCAATCAGTTTTAACTATCAATAATATAAATACAATCGAATTTAACTAACAAAAAATCTCTGTATTCTTAGCTTATATCTAAACAGCGAAAGCTTATTAGGTCATATAAACGCTAAAAAGCGAGAACATAACGATACACATTTTGCTTTGTTGCCGGATTGCACCGTTGTCGTTGTAAACGAGTTGATCCCCCCAAATACACTGGAAGGAATATATTATGAATAAGAAGCTAACGACTGCAGCAGGTTGCCCTGTTGCACATAACCAAAATGTTATGACCGCTGGCCCGCGAGGACCGCAACTTCTTCAAGATGTTTGGTTTTTGGAGAAATTGGCGCATTTTGACCGTGAAGTAATCCCAGAAAGGCGTATGCACGCCAAAGGGTCTGGCGCTTACGGCACCTTCACAGTGACTCATGATATTACTCAATACACTCGGGCAAAAATCTTCTCCAAGGTCGGGAAAAAGACCGATTTGTTCGCACGTTTCACTACCGTCGCAGGAGAACGAGGCGCAGCAGATGCAGAACGCGATATTCGTGGTTTCGCGCTTAAGTTTTACACCGAGGAAGGCAACTGGGATTTGGTTGGAAATAACACCCCTGTGTTCTTTTTACGCGACCCTCTAAAGTTCCCAGACTTGAATCACGCAGTAAAACGCGACCCACGAACCAATATGCGAAGTGCGGTGAATAACTGGGACTTTTGGACATCTTTGCCTGAAGCTTTCCACCAAGTCACCATCGTTATGAGTGACCGAGGCATTCCTGCCAGCTACCGTCACATGCATGGCTTTGGCAGCCATACCTTCAGTTTTATTAATGCCGATAGTG
Source organism: Vibrio sp. vnigr-6D03 (assembly GCF_002835515.1). Lineage (NCBI taxonomy): Bacteria > Pseudomonadati > Pseudomonadota > Gammaproteobacteria > Vibrionales > Vibrionaceae > Vibrio > Vibrio sp. vnigr-6D03. Next base: position 380,631 of record NZ_PIZL01000012.1, read on the forward strand.
AGCGTTACTGGGTGAAGTTCCACTTTAAAACGCATCAAGGCATTAAAAATCTGACTGACGAAGAGGCCACCAGTTTGTGTGGACGAGATAGAGAAAGCCATCACCGCGATCTTTATGACAACATCGAAAACGGAAATTCGCCTAAATGGACCATGTACGTTCAAATCATGCCGGAGCTGGAAGCCGATGAGGTTAATTTCAACCCATTCGATTTGACCCGCGTGTGGTCTCAGAAAGATTATCCGTTGATCGAAGTGGGCGAGCTGGAACTTAATCGCAACCCAGAAAACTTCCACGCAGAAGTTGAACAGTCGGCATTTAACCCGGCTTCCATTGTTCCGGGTATTGGTTTTTCCCCAGATAAAATGCTTCAAGGTCGTTTATTCTCTTACGGTGATGCGCAGCGTTATCGCTTAGGGGTAAATCACCATCAGATCCCTGTGAATGCGCCAAGATGCCCAGTGCACAGCTACCACCGTGATGGTGCGATGAGAGTCGATGGCAACTACGGTTCCACCATTGGTTATCAACCAAATTCACAACAAGAGTGGGAAGAACAACCCGACTACTCCGAACCACCGTTGCGTATTTCTGGTCATGCGGATCATTACGACCACCGTGTAGACGAAGATTACTTCACTCAAGCGGGCGATCTTTTCCGCCTAATGGATGAGCAGGAGCGACAACGTTTGTTTGATAACACCGCCCGTTCTATCAAAGGGGTGCCTGACTTTATACAGCAACGTCATATTGACCACGCGTATCAAGCAGACAAGGCATACGGTGAAGGGTTAGAGAAAGCCATTAAAAAAGCAAACGCATCTTAATGAACGCCGTGTTCCTAAATCAGAAAAGAGAAACCAGAAAGGAGAGCGCCATGAGCGAACAAGATTTTATGACACTATTTAACACCACTGATCTGTTTATTTTTTACTAATCCGACAAGTTAATTAACGGACCAATAGAAACGCAAACAGCCTGACAAATTCAGGCTGTTTTTTTGGGTGAGGCATCAGGTGAGGTTGGACAGAATTAAAACTTCATACCAAATGTAGCACTCAGCTGAGTCACGTTGACACCATCCATTTTGCTTCTATCAGCGCCGAAATCGACATAAAAGCCATAGTTGGTCGAGAACCGTATACCCGCTCCGCCGAATGCGGCAGATTCGTTCACTTTTTGGGTCGTCGTGGTACCTTCAATTCGATGGTTGGCATAACCCACTTCAATGTAAGGTTTGATAAATGAGCCATCGGATAACACGTAAGAATACCCCAACTCTCCCCCGGCTTTTAAGGTGTGCCCCTTCAGCTCATCTTTAGTGTTGTTCTCGTAAGACGCCTTTAACGCGGCAAACCCATTGAAGTTGTATGTGGTTTCCAATCTGAGCCCAGAGCCTGCATCTTCTGTAATTGAGAACCCTCCAAGGCTCGCTGAATAATCGGTATCGGAATACCCCGCACCAAGGCTCCAACCTTCCAATCGATTAAAATCTTGAGCACTCGCAAAGCCAGACATCAAACCGACGATGAGAACCAAGCCACTACGTAATTTCTTCATAATTCCACTACCCATTTTTCTTTTAGAATCCGGTTTTATATTCACGTAACTTTACTAAATTCCTGACTCCACCTCACAGTTTTTCATTGATGACTCATGGTATTGCGACTCACCTCTACCACCATAAGTGCAAGTACATCTCAAAAGAACAAGTAAAGCGGTAACGATCAGACATTTATGTAAAATCAAACAATTACAAATTCTAAACACCCGCAATGAAGAAAAAATCAGACCTCAGCAATCCTGATCGCCTGCTTCAATTTTATTGATTGGATTTGAATCAAAGAGTGTTGCTAGCATGCTCACAGCAATCAGTATTCTTACAATATTAAAAAGGAGTGAGATCCGCATGTCAGACCCAATCTCCACAACGATAAAAGCGCCGCCTTCACCCGACGCTTCGCCATCAGAAAAAAAGCAAAGAATCTTAGGGTAGCCGCAGGTATTACTCTATTCAGTGTATTAACTGGCATCGTAGTCGCGCAATTTCAGTCGACTCAGATCGCATCTGTTGCGGCACTAACGGTGTTTTGCATAGGCTTGTGGGCGACGGTCGTCGTGCCGGAATATTGGACGGCATTGAGCTTTTTTCTTATCGCCATCGTTTTCAATATTGCACCCGCTTCCGTTGCGCTTTCTGGATTTCAATCCTCTACGTTCTGGTTATTGTTTGCTGGGTTGATTCTTGGAGCCGCGTTCAAACATACAGGGCTGGGAAAGCGCATCGCCCATTTGCTCGCTTCTGCGCTAGGTACGCGCTATAACACCATAATTTGGCGGATTGTCATTTTCGGTATTGCACTCGCCTTTATCATGCCATCTTCCATGGGCAGAATAGCGCTCTTACTCCCTATAATTATGGCGTTATCGGAGCAAATGGGATACCAAAGTGATTCTAAAGGACGCATTGGTATGATTACCGCCACGGCTTTTGGAACTTGGTTACCTGCTTTCACCATCTTACCCGCCAACGCGCCCAATATGATCCTTGTGGGTATGGCTGAAAACCTTCACGGTTTGCAACTTTCCTACTGGGATTACTTGCTGATCCACTTCCCTGTATTAGGTGCGCTGAAAGGTGTGGTATTGGTTTTGTTGATTTTAAAAATGTTTCCTTCCGACGATCCAAAGCACACAACAAAAGAAACGGCCTCTTTGCCCTCAGTAACGAAAGATGAGAAAACGCTGGCTTACATTATTTTGGGTTGTTTGGTCATGTGGCTAACAGACGGCATCCACCATATTTCTCCGGGATGGATTGGGCTTGCTGGTGCGGTGATTTGTTTATGCCCATTTTTGAATTTAACCACCAAAACCAGTTTTCAAGCCGATTTGAATTACAACTCTCTTTTCTTTGTGGCGGGTATTATTGGCTTGGGTGCGGTCATTGCGCAGTCTGGCTTAGGGGAAACACTTATCGCAGCTCTGGGTGATAGCGTGCAGTTTTCGCCGCAAGAACAACTGCAAAGTATTGTTTCGCTAACGTTCATCTCAACGATTGTTGCCATTACCACCAGCTTGCCGGGGGTTCCAGCGGTCATGACCCCCATCGCAGGCGACCTTGCACTATCCACAGGTTTGCCTATCGCCACCGTTTTGATGACACAGGTTTTTGCCTTCTCCAACATTTTGTTGCCGTACCAAGCTCCTCCGTTAGTCACAGCAATACAAATGGGTAAGTTACCCATCACAGCCATCAGTAAGTTATGTTTGGTCCTATTTTTCATCACAGTCGTGGTTCTTTTACCGCTCGATCTATTATGGTGGCGTCTTATCGGTCTATTCTGAAGTAGGTCATGTTGGCAAAAAGAGGAGGGAGAAGGGGTCATGGACAACCACCAACTACGAACGTTTGTCGTCGTCGCTCAAGAAGGCAGTATTACACGCGCGGCAGATCGGCTTTTTTTGAGTCAACCAGCCATCAGTGCGCACATTAAAGCGTTAGAGTCGTCTTTGGATCTCACTTTGTTTGAGCGCACACCACAAGGTATGCGGTTCACCTTAGATGGTCAGCGAATTTTGCTTAAAGCAGAAGAAACGCTACAAGCGCATCAAGATTTGGTCGAAGAAGCACGCAAAATCAAAGGGCAAATAGCAGGAGTTATCCAAGTTGGCGCAACCAGTCATACTGATCCCAAAACACTTGGGAAAATCATGATATATGTTGCTGAGCATTTCCCCGAAGTTGACGTAAAGTTGCAACATCTTTCAACGCAAGACATTGTTGCTGGTATTCGAAGCGGCGACTTGGATGCTGGTATTTATAATGAATTCGGTGAAGCGCCAGAAGATTTTTTCTCTGCAGAGCTGTCTAAAATAAGGTTACTGCTCGCTTCGTCCCCACATTTCCCTCAGCTCTACTCTCCTGTTGACTGGCAATCGTTGCAGCACATCCCTTGGATTTATCCCGGAGAAGATACGTGCTGCGGAAAAGCCGCTGAACATTTATTCAAACAGCGTGGCTTTCGCCCTAAAAAACTGATTCATGCCGATAGGGAAAAGGTCACTCGCACCTTAATTGCCGGTGGTCTTGGTATAGGGTTGGTTCACGATAAACCTCATTCTCAACCTCAATCAAGCGAACAAACAGACGACATCGTTATTCTGGATGACATATCCCTAAGAATCAGAACATTACTCGTATGCAAGAAATCTCGCCAAACCGATCCGGTACTCCACTCCTTGATAGCCTCTATGGTCGGTAACCACAGCTCTAAGTAACAGTATGTCTTTGATCCCTTTATTTTCTCAACAATGGGAAGTACTTACGTAGATGGTCTAACCTATAATTCAGGTGATTTTAAAAAGGAGTCATATTTATGATGGACAATATTTCGTTAGAACAAATCTACGAAAAAGCGTTAGAACTCGTTCTGACATTCGGACCTAAGCTCATTCTTGCATTTTTGGTCTTAGTCATTGGTTGGTGGTTAATTGGAAAAGTAACCAAAGGTGTTGACGTTGCACTAGAACGTGTTCGCTTAGAACAAGGGCTAAGAAGTTTCCTCTGCTCACTTGCCTCGGTCATTCTTAAAATTCTGCTCATTATCTCTGTCGCTTCGATGATAGGGGTCGAGACCACGTCCTTCATCGCTATGCTGGGTGCCGCAGGTTTAGCCGTGGGTATGGCGCTGCAAGGGAGCTTGTCTAACTTTGCTGGTGGCGTACTCATTCTGTTCTTCAAGCCTTTCAAAATAGGCGATGTGATTGAAGCGCAAGGTCACATGGGTAAAGTGGTTGATATACAAATTTTTGTTACTGTATTAATCACTTACGATAATCAAAGAATCATTATTCCTAATGGTATGCTTTCTAATGGAACGGTTAAAAACCTCTTCTGTGAAGAGAATCGCCGCGTCGATATTGAATTTGGTATCAGCTACGGTGACGACGTGCGTAAAGCGCGCGAAGTTCTCATGAAAGTACTGGCCGATTACGACCTTGTGTTGGACGATCCTGAGCCGCTTGTTCACGTTAGCCAACACGGCGACAGCCATGTCGGTATGCTGGTTTGGGCTTGGGTGAAGTCTGACGATTACTGGCCTGTGTATTTTAGCTTGTACGAGCGCGTGAAAATCGCCTTCGACGAACAAGGCATCACTATCCCGTTCCCTCAGCGCGATGTGCATGTTCATCAGTTCCCAGGCAAGCAAGCGTCTTAAATTACAAGGGTCTTTTGATCGAGACACCTTTTAAAAACACGCCAGCATTTTGCTGGCGTGTTGGTTTTTGTAACCGAACTCTAGATGCTTGGGTATAATACACCACCACTTTCAAGTAGATGAGCACCCATGAGCCTCGCGTTAAAATACGAAAAAGACTGCATTGAATTCATAACAAAAGAAATGGTCACCGACGCTGCCCACGACCTGCAGCATATTTTTCGAGTCGTCAAAACAGCGAAGTCGCTGGCAGACAAAGAACAAGCCGACATCAATATTGTTTTACCTGCCGCTTATCTACACGACTGCTTCACCTACCCTAAAGATCATCCAGAACGTCATTTAAGTGCTCAGATAGCCGCAGACAAAGCGTGCGAGTTTTTGCGCTCCATCGAATACCCATCGCATTACTTAGACGAAATTCACCACGCCATTATGGCGCACAGTTTCAGTGCGGGACTCACACCCAAAACCAAAGAAGCCAAAGTGGTTCAGGATGCAGACAGGTTAGATGCGTTGGGTGCCATTGGAGTAACTCGGTGCATTCAAGTCAGCAGCACGTTCGGTTCAGATTTATATCACCCTGATGACATGTTTGCCCAACATCGACCACTTGATGATAAACGCTATACCATCGATCATTTTGAGGTGAAGCTGTTCAAAATTGCAGAAACAATGAATACCCTATCAGCGAAAAAAGAAGCTCAAAAACGCGTGGCATTTATGAAAAGTTACCTCTTGCAACTGCAAAACGAAGCGGAATAAACATGTCTGAAACAGATAAAGTCATCACAGAGCTCAAGCGCCAACTTAAAATCAGTGGAGTTAAATACACAGATGTAGCCCAAGCCCTGTCCCTCACTGAAGGCTCCGTCAAGCGCTTACTTGCCACTGGTAATCAAATCAGTTTGGAACGCTTGAACGCCATTTGTGAATTGATTGGTATGGATATGGCCGAACTGTTTAAACTTGCATCGCCAACGCAGGCACTTACTGCATTAACTTATGAACAAGAAAAACAACTCGTCGATGACAAAGCGTTATTACTGGTGGCGGTTTGTGTTGTGAACGGCTATCAGTTTGAAGAAATTCTTAATCAATATGAATTCACTCAACCTGAGCTTATTAAATACCTCGTCCAATTGGATAAATTGGATATCATCGAGCTGCTTCCAAACAATAGGCTAAAACTTAAGCTCTCTCCCACGTTCTCATGGATTGCTGGCGGACCTATTCAGCGCTTTTTCCAACAACAAGTTCAAGACGAATTTTTCCGCAGTCACTTTTCTGGTGAAGATGAAAAACTGATGATGGCAACGGGTTTAATGTCTATCCCTAGTAATAAGAAAATTCAGAAGCGCATCGATAAACTCGTTTCCGATTTTTACACCGCCTGCCGTGATGATGGTGAACTGAACTTGGAAGATCGCCATGGAACATCGATGATCGTTGGAATTCGTCATTGGAGCCTCCCGCAGTTTAAACGACACGAGAGACCCAAAAAGTAACCATAATTGAGCCAAAAAGTTACGCATTATGTAACTTTAATTGTTTACATTTTAAATCCGGTATTAATACAGCACATTAGCCTCATGCACTAAGGCACTGTTCATTTCTTAAGGCAGTGGTCATTTTTAAAATACTGTCTATTTCTAAAAGCAGTCTGTGAGGTTTACATGCACACTTATCTAAGACTCATCAGCTCTCTATTCAGCCGCTTGCTTTATCGTATCCGCGTAAATGGCAAAAAACACATTCCGCAAAATGGAGCTGCACTGATCGTGGCTAACCACGTCAGCTACATAGACGCACTGATTCTTATGGGTTTGGCGAATCGACCAATTCGCTTCGTAATGGACAAGAGTTTAAGTGAGCTCCCCGTTCTTAAATACTTTTTCCGTCATGCCGGTGTCATCCCTATCTGCTCTCCGAAGCAGTGCTTAAAAACCTACAACCAAGCTTTTGATCAAATAGATAAAGCATTAAATCAAGGTCAATTAGTGTGCATCTTTCCAGAAGGGCGCATCACTAAAAATGGACAGGTAAACGAATTCAGACCGGGCGTGGAACGTATTTTGGCAAGTAATCCTGTACCTGTTGTCCCTGTTGCATTGAAAGGGCTTTGGGGGTCGTTTTTCTCACATAAAGATGGGCATGCGTTCACTCACCTACCCAAACGATTTTGGTCAAAGCTGGAAATCAACATCGGTAAGAGTGTGAATGGAGAGTCAGCAAGCCGTTCTCTACTCCAGCACCACGTTGAAACATTGATAGCTCGGTAATCTGGAAGGGAAACTGTTCACTTTAAACGGTTGACTTACCTACAACATCACAGATTTTATACCCAATTTGAAGCATAATAATATACCCAGATACCCTCATGATGACGGGTTCAGCAAGAGTTACTTGGTTTTCAGGCAAGGCATCGATGTGACGATCTAGTTACTCTAAATCTAGTATCGATAACGAAGCAGGAGTACAGGAGACCGCAATGAAAATCATCATTTTACATGGCTTATATATGCACGGTTTGGTCATGCAGCCGCTGAGCCAACGCCTTAGAAAACTCGGGTATGAAACCCAAGTTATCAGCTATAACTCCGTTTCTATCGATGAAGATAAATTATTCCACTCAATTGATTCAGCACTAGATCGAACACAAAAAAATGTGCTGGTCGGGCACAGCCTTGGTGGCGTGGTGATTAAAAACTACTTAGCCTCTCGCTCCCCTTCGCCTTCGCTTGTTTCCCATGTCGTTGCCGTTGGCTCGCCACTTAAAGGGGCATCTATTATTTGCAAAATTCAAGAGCTAGGTCTGGGTGCTATGTTAGGTAACGCACCCGAATTTGGATTGAAAAAGCACGACGATGTATGGGGCTACCCACAAAAATTGGGCAGTATTGCCGGAACAATCCCCCTTGGCATGCGACCTTTATTGTTAATGGGTAACGATACGTTATCTGATGGCACTGTGACGGTAGAAGAAACACAAATTGAAGGCATGACCGATCATTTACAAACCAAATCTAGCCACACCAGCATGATTTACAACCACTACCTTCCAAATCAAATCGATCACTTTATCCGGCAAGACCAATTCCGTCATACTCATTAGGGGGAATACCCCTTTGATGCGAGTTCACGCAGGTATATGAGAACAATTATCAGGAATATCAAGATGTCGTATCGGATCTTGGAAAACCCAAATTTCATGTAAACAATATCGACGCTATGACAGAGAGTATGACCATTTCGTCCGATGCCACGCTATCCCCTTTTCTTGAGGTAGGTAAAGCTCTGGTATATACGGAAAATGACGCATGGATTCGAGATGAGTTGTCTGATTTGAAACTGAGTAACGAACGCTACAACGAGCATTTCCCTGGGTTAAGTATGGTGTCGGAATTTAACTATGACACAAACTCATTATGGACAGTGACCGACTTGCCACCCGAGCTTGATTTCACTCACGAGTTCGGCTCCATGAAGCGCACAGTGGAAAAAGTATCAGAGAATAGGATGCATATCCGCACCACGCTAAAAGTAAAAGCGCAAACCATTGATACCTCTGATATAACAAAATTCAATCAGCTCTTGGACACCTATATCACCCAATCTGTAATTCGATTTTATGGTGAGCCTAACCATGTAGAAGAATAGAGATACGAACAAATTAAAGCATAAAATACTGATTAAATAGAAGTTTACCGTCCGTCGTTTAGCTCGCAAATTTATAAAGCGCATCTAACCATAAGAAATAAGATGCATTAACATTGGGAGCTCAACACAAAAGGACTTCAAAAATGAAAAAGCTCGCTCTCCTCATCTCTTCATCTCTCTTACTAACAGCATGTGGTGGAGGCGGCAGTGGTGATGGTGTATCAACAACGTCCAGTAATGGCAAAACAAAAATCACCGCAGAAAGCATAAACAATATGTCTACTGGCATTGGCAATATTGATTTTGATACTGCTCTTAACGTGGCCAATAGTTTTCGGAACAATGGAAGCCAGGGAGTTTCTCCCGCAACAAATCAATTGGATAAAACTACATCGTGTTTCAACAGTTCAGGAGATGTTGTTTTAACAACTAGCGGTAATGAACATACCAACAACGGTAGCCTATCAATCAATAGCTGTAGCTTATCGCACGATCTAAATATCAAGGTTAACGGCAAGCTTAACTATTCTAAGGCAGGGAGCGCGTACACCCTCAGTGGATTCTTTAGCATTACAGATGAAAATAAAGCCGAGGAATTACTGTCTTTCAAAAATATTGACTTCAAGTATACCGATCCAATCTTAGCGTTTAGTTCTACTATATCAGCAGGTGGTGAGACTCATGGTTTTACTATCAAATATAGTACTGATACGAATAATGTTGTTTCTAATACGATCATTAAGTTGGTTGGTGCACAGGGGACATGGATTAAACTTGATAAAGCAACCCTTGTCAGTTCTGATAAAGACATAAAGTGCGAAGTTACACAAAGCGCGGGACTCAGCTTTTCCGAACGAGACATTTGTGATGCGCTCTAGCATTTGATTTATATGGAAATCAAAAAATAACTTTGCGCGCTAAGTTTACCTCCGAGCACAAAGGAAAATGAGTAAGGGGATTTACATTGTAAATCCCTTTTTAGTGCATATTACCAATCATTCCACTTTGAAATGCTTCGTACTTTTTTGCTTCATCGCGATCAACGGTGCCACAAGGCACACCACACCGCACCCCAGAAGAACTGCCGTATTTCCAAACCACCCAGTAAGGGGAGCAATGGCTAACAGCCCTAATGGTGCGAAGCCATAAGAACACAGGAAATCAATGGATGAAATACGGGCTAGTTTGTCTTTGGGGACTTCTTTTTGCAAAGAAGAGAACCAAATAACATTGAGGATTTCTATGCCGACACCCGCAACAAAATAAGCCACAACGGGCAAAAGTACAGAGTGACCAAATAAAAGGCTCAAGGGCACAACACCATACACTGCGAGACCTATTAAGGCCCACCAGCCTTGAGGGTGAAAAGCAAATCGCCCAAGAAGAACAGCGCCCGTCAACCCGCCCAATGCGTAAGCAGTCATAGAATAAGTGAGAAGGCTAGAATCACCAAAATTCGCTTTTGAAATCGTAGGAAGGAGAACGCTGGTGGCGGAATACCCAGCGGCAATCACAATGGTTAGCGCTGCCAAACTGACTATAAACCAAGGATGACACTTCGCCTCTTCTAGCGCTTCTCGCATATCAAACCACATTGAAGAAACATGCAACGAATCGGACCCTCTATGTCTTTTTTGTTCCGCAACCCAAGGGGGAACAAAGGCACTGACTAGCCAGCCAGCGATAAGCAGGGCAAATCCACTGTGAAGACCTTGCCAGATAGCCAGCGCTGTTACTACAGCCGGTCCGGCTAATGTCACCACACGAATGGATAGGCTCATTGCGGCATTGGCGGGTTGCAATTGTTCGGGTTCAATAACTTTGGGAACCAATGCTTGAAAAGCGGGGCGGCATGCACCTTGCCCAAAGCCCGAAAGTATCGCTCCTGCAATCAAAAGGCTGATGCTAGAACCCGGATCTGTATCGATAGGTAAAGAAAGCAGAGTAAGCACGATGCCAACGGCAGCAATGAAACTGGCGATGAACACAACACCTCGGCACGAATACCTGTCAGCAAAAATGCCTCCAAGCAATACACCCACCAAAAAACCACCGGTTCGAAATGCCAACGCAATTCCCAGCTGTGCAGTCGTCAGCATATCTTGGGTCATGGCGTAGCCAAGCAAAAATGGGAGCCCCCATGTCGCAAATTCTGATGTTGTGCTGCCGAGCCAAAGCCGGACAAATGCCCCGTTTCTCACTATCGTTAACACGTGATCTCCAAGTCTTTTTCTTTTACCTAAGTAAAGTCGATACGCCTTGATAGAAACGTTAACCGGGTAATTTAGCAATCATTGTTACACTATTACATGATGGTGATATGGAATGCCCCAATATCGAGTAGGTACGCAGCGTCAGGTATTAAATTAGTGAAGACAGCTTTGTTGGTATTATTTCTAAGTAAGCAAACAAAAAGCCGCACTAAGGCGGCTCACTTGATGTTGATATTCAACGTTTCAGAATTACTTAATCGCCAAACCTTTTCCGTTCAAATAGCCCTTAATGTGAGGTCGAGATTCTCCTGAGAGCTTACCTGTAATTTGCTCTGACCACGTCACGCTTTTATTGTTACCGCTTCGGCTTGAGTAGTAATCCAACATGGTTTGGTCGTACTCACTCACTTTGTTTTTATCTAATGGCTGATACGTGTTTTCATGCAAAATCACATCTGGGCTTAACCGAGGTTTCACTTCAGGATTTTGGTCGGGGTGCCCTAAACACATTCCAAATAAAACCGCAGTATGAGGTGGTAACTCCAGCAGTTCATCCACTTCTTGAGCACAGTTTCTTAATCCGCCAATGTATACACCACCCAGCCCCATAGATTCCGCAGCTAACATGCAATTTTGAGCCATAATTCCGGCATCTACTGCGCCTATTAGAGTCAGTTCGGTAAACTCTGGTTTAACGTTCTCGTTCAATTCAACATGGCGTTGGAAATCAATACAAAACACCAAGAATTCCGGCGCCGAACCGACGTATTTTTGGCCACCAGAAAACGTCACCAAAGCCTCACGCTTTACAGGATCAGTTACGCGAATAATGGAGTTTACCTGCAGTAAACTGGAAGAAGACGCCGCAATGCCTGCCCGAATGATGGTATCAAGCTGTTCTTTGGTCACGGCTTCTTGAGTAAATGCACGAATTGAACGGTGAGAAAGAATGGTGTCGATAGTCGAGTTCATAAGCGTTCCATATTGAGGGGTCTAAACGTGATTAACATTCGCAAAAATCTTTTATAGATAAATCCCCAAACGTTGTCGAATACCGCGATCGCAAACCCAGTAATTTCAACCGAGATTACTGGTCAACCGCACCACTTTCGAGCTCTCTCTCGTCCGACTCTTGAATAATACGCTCTATCTCCAAGGTTTCTTCTTCATCTGCACCATCCAATAACGCCTCGTAAATCAAAGCATTGATTCTGGCTTTTCGCAGTAAGAAAAAGTCGTGTAATGAGTAAGCTATCTCGAGCCTTCGCTGCGGATATTGATTGATTAACTCGCTTAAAAGATCCCCTGATTGCTTGGGATAGGCCATCGTAATATTGATGGCGACATCGTTGGCATTAAGCGATGACCCTTCCAACGCCGTGCGAAACAACACCCCCGGGTCTGTCGGGTTTTGACCCAGTGCCGCGATCAGCAATTTAAGCTCTGGGTCGGCAATGTCGGTGTATTTGAAATCCAACATAGGATCTAACTCTGCGGTTCCCGTAGGAATCGGCTGCACATTCACTTGATACTGGCTGACGGCTTCCAGCGTATCAGTGCGCACAAAAACTTTGCGGTACAATAAGAAAGCAAAGACAAATAAGTGAACCACAATGAGGTAGTAATAAAGCCAAACAATGGAAAACTCATTCATCAAATAGCCTGCAACGATGGGACCCGTTACCCCGCCAATCCCCACCAGTATTTGCATGGTGCTTGTTGCTGGCATCGCTTCTTTAGGCTGAATGTGATCAAATACCTGAGTTACCGCGAGTGGGAACAACGCTACTCCAGAGCCACCCGAAATCCAAAACAGAACAGCGAGCATTTCGATCGGCATTGGGATGTAGTTCTCTAGAATGATCAAAGAATTACTGATGACTCCCATGAACATAAGCCCCGAAGCGACGACGCGTTTGTCGTATCGGTCGGCGAGCCAGCCAGTTGGAAACTGGGTCAACAAGCCACCCATTTGGTAAGAGCCCAAAATCAACGATAACCAGATCCCAGAAATGCCCTTTCCATACGCATATAAAGAAATCAAAGACACACTCGCGGCATTAATCAAACCAGCACAAAAACAAGAAAGCGTGCCCGAAGGCGAATAGTTCCACATTTTTTTAATGGTAAGCGGCGCGCTTTTTTCCGGTAATTCAGGCATGGGTAATCGGCTCATCGACATAATGATGAGGGCGATGCACAGAAACACCGATATAATCCCAAAGACTCGTGGGTCCTGAGCGCCTGAAAATGCGATCAAAAAAGGAGCTGTACCGAAACCAATCGCAAAGCAGATTTGATAAGTGCCATATACCTTGCCACGGTTACTTCTATCACTCAGTACATTCAACCAGCTCTCTAATGTAATAAAACTGGTGACATAGCAGATCCCCGAAATCATCCTTAACGCCGACGTCACATAAATGTCGTTGGAATAACTGTGCACGACTGAAACAATAGCCAGCATGGCAGCCATAGAGGCAAAAGCTCGTATATGCCCAACTCGAAGGACGACCTTTGAACCAAATAAGCCCGCGCAAATTGCTCCAACAGCGAACATACTCATCGCCAAACCGATTTCAGAGGAATCAAACCCACCGTCTTTTAGGCGAATCGGCAACATGACATAAAATAGGTTGTGGCTGATCGCAAACGCAAAAATTGCGAACAGAATCGGTCTTATACGAATGAATATACTGTTTCTCATAGGCACTTTGGACTTTTTAGGCAATCAATCGACGGCAAGGGTTGCTGATTAAAATATCAACTACAACATAGCACAGGTTAAAATTTATCCAGATATTTAGGAAGAAAAAGTATCGAACAATCAGAAGAAGTTGTGGGTGTTCTCAAGTTCGAGAGCTGAATTTGCAAGGCAAAAATTGAAGATCGCATTCAACCGTAAATAACGTTAAGGTGAGCCAAACTTAAAACCAATATGGAATATCAAGATGCTTAGCTACGTTGAAGTTGAACCAACAACAAAAGCCACTGCCAGTGTGATTTGGCTGCACGGTCTTGGCTCAAATGGACACGACTTTGAAGCCATCCTCCCTGAATTAAAACTGCCAGCCGATGCTCCTGTTAGATTTATTTTTCCGCACTCGCCTTCCATTCCTGTTACCGTCAATGGTGGAATGGTGATGCCAGCGTGGTACGACATCATTGAAATGGGTGCAGGGAGAAAACTAAATTCTCAGCAGCTTATCGACTCTGCCCATCAAGTCGTCGAATTAATTAAGCAAGAACAAGAACGTGGCATCGCTTCAAACCGCATTATACTTGCCGGCTTTTCTCAAGGTGGCGCGGTGGCATACCATGCAGCACTAAGCTTTGACCAACCACTAGCGGGCCTGTTAGCACTATCCACTTATTTCCCGACATCCGACTCCATTGAATACTCAGAAGCCAGCAAATCTTTACCTATAGAGATCATGCATGGCACCTTTGACCCTGTTGTATTTCCAGCGATGGGCGAAGAAGCGAAAACCGATTTAGAAGCCGCAGGGTACAAGCCCAATTGGCGTACTTACCCAATGGAACATCAAGTTTGTATGCCCCAAATTAAAGACATCTCAGAGTGGTTGCACCGCATACTCGAACTTTAAAATCGGCTCTTTAGCCTATTTATTCTACGTGTGGGGAATCCGCTCTCCGCACGACTTACCTAACGGAATGTCGCCGCTCCACTACACCGTTACCTCCAAAGAATGCCAACCCCACCATAGATCTAATAAATTACTTAGCTTTTAATAATTTCTTCATTGAACCTCAATATTTCGCTCCTTAAGTTAGATCAAGTTATCCATCGATAACATATTGATAAATAAGTAACTAAAAGGAATTGGCTATGTATAGAAAAATTGCTTTTTTGGCTTGTATGGTATGCTCTGGTTACACGTTTGCTCAAACTGATTCGGCGACGCATTACGCAGTGCAATATGAAGGAAGAAGTGTCAAGGACTACGCTACGGGTACAGTTCAAATCAACTTCCCGGGCAGTGCGCTGAAAACGAAATTCACGGGCACTCAGCTTGCAATCAATTTAAAAGGCAAAGGCGATCATTTTGATGTACTGGTCGATGGTGTCTTATCGCACAAACTTGTTACGAATATTGGTAATGAAACCCAAAAATTTGAGCTGTTCAAAAGTGTAGAGAAAAGCACGGTTGTCATCGAAGTGGTTAAACGAACAGAAAACTACGATGCCATGATTGAAATCGTATCGCTCGATCACGATGGCTTCCTAGAAGGTGTGTGGGAAAACCAACCGCATGTCCTGTTTATCGGGGATTCCATCAGTGCTGGGTTTGCCAGCGAATCCAACAAACGTGACTGTACATGGGACGAAGTGTACAACACGTCCAACGCCCGTTTGGCTTTCCCTCATCAAACAGGCGACCAACTGGATGCCAGTATTACTCAAGTCTCACTTTCTGGCTTAGGGTTAATCCGAAACTGGGGCGGCAACCAATCTTTCCATAATGTGACTTACTACGCTGATAAATCTGGCGCTGTGTTTGGTAACGTACAGCAATTTGAAGATAAACACCCAGATTTGATTGTTATCGAAGTTGGCACCAATGATTTCAGCACCGATCCAAAGCCTCACGAACCATGGGCAAACATTGATGAAGTGAAAACAGCTTGGGTCGAGCGTATGGTGGAGTTCACCGAGGAACTGAAATATCGCTACAACGATGCCAATATTGTTTATATGCCCCGCCCAGCCTACCCGTACGACTACATCATTCCAGCAACACACGAAGCAATTAGCGTATTAAACGGCAAAGGTGTGACGGGTCTGTATAGCCATACCTTTGTATCGCCATTAGAAGGCTGCATTTGGCACCCAACAGAAGCCGAACACAAAGACATCGCGACGAAGCTCACCACCTTCATCAAGCAAAATGGGCTGCTTTAATGAACTTTCGAAACTAGAATCTCGATAGAAAAATTGCTAAACATCAAATGGGGCAACTAGCCCCATTTTTGGGTGCATTAACCTAGTCGTCTTTACGGGCAATAGAAACGTTGGGGTGTTCAGACAGTATCAGTTCTTTATCTTTTAAATAGTGAGAGAAGAAGCCGCTCATGCTTGTTTGAACAATGTCGTGAATATCGTTTGCCCCTATCCCTGAAGGTAACCCAACACTCCATCGGCTTTGATCGGTAAAGTCGCGATGATTCGTGCCTGCGACGGACACCAAATAGGTATCGGATTGGTTTGCTTCATAGCCTTCGCTTAAATTGTGATCGGCTGCTTGCAGGAGCATCAACGGTTTATTCATTGGGGATTCGGCAACGCCACCCAAAATAATGCCGTCCATATTGGCCGCTGCGACACATGCGGTAATCGCTTTGCAGCTGTTCATCGCTGCACTGCCACCTAAGCTGTAGCCCAAAGCCCCTATTTTTGAGGTATCCAGTTGATATTGAAAACGCCATTGATTCCATAAAAGCCATTGGTACGTGGTGAAAATATCCTGAGTAATTTGCGGCGCGACAACACCATTAAAATACTCTTTACCTTTATCTGTATTCACGTCGTGCGATCCTTCAGGTATATACCCTTTCACCGTGGTGCCATCATTAAAAACCGATATGCCAGAGGCAAACGTATGGTTGATTGCTACAACGGCAAACCCTTGACTCGCGAGATCTTCAAGTAACTCGACATTGTCCTTCTCAAGCAACATTGAACCATGAGAGTAAAAAAGTATTGGCCAACCTTGGTCTATTTCAGCAATGTCGGCATTTTTGACCGACCACGACAGCATCTTATTTAAATCATGTTGTTGTGGATGAACGGGTGCATTGGGAGGGCGAAAACTGGATAAGTATTCGACTTGGTATCCACCATCATCAAAGTATTGTTCATACTGTTCTGATTCTGTATCACTTGGGTAATACACTTTAATATGGAGCTTACGCATCTCGCCTGGAATCGGGTTTAGTGTATCTTCACGGTAATCGATTAAATCGAATTCTTGAGTCCCCACTCGATAAATACCGCTCGGTGAAGGGTAAACATGGTCGACTACCCGTTTGATATCTTCGACAGGTGATACCGTCTCATCATCACACCCTGTAAGCAGCGGCAGTGCAATAAAGAAAGGTATGAAAATAGCAGTGTTAACGTTCATAAAGGCTCTCCTTGATTGAGAGCCTAATAGTGAGGGAGGCGTAATATTCCGTCGTCCGATTGCCTTATTTGGACGTCCGGATTATTTAATTAAGACGTTCAAGTGCTGATTTATACTGGGTTGGTGTACATTCTTTGTATTTCTTAAATGCTGAGTTGAATGTTGACTTAGAACTGAACCCAGATTCAAATGCCAAATCTAAAACTGATTTATGGGGCTTTTGCTTAATCAGTTCACACACATGAATCACCCTTTTTTGATTCACTAGGTCATAAAACTTGACCCCTAATTGTTGGTTAAGAACTTGAGTCAACAAATAGGGTTTTACGCCAAGTTCTTCTGCTAACGACTGCAAATTCAAATCAGACTTTAAGTAAAGCTGCTTACTATCCATCAACAGAGAAACCTGCTTACCTAGCTCAATGTCCAATTCACTCGCGTTGCATTCTTCCGTTGGAGTTTGCACTAGTGGCTCGAAATTCAACAGCTCCGGTTTAACCAAAAACAGGTACGTCACCAAAAAGACGAATAAGCTAACAAACAACTGGGGAAGAGGCAGCGCGGTGTTAAATGCAACTTGTAATGGAATGGTTGAAATCGCGACAATCAACCCTGCACATACGCCCCACATCAACCAAAGGTTTTCTCGGCTGAGATTTGCTTGAACGGTCTTTTGCTCAACTTGATAACGCCAAACCATTCGTATAGCGGCGACATTGTAAATAAGATAGACAAGCAATATTAAATACGTGGCAACCCAATGCCTTGTAGTGATCACAACAGAATCTGGGGATAAAGAAAAATCGTAGATAAGCGCACTGATCGCTAACCAAGGAATAAAGTGCACTGCAGCACGTCGTGTGATCTTTTCTTGGGTTAAACAAGCTCGAATAAATAAGAAGAACAACACCGGATACAATAAAGCCCAGCTAGCGTTAAATCGGCTGCTCAACCATTGTTCATGTTCTGCAATTAGCAAGATAAGATCCGCTGAAAATACGGCATGAACCAATGTTAATGGCCAGAAGAGTGGCTGGGTTCGAGACCTTGAAAACAAAAACACCAGTAAGATTAAGCTCTGAATAAACCCCGCGAGCAACACGGCTGTGACCATATACAACTCCATTTGTAAAAGGCAGCGAAGAACTGATTTTAGGCTAAGCTATTAACTCGAGTGACCAAGCCAGTTTTCCCCTTTGTGTTCTTCACCGTGCTGGTCTTGGGGATTACGAAGAGCGCAATTTTCTAAAGACAAACAACCGCAGCCAATGCACCCACCCAAGTCATTCTGAAGCGCCTGCAAGCGGCGGATTCTGTCTTCTAACATCGTGTGCCAACGGCTGGCTAGTGTATCCCATTCTTTTTTGTTTGGTGCTTGGTGTTTGGGTAAGTGTGACAAAGCTTGGGCGATTTCTTCTAGCGACAACCCCACTTGCTGAGCTGCTTTGATAACAGCAATTCTGCGTAGCACACTGCGATGAAAGCGCCTCTGATTTCCAGCGTTCCTCCAACTGGATATCAATCCTTTTTGCTCATAGAAGTGAATAGCCGAGACTTTCACCCCAGCCCGCTTCGCCACTTCCCCGACTCCGATATCCATATTTGCTCTCTCATCCATTAGTACGTTTGCAGAGTTTTACTATTTGCAATCAGTATATATAAACCGCCCCCGAATCACTTGAACGATTATCATGTTGGACAGCCCTGTTTACTCCTTCACCGCTTGAATCCTCTGAGTAGGCACCAATAGCAAGTACATTACCGTCAGATGATATCGATACTGAATGACCAAATTCGTCACCACTGTCAGGATTAGAGGCTTTAATATATGCGTGTTGGCTCCAAATACCTGATTCAAAACGGAAGAGATACGCTGCTCCTGAGTTACTTGCTCTAACGCTATTTTGTAGGTCCGAGTTCACTCCATACGCGTCAGAGTTCTCACCCCAGGCACCGACAACTAACGTATTGCCATCTGAAGAAAGTGATACTGCACTAAACAAATGACCGGGACCAGTATTTGAAGCTTTAATGTAAGCTTGTTGCGTCCAATCACTATCTTCTAAACGATAAAGGTAAACGGCCCCAGAATCACCAACTCTATGATCATCATCCTGACTTGAATTTATTCCAGTAGCGAGGGAGTCTTCATGCAGAGCTCCGACAGCCAACGTTTTTCCGTCGGACGACAATGAAAGGAAGCGACCAAACCCGTCGTTAGTACCAGTATTGGAAGCTTTAATGTAAGCCTGTTGGGTCCAGATGCTCTGTTCAAATTGATACAGATAAACCGCCCCAGAATAAGATGCGTTATTGTCAAATTGGGTATCAGAATTGACCCCGGTACCACTGGAATCCTCCTTTCCAGCCCCTACTGCTAGTGAATTACCATCGGCAGACAGCGACACTGCAAATCCAAACCATTCATTCCCCCAAGTATTTGACGCTTTAACGTAAGCTTGTTGAGCCCAACCTCCACCGTTATTACGAAAAACATAAACCGCCCCAGCTCCAGATGCTCGATTATCATTTTGCAGACCCGAGTTAACACCTTTACTACTTGAAGCTTCTTCAGGAGCACCTACAGCCAAAGTATTGCCATCAGATGACAATGAAACAGAATAACCAAATTCATCATCCTTCTCAGCGTTAGAAGCTTTAAGGTAAGCTTGCTGACTCCATCTTCCTCCATCAAAATGGTAAAGGTAAACTGCCCCAGCATTCCGTGCACTATTGTCGTTTTGCAGACTAGAATTAATCCCAGTACCTGCGGAATCTTCACCTAATGCACCAACAGCTAGCGTATTACCATCAGATGACAGTGACACAGAGAAACCAAACTTATCTCCACTGCCCGTATTTGACGCTTTAATGTAAGCCTGCTGAGCCCATTTACCTTCGGCAAAGCGATAAACATACACTGCTCCCGCTCCCGAATCACTTGCGGAATTATCATCTTGCCCGTCTGAGTTTATCCCTTTGCTATTCGACTCTTCAAAAGGCGCTGATACTGCAAGCGTCTTACCATCTGCCGATAACGAAACTGAATACCCAAAATAATCTCTGCTACCTGTATTTGAAGCTTTTACATGCTGGGTCATATACCTAAAGTTATCTGGTGTAAGAGATTTTTCATTTGAAAATTGAGAGCCTTTAGAATTGGTTGCTCTAACAAAATACGTAGAAGTTAAATTATTAATAACACCAGTATTTGGCACCGTAATACTGAGCTCAGACGTCTTCGCTAACTCATGACAAGAGTTGGGTTTGGATTCATCTTTTAAGCACAAACTATAAGTTGTCGTACCGGAAGCTTTGTCCCAGTAAAATATCATCTCGCTTGAGAGCGCTGTAACATCTAACAGATTAAATGCCGAAGGCGCAGATTGGGAACTTGATTGGGTTGAAGATGAGCCTCCCCCACAGCCTTCCATCAACAATAGAGCAGGCAATACCAATAGGTATTTACCGTACTTTCTACTCAATTTTATATTATTCATTATCTATTTAATTCTTTAGGAACTTGGTATTTCAACTGATGTAAACGTAAATACATTTACATCCTATCTGGCCTTAGTTTGACCCCTTGAATATTTATTTTTTTATAAACAAGGTGTTAGTTTTTTATATAAGATCTAATTTGATTTTGCTGGGTTGTAGTAACCTCCGGAGTTCGGATAAATATCAACAAATCCTGACGAATTTGGTTGGTAAGTAGTTCTCACTCTAAAAGGTGTGTTATGCGTGATTTTGCTGAGGTCTCTAAAAGTATAACCGCGTTCCCATTCCGATCTTTTTATCGCTAAGGTTAAAGCATTTCCATTCAGCGTGGCAAAAATAGGGGTCATTGTAGTCGTCAGAGTTTTGGGGCCGTTAACGTCAGTGTGTCCAATGCCATTTCGGGTAACATCTGGTACGTTAGCTAAATATTCATCTGCACCCGGTTTTTTGAAATAACTGGCACTCAAAGAAATATCATTGTGATAGGTCCCGTCTCCATCTACGTCAAAATAAATTTCCCAAGCGTACTCTAATTCGTTGTCACTTTTACCTGCATTGTTTACCTTGATATTTTTTGGTGGTGATAACAATTCAAACGCTACTTTTATCATGCAATCATTGACGCCAATACGCGTTCCCTTAATATCAGCAACGCTATGACTTGTCACATTATCAGCAAAACTATCAACATAGATAATTTCCTGGGGTTCAGGACATTGTGAAGAAAAGCCATATTTATTTTCAGAACTGCCTGAATCACTACCACCACAACCGATCAAAGCTGCTGAAGCAGCCGTTACTATAATATATTTTTCCATGTCAAAAATTAAAGAGTCAAAAGATCAAAGCTAATCATTATATCGAAATGCGACGCATTTTCATTTTTATATTTTCGAAACTTATGTTCCGTCACTAGAAATTTCAACAGCTCTCTTGAACAACATTTAGTGCTTTAAAGACCAAATTGACAAGGTGGTACCTAACTACCCAATTATCTTTCCTCTACTTTTTTAGGAAAAAGACCTTTACCTCAACTTAACTTGAGGTTTTAGAGTAGCACGCAGACCTAAAGAATTCACGGAGGAAAAAGAATGAAAAACAAAACCTTTCCCTACTTAGTTGGCCGCTTTTTTGATGGTATTTCATCTGGGCTTTTCATGATGGCATTGCCATGGGTAATATTATCTAAGCCCAATATGGGTACGTTCGTTGCTATGGTCGCACTCTTATGTACTGCCGTCTCTTTTGTCGCAACACCTTTCTTTTCTACTTTGATTGATCGCCATTCCCGAAAAAAATTATTGGTGATCAATCAGGTTATACAAGCCCTTACCGCCGCAATTGTGGTTGTCGCGTATTCACTCGATGCAGGGTCGCATTGGTTGCTCGCTGGGGCTCAGTTGGTTATATGGGTTTCTAGTAACTTAGCGTGGTCAACCAACAATGCCTTCACTCAAGAAAACTACGATTCGCATGAATATGCGTCTATTTCTGGCTACCAAGAAGTGGTCATGCAGGGCACAACTTTGGGTGCAGGTGCGCTGGGTGTCGTTCTTTTAGAAATGTGGAGTATGTGGGAATTCGCTTTGTTTGCTGCAATCTCGTCTGGGATTGCCTCTATCGCTTACCTGCTTACCCCATATCGAAGAAAGCTGAGAAAAACCCAAGCAGTGCCTTTCTTTGCTCAGTTAAAAGAGAGCAAAAGCATATTCGCCAAAGCACCGCGCTTCTATGCCTTCATTCTATTGTCTTGCTTGTCTTACCCAATATTGACGTTTTTGGGAAAGCTTGTCCCTATTTGGTTTTCTGAGGCAGGTATTTCTGGAGAGTGGCTTGCCGGATACAACATCAGCTTTGGTTTAGGCTCGTTAATTACAGGTTTGTTGGTCAGTAAAATTTTGGCGGAATCGTCCCACCAAAATATTATGAAGTATTCCATGTTTGTGGTTGCCTTTATGTTAGTCGGAATGTCTATCTATCAACACCCAGCCTACTTGATGGCATTTACATTAGGCTTTGGGTTCTTTAATGCGCTTAACCGAATTGCGAGAACCAACTGGATGCACCATAGCGTAAAGGTGTCTGAACGTGGTCGAGTAGACGGTGGCTTAGCGCTGTTTTCAACATTGGCTCAATCACTGAGTTACGTATTAATCGCGTACCTTAGTCACCATGAGATAACTCGTTATGGATTTGTCATTGCTGCAGTCATTGTTATCGCTGCCGCCATACTCATGACATTGTTAAACAAAAGCAGCAACATTAACTTAGAACCGGCAAGTCAGGTGAATTGATATTGCAGTGTACCCATCACTCAAGCTCCATTAGATCAGAATCCGGCTTTGCGTAGCTCAATCGCGCAAGTCGGGTTCCAATGTGATAGCTGTCTAGCCCCGAAACTGCAACCAGCTCTAGCGAATCTACATCAATTGAACCGTCTGTGTTTAACGCGTCGTCTTGAACTCTTATCTCTTGGATCTCACCAATGATCAATTCAGTGTTGTTCACGCTCAACGTCGTGTGTTCTCTTAACGATAAGCCAATTTGGATAGGGCTTTCTTTTACATAGGGAGCGCGTATTTCACTTCCTAGAATAGGAGTAAGCCCAACCTTCTCGAACTCGGATTCTTCTTTTTTGTAACGAGCAGACGTTTGGTGGGCTGGTTTGAAAATTGATTGGCATACGGAATTGATAGTGTATTGCTGGCTAACCAGAATATTCTCTAGCGTATGCCTTTCGACACTATGAGGGCGGATAATAAAACCCATTAAAGGTGGATTGGCTCCAAGGTGAAAAACGGAGCTCACGATAGACAGATTGTGTTGACCTTTGTCGTCTGTCGTACCTATCAAGTTAGCGCTCTTATACCCCGATAAAGAGTTAACAAACCGAGCTCGATATCTGTCTTCCATCTCTCTGATGTTTTTTTGCGTGTAACAGCTTTTGTTCATTTCATGTCCTGTAAAAAGCAGTGCCTGCGGGTCTAGTATCTTGGGTTACTTTTGCTCGGCAAGCACTGCATAACACTTGGTTATTAATTTTTTGGGTATTGGTTATTTATGGGCTTAATTACTTAGGCAAAATCACAGAATCAATCACATGAATAACGCCGTTGCTGGCTTTGACGTCTGCCAGTACAACGTTCGCGTTATCAATCATGACTTTGTCTCCCATTGTCTTGATCGATACATCTTGTCCTTGCACGGTTGACGCGCCTGATAGCTTAACCACATCTGACGCCATCACTTTTCCTGGAACAACGTGGTAGGTGAGAACAGCAACTAGCTTGTCTTTATTTTCTGGTTTCAGAAGCATGTCGACGGTGCCTTCAGGCAATTTTGCAAACGCTGCATCGGTCGGAGCAAATACAGTGAACGGACCATTTCCCTTCAATGTATCCACCAATCCACCGGCTTTTACAGCGGCTACAAGCGTGTTGAATGACCCGTTACTCACAGCAACATCAACGATATCTTTCTTCTCGCCATGATGACCCGCGTTGGTCATGAATGAAAAAGAAGTAAGAGCAACAGTGGCAACAAGCAGAATTTTTTTGAACATAGTTTTGTCCTCAGTTTTTGATCAACAGTTCCAGCAAATAACTGGTTGCTGTAACTACGGCTGGATTTTCAAATGGGATCACAAGAAATTTTGCGAATATTTGAGAGTGAACCGAAGGTAAATTTGTTGCGTACTAAAGCTGTATTGGAGAGTTCTATGGAAGGTGAGTTTCTATGAAAATGACGTTAAACAAAGCCAAAAAATATTTTCATATCGATAAATTGGTGATCCACTCTTTGGACATGTCACTCTATCAAGTCTCTGTTGTGATTGACGGCGAAGAGTGGTTTCTCACAGAGCAAGATGGGCAGTTAGTAAGAGCTTGGTCGTTCATAGAGATTCAAAAGCGTTGCCGAAATATTAACGCCAATGAACGAGTAATGCGCCAAGAAAGCGCTTACGACGAAATGGTTGGAGGACCAGATAAACCCATCAGTAACGCATTGGAAGTGCCGTTAGGCGACAACAAGCTTTACTAAGCCAGAGAGCCATAAGGGAGCGAGCCTAATACACCTTGTGGCACCCTGTTTTACCTTGGCAAAAAGTCACGATATAACAACCTAGAAAATTGAACTGACAATTTCTAACTCTGTTTTGACAAATCCCCCCATCAGCACGGCAAACTTCTTCGCACTTCTGTTCATCGTACTTTAAAACCAATAAATCAATCAGGAATGGCTATGGAGTTTACTCAACAAGACCGCGAAGCACTTTATCAAATCTGGATGTCGCAAAAAGCCAAAATGCGTATGACTCAAATGGAAATCACGAAACGACTCGGGATAAGCCAAATCGATTTTTCCGAGCTTTTAAGAGGAAGCGCGCGGTTAGAGCCGGCTTTTGTTGAACAGTTTTGCAGTCAATTACACGTCGATCCTAAGTCGGTTATCCCTTCATTAAAAAACAACGATAACCCCAGCCAGATTATCTATCTAAAAAGTCGCATTACCGTCGATGGAGAGATCAAAAAAACCTACATTGAAGGTAACCAAGTCATTGTTGAATATGCACATTCTATCGAATAAACAACATCATAGCCCCAGTGGTATCACTTAGAAAAAGCGCCAGCGCTTATGTTAAAGATTAGAATTGAAAATGCGTCTTTTAGCCCAAATTTCGCCAGCATTTGTATTCAACTTTTTAACGTATAGAGATTCGTTCCAATTCAACATTACAATTTAGAGTAAAAACACTAACTCAATTTAATAAGGGAGTTAATGCTTATGCTCAGTTATCTATTACCCGTTATAACCAGTTTTAGTGCAATGCAACCATTCAGTTCACTACTGGACTTAGACGTAACTGCAATACCAGATTCCGTACTTTCTTCTGCGCCTGTTTCTTTCATTTTTGAGCGAGAAAGACCAACTTATGTACGCTGTTGGTATCGAACCAGTCATGCGGAAGAAGACGTTGGCACCGCTTGGGAGTGGGCAAAAAATGAGAATGGCAGCTATCTTGAGCTGGATGGCTATTGGTGGTCTGCGTTTGGTAAACGAAATATGTTCTATACCGACATGCCACAAGAAACCATTCATCAGCATTGTGAACGCACACTCGGAGTGAGTTATAGCAATGCCGATATCATGTTTTATGCCTCCGATAACGACCTTTCCTACAACCACACTATCTGGACCAATGATCATGTGATGCAGCCGAATACCATCAATAAAGTGGTGGTTCTTGGTGATAGCCTATCGGACACCGGTAATATTTTTAACGAATCTGAATGGACATTTCCGAGCCGAGATTCTTGGTATTTGGGGCATTTTTCAAACGGCTTTATTTGGGCTGAATATCTTGCCAAATCTCAGAAATTACCGATGTACAACTGGTCGGTTGGTGGGGCTGCGGGATCGGATCAGTACTTACTGATCAAAGGAGTGAAGGCGCAAGTCGACTCATTCCTTACCTACATGGAAGAAGCCAAAAACTACAAAATCCAGAACACGTTATTCACTCTGGAATTCGGCTTGAACGACTTTATGAATTACGGGCGTGAAGTCTCGGAAGTAAAATCAGATTTTGATTCAGCGATGAATAAGCTCGCCGCTTCAGGGGCAAAGAACATTTTACTGCTGACTCTACCTGATGCGACAAAAGCGCCGCAATTTCAATACAGCACTCAAGAAAACATCAATACAATCCGCAAGAAAATTCTTGAATTCAACGGTTTCATTAAAGAGCGGGCGGCTTATTATCAATCTCAAGGGGTTAACATTACATTGTTTGATGGCTATCAATTGTTTGAAGATGTACTCGCCAACCCACAGCAACATGGGTTCGTGAACACAAACGAACCTTGCTTGAACTTAACGCGTAGCTCTGCTGCCGACTATTTGTATGGGCATGATATTACGAACGATTGCGCCGCCATTGGATCGGATAAATACGTTTTTTGGGATGTCACTCACCCAACAACCGCCATTCACAAATATTTAGCGAAAAGAATTCTTGAAGAAACAAGTATGAATTTTTGATGCTATTGGAGCGAGGCTACCCTCGCTCCTTAAATTGCTTTTGCAACCAATCCACACAATACCTCACCACATGCTTGTCTTTGCTGAACGGGGAAACCCTGAGGTAATAGCTGTACCCTTCAAAAGAAGGTAAATCGGTTCTTTGTTTTAGCCATTGCTGCTTTCTCGAGACTTCGCTCAATACATCACTCACTAATGCTACGCCCTGACCTGCAAGTGCCGCCTGTAATACGTATTGCTCCTGATTAAATTTGTGAGTCACTAAGTCCGATTTCACAAAATATTTCTGCCACGGCACATTAGGTATGTAGGATTCGTCCTCCCACTCCGTCACAAACAGGGTTTTGGGCATATTTTCAGCTCGGTCATCAAAGTTTGCTGGCACATAACACCCCAATTGCTCAGCCCCAAGAAGTACTTCTCCCTCTTCCATCGTTTCTGGCAAACCATAACGCACCGCAATATCAATGCGACGCTCATTGCTAAAATCCACCAGCCTGTCACTGGCGCATATTTCCACTTCCAAATCTGAACGCTTGGCATACAGTTCTGGCAGTTTTGGGGCTAACCATAATGCGGCAAATGATGTACAGCACGAGATAGTGACTCGATTTATTGGTGCCTGAATATCTGAGATGGTGTCTTCTAATTGGGTAAACACATTCTTCGTTGTTTGCGCCAATTTCTTCCCTTCTTCCGTCAACGTCACCGCCCGAACCTTGCGTTCGAAAAGCGTCACGTTCAGTTGAGCTTCTAGGCTTCTAATCTGATGAGAAATAGCCGTCGGTGTTACGTTCAGTACGGTCGCGGCATGTTTAAAGCTTCCATACTGGGCAGCTAAGGAAAACGCTCTTAAATGATTCAAAGATGGGATATTCGCCATACCACTCCAACTCTATAAGTAAAAATTTCTCATCTATAAGTAGTCTTTTCTCGTTTGTCAGAAACTCTCTGCCATTTAAGAATAAACCTACTCCCTAATCATGCAGGACATCAACATGGCAACACTTCTTCACATTGATTCAAGCCCGAGACCTTACTCTCCAAACCAGCAAGCACATCAGTCGCTTTCTCGCCAAATAGCGCATCACTTTGTTTCCGAGTTCAATGACCGACGCCATAATAATCTGATATACCGAGATTTATCAACAAATCCACCACCATTTATAGATGTAGAATGGATCGCTCAAAGCTTTGCAAAACAAGCGGGAAAAGAAGAATACCCAGCATTGGAAACATCCAATGAATTGATAGAAGAAGTTGAGCAAGCCGATGTGATTGTTATCTCATCTCCCATGTACAACTACGGTATGCCCGCGGTTCTAAAAGCATGGTTTGATCAAGTCATAAGGGTGAATAAAACTTTCTCATTTGATTTAGAACGAGGAGAGAACCCTATCGAGCCCATATTGTCTGGAAAGACCGTTGTGCTTTGTACCTCCAGCGGTGAATCGGGCTTTGCCGAAGGAGGGCAAAAGCACCATATGAATCATCTAGGGAAGCACATCAAATTACTAAGCCCTTATCTGGGAGCCAGTCAATTCCACGAAATCACCAGCGAGTATCAAGAATTTGGAGATGAACGCCACAGCCTTTCGTTTGAAGGAGCCAAGAAAGAAGCAAAACAGCTTGCGGCTAGAGTTGCCGCTCAAAAATAAGGCGTAAAAAACAGCTAGAAATAAAAAACCCTTCCAATAATGAAAGGGTTTTCGTCTATCTAGGCTACCTTAGGGTAAAGGTACTCAGGTAGGTGACTTAGCGGATTAGGACGGCTTTTTCGCCAAGACTTCATCGATATCGGCAGCTGAGTGACGTTCTGGTACTTGCTCCCATTCTTCTCCCCACGCGCGGTTAACCATTCGACCGCGTTGCACGGCAGGACGTTGAGAAATGTCTTTTGCCCAGCGTACAAGGTTAGGGTAGCTCTCTACATCTAAAAACTCAGCGGCATCATAGAGAACACCAAGCACAAGATTGCCATACCACGGCCATGTCGCAATATCCGCGATACTGTATTCATCGCCACCTAAGTATTTGTTATTCGCAAGGCGCTTATCCAAGACATCAAGCTGGCGTTTAGCTTCCATAGAAAAACGATTGATTGGGTACTCAAACTTCTCTGGCGCGTAGGCATAGAAATGCCCAAAGCCGCCGCCTAAGTAAGGTGCCGACCCTTGAAGCCAGAAAAGCCAATTCAACGTTTCTGTACGAGCTTTTGCATCTTTAGGTAATAGCTGCCCAAACTTCTCTGCCAAGTAAAGCAAAATACCGCCCGATTCAAATACATTCACAGGCTCACTGCCAGAGCGATCCACCAGCGCTGGGATTTTCGAGTTAGGGTTAACATCAACGAACCCTGAACCAAACTGGTCTCCATCGCCTATTTTGATTAAATACGCATCGTATTCCGCTTCGGTTACACCAAGTGCCAAAAGTTCTTCCAACATTATGGTGACTTTCTGCCCATTTGGGGTGCCCATGGAGTAAAGCTGTAGCGGGTGCTTACCGACTGGCAGCTCCTGTTGATGCCGTGCACCTGAATCTGGTCTGTTAATGCTTGCCCACTGACCGCCATTTTCATCTTCCATCGTCCAAACTTTTGGTGGTGTATATTCGTTTGCCATCTCAATTCCTTATCTGTGTGAGGAGGGGGATTTATCTGAGCCTGAGATCAGCAGACCCTACAACATACATTAGGTCTTTTTTCTCAGTTAAAACCCCTATCGGATATTTTTATTAGAACGATCGGTTATTTATAAATCATTGTTTAGAATAAAGCTAACTCATTAACTTAACCTTTAAAGTATGCACTTACCCCCGAAAAGCACTTAGCCATTTTGAGCACTGACGAGCAAATAATCTCGATGAAACAAGCACATCCGTAGGTTTGAAGAATTTCCGCATCGAGCCGCTTAATTACGCTGAAAAACGTCAATTACTCCTCAAGACTAGACGCTCCCCTGCAAACACGCTTGGTAAACTTTTATTATTGAAAACGACTCGTGTGTCTTTAAAGGTTGGGATTGACCATTCAACCCGAGCTCTAAGTGGGTACACATCTATAAAAGGAAAACCTTCTATGCATTCATTGACCGGGACTCTGACTCATTTCTCGAATCCTAATGCACACCCAGAACGTCTTTATACAGATAAACAGAGGGGCATCCTCAGTGTAAAAAGCGCTCAAGACGCCATTCAAGATATTACTCAGTGGCCTCATTATGCAGTAACTCCTCTTCATGATTTGGACACACTTTCGTCCGACGCTGGTTTGGGTAAGTTGTGGTACAAAGACGAGTCTCAGCGATTTGGATTAAAGAGTTTTAAAGCCTTAGGGGGTGCATACGCCGTTGCGAAACAATTGCAGCAAGTACTGGCTCAGAGGTATGGGAAGACACCGACTATCGCTGAATTGCTGGCTGGCGATTGGAAGTCTGAAATCGCTGAAATTACGGTAAGCTGTGCGACAGATGGGAACCACGGACGCTCTGTGTCTTGGGGAGCCCAAATGTTTGGCTGTGAATGCATCATATACATACATAAAGACGTTTCCGAAGGTCGCAAACTTGCCATGGAATCGTACGGTGCGAAGGTTATTCGCATTGAAGGAAACTATGACGAATCGGTACGCCTAGCCGATTCTGAGGCCAAAGAACACGGTCGCATAATCGTTTCAGACACTTCTTACGAAGGCTACATGGATATACCAAAAGATGTGGCGCTCGGCTATACCGTAATGTTGGCAGAAATTGTGGAACAACTGAAAGGAGAAATCCCAACCCATGTCTTCATCCAAGGTGGGGTGGGTGGGCTTGCCTCTGCCGTATGCGGGTATTTCTGGGACTTATGGGGCACTCAACGTCCACGCTTTTTAATCGTTGAACCCGAACAAGCGAATTGCTTGCAACAGAGTGCCAAAGCAGGAGAACCTGTCACCGTCCATGGCAGCCTAGAAACGTTAATGGCAGGCTTGGCATGCGGTGAAGTCTCCAGTTTGGCGTGGGAAATACTGGCAGAAGGCGCGAATGATTTTCTCACACTCAGCGAAGATGCCATTCCTCAAACAATGAAAATGCTAGCCAGTGGCGAGTCACACAGTGAGAAAATTGAAGCTGGTGAATCCGCTGTACCTGGATTAGCGGCAGCATTAATTGCCCGTTCCGACACTGAGCTGGCGAAAACACTTGAACTGGACAGCAATAGCCGTGTGCTGGTCATAGGTACTGAGGGCGCAACCGACCCTGATCTGTATCAGACGTTAATAAGCTGATTTGTTTACCCAACACACCTTAATTGTCTGTCAATCAATCTAATTATGCGTTCCCCCTAGTGAACTATTATCCCCATACTTTGTGTTCACTAGGGGCTTTTAACCAGATAATGCCAACTCGATGC
Organism: Vibrio sp. vnigr-6D03; assembly: GCF_002835515.1. Lineage (NCBI taxonomy): Bacteria > Pseudomonadati > Pseudomonadota > Gammaproteobacteria > Vibrionales > Vibrionaceae > Vibrio > Vibrio sp. vnigr-6D03. The sequence continues at coordinate 411,810 of NZ_PIZL01000012.1, forward strand.
AAGTTACTCGTTTCCCTCATCGATTGGGATTGTTAACCCTACTTTGACCAAATCCATCACAACATTGGTTTGAAAGCTCTTGATGTTGGCGTTGTCGAAAAAGGCTTCGCGCGTAAACTCGTCATACCCTTCCATATCTTGCGTCGTCACAATCAAAATAAAATCGGAACTGCCTGTCACATAGTAGCACTGCTGAACAGAGCGATTGGTCAGCATTTCCTTTTTAAAGTTATGCATTAGGTCTACGCGTTCACGCTCTAGAGTTACCTGAACAACAAAAGTCATGGCATGACCTAAGGCTTTCGGGTTGATCACTGACACATCCGCTTGAATAACGTTTTGAGCACGCATACGCTTTAATCTTCTTTGTACTGCTGCCGGAGAAAGCCCTACTCTTTCTGCAATTTGATCTGAGGTCGTTCGATTCGATACTTGTACTATATCGAGGATTTTTCGGTCGAAATTATCCACTGAAAGAGTTGGGGGTTGAGCCATTTAAACCATTCCTTTGTTGGTGAGTTCTTAATAAATCACGTCCAGATGCTTGGGCATTTACTCAAATTAGAGCGCTTCAAAGGCATACGTCGTTTGAAGCGATAAGCCTATTCTTTTCCACTCATCACCCAACTAATCTGCTGTTTTTCATCTTGGTAATTCAATGTTCATTTAAAAATACTATAGCGCACAAAATTTGCGGATTTTCCTCATTGTCAGACCAATTTTGAAGGAATTTCATCGATACGCGAAAGGCATTATTGAACTTGTGAAGGAAATGTAAAGAAAACGATACTAACAAGGACGTAACGCATGCTAGTGGATACTATTGCCCCCACACTCCCTTTAGATAACCTTGCTCCATCTGGCAAGATAGGGGTGATTGCTCTCGGTACGGATTTCAATATTGAAAGTGATCTTCGCAAGATTTACCCAAGCGATGTTCAGCCCTTTACAAGCCGAGTAAGAAACGTCAACCCACTCACCATCGACAACTTGCAGAAAATGGCACCGGGTATTAGTGCAGCGGCGGATTCCATACTGCCGGGGACCGCTCTCGATGTAGTTATCTACGCGTGCACTTCTGGAACCGTAGCCATCGGAGAGCAAAAAGTAACGGAATTGATTCACAGCACTCGTCCAAACACGTTGGTCACCAACCCTCTTAGCGCATCCATAAAAGCAATCCAGACTCTAAGAGCAACACGTATTTCGATACTGACTCCTTACACAGAATCCGTGAACCACGCCATAGCAACCCATTATTCTGAAAACGGTTTTGATGTATTGAACGTGGCTGGATTTGGCTTTGACGATGACACACAAATGACCTTTATCTCCCCTAAAGATATTGCTCAAGCAGCCTTAAGTACGTGCCACTCAGATGCCGAGTTACTGTTTATTTCGTGTACTGCACTGCGCGCTAGCGGCGTTATAGAGCAAATTGAACAAGAACTGGGTAAACCCGTCGTAACCAGCAATCAAGCTTTGGCATGGCACTCTTTGACCTTAATGCACTACCCCAACTCGCTATCTGGGTTTGGTGTGCTGCTGTCTGAGCATTTGGGAAGAAATACATGAACCACAGCTTTTTTATCCAATTACACACTTTGGAGCTTTGTAATGAATTCATTATTTAACTCGGTGAACCATCCATTATCCGAACAGTTGATTCGCAATATGGAGGAATGGCGGAAACACATGCACCGTTTCCCTGAATGCGGTTTCGAAGTAGACAGCACGGCACAATTCATTGCCGACAAACTTCAGAGTTTTGGCATTGAAGTCGTCATGAATATCGGGAAAAGCGGACTAGTAGGAATCTTGAAGCATGGCACCAGCAGCGCAAGTATTGGCTTGAGAGCGGATATGGATGCACTGCACATTCACGAGCAAAACACTTTTGACCATTGTTCCCAGCACCCAGGAAAAATGCACGCCTGCGGTCATGATGGGCACTCCGCTATGTTGCTTGGTGCAGCTGTCTATTTAGCTGAGAATCCTAATTTTGATGGCACCGTTTATTTTATCTTTCAGCCCGACGAAGAACACGGATGTGGTGCGCAGGCAATGATAGATGATGGATTATTTGAGCGATTTTCTATTGACGAAGTGTATGGCATTCACAATTTCCCAGGGTTAGCAGAAGGCAAGCTAATGGTGCGTTCTGGTTCGTTAATGGCCAGCGAAAGTTGCTTTCATATCACCATAAAAGGCATAGGTGGCCATGCCGCATTACCTCATCAGGGGGTGGATCCTATCGTTGTCGGAGCCCAAGTTGTTTTGGGGCTGCAAACCATTGTTTCACGTAACCTTAACGCCATTAGTGACACAGCCGTTATCTCTGTCACCGAGTTCATCACCGACGGTACTGTCAATGTCATCCCAAATGAAGTTCAGATTAAAGGCGACTGCCGCTGTTTCACCGAATCCACCTTGATTCAAATTGAAACGAGTATGGAACGAATAGTGAAGGGAATTTGTGGTGCGGCTGGCGCGACATACCAATGCGAGTTCATCAATACTTTCTATCCGACGGTGAACAGCGCGGAACAAACGGAATACTCGGTACTTGCCGCGCAGCAAATACTCGGCAAATCAAACGTTGAAGCTAACTGTGAGCCACTGACCATTTCAGAAGATTTTTCAAGCATGCTGCGCGTTAAGCCCGGTTGCTATGTGCTGCTCGGAAATGGTGTCGACTCTGTAGGCGGTTGTGCATTACACAACCCAAAATACGACTTCAATGACCGGATATTGCCTTACGGGACAAGCTACTGGGTCCAACTAGTGTGTAACCGACTACGCGCAAAGTAATCATAAAGATTAGATAACCCATTAGGAGTAACGGATTAATCAAAAAGTAAATAAGCAGAAGAAAACTCCTGTTCGAAGCAAAAAGACATACCCAAGTGATTTCCCTAAAGCTCTGAAAATGAGCGAGTGGATTTAGGATTAAGACAAACAAGGAAGAACAAGATGAAACGACTAAGCGTGGCGCTATTGAGTTTAGGCATGATATTTGGTGTTCATGCCGAAACTTGGAAGTTTGCATCAGAAGAAGACAAAACGGATGTCCAAGATATATACGCGCAAAAATTTGCAGAGGTTATAAAAAAAGAATCCGATGGCGATATTAGGGTTCGTATTTATTACTACGGTCAACTGGGTACAGAAAATGACATTGTCGAGCTAGCGGCAAAAGGCACCATTCAATTTGTTTCGGTGGGTGCGGGTCATTTGGGGTCTTATGTACCCGAAGTGCAAGCCGTCAGTTTGCCTTATGTTTTGGGTACTAACGAGAAAGTCACGCATAAGGTACTGACTCAAAGTTCAACTATTTACAATGAGTTAGCGGAGAAATTTGAAAACGTAAATTTGAAGCTGCTGTCTATGATGTCTGAAGGTGAAATGGTTTGGGGGAGCAATAAGCCAATTCGCACACCAGAAGATTTTGCCGATCAGAAAATACGCACATTCACATCAACCATTCCGGTTGAAACGTATAAAACCTTTGGTGCCACCCCGACTCCACTTTCTTGGGGTGAAGTTTATGGTTCACTTCAACTGAAAACCATTGATGGGATGGTTAACCCCATTTATTTCATTTACAACGCCAAATGGCACGAAGTGCAAGACTACTTGATGTTCCCAGGCCAACAGCCTTATGTCAGTACCGTTTCAACAAACAGTAAATGGTACAACAAGCTGTCAGCGCAAAAGAAAGCCATGGTTGATAAAGCGATCAAGGCTGCGGATAAAGCTGCCTATGACTATCAAATTAAGATCAACAAAGAGAACATGGACAAAATCCTCAAGGAACGTCCAGACATTCAAGTTGTTGTTTTAAATGATGAAGAGCGCAAACGTTTTAAAGCACTTAGCCTACACCTCTACAGTACCTTCTACGACGTAGTGGAAAATGCCTACCCAGCATCAGAAAAAGCCGTCGCACGTGCGGGAGCAGAGAAGATTCTTAAAAGCTTATTAAAAGAGGTCGAAGTCGCCACCGTGACTCAATAAGTTTCAAACCGAGATCGCAGCGCCGCCCTTGTTGAATTTTGTCTGATGCTTATCGTCAGCTTAAACCACTGAACTCAATGGCGGCGTTGGGATGAGAAGTACAACGCTCTTGACTGCGAAATGTTTACTATGAAAAAGCTGCTTTCCACTCTAAGTGAATTAACGGAAAAACTGGAACGATACCTGATCATGTTCGCGATTCTCGCCATTATGATCAACTCTACCGCAAACGCCATCGGGCGCTATGCCTTCAGCAAAAGCCTTTTCTTTTCAGAAGAACTCAACCAATTCTTGATTGTTGTCGTCACCTTCGTGGGTTTTGCTTATGCCGTACGTAAAGGTAGAAACATTCGAATGACCGCTATATACGATTCTCTCAGTACAAAAGCACAGAAACGTATGACGATGTTCATCGCCCTTATCACTTCTTTTCTGATGTTTTACCTTGCTTACTTGGCGTTTTTCTACGTCATAGAGCTCAAACAAATCAACCGCTTGAGTCCATCACTGCAAATCCCTGTGTATTGGGTCTATGCCATTATCCCTATCGGGTTTGCCATTGCAGGTCTGCAATACGCGATGAGTTTTATCATGAACCTATTACACCCGGAGATTTACGTTTCTTACGATGTAATTGAAAACAAAAACAAAGCGGCGGGTGAAACACAATGAATGAATTGACACAGTTAGTTTCCGACATCATATCGGGAGAACCGGATATCTATGTCATCACCATCACGTTGGTACTTGTGATGGTCATCCTTTTGTTTCTAAGCTTCCCAATGATAGTTCCTTTGTCTATCGGTGCTCTTATTGGTCTTTTGCATTTTTCTTTGGTTGAACCCGACGTCATCATTCAACAAATGGTTACGGGGATTTCACCCAATGCACTGATCGCTGTTCCAATGTTTATTTTGGCCGCCGATATCATGACCCGTGGGCATACTGCCCATAACTTACTGGGGCTGATACAGGCTTTTTTTGGTCACTTACGCGGTGGGCTCCCCATTACTACCTGCATAAGCTGCACGCTATTTGGGTCAGTTTCAGGCTCTACACAAGCCACCGTCGTTTCGGTTGGGCAAATTATGCGCCCTAAACTGTTGCAGGCTGGGTACAAAGACAGCTTTGTGATGGCGCTCATTATCAATGCCAGTGACATCGCCTTTTTGATTCCGCCTAGCATTGGTCTGATTCTGTATGGCACGCTTGCAAACGCCAGTGTCGGAGAACTGTTTATCGCGGGTATCGGTCCTGGAATTGTGCTCGCTACTTTGTTTTCTCTCTACAGTTACCTTTACAGCATAAAACACAGCAAAACCATCACGTTAGTCGACAAAGCAACAACCTTGGAAAAAATCGAAGCGATCAAACAAGCCCTATTACCTTTAGGTTTTCCTGCTTTGATCATTGGTGGTATTTACTCTGGTATTGTCACCCCAACCGAAGCGGCTTCATTTGCCGTTCTCTACGCAATTTTGGTGGAATGCATTTGCTACCGAAAGCTCAATGTTAAAGACATATGTGATGCTGCATTAAGCACAGGGCTCATAACAGCAGTTGTCTTTGTCCTTGTCGGCATTGGTCAATCTTTTTCATGGTACATATCATTCGAACAGATCCCGCAAGAATTGCTGTCTCCACTCAATCTAGACAACGCCTCACCGGAATACATCTTGTTTGTTATTGCTTTAGCCTTTTTCGTTGGCTGCATGTTTGTTGATTCGCTGGTAGTGCTTTTAATCCTGACGCCAATATTTAGCCCAATCGTCGATGCAGCTGGCATCGACCCTATATTGGTTGGGGTGATGGTGACGCTGCAAATGGCGATTGGCTCGGCTACCCCCCCATTTGGATGCGATATTTTTACCGCCATTGCTATATTTGAAAAACCATACCTTCAGGTAATACGTGGCACTCTGCCGTTCTTTTTGATCTTGTTATTGATGTCAGCACTTCTGATATTTTTCCCAGAGATCGCACTGTTTCCAAGAGATTTTCTTTTCCAGTAAAAACTAGGAACCCTGATGACAAAGACACCAATGACTCCTCCCAAAAGAGGCTTTGAAATAGAAGAGTTTGAACGCAGAACTGAGAATTTGCAGCGAAAAATGCGTCGACAAAAGATCGATGTGGTTTTTTTCACAACAGAACCGGAATTTCGTTACTTCAGCGGTTTTAAATCCCAATTCTGGGAGAGCCCAACAAGACCGTGGTTTCTGGTTATACCGTTAGAAGGAAAGCCCATCGCTGTTGTGCCGCAAATTGGTGTCGCAGGGTTTACAGAAACCTGGATAGAGGATGTGCGAAGCTGGTCATCCCCCAGACCTGAGGATGATGGCATCACGCTACTCGCTGACACACTGTCCTCATACAGCAAAAATTTTTCTCGCATAGGTGCCATGTTAGGTGAAGAAACACATCTTCGTATGCCCATCGCCAATTATGAAACCCTGATAAATTATCTTTCCAGCCATGATGTTGTTGATGTTTCTTCAATGATAAGAGAATTACGCAACATTAAATCCGCGGCAGAAATTGAAAAGGTTCGCTTTGCCTGTCAAGCTACTGCTGCTGGGTTTGAGTATCTTAAAGAGCACTTATCGCTGGGTATGACAGAGCGGGAAGCATGCAAACTCATGTACCTCGAAATGCTTAAACTTGGCGCAGACACCTGCCCATACCTTATTTCTGCTTCAGGGCAAGGTGGATACAACAACATCATTATGGGGCCATCGGATAGGATACTCACTCACGGAGATGTGTTGATCATCGATACCGGTGCAAACTTTGATGGCTACTTTAGCGACTTTGACCGGAATTATGCGTTGGGCGGTGTCACGCCAGAAACTCAACACGCTTATGATGCCGTATATCGCGCTACGGAAGCCGGTCTCAAACTCGCCTCTCCCGGATGTACAACCGGTGATTTATGGCAAATAATGTGGTCGGTGCTCAAAAAAGCGGGGGCGATTGGGAACGATGTCGGGCGAATGGGACACGGCTTAGGGATGCAGCTCACTGAATGGCCATCGCTCATTCCAAATGGAAACGTGGTTTTGGAACCAGGAATGATTATCACACTGGAGCCAGGAATGACTTATGGTAACGGACAAGTGATGGTTCATGAAGAAAACATAGTCATCACAGAAGATGGCTGCGAGCTCCTCAATCCACGTGCATGGTCAACCATTCCGGTCGTGGGTGTCACAGATAGCAAATGATAGATTGTTGCGAACACATATAAACAGAAAGTTGATCAGCGAAGATTCCTTTGCTCACAGTATAGTCTTCAAAGGACTAATACGACTCAGGGTAAAAGGTTAGAAACCAAGGCTGTCGCCAGCTTTAAAAGAGCAAGCTGGCGAGTTGTCGATATTAATTCTGGTGTGCTGGTAAATCTTGTTTTTCGTAAGCGTCAGCGAATGAATGGTTGCGATCGCGGTGTTTGGCTTCATCATTACGAATCTGCAAAATCACGTCTCGTAGCATCGCGTCGCTAGGTAATTGGTAGTAATCAATAGCGATTTTCGGTGCTGGCACATTCTCGACTTCACCATCGTCAATTTTACCCAGATACTCGGTATAACTTTTACACGCTTCTTCCTCAAAATACCCGACCACTCGATGCGCAATCTTAGATGAAAGCAAGTAAATCAAGCTGTAAACAACAATGAAGGTGCCCTGACCAAGCAGCACTAACGCTCGTTCAACCCAACTGGGTTTCGCAATATCCAAAAAAATCATCAGGTGCATGCGCTCATTTTCGGCTTCATCCAGCAATTCTCGGATCCAGCCTTCATCATCTTTCATACGCCTTAGGGCTTTCATATGGTTAAACATACCAGCAACCATGCCAGGTACTGCGGCGATGGTTTCTAAGATCACTGCTCGTTTCGCGTATTTCTTCCCGTAGAAAATATTGAGGGTAAATTTTAGAAATTGCGTAATACGATACGCAACACGTTCAGAAAATTTGCTCGTAGAACGATGCGTTAATTTGAAATCTGACATGAGCTTTACCTTTTTATTTAAAGATGCATTTAAAATACACCTTTAAAATAAAACCTTCAATATTTTTTAGATCTTTAAACTATTTTTAAAATTTCATTTAGGAATAATGGGACACAAAGAAAAGTCAGAGGAATAAAAAAGCCATGGCGAACCATGGCTTTGAATGACATTTAAGCTTAGAAAAGCTTAATACACGTCGCGCACGTAGCGTTTCTGCTTTTTAAGCTGGTTAACGTAAGCTTCAGCTTCTTCTTTGGACTTGTTGCCGTGAACTTCTATGACTTCGTGCAGCGCTTTATCTACATCTTTTGCCATGTAGTAAGCGTCGCCACACACGAAGAAGTAACCACCGCGTTCTAGCCACTCATACAAGTCAGCGCCACTTTCACGCATTTTATCCTGCACATAGATTTTTTCTGCTTGGTCACGCGAGAATGCCAGATCTAGTTTAGTGAGTACTCCCTTACTTTGAAGTGCCTCTAGCTCTTCTTGATAGATAAAGTCTGTTGAACCGTTTCTATCACCAAAGATCAGCCAGTTGTCGCCTGGAGAAGCTTGAACCTCACGCTCTTCAAGGAAAGCTCGGAAAGGCGCGATACCCGTTCCTGGACCCACCATGATCATTGGCGCTTTGTCGTCTTCAGGTACAGCGAAGTTCTTGTTAGGAGCAAAGTAGCAAGGCACTACATCCCCCTCTTCCACCAAGTCTGCTAACCATGTTGAACATGTGCCGTTGTAGTCACGCTCGCCATTTTGATATCGCACACTACCAATGGTTAGGTGCACTTCATCTGCGTGCTTGTTCAAGCTCGATGAAATGGAGTAAGCGCGTGGTGCAATAGGCTTAAGCAGCGATAAAATTTCTGCCAGCGATAACGTCACGCTTGGATATTGGCGCAACAAATCAAGAATGTCTTTCCCCCAAAGGAAGTCGTTCAAGCCTTTGCTGTCTTCGTTTCCGATTAAAGCGATCAATTTATGGTCGCTGGCACTTTCAGCCAAGGCTTTAACAAACTCTTTCGACGGAGTTCGAATATCCAAATGCGAGGTAAAGATTTCACGTAAACTGAAGTTGTCGCCATTCCACGACGGTTTTTCATCTCCACTAAACTGGAAATGCTCTAGGAACGCTTGAACCAGTTCAGGCTGGTTTTGAGAGATTACATTTAGGGCGTCACCAGCCTTATAGAACTCACCGCTCCCTTCCAACGAGATTTCGTAATGTACGATTTCTTTGCTAGAACCTTCTTTGTTCAGCACACGCTTGTGTTTCAGCGTTGCTTGCAGTGGTTGTTTACGGCTGTACTTCGACTTAGCCTTTGGGGCGCTGCCCCCTTGAGCAACGGTGGCTTCACCGTCATCACCTTTGTCTGCGATACCCGGCAGAGTGGCAATCATCCACTCTTCAGCAGGTTGTTCAAAATCGATGTCGCAATCAACACGAGCCGTAACACGCGTTGCGCCAAGTTCTTCAAGGCGCTCATCCCAAAGTTTACCTGCGAGGCAGAACTCATCGTAACTGGTGTCGCCCAGCGCCAATATTGAGAAGAAGGTGCCGTCCAATTTAGGCGCATGTTCATCAGACATGGTTTGCCAGAGTGACTCAGCATTATCGGGCATTTCACCCTCACCATAGGTACTGGTTACAATCAGGATACGAGAAGATTTAACGAAGATTTGTGCATCGACGTCATCCATATCGTATACCGTGGCTGTCATGCCATATTCTTTGGCTTTTTCTGCCGTATCGTAAGCAACGGCTTCTGCGTTACCAGTTTGAGAACCATAAAGAATCGTCAGTGCTTTAACCTGAGGCTTGGATTCCGCGTGTACCACGGACTCTTCTTTAACCAGCAGGCGTGAGTGCAATCCAGAAAAGAAGCCCGCCAACCAGGTCTTCTGATCGTCGTTAAACGGAATGTCTTGAGGCAAATAAGGTACTTTCATTTTTCTTCCTACTTTGAAATCGGTGCCTTCCCTAGGCAGTTTGGGCTTCTATAACTTGCTGAGCTTTTTGTTCTTCAATATCGTCTCGAATTACATCGGCAAAAACGTGGCAGTAAAGCGTCGCTGTGCGTAATGACACCGCTTCGATCTCAACCATTTGTTTGCTTATGTCTTTCTCTCGCGCCAATATCCAGACTGAAGTACCACGCGAATGAGTATCCCAGACGTCACGACGTGCCAAAGACGTTTTGTAGTCTTGCACTCGTTTAGCCGCCAGTAATACAGCCAATTCGTCATCGCGATAGTTCGATATGGCTTCCTTGATATCTTTCAGCAACGCATCCAACAGTTTTTTGTCACGAAGCTCGAATAAGCGTTTCACTGCACGAGACTGCTCTACTTCACCTTCAAACTGACCTTTTACCAATTGATGCGCTCGGTGAAGCACACCGCTTTGCGTCAATAAATCACAAATCAATGGCGTATCCATATCGCCATACTGTGGGCTGAAACCACGTGACAAGGCTTCATTTCCTTCATAAGCAAAATGCACTTGCTCAATTAAGCGATTCGCCTCTCCTTGGATCAATTCTTCCAGCATTTTCTTACGTGAATTGGTCTCAAGAATGCTCTCAGGATGCTGACTCTGCGTTAATGCAAGTGGAAGCACCAACGTGAACAACGTTCGGCTTGTCGCCCAGTCGTCCAAAATGGCTTGCGCTTTTTCAGATTGAGTAAATCGAACGTGCTGCTCTAAGTGCCATTTCAATGCTTCTTCGTAGCCTTCATCGTGCTCGATGAGCGGCAAGGCTAAGACGGAATCTTTGCTGCAACGCTGCGCAAACGCACCATCAACATCGTATTGATAAGCAAGACCACCAGACATACCGTTACCAAAACCTTTACCGTATTCGCCAAGGTTAATAACGGAACCATTTGTCATGTATTCACAACAAAAATCACCAACGCCTTCTACAACAGCAATCGCCCCGGAGTTACGCACGGCAAATCGGTCGCCCGCTTCGCCTTGAATAAAGGCTTGACCACCTGTTGCACCAAACAAGGCAAAGTTACCGATAAGCACATTATTGCCTGCCGACATATCGTTTCCGCCCGGAGAGCGAACCACGATATGACCACCACTGGAACCCTTACCGACACCATCATTACATGTGCCGACATGTTCCATCACCAAACCGGAGTTATTGAACGCACCGTAGCTCTGACCTGCGCTACCGTGGGTGCGGACCACAATGGATTCAGCATCAAGGTAACGACGACCATTGCCAGCTGTGAACACGGCTGGGTGCTTTTCTCCAACATTTTCATAGTTCAACGCACGTTCAATATCGATTGAAAGCTGACCACCCGTCGATTTGTTGCGGTTGTTGAGTTTTGTTCCTGCTAATTCAATGTTCAGAAGCTCTGAATTGAAGTACTCACTGAGCAGTTTTTCGATGTATGCGTCATCTGGCGTGAAGTCTGCTTCCAAGTAAACAGGGCGAGGCACTCTAACGTGCTCCACTTCGCGAAGAAGCCCTGTCACATCCAATCGACCAACAATGCTGTGGTGATTCGCAAGATGCAGAAGTTCTGTCTTACCGCGGATATCACGCAGGCTGCTATAGCCCAAGCTTGCCAGAATCTCGCGAACTTCATGCGCAACGTTTAGGAAATACTGCGCTAGCGCTCGTGGATCGCCCTGATAGAGCTCTGGGTTCGTTGTCAGACCCGCTGGGCACTTGATGTTACAGTTCTTCGCCATAACGCATTTAAGCATCATCAGCGCCGTTGTACCGAATTCGAACGAGTCACCGCCCATAATCGCAGACTTGATGACATCCGTACCCGTTTGGTGTGCGTTGGAACAACGAAGCGTCACTTTGTCTCGCAAGCCGTTCTCGCTGAGCGACTGATGCACTTCTGCAATGCCGATTTCTGCCGCACGACCTGTATTTTTCAAACTGGTTACTGCGGCGGCACCTGTACCACCAGTGTTACCTGCGACGTTGATGACATCCGCACCCGCTTTCGCAACACCCACCGCGATCGTACCGATACCTTCGGATGACACCAACTTAACGATAACGCGAACACGCGCTGCTTTTGCATCGTGAATAAGCTGACCAAGATCTTCAATCGAATAAGTATCATGGTGTGGTGGTGGGCTCACCAATTCCACACCCGGTGTACCACCACGCGCCGCCGCAATTTCTACGGTGACCTTTGGTGATGGTAGCTGACCACCTTCGCCAGGTTTCGCACCTTGCGCGATTTTGATTTCAATCTCTTCAAGCTGTGGATCGGCAAGGTAACCTACCCAAACACCAAATCGACCCGATGCAAACTGCTTGATCTTGCTCGACTTGATGCTGTTGAAACGGCTTGAGTGTTCACCGCCTTCACCGGAGTTACTCATAGCACCCGCTATATTGGTGCCTTGCGCAACAGCCATGTGAGCATTGGAGTTAAGCGCACCGTGACTCATCGCGCCCGATGCAAATGTAGGCGTAATGAGATGTGCAGGCTCGACGTCGTCCAATGCTATAGGGGATTTTGCTTTTTGAATCTTCCCAATGAACTCTGCGTATTTAGGTGCGAGAACCACATCCACTTTGTCTTGGTGAAGGAACAACTGTTCAACGTGATCTGCCCAACAGGTTTGCATCGCTTCTGCAAACGTAGAGAGGTTATCGGTGTTGTCCAAACGGAAAGTAAACGCACGGTCTTGGCGCGATACACTCTCAATAGAAATGCCGCCCCACAAATAATTGACGTTGCCATCCAAATGGAAACGGTCGAGAAGATGCGAAAATGCTTCTACGGTGTTGGCTTTGGAGAAATCCAGTGGCAGCAGCAAGATATCGCGAAGAGCCGCAGGTCGAGCGCTACGTTCCTGATACAGGTTGTCGATGAACGCTTGATAAGACGGCGTAATGTCAAATTCGTCAATCTGTTCTGGGCTGCGTTTTTCGTAACCTTTGTCTTTGTACGCAATGTCTTCACTGGCAAATTGATTGGTCTTGTCCATTGCCAGTTCGGCTTGATCGGCGTAACTGACAGGCTCTTGAGTCATGTTGATGTATTCGCGAACCGCTGTGTTACCAAAGCTGTGACCCGCGCCATCTTGTCGCTCTTTAAACAAACCAAGAAGTGGAATCTGATTCTCTTCATTGATGGCAAGCGCTTTAAAGTGCCACTTAGCAGAACTCCAAGCCAGATCTTCAAACCTTGCCCCACCCACAGGCGAGCTGATGTTCGGGAAATAATGCTTCAAACAATCGGAATCGGAATCTAAGAAGTTTGATTCGAAAAACTCGCCACCGATGTAACTTTCAGCAGTACACAGACCAAACTTACCCATGGTCTTCATGAGTGATTTTTCGACTGCTTTTTGGAAATGCTTAAGACCCGCTTCAACCGTTTGATTGGTCGATAACGTTTGAGCACGATAGAACACAGAAATAGGGCAAACAGCCGATGAGCCAAACCCAAGAAGGCAGGCTATATCGTGGCTACTTGCCGCCTGCCCTGTGAGGTAAACAATACTGGTGTCGAATCTCAGACCTTGTTTGATCAACCTTTGGTTAGCCGCGGCAGCCATTAAAATGGCAGGCAGAGCGGCTTTGTCTTTGCTGATGTTCTTATCGCTGAGCAAAACAATACCGCAGCGACGACGAGCCGCTTCTTCAATTTGGTCACAAAGCGCGTTAATCGCTTCTTCTACTCGCTTGGCGTTGTCTTCGCGGCTATTCAGTGTCGGAGTGTACAGCGTATCGAACGTTGCGACCTCTATACGATCTTGTTCAAGAATTTGCTCCAGCTGTTGTGGCTGCAACACGGGTGATTGCAAAACAAGCTGAACGGTATCTTGAGGGCTGAAACCTGGCTTAGCGCCTAAGGCAACGCGCAAGGTCATACCGTCCGATTCACGCAGCGAATCCAAAGGCGGGTTGGTTACCTGAGCAAAACGCTGACTGAAGTATTTGGACATGCCGCCTTCTTCATCGGTCAAAACGTTTGGCGCCAAGCCAAAGCCCATGGCAGAGATTTTCTCCGCTCCATTTTCGATCATAGGATCGAGGAAGAATTTGAAGCTCTCTTGGTTTAATGAATAAGCAACGTGGCGGCTGTAGGTACTGAAATTATTGTTTTCTTTAACCGCGTCAAGGGATACGGGTTCAATATCGTTCAGCGTGATTCTTGCCGACTCTAACAATGCCGAATAATTACGCTCTTTCGCGAGCGTTTCTAAAATTTCTTTGGTTTCGTAGCTATTGCCAGTGGAGTGATCGAAGTAAATCATGCCACCAGCTTGAATACGCCCATAACGAATCACATCTTCTGGTGGAAAATCAATTTGACCAGATTCACTCATCACCGCGAGATAGCGGTTGGTTTCAACACTACGAAGCGGACGCAGACCCAATCGGTCTAGACGCGCACCCACTTTCTCTCCATCGGAGAAAATCAGTGCGGCAGGTCCATCATTTTTTTCTTCGGACAAACTGAAGTATTCCAGCATGTCTCGTACTTCTTGCGAAATCGATTCGTCGTTTTCCCAAGCAGGCGGCATCATCGCCAACACCGCTGTTACGATGTCCATGCGATCTTCAACAACGCGTCTAGCCAACGTTTGGTCAAGGCGGGCTGAGTCCGATTGTCCTTTCGGGAAAATCACTTTTTTGTGCTGCTGACGCGCTATCGCATCTTCGCTTAGGCGGTTTTTCTTATCGGTATTAAGTTCACCATTATGCGCCATACGACGAAACGGCTGCGCCATCATGGTGGCGGGTGCGGTATTCGTCGAAAAACGGGTATGGAAAAACAAAGTGGTAACGTGATGCTCTGGGTGCGTAAGATCCGCAAAATAAGGCACGACTTCACCTGAGTTTAAGCGCCCTTTGTACACCTGAGTGCGCGAACTCATTGAAAGTGGGTAAAACCCTTCAAATTCAGAATCGGTAAAACCGATCGATTCAAGTTCTGAAAGCGCAGCGTTAATCTGGTCTTCAAACGATTGTGCGTCTGGCTGATTATCGCCTCGTAAAAAAACCACCTGTTGAATGGCTTGCTGAACTTTTTGCGACGCTTCATTGACTGCTTCAGGGTTAACGGGCACTTCGCGCCACAATTCAACCTTCAATGAATACTTGTAAAGCGTCTCTAGAATAAGTGATTTAGCCGACTCAAATTGCGCAGAGTCGAATGGGAAAAAAAAGTTTGCGACACCAAATTCGTCTTTTTCAAGCGTTGGTTCGTTTAACAGAAAGCGGTAAAAGTTCACGGATAAGTCGATGTTAACACCGGCACCATCACCAATACCCTCGGCATTCATACCGCCACGATGTGGAATAGTGCATAAAGCTTCATGGGCAAGGGCAAGAAGCTGATGAGTCTGCTCCCCCGTTTTATCCGTGATGAAACCCACCCCACAGCTTGAGTGTTCATGCTCGCGATCATACAGCGAGCGAGATTCCTGATTCATTCGATCATTTCCTTGATTGCTTGCAGCTATTAGCTCTGCAGGTCCTTTGGCATGTATCGCTACAGTACCGAAGCCTTTATCCAGTGTATTGTGAGCAAACCAATCCTGTTTAACTCACACAAATAGAAATGATAATAATTATCATGCGTAGTGCTGTAAGGCAAGTTTTCTGTGATTGAGATCGCTAAAAATTATTCGTCAAATTCCTAGTGATAGTTGAATGAGTATGCGTTCTGATTGAATTTAAGGCGGTTTTTCTAATTGAGCTGACCACAAAACTTGTTTAGGGTGTACTGGTGAGTTTGAAAAAGATGAATACAAAGAGGTTATTTAGGTATTCAAGTCACATTATGATGTTGCTAGAATCGCGAAAATTTTTCATAAGACAAGAGTAATGATGAATAAAAGTGTTGTCACTAATTTGCTAGCGCTTGGTCTGCTGGCAGTCGGATACCAATTGGACAATCAAATTGCACTGTATGCAGGTGTATTTGCTTTTTCAGGTGCAATAACCAATTGGTTGGCCGTACATATGTTGTTTGAAAAAGTCCCTGGTCTCTATGGGTCAGGTGTCATTCCTGCAAGATTCGAGGAATTTAAGTCTGCCATTAAGAACTTGATGATGGCGGAATTCTTTACCAATGAAAACATTGATCGCTTCTTGAGCAACGAAATGTCTGGAGGTCAGTCGTTGGATCTTCAGCCTGTCATCGAGTCCATCGACTTCGAGCCAACTTTTGAGTCTTTGGTAGAGGTTATCGCCAATTCTCAGTTTGGTGGCATGCTTGCGATGTTCGGTGGAACCGATGCATTGCAGCCTCTAAAACAACCTTTTGTCGAAAAAATGCAGCAATCTGTTGTTCAAATAAGCCAAAGTGATGCCGTTAAGGCAGCATTAAAAACGCAGTTAGAGCAGCCTGGTATGATCGATGAAATTCAGAATAATATCGAAAACATCATTGACCAACGTTTGAATGAGCTAACACCTCAGCTGGTAAAAAGCATGGTTCAAGATATGATCAAAAATCACCTAGGCTGGCTAGTCGTCTGGGGAGGTGTTTTTGGTGGTCTCATTGGTGTGGTTTCGGCTTTTCTTAGCGTATAACTAAACGCACTTCTATGGTTCGTGCTGTCTGATAGAGTTTATAAGTGATAATTAGGGTCAATGACTCTAATTATCACTCTTAAGGTACGAATCCCCTAAAGCATGGTAATCAAATCCGGGTTCACTCCGAATCCCGTTTTATGCTCTTCAATCACCACTTCACTGCGCGTTTGGATTACTCCTGGAAGCGTGCCCAATTTAGTCGACATGAAGTCTTGATACGCTTTCATATCTTTAACACGCACCTTGATCATGGTGTCAAAATCACCGGAAAGGGAGTAACACTCCTCAATTTCTGGCATTAACTCTACTGCTTTCGCAAATTTTTCGAAGATAGAAAAGCTCGTTTGATCCAAGCGAATATGAATGAAAACTTGGACATCTAGCCCTAATCGCTCAGGACATAGCTCCGCGTGATACCCTTTTATGTACCCTTCTTTTTCCAGTCTTTTTACTCGGTCTGAACATGGGGAGGTTGTAAGGTGCACTTGTTTAGCAAGCTCCACCATGGAGATACGCCCCTTAAGATGAAGAATACGCAGTATTTCGAGATCAATTTTATCCAATGACGAGTGAGGCATAACAACTTCCTAGCAATAATTACAATCCATTAACAGTAAGTATCACTGAGTTTTTAACCACATCCAAGTGGAATTCACTTGGTGGAACCAAAATCACTATACGGTATCACTTTTTGACGTTTTTATTACTATACCCAAGTATCTTGAGGTTACTTGGGTATAAAAGTGGGATTTAAAGAGAAAAGGATAAAAAAAAGCCAACCGCAAAACTGTGCGATTGGCTGATAGATAGTGTGAACAAATAATATTCACTAACAACGTCAGTTGGCTAGGTGACCCTCGGCTTTAAAAGGGTCACAGTTAATAAAGCAAAACTGATGCCAACTTTTTTCAGTATAAAATCGAGTGATTTTGGATAAAAAACTATCGTTTTTGATTTTTTCAATGAAATTGATTTGCAAATTGCGAAATCTCGATTGCATAGTGAGAATGAAACACCTCTAATAACGGTAGATTAACAGCGTAAAACCAGCCTTTGAGCGTATTTTTCCAGAAAACATTTAACGTATTGAATCCTCAAAAGAATTGAAATTCACTTAAACGTTTTATAAATCTCACATACTCTACTCGCAAGTGTGACTACCTTCTCAAAGTTTGATCTGTATTTAAGGAATCGCTGAATTTAACAGGCAGAGTTGCATAGTCACTATGGTTCGTATTGTCACAACCGATTACAATCAGCTAACTTTTGAATTAAGATCACAATACCTTTCTTAATGAGCCGTACTACGTATCATTTTTTCGCTTACCTTACCGCTGCCGTGTGCTCACTCAGCTCAAAGGAAATAGCCGCCTCACCGCAAACCATTAACGTGGGTTTACGTTGGGTTCACCAATTTCAGTTTGCTGGGTATTACGCAGCAATCGATCAGGGCTACTACGCAGAAAAAGGGCTTCACATTAATTTGGTTGAAGGCTCACCGACATTGAATGTCACTGAAGAAGTACTTTCCGGTAAATTGGATTTTGGCGTAGGGAATGGTGAACTTGTTCTTCAGCGTTTAAAAGGAAAACCGCTAGTTGCTATTGCCGCGACTTTTCAATATTCGCCATCTGTATTACTGACTCTTGAGTCTTCGGGCATAAGAACCCCCAAAGATTTGGAAGGTAAACGAATCATGACCTTAAATGGTCAGATGTACCCTTCCTATCTATCAATGTTAACGTCTGTAGGTACGGATGTTTCTACCATTAGGATTCAAAAATCCTCGTTTGATGTACAAGACCTCATTGACGGTAAAGTCGATGCCTTTAATGCCTATTTACCCAATGAACCCTATCTGCTTAAAAAACAAAACATCCGCTTCAATATTCTCAACCCTGGAGCTTATGGCGTCGATTTTTATAGTGACTTTATTTTTACACGCGACTCACTCATCCAGCAAAATCCACAATTGGTGGACCAATTCCGGGAAGCGACACTTCGAGGATGGCGATACGCACTCGATAACCCCGAAGAAATCATTCAGATAATTCAAAGCAAATACAACAACGAAAAGACACTCGACGAATTACGCTACGAAGCACTCGCCATTTCCAATCTCGTGCGTTCCGATCTAGTGGATATTGGCTACATCAATGAAAGCCGAATTGAAAAAATGGCCGCTATATTGATTCAAGAGAATTTGGTCGATGATCTCTACCACTTGGATGGATTGGTGTATCACGCTGAAAAAGAACAAATTGCTGACGCTCAGAAAAAGGTGTTCTGGTTATCACTGGTACTCATTTCACTTACTGGTGTATG
Organism: Vibrio sp. vnigr-6D03; assembly: GCF_002835515.1. Classification (NCBI taxonomy): domain Bacteria; kingdom Pseudomonadati; phylum Pseudomonadota; class Gammaproteobacteria; order Vibrionales; family Vibrionaceae; genus Vibrio; species Vibrio sp. vnigr-6D03. The sequence continues at coordinate 430,709 of NZ_PIZL01000012.1, forward strand.
CACCATTCTGATGCTTCTAATGCGACGCTTAAAGCAAGAAATGGCCAGCAGAAAAAAAGTCGAAGAACAGCTCCGTCACCTCGCCTCGGTCGATCCTCTCACTAGTCTATACAATCGAAGAATGTTTGCTAGCTTGATGGAAAAAGCCACAAACATCGCTCGTAGAACACAAATACCTTATAGCTTGGTGATTCTCGATATTGACCTATTCAAAGCAATCAATGATAAACATGGACACAACACGGGTGATAAGGTGATCGTGGGCGTTGCCGATACGATAAAAAATGTGGCGAGAAGTTGTGACGTGTGTGCTCGCTTCGGTGGCGAAGAGTTTATTATTCTGTTACCTGACACCGATTTGCGTGGCGCGGCCTCTTTTGCTTCAAGGTTACGAGAAAGAATCAACCATCAACCCTTTTATTCTGAAGACGATCATACCTTTAAAGTTACGTGCTCGTTTGGTGTCGTAGAATGGAACCTGACGATGAGTCTTGATGAACTTATATCAAGAGCAGATGACGCCCTCTACGATGCAAAAAGAAGTGGAAGAGATAAGATTTGCACCTTTCACAACAGTGCTAAAAAAACGTTAGAGCCCATTGAAGCCTAACTTGTTCATTGATTAACTAAACAAGCAGACGACAATGAAAACCCAGCGAATCTAAGCAATGCTGGTTTCTTTTATTTCCGTATTTACCGGGCTGCAGTATTCTTGATTGCATACACGGCAGTAAAGCCTTTGCTCCATTTTGTGGTCATTATCACCACTAAAAATTTGGAACATCATTTGATTAGCCTTTTCCAACAGCGTTGTACATTGCGGTGTGGTTTTGCACATAATGGCTTTATGGTGGGTCTTCTTCTCACACGCTTCACAATATACCTTAGGCATTACTGGTTTCCTTTTAGCACTTTTGAACTAATTAGACCTAATTAGAACAAACCTGTTCGCTATTATTAATTCTGAAATTAATATTTGTGGTGGACATAACATATTTTCAGAACTTAACACTCAACGAACACTATTCTTGTGCTTAGTGTCATAATAAAAATGTTTTGTTTCAGGAAAATACGATATCTAGTACTTTATTTATAGCTAATTAAGACAACGACAATTAAAAGCTAAAAAATTCTAGTCCATTCAATAAAACTCAATAAAAAAACGCCCTCGGATGAACGAGGGCGTTTTGCTCTTTACAAGAAAAAATCTGTTCCTAAGAACTGTCGCTCTTAGTCAAGTTCCTGCAATTGCTTTTCAAACTTGGCATGTTGCGCTTTCACTTCATCAGAAGGTTCGCCTGTTGCAATGCTGACTGCAACAATAGAGATCGTTGATAATATGATCCCTGGTACAATTTCGTACACGTCAAACCAACCGCCTGAAAGCTGCTTCCATACCACAATCGTGATACCACCGACCAAGATACCCGCAAGAGCACCGTTGCGATTCATACCAACCCAGAAAAGACTCAATACGATTGCAGGTCCAAACGCAGCACCAAAGCCAGCCCACGCGTAAGAAACTAGCCCAAGAACAGAACTGTCTGGGTTCATCGCAAGGAACAAAGCAACAAGTGATAGCAAGACAACCGCAATTCGACCAACAGTAACAACTTGCTCAGGTGATGCTTCGTTATTAAATACCTGCTTGTAGAAGTCTTCAGCTAGAGCTGATGAAGATACAAGTAACTGCGAATCCGCTGTACTCATTATCGCCGCTAGAATGGCAGCCAAAAGAATACCGGCTATCACTGGATGGAAAATAGCATTAACAAGCAGCATGAAGATTTTCTCACCATCCGCCAAATCATTGCCTTGTCCATTGAGGTAAACCAAACCAACCAAGCCCACTAACATGGCGCCAACCATTGATAGTGCCGACCAAATAACAGCAATGCGTCGCGCCGTGACAAGATCTTTGTTGCTTCTTGATGCTTTGAAACGAGCCAAAATATGCGGCTGACCAAAGTAACCCAGACCCCATGCAGCCAAAGAAATAATGGCGATGGCAGTCAGTGGTTCACCTTTAGAGTCATTCCACAAAGTCAGAAGCTCAGGGTTAATGTTTTTCAGATCTTCAGTCAGCTGACCAAGCCCTCCATCCATTGCGGCAATAGGCACAATCAGAAGCGCAGCAGCCATTAGCAAACCTTGAACTAAATCCGTCCAAGAAACCGCTAAGAATCCACCAAACAAGGTATAAGAAACAACACAAATAGTGCCGATTATAACCGCTGTGGTGTAATCCAATCCGAATACCGTTTCAAACAACTTGCCGCCTGCAACCAAGCCTGAGCTGGTATAAAAAAGGAAGAACAAAAGGATAAAGAAAGCAGAGATTGTCTGAATCAATTTCGAATTATCTTGGAATCGACGCGATAAGAATTCAGGTAACGTTAACGCATCGGTTGTGATGCTGTAGGTACGCAGACGCTTGGCGTTAATAAGCCAGTTTGCCCATGTTCCTATTAGCAGACCACCAGCAAGCCAAAATGCTTCAATACCTGCAGCATAGGCATAACCTGGTAGACCAAGAAGCAACCATCCACTCATATCTGACGCACCTGCAGAAAGCGCAGCTGGCCAAGGTCCTAGTGAACGACCACCCAAAAAGTAGTCACTTGAATTTGAAGTACGCTTATAAGCAATAACACCAATTGCAAGCATCAAAATAAGATACGCAATAAAGGTACCGGTAATAGCAAAGCTATTCTCGATCATATAAAACTCCTCGTTTTATTATTTTTATTCCATGTAGCTTCCCCCCTAATTGAATTCACAATTAAGGGAGAAGCGGGCATGAATTGGCTAGTGGCCGTCGCTCCCGAGCTCAAGCAAGGTCGCGTTTCCACCGACTGCCGTTATATTGATGGTGCGCGTTCGCTCAGTCACGAAGCGCAAAGCAAGGAATGGATCTAATGCTGTCGGAAGACCGACAAGATCCGTTTCACTAATAAACGAAACGATGGCACCGTTTCGATTGGATAAACTTCGGTTAAGAAGAATTTCTTGTTCTGGAGAACCAACAAAACCTAAAGCGCGAACATCGCACTCTAGAATTTCCTGAGCGGATTCTCGCGGAATAACCTGTAAAACATGAGCGGGTAATGAAGTACTCGATATCGCTTGCTCAATGGCCTGCGTGAATACGGCATCATCCGAACTCAAAATAACGGCATTACCCGCTAATAAAGCACAGATTAACTGCGCCGTAACAGCCTGTCGCCCAGTGTCGGACGATTCATCTTGGAGCAACAAACAAACGCCTCTGCCAGCAGTGTAAAGCTCGTTTGTTTCACCCGTAGGCCCTGGCATCAAATGGGTTTTAGCCAGTAATACTTCGCTTTTCTCTAGGTGATACGAACATACCGCACTGGTCGCAGATTCCTTTTGACTAAGTGCCTTAGTGAAAGAGGTAATTGCGGCGCTACGCTGTTCATAGCCAGTTAGATTCCAATTTTCCCATGCTGAGTATGCATCTGAAAAACAAGTGACTTGATGTGCCATAACGGTTCTCCTTATGCGTAAACGGCTTGAGTGAATCGGATAAGATAATGTGGACCACCTGCTTTAGGGCCTGTGCCCGACAGCCCTTGACCACCAAATGGCTGAACGCCAACGACCGCGCCAACTTGGTCACGATTAATGTAACAGTTGCCGACTCGAATGTGTTTTTCGATCCAGCGGTAGGTGGTTTCATTCCTACTGTGAACACCCATGGTCAAACCAAAACCTGTATTGTTAATTTGTTTAACCACATCAGCAATTTGGTTCGCTTTAAAGCGCACAATGTGAAGAATCGGGCCAAAATGCTCTTTTTCTAATACCGAAATATCGTCAATTTCGAATGCAGAAGGAGCAACGTAATCACCATTTGCACAGGCGTGAGAAAGCTCTGCCTGCGCCACCAATTTTTGCGTGCTCGACATTTTTTCAATGTGAGCAAGCAAAGTGGTTTTAGCAGTCTGGTCAATGACAGGACCTACGTCGGTTTTATGTAAGTAGGGTAAACCCACATCCAATTGAGCCATTGCGCCCTGAATGAGTGACGTAATTCGATCGGCAATATCTTCTTGAACAAATAAAACGCGAAGAGCGGAGCAGCGTTGTCCAGCAGAGGCAAAAGCCGAACGCATAACATCACGAACCACTTGTTCTGGTAAGGCGGTGCTGTCGACGATCATGGCATTCTGACCACCTGTTTCCGCAATAAACGGAACGGGTTCAGCTTCGCGGCTTGCTAACGTTGCATTGATTCGCTGAGCTGTTTCCGTCGATCCCGTAAACGCAACACCCGCGATGGCTGGGTGAGAGGTTAATGCGCTACCGATTTCGCGACCAATACCTGGAAGCAACTGAATAACGCCTGCTGGTACGCCGGCTTCTAGCATTAACTCAATCGCTTTAACTGCAATAAGGCTGGTTTGCTCTGCGGGTTTTGCCACAACCGTGTTACCTGCAACTAGTGCCGCTGTAACTTGACCAAGGAAAATCGCTAATGGGAAGTTCCATGGACTAATACAAACAAATACACCACGCCCTTCACGCGTCACCTGCTTAGTTGAACCATCAAATGCGGTGATGTGCTGCGCTTTCAAGAGATTCGCCTGATTTGCGTAGAAGCGACAGAAATCGACCGCTTCACGCACCTCGTCGATACAGTCGTGAATGGTTTTTCCTGCCTCGTGATGACATAAAGCCACCAACTCAGCTAAATCACGCTCCATAAAATCGGCAAGCGTATTTAAATATGCGCCTCGAGACTCTGTGGTCTGACTGCGCCATTCATCCACATTAGCAGCTGCACTGTTCAACGCTTCGGAAACATGATCAAGGTTTGCAAAGACCAAATTACCGACGTGTTTAGTACGATCATAAGGGGCTGTAACCTCTGTTGGTTGCGCGCCTTCCTTGATCATGCTTTCGAAAAGATTCACACCATTAATGATTGGCGCACCTTTCCATTGACGATCACTAAAGGCATGAACAGCCTTTTCAAACACTTCGGCTTCGCTGTCAATGTCCACATTGACGCCAATCGAGTTTTTGCGATCATCAAAAATATCACCTGGCAGAGGTATCTGAGTGTTATTCAGTGTTTCAAATGCCAATAGCGAATCAACTGGGTGATGAGTCAGCGTGTCGACAGGGCAACGAGCATCAACCAAGCGATGAACGAATGAACTGTTTGCACCATTCTCAAGTAGGCGACGAACAAGGTATGGAAGTAAGTCTTTATGGCTTCCAACTGGTGCGTAGATTCGAACGGATTGTCCAAATGCAGACATCGCATGCTCGTACAACGCATCACCCATGCCATGTAATCGCTGGAATTCGTAGTCGCCGTGATCGGCCATCACTGCGATTGCAGTAACGGTATGCGCATTGTGGCTTGCGAATTGAGGGAAAATATTGCCACGCACTTCTGCACTCAATAAAAAGCGAGCACACGCTAGGTAAGCAACATCCGTTGCTTCTTTACGGGTATATACCGGATAGTTATCGTACCCACCTTGCTGCGACCACTTAATTTCGCTGTCCCAGTACGCGCCTTTCACTAAACGTAATGGAATTAAATCACCTTGATCTTTTGCCAAACCATTTAGCCAAACCAGTACAGGCAACGCACGTTTGGAGTAAGCTTGAACAACCAGTCCAAATTTACCCCACCCTTTAACACTTTCGCTTCGGTAAAGCTTTTCAAAGAGTTTAAGTGAGAGCTCTAAGCGATCCGCTTCTTCCGCATCAATCGTTATCGCGACATCAAGCTCACGGGCTTTTTCAAGCAATTTAAGAACGGTGGAATACATCTCATCCATCACGCGTTCGTAATTCGCAACTTCGTAGCGTGGATGCAATGCCGATAGCTTAATAGAAACAGACGGAGCTGGGCTTGTGTCTAATCCATACCCATCGCGTCCCACGGCTTCAATAGCCATGATGTAGTCTTTAAAGTATTTGTCTGCATCTGCGTCTGTCAGCGCGGCTTCACCCAACATATCAAACGAGTAGGTATAGCCTTTATCGCGCATCTTTTTGCCGTTCTTTTGTGCCTCAGAAATCGAGCGTCCAAGAACGAATTGATGACCCATGATCTTCATCGCCTGATGCATCGCTTTGCGAATGACGGGCTCAGAGAGCTTATTCACTAAGCTATTAACAGCTTGAGATGGGGATTTGGATTCCGTTTCTTTAAGTCCAACCACTTTACCTGTCAGCATTAAGCCCCAAGTGGATGCGTTAACAAAAACCGAATCAGAATTTTTAAGATGGGACTTCCAATCAGCAACACTCAACTTGTCACGAATCAAAGCGTCTGCCGTGGCGGAATCTGGAATACGCATTAATGCTTCAGCCAAACACATCAAAAGGATGCCTTCTTGAGTATCTAAACTGTATTCCAATAGAAGTGCATCAATCATCTGCACAGCATTTCTGTCGGCACGGATAGCATTAATCAGTGCTGTGGTTTTTTCCTTTGTAGCACGCTTTTCATTATCAGAAGGCTTAGCTAATGGAATTAGTTGTTCTAACCATTGGGTCTCTTCAACCATATACAATGGAGAGATCAGCGACCAAAGTTGATCAAGCGGTTGCTCAACAAACTGTTTCGTCAACACATCTGTTGCTGTAAACATGCGTTTTCCTCAATCTCAGTACCGAATAAAATATCGGGTTCATCTACAATGGGTAGCAGTGTATTTTGAGAGTAAGTGATATGCTTGTCAAAAACTCCGGCTTTTTTGACAAAAAGTCGGATTTTTAACAAAGTGAAAACATGATCACAGGAATTTCGCGACAGTTTATGCAATATAGTGCAAATAAATTCGCGCAGATTTAACGTATTTGAGTTCTATTTTTCCGATACTTGATTGAGGATAGACGGAGTTAGTGTTTGTTCAAAAGACGCTTCTTATAGACCGATGGGGAGATTCCCTGAAGACGTGAAAAAGTATGAGTAAATGTACTTTGCCCAGAAAACCCGGTCAGCTCAGCGATATGCCCTAAACTCAGATTTCCTTGTTCAATCAGTTTTTTTGCCATGTCAACACGCCTTCCAAGTACATATTGATGTGGTGTAACACCAGTTTGCTCTTTGAAAAGCATGTGAAACTGACTTTCTCCCAAGAAAACACTACCTGCAAGCTGAGCAACGGTAATTCTATGGCTCAGATGCTGCTCAATATATCGGTCAATAGCATCCATATCTAGCCGGCCATCTTTCTGTAAAGCTTGGAAGGATTTCAGATGTCGTTGCATGAGAGCAACGACAGTATCATTACATGCTCGGCTCAAAAGTTCATCAGTAGGGCTATTGCGCATTTCACTTACGAGCATTGCAATCAATTGCTGTATCTGGTTATCGAGCTGAAAATAGATATCTTTCTTTCCTAGCTCATTCAATTTTTGTAATACCAGAGGATCGTACTCACTCATCATAGGCATATTGAGCACGAGAATGTCCGACTTGCCGATTCCTCCGAAAGCATGTTGCGAAGAAGCTGTTACAACACAACCTTGACCAGGTCCGATAAAATTCCCAACCCCCGCGACGTCAAATTCTGCCTGCCCATTTAGCCCTATTACGATCTGGGTATATTCATGATCATGGTTATTCATTTCACTGGGAAGCGTCATCACTTGAGCAGGCTTAGGCCCATTAAGACCGTTATTATTTTTCATGGCAACACCGGAAATTCATAGGCTTATGCGCACTATGATGACTAAAAATATGAAGCAAGATCACAAAGGTTGAAAGAGTATCATTGAGCAGTGTACCTGCGGGCTTCAACTTGAGTCAAAAAAGGTTACATTTCACGGAACAATGATCAAGTGCACATAAATTACGGTCAATGCTTACTCAATCCACTTTAATCGCATTTTTTTATATCAAAACTAAGAAAATTGTGAAATTCTCAAAGACAGAGTAGACTTTTGAGAGTTCAATAAGTTGGGCGACTTGATTCTTTACTCATTAGCTCAAAAAACTAAGAGACTGAAAGTGCTTAATTTCATACTAAATTTAAGTTCAAATCAGTCAAAATTATGGCCTTATCAGAGCAGTAAGGTTACTTACGAAATGAATATCATGCAGGGACTTATGATCAAACATCGAATCCCAGCGCTTTTGCTTGCGCTTACCCCAGTTTGGCTACCTTCCTCTTTACAGGCTGAAGAGATACAAAGCGTTGATTTAGTGGCAGCTATCGATGAAAAAATCACTCAAAATCAAGAGAAAATTGATTCTGTCGATGATGAACACTTCGAAGAAGCCAAAACGCACTCTCAACTCAAACAACAATCAGAGCAACTGCAACGCGAGTATGCTGAGTTAGTTGCTAAACGCAACCGAGCAAAAAGTGCTCTGGATAAGCAATTTACCCGTTTGGTTGAAGAGCCTGATATCGACCTCTCCAGCTTCCAAAAGCAATACCAAGAGTCTTGGGTTGCGGTTAAAGGAAACCAAAAAGAACAACTCAACCAACAGCACCTTGTCAGCGAAAGCGAAATGCGTCTGTCTCAGCTAAAGCAGCAACAGGCTCACTTGAACGCGGCGCAGCAAAATCTGCAAGAATCCCGTGTCGAAGCGCGAGTAAAGAGGCTAGCAGCTGAACTACGCGAGAGTGCTGTTCTTGAAACCAGTTACAAGACAACGTGTTCAGCAAGCATGACCCTGCGTGACTGTGCGAACCGTGGTAAGCACTTAACCAAACAAAAAGCCGTCAATACATTTAAGTCACGATTGATAGGCCAGTTAACTGAAGCGAACGTGGCAAAGCAACACTTGCAAGGTGTGCAACTTAATATCCACGTTCAAGATAGCCAAATCATTAAAAGTGGCTTTTCTGGCGACAACAGTTACGCAACCAAAATGCAAGCGCAGCTTCAAGCTAAACCTGAATCGCTGGCTGCATGTAAACTTCTAGGGGTTGCAAACCGCTACTGTTATTCTGAATCGAATGTTGTGACTACATCCAAAGTTGATAAGGCATGGGCTAACATTACGGTACGCTCTGATCAGTACGAAGATGACGTTACCGTCAACGGAGTGAGATATGGCAGCACTCCTGTTGAGTTAGTACTTCCAGCGGGTCGCCACCAGATTACTGTTTCTAAAGAAGGTTTTGAAACATACAGCCGCCAGATAACCATTAACGGTAATGACACTATTTGGGTTAAACTGAGACCTGAAAAGCATGGGTAGAGCCCAATTTCGGCATGATACATTGCCCATTTACACGTAATTTCTTATCGCCATTTTGTTTATATCAATCCTCATTGATAGTGACAAAATGGCGCTTTAGTTAAGCAAACAACACGAATTAGAACTGAACATGAGACAAGGATTACCAGCGCTTTTGTTGGCTCTTTCACCGAGCCTGATATCAGTAACAGCATATGCTGAGGCTTTGGATATCACGAATGTTTCAAAAGCTATGAGTTCGAAGGAGGCTGAAATACAGTCCGTCGGTACTCAGGAAACGGACATTCAGGCAGCCATTCGAAAGCTCAAAGCAGAGTTACTACAGGTGGAACAAGATGAAGACCGCCTTGAAAACAAAAGGCTGAAAGCCAAACAAGCTCTGGAAAGACAGTACGCTCGAATGCTGGATGACCCTGAACTAGACCTTGCCTCGAGCCAAAAATCTTATCAGGACGCGTGGGCAGAACTGAAGCAAAACCAACAGCAGCAGCTTGATGTGGAACACCAAATTCAAGAGCAGCAAATTTCCTTATCAAGTTCAAAAGCCAAAAGTGCTCAACTCAATGCTGAACTCCGAGAATTAGAAGAGAGCCACTTTCGTTTGCGTGCAGATCAGCTGCAAAACGAGTTAACGGTTCAAACCTCCCAAACGGTCTCTTATCTTCATAACTGTGCTCAGGATGCCACTCTGGCGCAATGTAAGGAACAAACCACAGGGTTAGCGCTTCAAAAAGCAGTTAATCAATTCCAGTCTGCATTAATTAACAACGCAACGGAAAGTGAGATAGTTAAGCAACACCTTCAACAAACCGCGTTAAACATTCATGTTGTAAGTCATCAGCCAGTCAAAACAGGGTTTGTTAACGGTGGTCAATACCAAGCAAAAATTGACGTTGCCATCGAATCACGCCCTTCGCTAAACGCCGCCTGTCGCTTACTTAATATTGATTCAGCTTACTGCTTTGACCCGAGCGAGAAACTCGAAAAATCAAGTACGCAGAAAGAAGTAAGGTGGGTGACGTTAACGGTGCGTTCAAATCAATACGACGACAGTGTGTTGATTAATGGAGTGAGCTACGGCTCCACGCCTGTAGATATCATGCTGCCAACAGGTGCTCACACTGTGAGTATCAAAAAAGAGGGATTCCGTTCCTTTAGCCGTGAAATGACACTCAAGCAAGACGGTAACCTACGAGCTGTATTGGTGGAGAACGCTAACCTTCCACGTTCAGGGAGAACCTTTGCAGACCAAGTTGGTGAGCCAACAGCTGCGCCGCAAATGATTGTTGTTGGGGCAGGTAATTACTATGTAGGCAAGAACGGCTCTCAGCAAGTCGAGTTAAAGCGCGCATATTCAATCTCATCGACGCCTATAACCGTTAAGCAATTTGCTGCGTTTGTAAACGACACGGGTTACAAAACAGTCGCAGAACAAAACAAAACCTGCTCCACGATGGAAAATAGTGTAGACGTGGTGGTTGATGGTAATTATTGGCGCCAACCAGGCTTCAAGCAAAGTGATCAGTCCCCTGTTGTGTGCCTTAGCAGAAGCGATGCTCGTGCGTATACAAAGTGGCTAAGCAATAAAACAGGCTACAAATACCGTCTTCCTACAGAGCAAGAATGGGAAATTGCCGCTCGTGCTGGCACGTCCAGTGCTTACTGGTGGGGCGATGAGTTTGGTACTGGTAAGGCGAATACAGGTTGGGCCGGTACTAAGTGGTCAAATGTAAGTAGCTCCCCTGTTAATGCTTTCCGCCCAAATTCACTTGGTTTGTACGACATGGTGGGCAATGTTTGGGAATGGACAAATAATCGATACGGTAGCGCAAAAGGCGGTGCTTGGAGCTTTGCCCCTGCAAAAGCCTCTGCACACGAATCCTTGGAAGTCGCCCCAGAATCAACAACAAACTACATCGGGTTCCGAGTCGTTCGAATGCTCACAAAAAGCTAATAATTTGCTTTACCTAGTAATCAGTAAAAAGGGCTTCCAAACGGAAGCCCTTTTTATATAACTGTCTGAACGAAAACAGCTAATCTCAGCTTTGAATATATACCCAAGTGACCTCAAGATACTTGGTTCAGCGACTTCTCTACCAAAGAATAGTTAACTGGCTTTAAGACAAGGCACCGATTTAATGATTTAGTGGTTCTAAATCAAAAATCGGTAACGCAGTATGGAAGCCTGTTAAACTCGCCCTTGGGAGCCCATATTCTGTCCCATTTCTTCGTCAAAGAACTTGGAAAGGATTCATTATTCCGCTGCGTTCCTGATTTTTTGAAATAAAGAGGCTTGAACTGAAACAGAATATGAGGCTCTGAATCCTGCATCTTGAGGTGACTTGGGTATACAAATCCAATTGAGTGGCAACTGTATTTCATTTCCTACTGTTCGTTGCATTCCGTGCGCACTGCTAGCGGTTTCGCTTTGCCAAGGTAAGTTCGAAACTTGGCAAACGACAATGCAACAATGAAGCAGAACGCTTGAACGAGAACAATACACGCACTGGTCGCGCCATCAATGTGGAAACTGATCAATGTACCCGCTAATGTCGACCCGATTGACACGGACAGCGCTATTGTCAGCATGTTGGTAAACTTTTTAGTCAATACAAAAGCGGTGATACCAGGAGAAACCAGCATCGCAACGACCATAATGACGCCTACAGCCTGAATGGTCGCAACTATGGTTAGTGCCAGCATAATAAGCAAACCATAGTGTAGGAGCGTTACAGGCAAGCCAGCAACACGGGCGTGGCTCTTATCAAAGCAGTAAAGCAAGAAATCATGTCGAAATACAACCATCACACAAAAAACAATGACAGAAATAATAACCGTTTGCCAGAACTCAAAATCGCTAATACCTAGCATGTTACCAAACAAGATGTGTAACAAGTGCTGATCGGTTTCTACCTTTGCGAACATCACCAACCCCAGAGCAAACATGCCCGAGAATACAATGCCCATTACGGTATCTTCTTTCACCCGACTATTTTCTTTTATATATCCGGTCAAAAGTGCACAAGCGAGGCCAGAAACAAATGCACCAATCGGAAGCGCAATACCCACGACATAAGCCACCACAATACCGGGTAAGACTGCGTGAGAAATGGCATCGCCCATCAAGGACCAGCCTTTAAGCACCAAATAACACGATAGAATGGCGCAAACACTGCCCACAGCTAAACCAGCCCATAGCGCACGCATCATAAATGGGTATTGGAACGGCTCAATAATCCAGCTAATCAACGCTTCCATTATGCTCTCCTAGCCAATTTGCTGGCGCTGCTCAACCGACCTAAAGCCGCAATACGATCGGAAAATAGGCCGTACTTGGGCGCAAACAAAAACGCAAGCATGAACAATATGGTTTGAATCAAGACAATAATGCCGCCTGTTGTGCCATCTAAGAAGTAGCTGATATACGCACCAAGCCCACTACTCAATAGTCCAATCGTAGTGGCAATAACGAGTAGCCAGCCAAATCGATCGGTCAACAGATACGCTGTTGCACCAGGAGTGATAACCATAGCAATAACAAGAACCGCCCCTACCGTTTGCAATGATGCAACAGTACAAGCGCTTAAAAGAGTGAAGAAAAGTATCTTCAATTTAACAGGAGAAAGACCAACAGATGACGCTTGGGTTTCATCGAAAAAAACCAGCATAAGGTCTTTCCATAACAGCCCTAAAATCAACAGAGACACGACTGAAATAATGACAATTTGATAAAGATCTTCGGGCCCAATACTAAGGATGTTGCCGAAAATAATTGCTTGGACGTTTATAGAGGTTGGGTTAAGCGAAATCAGCAGTAATCCAGCCGCAAAAAAGGTCGTAAAAATAAACCCTATAATGGCGTCTTCTTTCAAATGCGAAAGTGATTTCAGCGCAGCTATACTCAGAGATGCGAGAAACCCAGAAAAGAATGCACCAACCGCGTAAGGTAGCCCCAATGCATAAGCACCTGCTACACCTGGGACAACAGAATGCGAAAGAGCATCACCAATTAAGGACCAACCTTTCAACATAAGAAAGGCTGAAAGAAACGCACACACAGCGCCCACAATCGCACTCGCGAATATGGCGTTAATCATGTATTCGTAACCTAGGGGCTCCAATAAATATTCCAACATTACTGATCCACCCGGTTTTTTTGATCGCGAATGGGTTCTCCACGATTGGATTCATCGCGATGTTGGGCTTCACTGATTAGAGTCGAGTCATTTCTGTTGGTTCCATAGAACACCGCGGGTTTCTCGTGATCAGAAATGATCGTAACAGCACGGCGATCGGCATCATTGTGCAGTTCTTCACCAGGAATGCCAACGTGTTTAAGAACCCCACCAAATGTCGCCTCTAGATTTTGCTGAGTGAAAGTAACATCTAACGATCCTGCTGCAATAACCGTTCTGTTTATAAAAACCACTTCATTGCAATAATCTGGAATGCTTCCCAAATTATGGGTGGACACTAAAATCAGATGCCCTTCAGCTCTAAGTTCTCGAAACAACTGCATAATGGCACTTTCTGTGGTGAAATCGACACCAGTAAAAGGTTCATCAAGTAATATTGTTTTACTCTCTTGAGCCAATGCTCTTGCCAAAAAAACACGCTTTTTCTGTCCACCGGAAAGTTCGCCAATTTGTCGTTCAGCTAATTGGCTAATTCCCATTCGGTCCATCGCTGAAGCGACTTTCGCCTTATCCATTTTACTTGGTCGGCGAAGGAAATTCATAAACCCAAAGCGACCTTGCATCACCACATCTTTAACTAGGATAGGAAAATCCCAGTCGATATCCTCACTTTGAGGTACGTAAGCCACTAAATTACTTTTTAGAGCTTTACGTATGGTCATCCCAGAGACACAAATATCACCAGACGAGAGCTTCACAAGCCCCATGATGCTTTTAAAAAGCGTCGATTTACCACCGCCATTGATCCCAACGAGGGCACATATAGTGCCCCCGCTAAGAGAGAAGTTAACGTGGTTAATAGCTGTGAAGCCGTTGTTGTATGTCACACCAACGTTGGATACTTCTAAGCTGGCCGACAACGAACTCATAATTCAAATCCATCCGCTACAGTTTGTGTAGTTACTTTCAATAAATCTAAATAGGTTGGAACAGGACCATTTTGAGTAGACAGAGAATCTACATATAGCACGCCGCCATATTTTGCATTCGTTTCTCTTACAACCTGTTTTGCAGGCTTGTCCGAAATGGTGCTTTCACTAAACACTACCGGAATTTGGTTATCACGAATCTTATCGATAAGTGATTTAACCTGTTTTGGCGTACCTTGCTGGTCAGCATTAATCGGCCACAAGTACGCTTCTTTTAAATCATAATCTTTCGCTAAGTAACTGAATGCACCTTCACTGGTGACTAACCAACGCTTATCTTTTGGAATCGTACTCAATTGCTTGCGAATTGGCGCATCGAGGTTCTTAACCTTTTCTGAATACGCTGCTGCATTACTATTATAGGTCGAAGCATTTACTGGGTCATGTTTTACGAGCGCTTTACGGATGTTTTCAATGTAAACAAGAGCGTTGCTTGTAGACATCCACGCATGAGGGTTGGGTTTACCTTGATAAGGACCATCGTAAATGGAAAGTGGCGTAATTCCTTCTGTTAACGTTACAGATGGAACACCTTCAATATTACTAAAAAAGCGCTCGAACCAGCGTTCAAGGTTCATTCCATTCCACATAACCAAGTCTGCTGACTGAGCTTTTACAATGTCTTTTGGAGTGGGTTGATAGTCATGAATTTCCGCACCAGGTTTGGTAATAGAAACGACTTCAGCAGCATCACCAGCTACATTCTGAGCTATATCTTGAATGATGGTAAACGTTGTAACAACTTTGAAATTAGCAGTAGCCATACTTGGTACCAATACAAGGCTACACAATCCCAGTTGGGCTAAAATCTTCTTCATTTTTTCATCCTGAATCCATTAGATGCTGCAATCGTAAATGATAACCATTATCACTTCAACAAAAACACAAGTATTTAAAGGCTAAGTATCCCCTAATTACGTGCTTCAGGTGAACAATAATACGATATTTATCGTATTTAGACCGTTTTTTCCTTAAAAGGGGGGAATTCCCCCCTTTTAAGGAAAAAAATACTGTTTTATCTTAAGTGTCATAGAGTTAGATACAGTCCAGTGTATCTAACTCTCGGTATCATATTGATACCAGTTATGATCGCTTAGACCCTGAAGCCGATCATAACCTCTTCTACACGTCGACAAGATGTATCTTGTATTTTGCCAGCTCCCTCAAGCTGGCTTTTTTTTAAACAAGCCTACTTGAACGTATAACATACGCTGTAATCTCTATATTGAGACTGATATGATTATTAACAAGTGGCGCACTACAACAGAGCGAATATTCGTGCCTAACTCAACTCTTTTGTCTATTCTCAATCAATTTCCGGGTTGCTGGGGCTGCAAAGATACAAATTCTAACTACGTATACGCGAGTGAATCGTTCAGTCAGCTCGTAGGGTTAAACAGCCATTCTGAATGTGTAGGGCTATCGGACTTTGATATCCCTTGCCCTTCAACTATCTGTGCTCTCGATTTTCAGCGGCAAGACAAACACGTCATGGAAACTCGACAAACTTTAAAGATCTTAGACATCCATCCATATCCAGACGGAAAATGGCGGGCTCATATCTTTACCAAGTCTCCATGGATAAACGACAACGGAGAAGTCCAAGGTGTTATTTTCCACGGTCAAGAACTGGAAGATACCGCCATATTGGAAATTGGACACTGGATTTGTCGAGCCACTGGGCAGAGCCTCAAAAGAGATGTCTACGTCAGTACCATTTGCAGCACACCCAAAAAAATTAACCAGCGAGAATCTCAAGTTCTTTTCTTCTTGTTATACGGGAAGAAGCCTCAATTCATTGCAAACGCGATGAACATTTCGGTGAAAACAGTAGAAGGTCACGTTGCTCGGTTAAGGAACAAATTTGGAGCGAGAACAAAAAGTGAACTTATAGACCTAGCTTTGGATGAGGGGTTTGGCTCGATTATTCCTGAAAGCCTGTTGAATACGCAGATATCCGTTGTGCTTAGCCAAGTTAAATAGTTAACACTCCACTTCAAACCCGCTGAACCATCTTGGCAATTTGTCTTTTTAGCCAAATAGTAAAGTTATCAAAACCCATTCAAATCGCGAATAATTATTAAATAACAATAAGTTAATAAAATAACACCAGCTAAGAAGTATCATCCTGTAAAGAAGAAGAACTTTTAAGAAAATCTGTAGCGTACGATGTATTAAAAATGTAAACAGTTCTACACATTTAAAAATAACACCTCTAAAAGCTCGCCACCCTATATATTTAGCTCAGACCATATTAACCCATCACATTTTTTCTACACAAACATTTACAAACACAAAACAAAAATCGACTGCTTAATTGATGAATAATGGCCAATTAGCGTCTTTTTTCACTCGAAACCCTCAAATGTAATATTTATTTACACTTAGATATTAAAGTTCCAAAAAACTCACTTAACCCTTTATTAAATATAATAATAGCCACAACAATTGAGCTAAATACAAAATAATAAAATATACTATTCATTCACATAAAACATGCCAATTGAGCTAAAAAATAAACTTTGACCCCTCAATATAATATGGATAACAAAAATCCATATTAATCAATAAATATCAAATACATATGCGATTAAATAGCGATGATAGAATCGATATATTTACTTTATTTTATCCTAGTAAATTATTTTATGGAATGAAGATCAAATCTTTGTTTTTGATTTTGTACAAATATCATTGTGAGCCTTTTAGAAATTTTTCTAACCAAAAATAAACTTTAATATTCTCGTTGTGGACAAGAGAGGAACGAGACAATAGTTCCGAACTTAATGTAATAACTTATTTGATGTACTTAAAAATTGGATTGTTATCGCTACATATAAAAGCCAAAAAATAGTTAGTTTTTTAAATCAATAAACATTAAGCATTTAATATCATTGATTTTAATTTACAAAAACACAGAGTTTTAATGTTAGAAATCTGTTTTATCTATTAAACATTTATTTCTCTTTGAGAAATAAGCGGGCTCTCTATGTCGCAATTACTTGAAAATTAAATTTATTTCTTTTACGAGTGGGTGAATAATGATGAAAATTTTAACTTTATTATTAGTTGGAAGTGTATTTTCGGTAAGTGCGCAAGCGGCAAACATGTGGAAAACTGTATACGAACAGCTTGACCTAGGCGGGCTTAAAACACCAAATGAAAAAGTTCATATAGAGTGTCATTTCGACCTACTCTCAGTGAACTTAACCAAAGATCATGACGTCACGAAGCTAAAAATGAACAAAGCTCCTAACCGCAAACGTTGTGAGTTTGCAATAAAGGATGTCGTTAAGCGTGATACCCCGTTTAAATTCTCTTTTGATTTCAAGACTAACGACAACTTTGCACACTACAGCCAATGGCACAGCTACTTCCAACTACATTCAGTACCGGATCAAGGTGAAGCGTGGCGCTGCCCAATCATGGCTCTTGAATCTATAAACGGTACTCTAAGAATGTTCAACCGTTGGGATGAAAACCAAATCTCAGTAACAAAGAATGGGTCATGTGGCGGGGCTGGTAACTCTATCGAATACAGAAAGCTATTCAGCGATTACTACTACGAAGCAGACAGTTGGTATAATGTAGAAATCAGTGGTGAGCTTTCTCATAACAAAGATGCATGCTTAACCGTAAAAATTAACGATGAAGTACTATCTGATGTATGCGGTCCAAACACATTCAACGATATTCAAAAGCCTTACATCAAGTTCGGTATCTATAAACCAACTTCATGGGAAGTGGATAACGAAGAAATTGAATTAAGTGTTAAAAACATTCGCTACCACGAGCTAGCCAACTAAAAAAGTAAATAAAAACAAAACGCCGCACTGACTTACAGTGCGGCGTTTTTATATTCAAGCGGAATTTTAAAGCCGTATGTAAAAGCTAAAACTGATTACGGTGCGAGTCGGTCTATCGACCACTCATCATCATCGCGTGAAAATAAGAAGCGATCATGAAGGCGATGTTCGCCGCCTTGCCAAAACTCCATACTTTCTGGCTTTACTCGAAAGCCACCCCAAAACGTCGGAACCGGAATTTCTCCACTCTCAAATTGCTTTTTGACTTCCATATACTTGCTTATCAACATGCTACGGGCAGATAACCGGCTACTTTGCTTGCTGGCGATCGCGGCAATTTGGCTCTCTTTCGGTCTGGAGCTGAAGTATTTCATGTTCTCCATTGCCGTTAGCTTTTGAGCGACACCAGTCACATGTACTTGTCGTTCCAATGGGTGCCAAGGGAAATGAAGGCTGATCTTACTGTGATTATCGAGGTGCTGCGCCTTACGGCTACCTAAGTTGGTATAAAATACAAATCCCTCTTTATCGACACTTTTCAACAACACTATTCTTTGGAAAGGCATGCCGTTTTCATCAACGGTCGCGACTGTCATCGCCGTTGGATCACTCAATTTGGCATCTACAGCTTGCTGAAGCCAAAGATTAAATTGATCAATCGGATCAGATTTCAAATCTCGACGCCTTAAGCCGTCTTTTGTGTATTCACGGCGAATATCTGAAAGTTCCATTTCGACTCCTTCTGGTTTCCGATGATTTTGCGCCTAAGGATTTGGGAACTCAAGTCATTTTTCTTTCCGCTTTACCAGTCCATAGAATTCAAAAACACGTATTTTGAGGTAACTATCTGCCGCCTAGATATGTGAATGTATTTAGCTGAGGTATAATTAAATGAACAACTTAACAATTTATTCATCAAATCCGAAGATTCACAAGCGTTAGCATGAAAATTGCTTCAAGATAAAACACACAAATTTTTGTTGACCGTCTGATTTGTTGCAAGGGAAATACATGGACACCAAGAGCCTGAAAAAGCTGGACTCAAAAGAACTAGACTACGTGGATGATAAAACAGCCGCTTTACTTTTGAATACACCGAGTAGTGCTAGAATTCTTCTTTGGGTGGTCGTACTGTTTTTTGCCATTGCCATTGCGTGGGCGGCTTGGGCACAAATTGATAAAGTAACCGTAGGTCAAGGTAAGGTTATCCCGTCTTCACAATTACAGGTGGTTCAAAACCTTGAAGGGGGGTTGGTTAAAAAAATCCTTGTCCACGAAGGTGAGATGGTTGAAAAAGGGCAACAGCTTCTTCTGATTGATGACACCAGGTTTCGTTCTGATTTTCGTGAAAGAGAACAACAAGTCACCAACCTAACAGCCAATGTACTGCAATTATCCGCGTCCATCGCGAGTATAAAAATCCGTGAAGGTTTGGATCTGGAAAACTGGCAAGACAGCGTTGTTATCGAAAACGATAAACTGATCTTCCCAGAACCACTGGCTGAAAACGACCCTCAATTGGTCGCACGCCAATTTGCAGAATATCGCCAAGATCTCAATAATCTAAAGAATCAGGTCTCTGTTCTGGATCAACAAGTAGAGCAGAAACTTCAAGACCTCGTCGAAATCAAAGCTCGAGTCACCAACCTTCAGCGTAGCTACGATTTCGCTAAAAAAGAACTCGATATTACAAAACCATTGGCAACAGAAGGCATCGTTCCTCGAATCGAGTTGCTAAAATTGGAACGACAACTCAACGATACCAGTCGAGAACTCACTTCTACGGAACTTAAAGTACCAGTGTTAACCTCCGCCATCCGCGAAGCAATTTTGAGTCGAATCGATGCCGCTTTAAAATTCCGTTCGGAGCAACAAGAAAAGCTTAACCAAGCACAAGACAAATTGTCATCGCTGACCGAATCCACGGTTGGGCTTGAAGACCGAGTGAATCGAACCATCGTCGTATCTCCTGTTACTGGCACAATTAAAAAAATGCACACAAATACCGTAGGTGGTGTTATTCAACCCGGCATGGATTTAGTGGAAATCGTCCCAACCGAGGACACTCTGCTGGTCGAAGCGAAGATTGCCCCACAAGATATTGCCTTTTTAAGACCCGGTCTGCCTGCTATCGTTAAATTCAGTGCTTATGACTTTACTCGATACGGAGGGCTTGAAGGCATTTTAGAACACATCAGTGCGGATACCATCCAAGATGAAGAAGGCAACAGCTTTTACCTTGTTCGAGTACGGACTTTGCAAGACAGCTTTGGTCATTCAGAACAGCTCCCAATCATTCCTGGAATGACGACCTCGGTCGATATAATAACGGGCAAACGTTCTGTTCTGGATTATCTATTGAAGCCTATATCACGTGCCCAACAAACGGCTTTGCGTGAATAAACCGAGGATTACATTGAATGCGATTCGGAGGAAACCATTGTCCTTTTCCAACAAATTGGCGCGTAACATTGTCTCAAACACTCAGTGAAACGTCCTGATTTTTGATGGCGATTAACCGAATAAAAACAGGTGCATTATTGATGTGCCTGTTGTCACTTCCATTCACTTCAGTAGCTCTAAATACGAAAGAGCAACGCTGGGTAGAGGCTGTTCGAGGCACATACGGTGATCGCGCAGCGAAACGCGTTACGGCTTGGCGTAATGGCATTGCCGACTACCACAATTTGAAAGAAAAAGATCAACTTGAAGCCGTCAACAATTTCTTTAACCAGATGAATTTTGTCGACGACATAAACCTGTGGGGACGGAAAGACTACTGGGCAACACCCCTAGAATTTCTAGGAAGCGCTGGTGGGGACTGTGAAGATTTCACAATTGCGAAGTATTTCTCATTGCTTGAGCTCGGCGTCCCAGATAAGAAGCTCCGCTTAGTGTACGTTAAAGCGATTGAATTAAATCAATTTCACATGGTTTTGGCCTATTACCGAACACCAAGTTCGCAGCCTTTGATTTTGGATAACTTAATTGCAGATATTAAACCAGCATCGAAGCGCAGAGACTTACTGCCTATCTACAGTTTTAACGGTAAAAACCTATGGCTAATGAAAGAAAAAGCCAGTGGTAAGTTAGCAGGAAAATCCTCTCGCTTGAGCTTATGGAACGATTTACGCTCACGCGAACAAAAATTGAAATTAAATAAACCCATTATTAATTATGATGAGTAAGCACCATGACACTATATAGACAGCTAGTCGCTTGGATGTTGGCAGTATTTCTACTGTTGATAACCTCGGTCTTTGCGATTGAGTTTAACACCACACGGAACTTCTTAGAGCAAGCTCAACGCTCTGAGGTGAACAACACCATCAACACCGTCGGTCTCGCGTTAGCACCTTATCTTGAAAATCAGGATGAAGTT
Organism: Vibrio sp. vnigr-6D03; assembly: GCF_002835515.1. Taxonomy (NCBI): domain Bacteria; kingdom Pseudomonadati; phylum Pseudomonadota; class Gammaproteobacteria; order Vibrionales; family Vibrionaceae; genus Vibrio; species Vibrio sp. vnigr-6D03. The sequence continues at coordinate 452,227 of NZ_PIZL01000012.1, forward strand.
GCCGTGGAGTCGGTTATAAACGCCTTGTTTGATGGCAGCTCATATTCCGCAGTCAGGCTCATCTTCCTTAGTAACGACAAGGAAATAGTTCGAACCTACCCTATTAAGAACCACGACATTCCTGACTGGTTCACGAATTTGGATTTGTTTAGAACGATTCACGATCGTCGAGTCGTGACCAGTGGGTGGCTCCAATTGGCAGAAGTGGAAATCATCAGCCATCCGGGTGATGCCTACTTCCAACTTTGGCAAGCTCTTACCAGCTTAGTCACACTATTTACAGGAATCTTCATCATTGGTGCGGTGGTGATTTCTGCGGTAGTGAGACGCGCATTGACCCCGCTAACACTCATCATTCAGAAAATGAAAGAAGTCGCTAATAATCACTTTGGAGAACCACTTGAACGCCCACGAACTCGAGACTTGATTGCGGTCGTCGATGGTATTAATGCCATGTCTGCCCAAGTTGAAAAAAGCTTTAAAGCGCAAGCAAGAGAAGCCCAACAGTTACGTGAAAGAGCCTATATGGATCCGGTATCACATCTGGGTAACCGCTCATTCTTCATTGGTCAGCTAAATACATGGCTAAGCGAATCAGCAATAGGCGGTGTGGCTATCTTGCAAGCAACCTTTATAAAAGAAGCGTACGACGATGAAGGCTACGAAATTGGCGACAGCCTCGTTAAAGAGTTGGCCGACTTACTGAGAGCGACGACCTCATCTCCAGACGTCACCATTGCACGTATCAATACCGCAGAATTTGGTTTCATTCTCCCTAACTTAGAAGAAAGTGAATTGCGCATGGTGTCGGAAAGCATCATGAACTATACCCAAGATATTCGACCAGATCCGACGGGTACCGCGCCATCCGCGGCTTTCTTAGGTGTGGTGTATAACGAAAATCGCAAGAATACGACCGAGATTCTATCACTTGTCGATAATGCCCTATCGAAAGCACACGCGCATCCAGAGAAAACATACGGTCTTGTTACGGATGAACAAAACCATGTCCTACTTGGAAAGCAGCAGTGGCGCACCTTGGTCGAAGAAGCCATCAGTAATCAATGGGTTGAATTTAAGTTACAGACTGCAAACACGACAACAGGAGCAACCTATCACCGTGAGGTTTTCTCTGCCATTGAGAAAAACGGTGAGCGCTTCACTGCCAACCAATACCTGTTTGCATTGGAGCAGTTAAATGCAGGTCATATCTTTGACCAGTACGTTATCGTAGCGATGTTAGATAAGCTCCGCAGCCGAGAAGTCACAGATACCTTAGCAATCAACTTAACCATCAGCAGTGTTACTGAGCCAAGCTTTATTCGTTGGCTGACACAAACCCTAACCAAGAATGGCGCACTGGCTAAAAAACTGCATTTTGAAATTCCTGAGTCTTGCTTCATCAACCACCAGCACCACACCGCTTTGATCTGTCACGCTATTCGCAGCGCTGGCGCTGATTTTGGTGTGGACAATTACGGTCGTCATTTCCACTCTTTGGAATACATCAACGAATTTAGACCGGCTTACGTTAAGCTGGATTACCTGTACACCCACCAAATTGATGACGAGAAGCAGAAGTACACACTTACTTCAATTTCTCGGACTGCGCATAACCTTGGTATAAAAACCATCGCTTCGCGTGTAGAAACACAAGCACAGCTGGATTTTCTTTCTGAGCACTTTATTGAAGCATTCCAAGGCTTCATTGTTGATAAATAAGTTTTAAGGTCTATCAAGGATGCAAGATCCGTTGTTGAACTCGCTGGTGTACATTAGCCGCTACTATGGCATGTCGAATTCACCAGAAGCACTCGTAAGTGGTTTACCGTTAGCAGATGGTAAGCTGACGCCGTTCCTCTTTCCCCGCTCAGCAGAAAGAGCGGGGTTAGTTGCCCGTGAAAATCGCACTGAATTTGAAGGAATACCAGAACTTATTCTGCCTGCAGTCTTGCTTCTTAAAGGGGGGGACGCTTGTGTACTTGTGAGCATAAACCGCGAAACACAAGAAGCAGAAGTGGTGACATCTGACTCCCACCTAATGCCCATTTCGTTGCCTCTTGAAGAATTGAAGCAGCTGTACACAGGGCGCTACTTTTTAGTTAAAAAGCAATTTCGCTACGACGAACGCTCTCCAGAAGTATTGAAACCGCGTGATGGGCATTGGTTTTGGAGTACTTTGCTCGAATCCAAACACATTTACCGCGACGTATTGATTGCTTCCATTCTAATCAATATGTTTGCCATTGCCGCACCAATGTTTACTCGATTGGTGTACGACAAAGTGGTGCCTAACCTTGCGTTTGAATCTTTATGGGTATTAGCGTCTGGTATTTTTGTTGTCTTCCTGTTCGATTTCCTTCTTAAGCTGCTGCGAAGTTACTTCATTGATATTGCAGGTAAGAAATCCGATGTACTGATTTCGTCGAAATTATTCAGCAAAGTCATGGGCATTCGAATGGAATCTCGCCCAGCTTCTGTAGGTGCGTTTGCAAGGCACCTACAAGAGTTTGAATCGATAAGAGAGTTCTTTACCTCTGCAACAGTCTCTTCATTGATTGACCTCCCTTTTGCACTGCTGTTTTTGGTGGTCATATGGCTGGTAGCCGGTAACCTTGTCATTGTGCCAATTGTCGGAATTCTCATTCTGATCATTCACTCCATGCTTATCCAAGGTCCTTTGAGAAAAAGCATCGAAGAAGGATCGCGCTTGGCTTCACAAAAATACGCCAACTTGATCGAAAGCCTTGCCGGGCTAGAAACCGTCAAAGTTTTTGGTGCACAAAGCCAATTCCAATACCGCTGGGAAGAAGCGGTTGCTCATATGGCAAACTGGAATATCAAAAGCCGACGCATTACCGACTCCATTCAAAACGCTGCTGGTTTTATTCAGCAAACGGCAAACGTCGGTATGATCATTGTGGGTGTGTACCTGATTGCCGAGGGCGAACTGAGTATGGGTGGGTTAATCGCCGCCACTATGTTGAGTGGTCGCGCAGTCGGCCCTCTCGTGCAACTGTCACTGCTTTCTACCCGATACAATCAAGCTAAATCTTCTATGACCATCATCGAACAAGTGATGTCGATGCCCGAAGAGCAGGAAGAAGGCAAACGCTATATCCACCGCCCCATCATTCAAGGAAAAATTGAGCTCGACCGCGTGACATTTCACTATCCAGACTCCGATCTCGCTTCAGTTCGAGACGTGAGTATCTGCATCAATCCGGGTGAAAAAGTGGCGATCATTGGTCGTATTGGTTCTGGTAAAACAACGATAGAGCGCCTCATTATGGGGCTCTACCAACCCACAGAAGGCAATGTCCGAATAGACGATACGGATATCGCACAGCTGCACCACGCTGATGTACGCCGCAACATTGGTTGTGTACCGCAAGATATCACTCTGTTCTTTGGCTCAATTAGAGACAACATTACACTTGGTCAACCTTTAGTGGATGACAGAGAAGTACTGGATGCGGCAAACCGAGGTGGTGTCACCGTATTTACTCAACAAGACCCAGCTGGGCTCGAAAGGCAGGTAGGTGAAGGTGGCCTTCTACTGTCTGGCGGTCAGCGTCAATCCGTTGCTATATCGCGAGCGTTCCTTGGCAGACCTCCGGTTCTACTTATGGATGAACCAACCAGTTCTATGGATAACCGTTCCGAAATGCACATCAAACACCAGCTTGTTAATCTGAAAAAGAGCGAGACACTGATTTTGATTACGCACAAAACCTCAATGCTCGATGTCGTAGATCGTGTGATTGTAATGGAAAAAGGGGCAGTGATCGCCGACGGACCGAAAGAGCAAGTTCTCAACAGCTTAAAACAAGGTCGTGTGAAAGCATCCTAGTACTGAGCCTACAGCCAATACTGATGCCAACATCTATTTGTGAATTCAGCCCTCTCTAACCGAGAGGGCTTTTTTAATTTAATCTATACCCTGCATCTTGAGGTCACTTGGGTATATATCCGAAAGCGTCATCACAATTTAACAACCACACTTCCTGCTTTGCGCCCTTCTTCCACACGACGATGAGCTTCCACCAACTTGTCGAATTCGAAAATCGAATCAATAACTGGGGTTAATTTATCGGTCTCAATCAGCGTTTTTATCTGATTCATATCACTCTTTGTTTCGATAGCTAAACCACACACAACTTTTCTTCGCCCCCATATTCGCGTAGTCAGCATACGATAAAAGTCAGTAAGACCACCTGATGCAGCAAGCCAAATGCCATCATTAGTGAGCAGATGCTTACAAGCTGAATAATTAAGATTACCAACCGTGTCATATAGGATGTCGAACTCTCCGGATCTATCTTCCACCGCCCTTTCTGTGTAATCCCAAACATGGTGAGCACCAAGGGATTGGACGAGCGCTTTCTTTGCTAACTGGCATACGGCGGTCACTTCCATTCCTTTGTTTACCGCAATCTGAATACCGTAGCTACCCAGAGCGCCACCAGCACCGTTGATAAGAATGCGTAATTTTGGTCTTGTTGAGGTCCGATGATGCAAAAAATACCAGGAAGCTGTCGCTCCAAAGGGAATGGATGCCGCTTGTTCAAAAGTTAAGTTTGAAGGCATATGCGTTACGGCAGCAGATTCATCGAGAAGCAAATACTCGGCGTGTGCACCCATTTCTGTTCCAGTACCACCAAAAACGCAGTCTCCGGTGTTGAATTGAGTCACTGACTCCCCGATAGCCGCTATCTCCCCAGAAAACTCAGTTCCGAGTACTTGTTTCTTGGGTGTGAAGATACCATTAAACAGGCGTACAGCCCATGGGTCGGCTTTTCGCATACGAACATCGGCGGAAGACACCGTTGTTGCCCGTACTTTAATCAAAATCTGATGTTTTTCTACAACGGGAATATCCAAATCCTTTGTTTGTAATACATCTGCATCACCGTACCGCTCATATACCATAGCTTTCATTATCTATCTTCCTAGCTCATTCACTCGCCTCACTTTAAAACGACAAAGAATCCTTAACTTGATAGTTTGTGCGGTACTGGTTACTTTTTTACTGAAGTCACAACTTGGCTCTGGTCAGGGTTTGGCTTAAATCACGATTCAACTCCATCGCTTTGGAAGGACGGCATGTCACATTTAATCTCGCAGCTTCAAGAGTTGGTTGAACATATTGAATCTCACCTGGATGAAGACATCGACATCGCCCTGTTAGCCAAGCGATTTAGTATGTCACCGTGGCATTTTCAGCGAATGTTCAAAGGGTTAATTGGCGATACTTTAGGGGGATACATTCGTGGTCGACGGCTGACGCGAGCTGCGCAGCAATTGATTCATACCGAACTGGGAATCATTGATATAGCGCTGAATGTAGGCTTTAGCTCCCACGAGGCATTTACACGTTCGTTCAAGCACTATTTTGCAATCACTCCGAAACAGTTTCGCCAGCAAAGCCCTGTTGTAAACTTGAGAGAAAAGCCCGTTCTTACTCAATCACTTTTCTCTCACCTAAATAATGGCATGAAGCTTGAGCCAGAAATCATTCATCAGCCAGAATTGCTGCTGGTCGGTTTTGAAACCACCATTCCCTCTCCATTTACCTTTGAAGAGAGTTTTTGCGATTTACTCGAAGCGCCTTGGATGCAATTATTGGGGAGGCGAGAAGAACTCAAACATGCAAAAGACGACACCTACTACGGGCTGACTATTAGCCCTTCTGGCACTTTTTTAGAAGATGAAGTGACGTACCTTTCTGCAATGGAAGTATCCGATCGACAACTTATCCCTAGTGACATGACGACTCATAGGCTTCCTCAGCAAGAGATTGCCGTATTTGAAGTAGAAGAGGTAAATGAGGACTCCGTTGGTAAAACCATGGATTACATTTATGGATACTGGCTACCCAATTCGGAATATGAACGAGGTACGGGGCAAGATTACGAGTTGTTTGAAAACCTGAAAAACTTTACGTTACCTGAAATGAAATCCAAGTACATTATTCCCATTCGCTCCAAAACTAGAACTTGATTAAACGCCATATAAAACGAAAAACCCCGCCACAAGGGCGGGGTCAAAACTCTAAAAGTAGAAAAGGCAGTGGTAACTTTTAGAATTTAACTTCTAGACCTGCTGCATAGCCCAGCTCAGTCTTAACCTTGTCACCGTTTGCTTCTTTAACATCAGCGTGACCTAGTTCTGCGTAAACTTTCACATTGCTGTGGAACTTGTGAGTTACGTTTGCGTAGAAGTTGTGTACTTTTGCAGCATCTTTTGCATCACCGTAGTCGTAACCACCAGCAATCGACGTTTTCTCATCAAGAGCATACGCTGCAGAAAGCTTAGCAATGTTGATCTTGCCATCAACCGTTACTTTGTCGCCGCCGCTTAGCTTAGTTGTTGCGTAAGAAGCACCAACAGTAATCGCATCAAACGTACCTTTAACCTGCGCTAGTGCAGAGTTAGATTTTACGTTTTTCGCCGTTACTTTGCCGAAAGTAGCTGTATCCAACTTCACCTGCTGAAGGTAAACAGCCGCTTCTACGTTACCGAACTTGTAGCCACCAGCAACATCGTAAGCAAACTTGTGCTCACCTTTAGTTTCTTTAACTTCAGCGTAAGAACCACCAACCCAAGCATTACCAAAAGTACCTGCGTACTTAGCAACTGAATCGCCAGAACCTACTGCTAACGTTTCAACTTCATCATCAAAGAACTTAATACCGAACTCGATGTCGTTAGAGATACCAGCACCGTCGAACGTCGTTGATTGACGACCAGCTGTAAATGTACCGAATTTGCTGTGCTGTAGACCAACGTATAGCTCGTCGTTCTCAACGTCTGTTTTTTCGAATTTAAACGCCGCTTTACCGATAGCCGTTAGCTCGTCGTCTAGTTTAACGGTTGTTGTTGCGAACAAATCACCGTCATCTAGGCGGAATTTGTTTTCTGCGTTCTCGCCACGTTCTTTTTTGTACTGAACTTCAGCGGCACCACCAAGATCTAGCTTAACGCCATCCTTGTTGTAAATTTCTGCTGCGTTTACTGATGTTGCTGCAAGAGTTACTGCAACAGCTAGAATTGTCTTTTTCATTATCATTCATCCACTGCTAATTATATTTAATTGCAAAAGAATTCATTTGCGCAATGGATATTAGACATAAGACGTTAGTTATCAATAGCCCCTTACTCACGCTTACACCATACAAACCAATCACTTACAACACCTTACGTTTCTCATCTTTCATTACACAGAGACGCAAATGTTTACAATTGACGAAGTAAAAAAGGTTGCGATGATAAGAGATAAGCTTTAGGAGTTTGGCGGACGGACTCGTTAGGTTATCGGGATTACCTCCCCCAGTATTTACGCTAAAGCAACGTAAACAAAGAGAGCGGTAAACGCACAGTGTAATGCCGAGACAGAATAAAGGATGAGATAAAATGGACGCTTTTGCGTTTTATGGCGAAACACTTCTCTACCAATAAGCGCACCAGGCCAGCCTCCCAACATCGCCAAGCCGTGCAATGTGGCTTCTTTCACTCGACGATTCCCTTTGATCGCTTGCCGTTTATCCCACCAGTAGAAAAAGAGCGTGAATAAACTCAAAAGCTGTGACACCAATAACCAATAAATTGGGAGGTGGCTATAAAATAGAGAGATAAACAAGAATAACCAGTAGAAGACGGACAACTTCACGGCACCTCCTCGGTTTTAAAGGGAATGTAATATGACAAGTGGAACCTGCCATTGTGGCAATATCACGCTGCAAGTAAAGACACTTCCAGATACTTTAACTCAATGCAACTGCTCTCACTGCTTTAGAGCAGCCCCTTTATACGGCTACTACACATCGCGTGAAGTAGACGTGATCGTGACTTCTGGTGTAACCGATGGATACGAGTGGGGCGATCGAATGATTCATTTCCACCATTGCCCGATATGTAAAGTACATACCCATTACACGGCAACAGATAAAGCGGGAATGGATAGAGTGGGCGTGAATTTCCGATTGTTTGATAGAGAAATGGTTGAATCTATTCGTGTGCGGCGTTTTGATGGCGCGGATACATGGACGTTTCTGGATTAAGGCATTCCTAGGGTCTGTTGACGCGTTAATTTGCGTGACACAGATTAACTCTTCATCATCGCTTCAAAGCTAATTTCATAGTGATTGTAAGACAGTATGGAAGGACCATGTTCACGACGTGTGACTACCGTGTCCTCACCAAATCTAACCGTTACACGGGAATACACTTTGTTTTTTACGGTGATGGTATTCGCCGAAAGCATTTGCTCAAATTCAAGTTCAACCGCATCGAGCTTTTTCTTGGTTCGAGTGAGTAGATCGTTGTTTTTTTCTTTTAAAGACGCAACGTTATCCACCATATCTTGAGTCCGCTCGGATTTAGGTGTTTTGGAAAGCTCCAATTCCGCCCGAACCACCTTCATGGTTTCTTCTTGAACTTTTTTATAGTTCTCTTTCAGCTTTTCAATACCCGCTTTGTACTTTTTATAGCGGGCACAAGCTTCCACATTGGTGACAGAATCACCTTCAACGCCCAAGTTCACGCAGGTAATCTTTCCACCGACTTGGGTGTTGCCTCCACTTAGCGTGCCCTGTTTTCCATTCGCATCACAGACACTTAAATCGCCTCCACAACGGACTTCGTTTTGCAGGCTATGGATGGCAAGAGTAATGTCATCGTGAGCTTGTACCGTCGCATACTGAGCATATTTACTCGTAATGGAGCCACCAGAACGGACAACACAGGCATTCTCTTCACCTTCTCCAACTGGGCGACCGATAATACCTTTTGCAGCGGTAATATCTCCATGAGCCTGAACATCGGCCGATTCAATAAAACCACCCACGGTGATAGAGCCAGTGGCAAGCACCTTCATTCCGGGTTCTATATCGCCCGTAATGACAACACAACCTTTGAATTTAATATGACCTGTCGATACGTCGACCTTGCTTAAACACAGCGCATTATCAACTTCAACGCTCGAGCCTTTCTTCATGACTGGCATTCCGGACACGGATGCCCGAAGTAAATTAGGGTTGTTTTTGCATATATAGGTGCCTTTCCCCTCTCGTAAGAGTTTGTCGGTTCCGGGTTTAGGAGGGATAGCTTTGCCACAGACAGTAAAACCAGGTGTGCCTTTCGTCGCCGGTTTGCGCCGCAAAAGTTCTTCATTTTCGGCAACCGTAATGGTTTCGCCGAGATTACGCATATCAACACGGTGAGTAACCGTATTAATTTCTTGTGGTCTGAGTACGCGGCTGTTGATATCGGGGAACAGAGAAATGAATTCCGCATCTTTTCCGTCTACAGGACGCTTACCAATGGCAACAGCCTGAGAAAACTCTTGCCCCGGTGGTACTTTATGGCTCATCGCCAGTACCTTTTTAAGCGCGAGTTTATTGATGCCTTTGGTGACGTGTGCTGCGGATAGCGCTTCTACAATTTCGCTGCCTCGAAGTGCTCGACCTCCTTGGGCACCTTGCACAATCATACGCGCGATCATATCGTCATCTTCGAGCTCAACAGTCACTCTCGCATTTTTACGATACGCAACCTTGATACCCTGAAACGCTTCTTTTTTCGCCTTACGGGCAGCACTAACAAACGTTTTTACGGCACCATCGTCTAAGAAGAAGGAAGCGGCACCCAAGTTTTCGATGGCGTGATCAAGTCCCAGCTCACCGAAGTCAGACTCTACAGCCATATCGGTGGGCATCTGTGCTATGACACTTTGATCATCATCCGAAAGTCGGATGAACTCTTTCCACATAGTCCGTCACTCAAAAATAAGACACCATTTCTGGAATGAGTGTAACGAATTTGCCCAGAGATTTAACAAAAACATGCGCGTTTTCCGGCTGTGGTCACTAATACAAGCACATCAACTTCACCACAGAGAGAAAATTCAATATTTAGCTCATGACATTTTCATCTCTAAATGTTGATTATTCAAATTCCAGCTACATATTCTTTAAATCACACGAATAAAGCAAACATTCGACTACACCATCAATGTCAGTAATTATATAAGTAGCTCAAATAAAACGCTAATATTGGCTAAATTGATACACGGCTTTCACTTTTTTGCCACAGTTGGAATACTCGAGTGATTCGCACAGCTCCGAAACCAACACAATCCCCCGGCCATAGCTGTTTTCATCAGAAACCATACTTACGTTATGGTAATTAAAGCCTTCACCAGTATGCTCAATTGTCATACCCAACTGATTGATCTCAGGTAAATATTCGAGTTCCAGTGTTAGCATGGCATCCTCGTTGAGGTCTTGTAGCCTTTCTTCTCGTAACTGGTAATACGTAAAAAAGCCTTCCTCATCATTTTTGAGTTTTGAGTCCAACCCTAATAAGCCGTGTTCAATGGCGTTAGCAAAGAGCTCTGACAAGACCGAGCAAACCAAATCAAGGTTAGGGCCTCCGCTCACAATGCCAGAAATGTAATGACGAACCTCCGCCATGACGGTTACACCACTTAGCACGTCTTTCGGGAAGCTTAACCGAGTATTCAATGGCACTTTGCCAACAAAGGGCAATTCAGCGTCAGGGGTTTGCCCAGCCTCATTGTGAATAGGGAATGTCATGGTAAGAATGGAAAGATCATCGTCTTTGCTTTTGTTTGAAAAGACATTCACGGCTTCATACAAGGATGGGATGATGGTACTAGGCTCACACGCATTCAGTACCTGTTTTAATCTATCTTCACCAAATTGCTCACCAGAGGGGCTAGCCGCTTCGGTTACACCATCGGTATAGCACACGATCTGTTGTCCTGGTTCTAAGCGTAGGTGGACTAAATTGGTTTCAAATTCCTCACCACTCAATACACCCAGAGGCATATGAGAAGATGTGAGGTTGTTGATGATTTTTCCAGAGGAGTCGAGGATATAGCTGTCTGGTAGCCCTCCTCCCCACCACGTCACATCCAGCCCGTTTGCACTGATTTCGAAAACGTTCGCTGCCACCATCATTCCTAGTGGTAGAAAGCGCACGAGAGACGTATTAATTTCTTCTAAAATCTCACCAAGTGACATGCCTTTAGAAGCCATGGAGAAAAAAGCTCTCGTGGCAGGAATAGTCGAAATGGCCGCAGGTAAGCCATGACCGGTTGCATCTGCAATCATTACGTAAACCCCGCCTTGGGGGCGGTTAGCCACAACGATCAAATCACCATTAAACACGGTGGAGGGGTTAGATATGTACTCAATGCCGTCGATATTTTTGTACATATCTTCGGCAAGGTTGGTGAAGATAGATTCAGAGATGGCGTAATCGTACTTAACTTGCTCTCGAAACTTACTCAACTCATCTCGCTGTTTACTCACTTCACTGTGCATTTTCGCAACACGATAGTGCGCCTGTACTTTGGCAAGGAGCGTACTTCTGCCGACAGGCTTGAGGATGAAGTCATCCCCATAAAAAAGACAGCGACCGAACGAATCACGATCATCCAAAACGGTTAAGAAGATTATGGGCATGTGTACGTCGGGGAATTCTTCGCGAATTTCTTTGGCCGTCGTAAAGCCGTCTTTCACTGGCATCATAACGTCCATAAGGATCACATCGGGAAGGCTCTCTACTTCTTTTAATGCGTCTACTACACCTTCGCCATTTTCAAATAGGGTAATCTCTTCTGCGATGCTGGTCAGCATGTAGCGAAACATTTCCCGATTGGTTTTTTGATCATCAACAATCAGCACTCTCATAACCTAGCCCTCCTGAATTCGTTATTCGATTGAGAATTTCTTATCAAATCTCGATATCAGTAGAATTTTTTTCACTTGAGGCATGCTGTTGGTAATGACGATATCACCATCTTGCTGTTGTAAGAATTTATGCATATTGAGTAGCATGCCTAGACCGGCACTGTCGATGTAATCGACTTTTCGGAAGTCGACCACAAAACGATACCCTTTTTGCTGGCTGTAGCTTTGGCGAAATTCGTGAACCAAATTAAACCCAAATGCCCCTTCAACCGAAATGACGACGCGTCTTTGGTTGTTATCTATTTCAGCGGATACTGACATAGTTCTTCTCCCTAGAATAATTCCACTTCACCTTCATCGATACCGGATTGCTGTGCTGCAGCTTCTCCGCGGCTTTGGGCATGACCCATTAGCTCTTCAATGCTTTGTATCAACTCTGAAAGCTCTATTTCTCGCCTATTAAACTTGCCCATTAGAACTGTCATATCTTCCAGAGCATGTGCACTGCGCTCTGCATGTTGACCTTGCTGAGCAACAATATCGGCAAATTGCAGTGCTCGAATACCGTTGCTCACCTGCTCTGCAAGTTCGCTTCCCATCACTCGTAATTTGTCGACTTCTTCCTTAATCTCAACGTTAACTTGCTGCACTCCTTGCAACATATCTTCCACTTGATCTTTCGAATCGATCGCTACAGTCATGTCTATTGAGGCGATCTCACCCACCGTTTCGTTTGCTTCATTGATCGTGCCTTGGGCGATCGTTATCTCTTTCTGGATCTGCCCGTTCAAATCTTCGGCTTTAAGAGACAAATTCCTCACCTCTTGAGCAACAACGGCAAAACCTCTCCCAGCATCACCAGCTCGCGCAGCTTCTATAGCGGCATTCAGAGCCAACAGGTTGGTTTGCTCGGATAGCCCTTGGACTTGGTCCAATAGGCGAAATACGTTGTCCAATTTTGATGACATGTCATGAATGCTGTGTACAGCGGTGATGCTTTTTTCCGAAACGCTGACAAGAATTTCAATATATTGAGCGAATATTTTTTCTGTTTTAGGGAGTACTTGAGTCAGGCTGTATTTACTATCTTGATTGGCTAGAAGGTTGTTCACTAAAGTCTCTGACACAAGGCTTTGACGTTGCGAGACTTCTTGCAAACCGAAGAAGCTATCATTGAGTGTCACGACAGATTCATCAATCACACCACGTTGTTTGTCTAAACTTTCTTTTATATGCGGAAGCTCTTCTTCCATCAGCTGTTTGATTTCATCTAGCCGTACTCGTCGATCTGAATTCATTTCGATGGCGGGTTCTGGCTCTTCTCCCGAATCAAATGACTTGGGTTCTTTTTGTGGCGATTTAATCAGAACCCAAGGTGTAGCGGCGATCAACACAGACAGCACAACCACCCACATTGAAGATACTTCCATTGCAACGAAACTGAGCCCCAACACTTGTAAGCCGAGAATGAGCCACCAATTCGTCACGAAGTTTGTTATTTTTTGCATTGTTATAGACCCCTTCAATTCAGAAGTATTCAGGAAGAAAACAACGTGTCACATATCAGTTTCGGGATTTTATTCAGTGACACCACTTTTTCTACCGCTCCTACTTCTACCGCGACACGCGGCATTCCCCATACCACAGAGGACTGCTCATCCTGCGCTATCGTAAATGCACCTGCATTGTTCATATTCAGCATTCCTGCTGCTCCATCCTGCCCCATTCCCGTAAGAATCACGCCGATGGCTCTGTCTTTTAGCGTTTCTGCTATTGCATCAAACATGACATCAACAGACGGCTTGTGGCGGTTAACAGGAGGTCTGTCATCCAATTCGCAATACAAGCAGCCACCCCGCTTAACAATCACCATGTGCTGATCGCCTGGCGCAACGTAAGCGCATCCGTTCACAAGTGGAGCAGAGTCCACGGCAAGGTCTCGTACCGTCATTTCACTTGCATCATCAAGCCGCTGAGCAAACGAAGGCGTAAACAACGCACTAATATGCTGAGTGATGACGATGGGTGGTAGATTCGATGGCAAAGACGACAATACCGATCGGACGGCTTCCGTCCCTCCTGTCGAGGCACCAATGGCAATCAAATCGAACCGCTTGCTTTTGTGTTTTACTTTTTCTTGCTTTTCAGCCTGATGATTATTGTGCTGCTGTTTTACGTTCGCCCCTGCCGCCATTTTGACTTTGGCATTGACCATTTGTTTGTAGTGGATCATCTCTGCCGTGTTTTCTACGGCAGGTTTAGGAAAGTAATCGACGGCACCTATTTCTAAGGCTTCAAGTGTGATGTCGGCACCATGCTGAGTTAGAGTAGAAATCATGACGACGGGCATAGGGCGCAGTCGCATGAGGTTTTTAAGAAATTGCACACCATTCATCTTCGGCATTTCAATATCTAAGGTAAGCACATCAGGGTTATGCTGCTTAATAAGATCCCGTGCTTCATAGGGGTTTTCCGCTGCTGCCACAACGGTCAACTGAGGATCGGATTCGATGATCTCCGTTAGCAGCGCTCTAAATACAGGGGAGTCATCAACGATCATTACTTTTAGTTTTTTATTCATAAAAACAGCTCCGCATCATTATCGTGAGAACGATGACTCTCTATATCCAACTCTTTGGCGTATTTCGCTTCATTTCGTTTCACCTTATCAACTTCAGAGAGTCGGATGCGTTTAACCCAAGCCTGACCACTCAGCGGATCGAACATCACTTTTCTTGGGATCATCCCCCCTAAATCTTGCGCTTCAATCTCAAACTTTTCTTCACGCGCGTAATTCAGTGCAAATTCAATATTTTTGTCACCAATAAGGGCACTTCTGCCCATCAATTGCGCACCACCAAACAGTTTCAAGCGAATCCGTTCTCGCACAGCCCCGCCAGCAAGCAATTGGTTTATCAGCATTTCCATTGCGTTATTGCCATATCGAGAGGCAGTCGAAACAATTTCGGTTGGATGCCAATGCTCTATTTCTGCGTTACTGTCGAATGGCAACAAAAAATGGTTCATACCCCCGATATAGGCCTGCGGATCCCACATACAGGCGGCGATGCATGATCCTAATCCGGTACAAATCACTTCCGGTTCGCGGCTGGTGTAAACACCACCGGGCATCACTTTCACCATGTGCACTTTCTTTTGTTGATGGTAAAAGCGGCTGAATTGTGACGTTTGGATAGGTGCATTTGCCTGCTGTCCTTTCATTCTTGCCTCACTGTTTAAGGTAAATGGTGTGTCCGAGGTGACGGAATATGTCAGTACAATTTCCAACACTCTCTGAATGACCGATAAACAACACACCATCGTCGGCAAGAAGTTCGTAAAATCTCCGAATGAGTGTCTCTTGCGTTGGCTTATCAAAATAAATCATGACGTTGCGACAAGAGATAACATCAAATTGCTGATCCATGGGCCAATCAGCTAATAGGTTGAGCTGGTTAAAAGTAAGGTGTTGCTGTAAC
Source organism: Vibrio sp. vnigr-6D03 (assembly GCF_002835515.1). Classification (NCBI taxonomy): domain Bacteria; kingdom Pseudomonadati; phylum Pseudomonadota; class Gammaproteobacteria; order Vibrionales; family Vibrionaceae; genus Vibrio; species Vibrio sp. vnigr-6D03. The sequence continues at coordinate 467,426 of NZ_PIZL01000012.1, forward strand.
TGACGTTTTATTTTTATTTTTCCGGCCATTTGGCCTTTTCCCTTCACGAATGCCCCTTTTAGGTATTCGCTGGGTATACTTTCTAGTGATTCTTCCCCGTAAACACCCTGCTTAGCGTGGGCTAATACATTGGTGTCTAAGTCGGTTGCAAGCATACGCACATCTCTTATCCGGTCGAATACTTGCGCTTTTTTTAACATAGCAAGGTAACTGTAGGGCTCTTCTCCTGTTGAACACCCTGCCGACCAAAACCTAAGTTGTTTTTTACCCTCATTGAACCACTTTGGAATCATCACGCCTTCTAGGTATTCAAAATGATGAAATTCACGGAAAAAGTGGGTTTTATTGGTGGTTAGGTTATTAATAAAATTTACTTTTTCGGCATCATTGATTTCGAGCAATTCACGATATTCAGAGAAACTCCGAAACCCGTGCTCTCGTAAAATACGGCTGATGCGACCGTAAACCATCGCCTTCTTTTTATCCGACAAAAATATACCGACACTTTTGTGGACAAAATATTGTATGTATTTGAAGTCCTGTTCTGTTAGTTCAAACTCTCTACCAGTCAGTGGACTCTCTGCCTCTGCTCGGCTTAGAACTCTTCCCATTCGTCTCCTTCCTCACTCAACTGTATCCCCGAGTTAACCGCTCGGCTTGCTGGTTTGGATGCGGGGACATTTCGAATCTCTGCAACATTGCTGGACGGCTTTCTTACCGCTCCAGCCGCTCCTCTTGAGGATAAGGTTTTCACATCATTGTCGGTGGAGAAGAAGTTCATTAGGTTAAGTAACTCTTTGCCTTCATCTTTCAGTGATTGGCTAGCAGCAGACGTTTCTTCCACCAAAGAAGCATTCTGTTGCGTCATTTCATCCATAGTGGCAACCGCACGGCTAATCTCATCTATGCCTGTTGATTGTTCTTGGCTGGATTGCGCGATTTGGGTAATAAGCTCCGACACTTTCGCAACAGCATCAACTATCTCGTTGAGTGTTTCGCCGGATTCGTCGACCAGTCTCGAACCTTCATCTACCTTATCGACACTGTCGTTGATTAGACCTTTGATTTCTTTCGCTGCGGCGGCACTGCGCTGCGCCAAATTACGAACTTCACCCGCAACAACAGCAAAGCCGCGACCTTGCTCTCCGGCTCTCGCTGCCTCCACTGCCGCATTCAATGCCAGTAGGTTAGTTTGGAAGGCAATTTCATCAATCACGCCAATGATATCGGAGATTTTTTTACTGGCGCTGTTGATTTCTGCCATAGCTGCAATGGCTTGACCAACAACCTCACCACCTTTGCCCGCCTTTTTAGCGGCATCATCCGAAAGGTCATTTGCGCCTTTTGCATTCTCTGCATTTTGCCTAACGGTAGAGGTCATCTCTTCCATACTGGCGGCAGTTTCTTCAAGGTTGGACGCCTGCGCTTCAACACGCTGGCTTAGATCGTTATTGCCTTCTGCTATTTCTGTGGATGCAGTGGCGACTCTTGCGGACGATGTGGTGATTTGGTCAACCATATTGCGTAGATTAACGATTGAAGTATTCACGGCTTCAGACAATCGACCGAATTCACCTTCGTTATCATCAGACATATTTTTGTTTAGGTTGCCGTCTGCGACTTCGCTCATTACATCAATACATTGCCCGAGTGGCGCGACGATGGCATCCAACAAGTTGTTCACGCCATTACCGAGTTCAGACATAAAGCCACTGTAAGCACTGGTATCAATTCGGTTTGTAAGCTCACCCTTGATCGCGTTTTGAATCAGGCTTTCAACCTGACGCTGGCCATCTTGCTGCTCGGTGATGTCTTCCCATTGCAGAGCCGGTCCCATGTAATTACCTTCCGCGTCACGCATGGCGATACACGTTAAGTTAAATTCAAGCCCCCCAACGGCAATATTTGAAGAAAACGGCAAGTTATCTGGGTTAGAAATGATGCCTCTTTGATGAGCTGGGTTCTTATGGAAAATATCAATATTTTGCCCTATGAGGTTACTGGCATCGAACCTCGGCAACGCTTTTTTGAGATCGCTTTCTCTACTGGTCAGTAAATTGATAAGAGACGGATTTAAGTATTGGATAATGCCATTTTCATCGGCCATCATTAGGTTCGTTGTCATGCCTGCAACAGCAGAGGCTAAACGACCAATTTCTGCCTCTTTTGCCCTTTCTTCTGTAACGTCTTTCCACTCTAATGTATTGCCAACGTAGTTCCCTTCAGCATCAGTAATTGCAGCAACGTTTAGCTCAATTTTTAGGTCCGCAATGACAATGTCTGTTTTAACTGGCAAATTGTTCGGGTTATCCAGAAGCTTTCGCTGGTGGGCGGGGTTTTGGTGGAATTCATCAATACAGCGACCTATCAACCAATCCTCGTTAGCGGTGAAATCACGCCAAACAGTTCTCAGTGTGTTCTCATGCTTTTTGAATAAGTTAATGGTTTCTAGATTGGTGTAGGTGATTAAAAAATCTCGGTCGATCATGACCATCGCTGTCTGAGCTTGGTGCACAGCGGCACTCAAACGCGCAATCTCTGTTGCTTGCTTACGTTGTTCAGTAACGTCACTCCATTCGAGTGTATTCCCTATATAGTTGCCATGCGCATCTATAATTGCTGCGACATTGAGCTCTATTTTTAAATCAGCAATTTCGATGTCAGTACTAAAAGGAAGATTAGATGGGTTATCGAGTAATTTTCTTTGATGGGATGGATCTTTATGGAAGCCATCAATACATCGCCCCATTAGCCAATCTTCTGTTGCGCTAAAATTGGACCACACACTGCGAAATTTCGCTTCGTGTTTTTTAAATAAAGAAAGCGTTTCGTGGTTGGTGTAGGTAATCTCAAAATCACGGTCAATCATAACCATGGCTGTTTGTGCCTGATCCACAGCCGACTGTAACCGCAGAATGTTGGATTCTTGCTGCCTAAGCTCTGTGACATCTTCCCATTCTAATGTGTTACCGGTGTAGTTACCTTGAGCATCGATGATGGCTCCTACATTAAGTTCCAGTAGCACATCTTTGACTTGGATTGTCGCTGTATGAGGCATGTTTTGGGGGTTGGAGAGTAACTGACGCTGGTGTGCTGGGTTGGTATGGAAACCATCAATACAGCTTCCTATCAGAAACTCTTCATCCGCACTGAATCCGGGCCATGTCGATTGAAAAAGTAACTCGTGTTGTTTTAACAAATCCAGAGAACGCCTGTTAACGTAAGTTATGTTGAAATCCCGATCAATCATCATCAAGGCGGTTTGCGCCGTGTTCAATGCGGAAAGCAGTTGCTCATTACTGACGGCTCCCGAAACACTATCGGTCTCTCCCATTAGGTTGTCTTGGGATGGAGCAACAAACTGTCTTTCTGCTCTTTCTTTTTTTCGGTTCCAAAATGACATAACTTTACCTCTCACATGAGCGCTTTTTCTTCTGATAAGTTGTTGAGCTCTGCGACATTAAATAGAGCTTCCAAGTTAATTAAGATCACATGTCCTTCTTTTGCCGGAACAATGCCGACTATGAAGTTTTTATCTACCGTTAACGACATATTGGGAGCAGGTTTAATATCGTCCGTGTCCAATGCGTACACTTCAGATACCGCATCCACTATGATGCCTAATGGCTGTCCATGCGTATCGTTTAAAACAATCACAACCGTTGTTGCATTAATGACTGCAGGTTCAAGGTTGAAGCGTTTTCTCAAGTCAACAATGGGGACATACTCCCCTCGAATTTCTAAGACACCATTTAAATAGCTGGGTGAATTCGGAACCGAGCGTACGTTGCTCCAACCTCTGACTTCTCTTACATCCAGAATGGGTACTGCATATTCTTCTTCATCTAAGATGAAACTCAGGAATTCTTGTATTGCCATCATTCACCCTGCCTTGAGTATCGTTTCCATGTTGAGCAATTCATCGGTGTCTAACAGAGACATCACTTGCTCCTCCACGTTGAGAAGCCCAACCGTGAACGGGGTAACAGCAGAATCCCCCAAAGCAGGAGTCAGCTCTTTATCTCCTTGGCTCACCACATCGGAAACCGCATCGACAACCAGCCCCATCAATCGCTCTGTATCGGTACTTGCACAACGAAGAACAAGTACCACAGTCGTCGGAAGATAAGCGCAATCACCAATACCAAAACGAATTCGAAGATCAACCACAGGCACAATCATGCCTCTTAAGTTGATAACCCCTTTTACAAAATTAGGAGAGCGAGGAATGGGCGTTGGGCGCTCCCAAACTCGGATTTCTTCCACATCTCGAATATCGATTCCATACAGTTCACCAGCCAAACAAAAACTCAAAAAGTCAGCATTTTCACTGATCTCGCTATCGGAAATGGTGTCACCTTCGACAACTTGAAGTGCTTCGTTCACTGTCGCTCCCTAGGCTGCAATGCCGCCTTTACTGTCTGACTGACGATTCAAAAATGAGGTGATTAACCCTTGAATATCCAAGATCAAAGAAACTGAACCGTCACCAAGAATGGTTGCACCTGAAATGCCAGCGACTTTGCTGTAGTTAGATTCGAGGCTTTTAATCACAACTTGTTGTTGGTCCAGCAACTCATCGATCAGTAACCCAACTCGATTACCTGCCGCTTCAACCAAACAAAGAATCCGTCCTTCGAGCTCTCCGCTCTCTCCCATTTCAAACTCTTCATGCAAACGCAGTACAGGGATATTTTCCTCTCGGAGACGATACAATTCGACACCACCTGCCGCGTGTTTCACACACTGTGTATCAATTTGAATGGACTCGATAATGGTCAGCAACGGAATAACGTAAACCTCACCGGCAACCTTAACCAGCTGCCCATCTAATATGGCTAATGTAAGTGGTAAGCTAATGGTGAATGTACTGCCAGTACCAAGGCGGGATTCAACTTCAATATACCCACCAAGCTCTTCAATATTTCTCTTAACTACGTCCATGCCTACGCCACGACCAGAAATATCCGACACTTCATCCGCAGTAGAAAAGCCAGGGGCAAATATCAAATTCACCACTTGTTTGTCAGTCATTTCTTCACGTCGAGATTCTGGAGGTAACACGCCCTTATCAACCGCTTTCTGCCAAAGCTTGTCGCAATTGATACCAGCGCCATCATCTTTCACTTCGATAATGATAGAGCCACCTTGATGGAAGGCGTTCAGCTCTATAACGCCCATGTCTGGCTTTCCTTGCTCTTGCCTTTGCTCAGGAAGCTCTAAGCCGTGGTCGATTCCGTTTCTCACTAGGTGAACTAACGGATCCACAATGCGTTCCAAGACAGTTTTATCTAACTCGGTATTTTCACCTTTGATCTGCAAGTCAACTTGCTTTCCTAAACGGCCTGATAAGTCCCGTACTAATCTAGGGAACCGACTAAAGGCAAAGCTCATTGGAAGCATTCGAATATTCAGAACATTTTCTTGAAGGTCTTTACTGTTTTGCAGAAGTTGGTCTAACCCGGATTTTAACTTCTCCAATTTATCGACCGTGAAATCATTGCCGATTTCGGTGAGCATTGATTGGGTGATCACCAACTCACCAACAAGATTGATTAAGCTGTCCACCTTGTCTATATCAACTCGAATGGAGCTCACGCTAGACTCGGATTTGGCGGGTTTACTCGCTGGCTTTTGGGTATCTTTGGGTTTTGCGACAAGCGCGTTGTCGACAACTTGTGGTTCTTCCGGTGGAGTTTCTGTTTGAGTCACCTCAGGCACTGGTGGAGCAACGTTTTCCTTTTGCACACTTTCACGTTGCACTTCCAAATCACATTGGTCTTCTACCCATTCAAATATTTCGCGAATGTCCTCTTCAGCAATGCTACCAGCAAGCGTTATTCGCCAGCTCAAATAACAGAGCTCGGCTTCGATTTCGCTTAACTCCGGTAACTCGGATGTGTTACACACAATGTTGCAATCTGGGTCCAATTCAACAATTTCACCCAGAATTCTAAGTGGGTCATTGCCACTAAAGAATAAATCAGAATGCGGAGTAAAAGAGACATGCCAAGGGGCACAGTCAGATGCGCTTTCAGCATGAATAGAAGAGCTCTCAGTATGATCAGATGACACTGCCCCACCCTGCTTGTTAGAAGAAGGGGTTTGAGAAGTATCACTACGCTGGTTTTCCGCTGGCGATTCCAGTAATGTCGATAGCGCTTGATTCACTTCTTCTTTTAACGCCGACTCGACTGGTGTATCGGTTTCATACCCTTCCAGCATTTCAGTAATGCAATCGCCACTTTTCAGCAGGATGTCAACACTGTGCCGAGTAAGGCTCATTTGTCCGTTTCGGACTTCATCTAGGTAAGCTTCGACGTTGTGGGTGAACTCACTGATGTCAAGCAAGTTAAAAGTAGCTGCGCCCCCCTTAATGGAGTGAGCGGCACGAAATATGGTATTGATGGTCTCTAGGTCGACACTCTCTGGATCGAGATCCAACAATACGGTTTCAAGCACTTCTAAGTTTTCACGACATTCCTCGTAAAACATTTTACGAAGTTGGTTCATGTCTAAAGCCATGGGTCACCTACCTAAATCTTGCAACACGTTCTCGATACAAACGCTGTTTCTATATAACGCGCTTTAAGGTTTTTAGGAGAGTTTCCGGATTGAATGGCTTGACCAACCACCCCGTTGCTCCTGCCGATTTACCTTGTTGCTTTTTCTCCATGCTGGTTTCTGTCGTCAGCATCAAGATAGGAATGAATTTGTACTGAGGGTTTCCACGAATGGCTTTTACCAGCTCGAACCCTCCCATAACTGGCATATTTACGTCTGATATCACTACATCAAATTTGGTCATTTTTGCTTTTTTTAATGCATCACTACCATCGTTCGCGGTTTCTACGTCGTAACCCGCGTCCTTTAAAGTGTGACTAACCATTTGACGGATCGATACAGAGTCATCGACAGCAAGAATCTTAGTCATAAAAATCCCTCTCAATTCCTTAATTTTCAAACACACTTTGTAAGTCGAGTAACTTGATACTTTCTTGTAAGTCATCAGGAACATTGACAAGTTGTATGTTGGTATTTGCCTGCTTGGCACTAAAGAAAAGAGATGCCAATGCTTGCAATCCTGCTGCATCAACTCTAACAACGGAGGAAGCGTCAACAATTAGCTCTTCGTTGCTATCGAGCCATTGCTGATACTCATTTTTGATGTTTAGGACGTTACCAATCTCTAAGGATTCTTCTAGTTGACGTTCCATGTATCCATCCCTTCGACCTAGCCATTATCGGAGTTGACGTTTATTTTGAGTGTAGGAGGGATTCTTTGTTTATCAACAATAAAAGTACGTAATAGGCTCAATCAGCACTTATGTACGAATAGGATTGCACATTAATTTTCTAGTCACTTACTAGCACTTAAATTTAAAAATATTACTGATAAACAAATATATACATAGAAATTTACTCACAAAAAAATCGCGCACTAAGAGTGCTTTTACGGCTCAAATTCAATTTTGAAAATAATTTATTTTTTGTGCTAGAAGAAGTGAGATTTTGACAGTGGAGTTAGACGAAATATTGAAATTTACAGTGTAAATTTCAGAATGTTAGCGTTTTGCGTTGTTGTTTAAGCCTGGTTACAAAAGAGCATATTTAGCAGCCTACGTACATCAAACCCCTTCAGACTATGAAAATAGAAATTTACTCGTTACGATTTACACTGTAAATCATTAAGTACTATCGACACTTGCTCACGTAAGTATGCGTCTAGCGCTTTCCTTCCAGTGAAGCCGTACAGGTTCGAAGTCTTAGTCCAAGTTTGATGTTGCAAAAATAGAGTGATCAGCGGATAAAGCGATACTTGACGAGATTGAGATAACGTAGAAACCAACCATTCACTTAAGATATGACTGATAGATTCTTCACCATTTCCACCATCAGCGTAGCGAGAAAGCATTCGGAATTGATGATCAGATAATACCTGCGTTTCCGATTGCCACTGCATAAAGAACTGAGAAATCAATTCCGGCTCAAGTATGTTTAACTCTTTAGACAACTGAGAAACAAAATTTTGTTGCCAATATTGAACGGCACTTCTAAACCAAGATAATTGAGCAATAGGGCGTACCATAATGACAGAGTGGCAACCACTGGCTTGATCCCTTGTATTTCCAACTCGAACCACTTGATATTGATTTTCTTGCCAGAAGCGGAGCAATTCGTCGGTTGCACCAAAACTGGTGGACAAGTACTGAATACCATCTATACGAGCATGCAGCTCAGACAGCATTTTTGCACCTACCCCTTGTCTTTGCATTTCTGGATGAACCGCGATTCTCATTACCCTCGCACTGTTCTGCTGTGCCGCTTCATCGAACCCTAAATGGTTAGCAATACTTGCCGGGACTAAATGCCCTTTTGGTCGTCTCTTACCGCTCACAATACCTGAAATCACGTCCAAAGAAAGATTGCCCTCCCTTATGACGGTGATAACGCCAACCAAGTTGTTGTCCGCTACCGTGAGCCACAATTCGACATTGCTATCATTGAGTATCTGAAATAAATCATTAGGGGTCGTTTGATAATGAGCATTAACCAAAAGACCAAAACAACGTTTAAGAAGGGCTTTGTTTTCAACAAGCTCGTTTTTATTCTGACGAGATAAAGTGAAATGCTGACTGTCCACTCCCGATGGCATGTTGATTTTCTCAAGATTAGCATCCAATAAAAAAGCATCAAACAGCCAAGATTCAACTGGGTCATCTTCCGCCCATCGAATCGGCTGATTCAAAGATATGGAACGCCACCCAGCACGATGTTGTTGCAGCCATTGATTAAACTTAAGGGTAAACCCTCGACCGCATCCCTCATATCCATGCACGGTGGTCGAGAAGACCATTCGGTGATACCGCTCAGTCATTTGAATAAGAAGAGGAATAGGAACTGCCGATGCTTCGTCCACAATCAGTAAATCGCAATCTGGTAACGTCGATAGCAATTCATCAGGAGCAATAAAACGCAAACTGCTCCCGTTTGCCTTTTCTACAATATGCTTGGTAATGCGAGCTTCGAGACCAAGTTGTCGTTGAGCATGTTCAAATATAGGTGTGATAGCGCTCGTCGAAGGCGCTGTAACAAGAATCTCGACTTTACGGGTCAGCATCATTTTTGCCGCCGCAATACCAATTGCAGAAGACTTCCCTCGCCCTCTGTCGGCCGTCATAACTAGTGGTCGTTTACGCTTTCCTGTTAGCACCTTTTGAACGGCATCAACCGCCTTTCGTTGATCTGCGTATTGAAGAGTAGTCGCTTTAAGCATTTTCTCAGGAAGTGCAGGTATATCGACTGATGGACCTATTTTAATCGCACTTACTAGGTGGGCTCTCAGCCAACGTGTACCTAAATTATTCTCCAATTTATGAAGATTAATCAAGAAAACAACTCCGCCACCCACAACAGCACCACAAGCTGCGGTAAAACTGTTGGCATCGAATCCGTCTGTGCAATCGTAGATGAGCGCTCTCATTTCGGAGCCGAGTAATTTCGTTCCATACTTAAACGGTTTTGTAGTGGCTCCAAAAAGCGGTTTCCCTCCCAGCTTGAATACACTCTCATCACATGTAGAGATGATGTTTTTAATGGCTGGATTTAGTGTTGTTTCGACCCACTCCTCATCCCCTGACACCTCCACCAAATAGCGATGTTTATTGTGATTGGCAATGTCAAAAAGCTGGGTAATGAAGTCCGAATGGGTCACGTAAAACCTGCATCAAATAATCTGAGAATGAGGGCATGTTATCAGTGATCCCGCGACAAGCTCAAGAAGGCAAAGATGGAAAGAGCTCCCTATTGTGCGTTCCTAATTACAAAAGAAAAAAAGCCGCTTAACAAAGCGGCTTTTCGAAACAAGAATAAGCAATGGCTCTCTATGAGAGTTTTTCCTGCAAAAAGGCTAATATTTCATCCACCGTTTGGTTATCGACCTTTTTCATATTCAAAGAAAGTGCATTGCCTTTTCGAGTGTAGCTTACGCGTCCTTTCACTAAATCCACTTTTTCAGAACTTGCTGCTTTCTTACTTGGAGACAGTTCTTCAATCCAAGCTTCAAGCTGCTCAGTCACTTCTTTAGTAATACGGCTAACCCCTTGGGTTTGCGAACTTTGCCATACATAACCGCTTTTGCCGTGACACTTTTTCAATAGCGATTTCTGCTGATCTGCCGTTAACTGGAAAAATTGTTTGTGCAGTTTGACAATGGTTGGGCGGCCTAAATCGCCAACATTTGGGTATGCACGAAGTAACTCAAGCGGGAGAGTAGCAGCTTTCAACGCGCCACTCACTAACGCTTCACTGCATTGAAATAACGCTGCCAATGCTTTTTGATCTGCCGCTTCTTTGCTGTCTAATTTTGCCTGCATTTCACGGCCACGCTCGTACAACGATAACGGCTTATGGGCATTCGCTACATCAGATAGAAACTTGGCGTGCTCTGTTTCGATATTTTCAGCAACGTAGATTAAGAAGTCTTTCTTAGCCAAAATACACGACATGCGACGTCGGCTACCATCAAGAACTTCAATCTTTCCATCACGAGTACGACGACCAACAGCGGGGTATTGCTGCCCTCTTTCTTCCAAGGTCGTTAAGATATCGGAAAGCGCATGCTGGTTGAGGAAAGACTGCTCTCGCGCATTTTGCTCAAATACCAACGTGTCTGATTCCACTTTACCTGCAGGAATTTTCACAAGTTCAAACGAAACCAAATCCTGACCTGCAACGGCAAGTTCGATAAACTGCGCCTTTTCTTTGGCAGCCGTTTGAGCTTCTTGTGGAGATGTTGCTCGGCGCTTATTCGCTTTACCAAACAACTTTGCATTCAATTCGGATGTTTTCAGTGCCATAAATTAAGACTCCTGATTGAGTGATGACCAGTGACTGTGCATTACGCGCTCTAATTCCAATGCGCTTTTTTGGACGGCATCTTGCGCCGTAGAGAGGGTTTTCTTACCCCCTTCAAAGTCTCCGACCGTTAAGTCAAATACTGTGCTGTAGGTGTCTGCACAGGTTTCAAAAGCACGACTACGAGGAATCGTCGCCATCATCACTTGTTCACCTAAAAGATAATTCATTTCTGTAAGTACAGAGACTTGTTTTTTGTTGTCATCTTCAAACATAGTAGGCATTAAGCGAACAAACTCAAGCCCCTTCCAATCGTCTGGGAACATTTCGTAAACCGTTGGAAGATGTTGGAAAAAGTTAACTGTAGATGCCCAATCCAACCTCTTCGCTGCACAAGGGATCAAAAGTGCGTTAGAAGCGTACATCGCATTCCAAACTAATGGATCGACATGTGGACCGGTATCAATCATGACGATATCAAACTCGTTCGCAATTTTGTCTATCAGCTTCTCTTTTAACAAGCGGACAATATCCAAAGATGCATCTTGAGATAAGCTCTGCCATGCTTCCGCATTAAACATTGCATCTTCAGGGAACGCTGAAATCGTCTTCAAATTAGGGTACTGGGTAGAAAGTAAAACGTTTTTTTGTAGAAACTCCGTATCGACTTCTACACCTTCAGGAACATTATCAAGCATGATATCGACAGCAGAATAAATGTTGTCATGCTCTGTCACGCTAATTTGTGGGTTAAGAAATAGTCGTAACGAACCTTGAGGATCAAGGTCAATTAGGCAAATACGGTAACGCTTATCCAAGTTTAGGGCTAAACAAGCAGCAAGGTGAACGGCAGACATAGACTTACCTGTGCCACCTTTCTGATTTTGTACGTTAACAATCCACGGTTTATTATCGCCATTCTTCTTACGTTCATGGAACTTAGGAATACCCGCTGCATCCATCAACATATGCGCTTCTTGAAGAGAGATCGAATAGTGATTAGCGTTATTCTTTGTGAACTGGTGCCCGCTCTCTTCTAGTTTCCCGATAGCATCGTCTAGTTTACGCCTTGTTAACCCCGAACGAGTCTCCATCAACGCTTTCGACATGGGAGGAAAATGATCGTCACTGCGTTCTTCTAATACAATTTCAATTCGGTCGGCTTGAACTTGTTGAGTCTGTTCAGCCAACTCGATGAGATTTTCTATTGTTTTTTCTCGTTTCATCTTTAAGCATCCAAACGAATTAACTATTTTGCATTGTACAGCATTACCTAACTTAAACAATAAAAAGGTGAACACGTACTTTTGAGCAAAATCACATTAAATAAAGCTATTTAGACGAATTCCCTGCAAAATTCAAAATTTCATGATTTAAAAAACACGTGACTTAGTTTACATACCGGAACAGATTTAAAGTGTTACAGCATCACTTATTTACACTGTAAACGAAATCTGATCAGCAGAACTGTAAAATAAATACCATAGAAATAGAGATGGGCATTTTTCAAACAAAGTAATAACTAAAGTGGAGAGTCAAAGCCCAAATCTTATTTTGTTAGAAAAATTCTACTTTTTACACGCTAACACCTTCGAGCTGGCTGGCTATACAAAAAAGCGAACTATTTCTGAGAAAGTACGATTTTCAATACGACCATATCGCTCGGCGCAATAAGCCCCAGTAAAAATGAATACACCCTATTGGATTTTTTTAAAAATACCCGCCGACAGAGAACGGGAAGGATAGAAACCAAACCTATATTTGGCTCCAAGCTCCTTAAAACTGCAGTATTCATAATTCCATCTTCCGTTTCAATTCACGCCTCTCTAGCCATAAAGAAGCTGGAATGGCGGGTTCTGTCTAACTTCTTTGACGATGAAATGGGACAAAAGATAAGCTCCAAAGGGCGATTTTCTTGGGTTTAAAGGAGTAACAGGACCTTTTTAACCCTTAAAAATCAACGGAACGATTATTGAGCGCCCACAAATTACGGGGGGTGTAAATTGAATTTATGGTAAGAGATGTCTCGACTTCTTCTAAGCAGATATTAAGATAAGTTCGCGATTACGGATGCATGATCAAGGGAGCACTACTTGATCATGCTTTCAGGCATAAATAGCCGCTTAGGAAGCATGATCATGGGAAATATCGGTGTAAATACCACTTCATTGCTAACTACTTCACACAGATCCATTTCGGATCAATGATCAAGTTGTATTCTTCCCTCGGAAGCATGAAAATTATCGACCAACTTACAGAGAGTGTAGATTCAATAAGGCATCGCTTATTTCTACTAGCGATAGAATCGTAAAATTAGTGTCATCCAATGGACACAAACGGTTAGCGATAAAACCTTGATCATGCTTCAGAGAGAGTGGGCTGTGGAAAAGTTTCGCTGCTTTGTTGTTTACAGTGCCAATTCAACCGAATTACAAAACAAATATGGTTGTTCTTGAAATTCGTACTTGATCATTGATCCGTATAACCCGTTATTTTAATAGCCAAACGAAATGCCTTGTGTGGATAACTTGTTAAAGCTCTTTGATCATTGTTTCGTGAAGTACTTGATCATGGGTTCGATCTACTGATGATCATCGTTTCTGATTTTTTTGATCATGCTTTCAATAACTTAATGATCATCGTTTCGAGTTTTTCATGATCATGCTTCTGAAGGCAAAAAAATAAACTCTTTTATTTTCATAAATTTACGGAGAGATTTTCGCCCAGATCATATGATCACTTAATCAATTTAGATCAATTAAATCATAAAGATCAGTTTTTTAAAGAGCAGTAATTTTTTCTTTATTTATGAATAATTTTTCTTTACTCTTTCGGAAAGATAGCAGAATTACGGTCAAGCGGCCATGGATAACAAATGACGTCTGAAGATAAGATCTTAATCAAGCATCCCAGGAATCATAAAGATGGGCATCTGTTTTTAGTTAGCGAGCAAGTCGTTGATTGGATTGAACAGTACCAGCACTTCAAAGGCGTCACGAAAAGCATTGTTGAACTGTTGAACTTAATTTCGCTTCGCGGCTTTTCCAGTAAAGATGGGTATGTCTCTACGACGGAGTTAGTGGAAGCCACAGATGGAAAACTCACACGAGCAGCCATCCAGCAACGGTTAAGAGCCGCTGTGAGCATTGGCTTGTTTACCCAAACCCCAGTTCGTTTTGAAGAAGGGCTGGCTGGAAAAACCATGCTCCATGCCTTTGTAAACCCAAGCCAGTTGATTTCCGTTTTAGGCGCGACCAGTTTAATGACTGAGTCAAGCAAGCAGAATGAAAAACAGAAGCGTTCAAAGGCATTGGCTCAAACACAAGTCAATCGCCGTTTACTCAATGAACACGGTTTGAATATTCCCCCTGCGATGAAAGACGAATCGGAGCAATTTGTCGTATCACCAACAAACTGGGCTGGAATCATTGATCAGGCGCTTGCGCCACCACGCACTCGCAAGAGTTACCAAAAATCGATGGTGTCGATCTCGGGAAGTCGAGCTGTGATCGAGACACGATCATCAAAAAACATCATGACCGTAGACGATCTGATGACCTTGTTTGCCTTGTTTACTCTTACTGTTCAATATCACGAGCATCATCAGGAAGATTATCAGATGAATGCGCGTCAGGTGCCAAACAAGACACCGTTGTACATCACGGATATTTTGGCACTGCGAGGCAAGAAAGACAGTGGACCTGCGCGTGATTCGATCCGCGAAAGTATTGATAGGATCGAATACACCGACTTTCAGCTTCATGAGCTAACAGGTCGCTGGATGAGCGAGAACATGCCAGAAGGCTTTAAGAGCGATCGTTTTCGTTTTTTGGCCAGAACTATCACTGCATCGGAAGAAGCACCTTCAGAGGACGCTGCGGGCGAAATACGCATTAAACCGAACCTATACATCCTGGTTTGGGAGCCATCGTTCTATGAAGAGCTCCTCACTCGCGATTATTTCTTCTTGTTCCCGCCGGAAATTCTTCGCCAACATACCCTTGTTTTCCAGTTGTATTCGTTCTTCCGTAGCCGCATGTCACGCCGGTTTACCGATACCATGCTCTTGAGTGAATTAAACCTGAAACTAGCCAGGAACATCGAGTGGCGACGGTTCTCTATGGATCTCATGCGTGAACTTAAACGCCTGTCAGAAGGGAAGGGCACCGAAGACATGTTTGTGGTAAACCTTTGGGGTTACCACATCACCGTAACCAACATCGAAGAGAAGTCTAAGGTGGTGGATTACCAACTTGATATCAAATGCGATGTTGAAGAAGTACTTCGTTACTCTAGGGCGCGCACCACAAATGCTGGTAAGCGAAACATGGCGCCGACGTTGCCTAACCCACTGCGCCACGAAATGGTGTCCAAACAAAAATTAGAAGAACTTGCCGAGATCATCGACGGTGAGTTTGAACCGATCCAGCGTAAACCCTCATCGCCAAAAGGAAGGTTAGGGCGCAGAGTGAAGCTGCGAAAACACCTTGTAGAGATCAATGCGGATGAATTGACGATCACTCTGTCCAAATATACCTCTCCAGAGGCTCTAGAACGCAGCATAACGGCTCTTTCCGCTATGACCGGACATTCTCCCGGATCTATCCGTGAAGAGTGTCAGGAGCTTATAGAGAAGCTTGATTGGCTTAGAGTGGGTGAAGATGTCATACCATACGAGGTTTTAAGCAAAACCATCGAACTGTTCAATAGTCAGCGTGAGGTTAATCATCTGTCGATTGAAAAGCTCATCAGAGGATTGGCTGTGCGCAAGAAAGTGTGCAAGCAAGTTTTCGAAGGGCACATCGATGAGTTGGTGATGCGCACCTTGGATGAAGTTGCTACGGGTGGCTAACTCGCCCGCGTCATCTAAATTCATTAAGGTTCTGATAAGTTTGACATTACTCTGACAAGACGACGTACTGAGCTGTTTATTCTCCCCCTCGAAATGACAACACTTGTTGTTCTTTCCAATGGATTAATAAATGGCTCAATTGTTCATTCAAACAATGAATTACTTTAGCAGGTTGAAAAACCTGCTATTTTTTTGCCTAAAATTTGAGATTAACAAAGCGTAGAGTGACCTTAAAACTCGAGATATAAGTGAGTTTTAGGGAAGGACACACTCTTAATGAATTGAAAATTATGAATTTATTTCGGTTGGTTTTGGATTTTTAGGAAGAATGATCAAGGAAATGCTTTGATCATGTTTCTATGCTTGATCATCGTTCCGTAGAACCGATGATATTCTCTATTTATCCTTGATCATGCTTTCGAATTTATGATCCATTTCCGACGGTCAGGTTCATGTTCTGCTGTTGTTGAGACATAAACTCCACATGACACTGAATCTGCTTTTGAGATTCTTCAGTCCATCCTAATTGATTACACTGTTCCAGCATAACGACGATTAAGTGATCGAGCCTTTTCAAACACCAGTGCTTTAAATCTATCTCCGCTTCAGGGTTGCAAGAGACTGCTTGAAGCTTGGCATAAGCAAAGTTTAAGTACTCGTAGCTTTTTGTTGGAGATTCTTCTCTTTTGTAATGCTGAAATATTCTTAAGCATCCATCCAACCAGCAGGCTATAGCCTTACTTTGCTCGTCTGTGATCAAAGGACCCCAAATGGCTTCTGGTGGCTGAAGGATCAGTGGAACCAGCGGCTCCACTTGATCATGTTTCCCAGATTGATACCAATCAGAGACTTCGGCTTGCCAAGCCTCTAGGGAGATCATGCAGCGCTAGTCCACTGTCTTACAAAGTGGTTATCGCCAACTTGATCGTATAAAGGTTGTAAGATACCGCTAGTTGCACGGATCTTGTCGGCATCTTGAGAGTAGTTCGGCTCAGATTCAACTAAGTTGCCAAACGGAAGATCAGGATCAGGTACCGCTGAGATAAGCAGCTTAGTGTACGGGTGCTGAGGGTTAGTTAGGATTGAGTTAGTGTCGCCCCATTCAACAATCTGACCTTTGTACATTACCGCGGTCTCTTCCGCGATATAATGCGCTGTCGCCAAATCGTGCGTGATGTACAAGAAACCAATGCCAAGTTCTTCTTTCATTCGTTTCATCAAATTCAACACACCAAGGCGAATGGATACGTCGAGCATTGAAGTAGGTTCATCAGCCAAAATCATTTCTGCGCCAACAGCGAGTGCGCGTGCCAAGTTAACACGTTGTCTTTGACCACCGCTCAGTTCGTGCGGGAACTTTTTAAGTGTTTCAGCCGGCAACTCGACCAAATCTAGCAGTTCTTGTAGCCTTGCTGGAATCTTAGATTTATCGGCAATTTGCTTGTGAATCTTAATTGGGCGAGTGAGGTGGTGCTCGATGGTATGCGTTGGGTTTAACGAACCAAACGGGTCTTGGAAAACCATTTGTACTTTACTGCGGTAATCGAGCACGTCTTTTCGGCTCTTAATATCGTTGATATTTTTACCGCGATAAAGGATTTCACCTTCGGTAGCTGGGTACACTTTGGTCATCAGGCGAGCACAAGTACTCTTACCACAGCCAGACTCGCCGACAAGCGCTAAGGTTTTGCCTTTGTACAGGTTAAAGCTAACACCTTGCAACGCTTTAAAGGATTCGACTTTTGCAAAGCCGCCGCCAATATTGAACTCTTTAGTCACGTTGTTCAATTGGATGATTGGTTCGCTGCTCATACTGGCTCTCCTTGCTCATTCTTATTACGCGCTTCGTGAATGTTCGGGAACGACGCCCAAAGTTTTTGAGTGTATGGGTGCTGTGGATTGTTGCGGATTTCCTTCGACGTATTCACTTCCACCAGCTCACCATGGCGCATAACGGCTATGCGGTCGCACAGTTGACTCATTAAGGCCAAATCGTGGGTGATGAAGAGCACAGAGAATCCAAACTCTTCACGAAGCTGATAAATCTGCTGTAGGATTTCACGCTGTACTACAACATCCAATGCGGTGGTTGGCTCGTCCATAACAATCATTTCTGGGTTGAGAGAGAGCGCGATAGCAATAACCAAACGCTGACGCATGCCGCCACTGAATTGGTGAGGGAATTCCGTTAGACGTTCACGTGGAATGTTCACCAGATCAAGTAACTTTTCAGCGCGTTCTTTCGCTTCTGCATCGCTAAAGCCTTTGTGATGACGCAAAACGTCTGCAAATTGCTCTTGAACCGTTAAAACTGGGTTGAGTGAGTTCATTGCACTTTGGAAAACCATCGCGATTTCGCTCCAGCGAAGCACTCTTAGCTCTTCATCCGATAAACGAATGATGTCTTTGCCTTTAAACCAAATTTGTCCACCTGAAATGTAGGCAGGCGCTTTGTGAAGGCGGTTTATAGCAAAAGCAATCGTACTCTTACCACAACCGGATTCACCAGCTAGACCAAAAATCTCGCCTTTACCGATATCAAAGCTGACAGACTTAACCGCATTAAAGTCGCCGTTGTCGGTAATGTAATCGACACACAAATCGCGTATCTGAAGAATGGGTTCAGGGTGAAACGCCTGAGGGTGTTTTGACTCACTCATAACAGCTTTTCCAGGGTAGAAATGATATTGATTATCATCGCCCATAATTTCGCATTAAAAAATAAGTCAGGTAGAAAAGGGTGATAAAGGTCATGTATCTATGGGGGGGGAGTTTTACAAAATGCGAGCTACTTCAATTTATTGATTTTATAAAGATGTCAACGAGTTCGTTGTTATAAAGGTCAGTAAGGCGAGTTTCATTTTACGAGAACAAGAAAAAACAGGTGGGTATCTCAGAACAAAAATTGCAGCGAATAGTTCTTTAAATCTAATACTGGAAAGGCAATTTATCAAAATATTAATTGTAAATGCAGAGACATATTTCAGGAAATTTTGTATCTGTCACATTCTGTATTTAATTGTCTTAACAAGCTCAATGGCCTTTGTTAAAGATTAGACGTCCCTGATATAGAAGGTGTTTTGGAGGCAATATATGTCTATAAATTCTATTGACCACTCTGAGATTTCAACAATAGCTGAAAAGTGGGACTTTAAGGATGAAGTCACTGAAGCGAAATCAGACCACAAACGCAAATCGGCAGAAGCGCGCCGTCGGATTGAAATGCTTCGCGAAATTAAGGAAAGCGGCTTAACGTTGGAAGAAGCAGAAGAACTTGGCTTGCTTCACTAGAAGCCTTCATTAGGTTTCAAACCAAATAAAGCCGGAGCGCTTTTATCAAAAAGTGTTTTCCTGTGTTTGTACCCAAGTAACCGCCTCTGCGTTACTTGGGTATTGTTCTATGGCTTGAGCGCTGTTCCAATTCCATTATTTACACTGTAAACCCTAATCACGTTAGTGCGAGAGTTTCAGGCTCACTAATCGTTTAAGCGTTAGTATTCTGCGCTTTGCGATGGTCTTTGATGATGCACTTGGGATTGCCATCACTGCTGAATTTTTCACATCTATACCTAACACTATAAGACACATATCTCTAAGGGTTCTGAGAGCTTATCTATCATTCATACTCTTGACCAAAGGGTTGTACCAGCCAATTTTTCATATTCGGCAAGATATGAGTGTTTCCGACAAGCTGACCATGACCAAGCTTTTACCTAATGGATGGATAGATTTTACGCAAGTCGTGATCAAAAATAGTGGATAGAGTTTACATTGTAAATTAGCGTTAATGTCCTGTATTTAAAACAATAGTATGATGCGTTAGTGACGCATCCCGAGTTCAGGTTTATAGGGAAATACAATGGACAAAAAAGCAGTTTTAACTCAATACAATCAGTTTGAGCGAATCAACATTAACCTTACGGGGTATCAGAGGCACCAAACAATGGGAGTGGTTCGTTTGGTGTCAGATAGCCCTGATGGCAGTCTCATTTCGTATTTTGATTTAAATGATGCTAACGCGAATGCAGCCATTGATAGTGAAGTGGATTACTTCAATTCGCTTCGACGTAGCTTTGAATGGAAAGTCTACGATTTTGATTCTCCGAGCGACATGGGAAAAAGATTAGAGAAGAAAGGATTTGTGGCAGATGAGCCTGAATCTTTTATGGTGTTGGATCTCGATACCATTGACGCCCACCTCCCTGTATCTGGCCGAGTTGTCGAAGTCAGTGATGAGGAAGGCATTCGAGATGCAATAGCTGTCCAAGAGGCCGTTTGGGAAAGCGATCTCAGTGGGCATTTCGATTACCTCAGCAACTTCAAACGTACGCAGCCAGACCAAATCACTATTTATGTGGTGTACGACAACAATGAACCTGTGAGTTCCGGTTGGATAACCTATAACAGTGAAAGTCCATTCGCGGGTATATGGGGCGGCAGTACATTGGAAGTACACCGTGGAAAAGGCTGTTATACCGCACTTTTACACCAACGAATCAACGACGCTAAACGCCGCGGGATTCACTATCTCACCATTGATGCGTCAGATATGAGTCAACCCATTGCCGAAAAACACGGGTTTCAGCAGCTCGCTGTCACAACCCCTTTCAACTACGACATCGAAAACAAGAATGAATAACGTCGATATCGTTCCTATTTCTTCGGAAGATATGGCGCATAAGGAATTGCAGCATTCATGTTTTCAAGCGTTAAGAAACGTATACACACCGCGCCAGACTGCACACCAGATCCAAAAATACCGGACCGATAATCATCAAGCTTTTGGTGCGTTGATTCTGGGAACGCTGGTAGGGAGCTTAGAAGCCCAATTCGATGGTCACTCCGTCAGTATTCGATCTGTCGCTGTTGATCATCAGTATCGAAAGCAAGGTATTGCCGGAAAGATGATCAAGGCGGCAATGGGATCTTATGCTTCTGCCCAAAGTGTTTCGCTCTGGTGTGTCGAGCAAACGGGCAATGTATCTGTATTTGAGAAAATAGGCTTCACGATCGCGCAACGTATTGAATCTGATATCTTAATTCTTACCGATGGTAGCCCGACCATTGAAGTGCAAATGACAATCGATGTAAAACGAAAGGAATAACTCAATGCTTATCGGACAAGTATCTCAATCCACTGGCTTAACCACCAAAGCGATTCGACTTTATGAAGAAAAGGGGCTTATTCAGCCTCCCGCTCGTCGAGGTCGTTATCGAGTCTACTCTGAAGAAGACCTTGATGTGCTTCAATTGATTGTCGAAGCAAAGTCACTTGGCGTGACATTAGCGCAACTGAAAGGCGTGATTACTTATCGAGATGGTGAAGTGGATTGGCAAAAAGTGCATCAATTTTTGTTAGAAGTAAAAAAGAATCTACAAATTGAACTTGATAGGGCACTGAAAAATATAGAAAAAATAGATAATTGCATCGAATCTATGGATTCTTGCCCAAAAAGTCGTTGACTCTGCCCCTAAGGGCAAAGATGTAATGCTTGTCTGCTTAGTTAAATGGAAATCAGACAATGAAAAAAATACTGTTACTTAATGCCAACCCGAAGTCATCAAGTTTTGCTAAACTGCTGGCCGATTCTTATGAAGTTGAAGCTAGAGAGAAAGCAGAAGTTCGTCGAATGAACCTGTCAGAGATGGAGTTTAATCTCAGCTTGGACACTGGCTACGATAGTGAGCAGCCACTAGAACCAAGTTTGGACGCCTTTCAGCAAGCGATCACTTGGGCGGATCATATTGTGGTTATTTCCCCTATATGGTGGGGAGGCATACCGGCCAAGTTTAAAGGGCTGCTAGATAGATCCATCCTACCTGGCTTTGCGTTCAAGTATGAAAAGGGCAGTGCAGAGCCGGCACAGCTTCTAACAGGGAAGACGGTTCGACTCATACTCACAATGGATGCACCGGAAGAGTATTTGGAATATCAAGCGAAACCCGTTTTGGATCAACTCGATCTATTCACATTCCAATTCAGCGGAATGTCACCGGCAAAAGTCAATTTGTTTGGATCGATAATTGGTTCTGATGAAGCTCAAAGACAGCAATGGCTAACAGAGGTCGCTGAATTAGGGGCTTCTGAATCAGTGAAATGATTAATCAACAAGAAAAACGAGTGGCAGTGAGACTGCTGCTCGTTTCTGCATTATTAAAGGTACCCAATGACACCGACTCAACACGCTTTCTTAAATCAATATCTTGATACCTTGCCTAAAAGCGAAAGAGACACTATCCCCCAAATAACCGCTGAGTATTTTTGTGCCGACGAATACAACGCCAACGAATGCGCGCGCTTAATCAATGAAGGTACTAAAACTGCTTCATGTAGCTTGAAACAAGGCTACGATATCGAAGATGAACCCCTGCCCGTTGTTGGGCGATTGACCCTGGTCTTAAACTGGAAAGAAGAACCCGTTTGTATTGTGAAGCTAACAGACGTTTCTTTTTGTCCGTTTGAGGAGGTAACCGAAGAGTTTGCAAAAGCCGAAGGCGAAGGAGATGGCACCTATGAATGGTGGCATACCGCGCATGTGAACTTTTTTACTCAATATGCCAAGGAAGTCGGTGCTGAATTCAATGATTCGTCGGAGTTAGTACTGGAAAGGTTCAAAAAAGTGTTTCCTTTGTAACTTTCATTTCTAACGTAATCTTTTAGCCAAGTTCGGGGTTATTAATTGGCCAAACCAATTAATAACCCGTTTTCTTCCCAAAGTGTTACGCTCACGCCGTCTACGTTAGCTTGGTACTGCTCAATATTCGCGGTTATACCGTCGGGTTTTTGTGCTTGATACAGCGTGTAAACTTGGTTGGTTTCTCGATTTTTGACGCTTATCTGCGCGGCAATTTTTCCTTCAATACTGCAATATCGCGCCCCCAGTAATTGCCAATCCTTTGCTGGAAGTTGCTGTGAAGCAATAAGGGAAAAATCCAGCCGATTGAGATACTGGGCGATATCTTCCAGCGAGTGACTGGCGATTTCCATTTGCATTTGGCTGTTATGGTTGTATGCAATCTCAGCCGAGATGTCGAAGTATCGGCTTTTTATAGGAAGCAGCAACGCCGCAGATAACACCAATACGAGTAACATTGCTGCCACTGCGTATGGAAATACCGTACTCTTGCGCTTATTTGTTTGTGTTTGAAGCTTATTAAGTTGCTCGCTAGACAGGCTTTTTTCGCCGTAAAATTCAGAGAGACTTTCTTTTAAGGTGGGTGTACTTTTCTGCTTATCCATTCTTACGCCTCCTGTTCCACCAGATGTTCAAATTGCTTCACCAGTCTTTTTCTTAACCGACTCAATCTTGCGAGCAGTGTGCCTTTAGGTGTTTCTGTCATGTCGGCAATCTCTTGAATACTCATGCCTTCTATTGTCCATAAATATAAAAGCTCTCGCTCTTGGGGGCTGACTTGGTCCAGAATCATGGCGACATTTTGTTTATCAATATGCAGTTCTTCTAGCGTTTTAAGGCAATGACTCTCTTCTTCCAATGACGATTCTATCTCGGTAATGTCTTTCACGAGCTCAAATCGCTTTCGCCGGTATTGATCAATAAAAGCGTGTCGAATCACCTTCATCATATACGGTTTGGAATGAGCGTGATTGCTATTATTCGATAAGGATTTTTCGCAGCTGTGCTGAACAAGATCGAAAGCTTGTGTTTCGTCGTGGCAAAGCGAAAAAGCATAGCGGAAAAGTTGATTCAACAACGCTTCATCGAAGGTGGTTTTTGCTGGACGTTTAAATAATCGAATCATTTCATTGAGTGGCTCACCAAACACTCTCACGGTTGATGAGCCTATTTCCTTATACAGATGATGACTTTAAAAGCTTGCCATACCCCAATGCGCGTTTTGTTCGGCGAATAAGGTCGGGTGCTGCAAATCGCTCTCCACCGCCAAGCTCCACAAGTACAAGACCCGCTGCCGCCAGCGCAAATTCCCGCTTGAAGCCATTTAAATTGGCAATGACACCCTTATCGACACTGATTTTTGTTGCCATAAACCAAAGCATGACCGCCACGACAGCGATGGCGGCAACTTTGAGTGCTCTTCCCTGCCCGAGAACAAGTACTACGCCGAGGAGAGCCAAAACCACTTGAGGCGTTGCGAAAGTTGGGATTTTTGCGTAAGCACCAAAAAAGCCACCCACAATGAAGGTCAAACCAAGGGAAAATCGCAGCAAAAGACCAAGAGTATTCCAATCCACATTTTGAGCAGACTCGGAGCCGTATCCCCTACGCAGATCGATACTTTTGGCTCCCGCACCTAGGTTAAATAAAACAAACATCATGCCCGACAGAGTAATGTCACGGATCTGAACGAACAAAGCGGGGGAGGTGTACGTTTTTACACCTACGGAAGCCCCTGGCACCGTATCGACAGGAAGAGAGAAAACAAACGTCCAAAGCAATAGCCCATAAAACAGCGCCAAAGGTCGAACCATAAAACCAACGATAAGTGCGACCCCTGAAATGAGCTCAAAAGCAGAAAGGGAGGTGAGGAAAAACCACGGTGTCAAAATGCCGTTACTGAACAAATAATCTTGGAATAGTTCGTTGATGTAGCCGGTAGTGCCCATGTAATTCGCCACCATACCGGCTTGCTTGGTAGTTGAAAGCAATAAACTGAGCTTAGATAGCCCCCCAATGACAAAGACCAACCCCAGACCGATACGAAGAAACAGCGCTGCCTGCGCAAAATGCGAGTGTTTTTGTTCCATTTTGATTCTCTTCTTAGTGAGTAAAAGTATGTACTTCACTCTATAAACGAATCAGATTGGATTTTGATTGCATAGAATGGAAAAAAAGAGAAGATAGCCACCTCTCTCTCATTCTTCTCTTGAACACAGGGCTTCTATGAAATCGGACATGTACACCAAACACGCAAAAGAGTACGCAAAAGCAGTTGAAGACAATATTTACAATGCGAATTTCGAACGTCCTTCTACATTGGCATTAGTTGGAGATGTGAGTGGGAAAGCGGTATTGGACTTAGGTTGCGGATCCGGTGAGTATGCCAACCATTTTCTTGCCGAGGGGGCTGCGAGTGTCACCTGCGTGGATGTGTCTCAAGATATGATTGATATTGTTCAATCAAGGTTTAAAAACAAAGTATGCGCTTACTCTCAAGATCTCTCTGTTGGTTTGCCTAACGAAGAAAACGATAGCGCAGACGTTGTTGTGTGCCCGCTGGTGGTTCATTACCTAAAAGATTTGGCCGCGTTTTTCAAAGAAGTTGCGCGTGTTTTGAAGCCCGGTGGTGTTTTTGTTTTTTCCACTCATCACCCGATGGTGGATTTCAAATCATCGCCTTCTGGTGACTATTTCCAATGCGAATTGATTGAAGAGGAATGGAATACACTCAGCCAGCCTGTGGAAGTCTCTTTCTACCGCCGCTCACTTACCGACACGTTTAACGCCATTACTCAAAGTGGCTTAGTCGTCGCCCAATTTTCAGAAGGGGAGGTGACTGAAAAAGTAAAAGCGCTATCAGAAGAGAGATACCAAAGGCTGAAAACTCGTCCTCAATTTATGTTTATTCAGTGCCAACGTAGGTAGTTGAGTATAACTACCGTTAAACGGGAGGCTTTTTGATTGATATAAGAAAATTAGCAATGAAGAGCTCACTGTTTTTGTTATCTTACCGGCTTCACTTTTAGCGGTGACAGCCGGTTTCACCTCTTCATACCATTTCTCATCTTTGATTCCATCAATGCCACACCTGTTGCATCTAACTCCTCCTTGCAACGCTACATAGGTTTCTAATTCTTCTAAAAACTCTATTTATTAAAGAGTTGTTCGATCTTTCTATCAGGAACACTTTTTGACTATTGAGGTATGAATAAACCAATAAACAGAAAGGAAACTTTATGTCTCTGAAAGGAAAAACAGTGCTCGTGACAGGTGCGGGGAGAGGGATTGGCAAAGGTATAGCAACGGAATTTGCCAAGCTGGGGTGCAATTTAGTGATCGCCGATATCAATGTAGATAATGCGCAAGCCACAGCAAAAGAGCTGGCTGGTTATGACGTTGAGACACTGGCTCTGCAAAGTGATATTTCAAAATGGGAAGATGTGCAAAGCATGGTATCGAAAGCTGTAGAACACTTTGGAACGCTGGATATAGCGGTAAACAATGCTGGAGTTATCAGTATAAAATCTGTTGAAGAATTAACCGAAGAAGACTGGGACTTTGTGAACGATGTGAATGCCAAAGGGGTGTTCTTGTGTTGCAAAGCTGAAATTACCGCTATGAAAAAAGCGGGTAGTGGACGGATCATTAATGTCGCTTCCATTGCAGGAAAAGAAGGCTTCCCAGATTTGGCTCACTACTGCGCATCGAAATTTGCGGTGGTCGGGTTTACCAATTCGCTGGCAAAAGAAGTACAACGCACAGGAATTACAGTTAATGCGATTTGTCCGGGCATTGTGCCCACATCAATGTGGTACGGACCGGATGGGCTAGCCGAGCGTTGGAAGCTGGAAGGTGAAACCATGGAAGAGTCTTGGGCGCGACATCAGGATATTTTGATCCCTCAAGGGGTTGGTCAAACACCGGAGGATATGGGGAAACTTGCTGTGTATTTTGCTCAGGCAGAGCACGTGACGGGTCAGGCAGTGAATGTGGACGGTGGATTTACCTTCCACTGATCTTCTGTGTCTAACTACAGGCATGGGAGAGTAAAGAGGTGTTACCACACTTAGTTGTGGCAACACCTCCGTATGTATTTTGTTTTTATATAAAATCGACATGGTTAACATCTTTTTACTTAAAGTTATTACTTTGTATAAGTGACTTACAATAAGTTTATTTGAGAACTCAATGTAAAAAATAATTCTATAAATAAATTTGACTTATATTTAATCCGATTTTGTTACGATTAGATATTTATTGATATTTATTGATATTTTTGTTGAATCAAATTATTTCAAAGTGTTACTAAATGTTTTTTCATTGATCTTGGACAAGATAATTATCACAGATTAATTGGTTTGTCTGAAAGATGATTTATGTGTTAACTATTAATTAGAGTAACTAACAAAAGGAAACCATTATGTTTAAACCTAACAGTGTCATACTTTATGTTTCTAATGTTGAAGAAAGTACAGATTTTTATAATAAGATTTTATCTACTGAACCAATTGAGAGCTTTAAAGACTTTTCTTTATACTCCTTGACCGATGGGTTTATGCTCGGGTTACAACAAAAAGACGTTATTGATCCCAAAGCTCAAGAGAATTTTGGCGGCTTTGAATTATCGTTCAGTGATATCAGTAATGAAGACGTAGATCGTATATATAAATACTGGGAAAAAATAGGTGTTGTCATAGAGCTTCCTCCACAAAATTTGGATTTTGGTTACACTTCTGTTGGTTTGGATCCGGACGGTCATAGGCTGAGAGTGTGTGCAACAGATACTACAGGATTAGATTAAAATCTATATCTTCAAGTCTAATTATTAGCCAATTTAAAATAGTGTATAGATTCTTTGATAATTTAACCTGTAGGGGTTGGCTAATTTATTATTTTTAATGATTGGTGGTTATGGTGAATAAAACTTGGTTAATTACTGGATGCTCCCGTGGTCTGGGTAACATATGGGCGAAAGCAGCCTTGGAACGTGGCGATAATGTTATAGCAACAGCAAGAAATATAAATGATTTGATAGATTTGAAATCCCAGTTCGACAATATATTAGTTGTTCGGGTTGACGTTACAAACAGAGCTGAAGTGAAAAGTGCAATAGAAAAGGGAATAAGCCATTTTGGCAAAATTGATATCGTTATAAACAATGCAGGATATGGTCTGTTTTGCCCCATAGAAACAGCGACGGAACAGGATTCTAAAAGCATTTTTGATACTAACTTTTTTGGTTCATTAAACGTTATTCAAGAAGTCTTGCCTCATCTACGCGAGCAAAAGTCAGGCCATATTGTTCAGATATCGAGTATCGCAGGTCTATTAGCTTTACCCGGAATGGGTCTTTACAACGCAACTAAGTGGGCAATAGAAGGTCTTTTAGAATCATTAAAAAGCGAGGTAGAAGCATTCGACATAAACGTTTCAATTGTTGAGCCTGGGCCGCATGCGACGGATTGGATAGGTGACTCTTCTGTGAGACCTGCTGCATCTAATAATTATCCCTCAACAGAGGATTTTATGATGAAATTTTGGCCGCGTTTCCCTTTATGCTCTCCAAGCTCTGCTGCTAATCCTATTTTAAACCTAGTCGACTCCCCGAATCCTCCTTTACGTCTATTACTTGGTGAAGAGCTTGAAAACACGATTTGTGAAACTCTTCGAGATAGAGCGGCTTGCTTAGAGAAATAAATCATATTTTAAGGACAACCACATGATGAAAATATCAGAGAATAGTAATTACGATATCGTAAAGCAATACATGGAAACGAGAGGGAAAGATAGGCTGCACAGGCATGAGTTATTTACTGAGGATGGATGTGGTGGGCTTTGGACCACAGACAGTGGTGAGCCTATTATCATTGAAGGCAAAAAAGCGTTAGCAGAACACGCTATTTGGTCTTTGAAATGTTTCCCTGATTGGAAGTGGTACGATATTCAGATACACGAAACCTTAAATAGCGATGTTTTTTGGGTAGAGTGTAAAGGAAAAGGAAAAATTATATACGAAGGGTACCCAGAAGGAGAATATGAAAACCAGTTTATACATTATTTCTATTTTGAAGACGAGAAAATAAAACTACAAAGGGAGTTTATGAACCCCTGTCAACAATATAAAGCTTTAGGTATTACTTTACCTAAAATTGTAAGAAAAGGCTTGGTTGAAGAGTGATTCATTGGTTATGAGTATTCCTGAAATAATATCGTACGATATATCTAAATTAAATACATCGAAAAATAACCTTGTTGACTGGAAATTAGACGAGTCTCGTTGTGTATTACTTGTCCATGATATGCAAGATTATTTTTTAAGAAACTTATCTTTAGATACGAAAAACACGCTTATCAATAACTGTCACTCTCTATTGATAAAAGCAAGGCAGAATTTTGTTCCCGTTATTTTTACCGCTCAGTGTGGGGATATGACTGAAGATCAGAGAGGACTATTAAAGGATTTCTGGGGCAAAGGCATGTCTTCAGACGCTGATAATGTTCGTATAGCCCAACCTCTTACTCCCTTAGATAGCGAAATTGTTTCTCCGAAGTGGCGATATAGCGCATTTTCAAAAACAGAGCTCATCAACACTTTCAGAGAACTAGGGCGAGATCAAATTATAATATGTGGTGTATATGCCCACATTGGTATTCAAGCGACGGCGGTTGAAGCCTATTCGAATGATATTGAAGTGTTTATAGCAAAAGACGCCATTGCAGATTTTTCTCCACTTCACCACAGTATGGCGCTTGATTATATGGCTCAGTGCTGTGCAAAGAACTTAAGCGTAAGTGAGGTTTTATGACAAAGTTGCATGTGAGCAAGATGTTTGAAGATGTCATTTTTAACAGTCATCAATCCTTCGCATTGGTATGTCGAAATCACGAAGAAAATGTAGGTAATGTCGATTTCATTTATGGAAGAGAGAAGGTGCTTTCATCCATAGATGAGATAGACGCGTTGATTTCTCCAGACCGCGGAACAAAAGGTTGCTTCTTACTCGCCCCATATCGGCAAATCAGAGAAAGAGGGTTTGATGTTATTGAGGATGATACACCACTTGTTGCCATTGATATTGAAGCGAGAGTAGAGATTCCTGTAGATGAGGTGCTTTTAAATCTGACTAACAAGAAAGTTTCAGTAAAACACTCTGGATTTTCAGAATCTGATGATGAGTACAAAGCTAAAGTAACCAATATCATTAACGAAGAAATCGGGACGGGACAAGGCGCTAATTTTGTTATCAAGCGCAGTTTGAAAGGTGAGTTTGAAGAGTTTTCCATAGATACAATGCTCTCGATATTCAGAGCATTGCTTACCCAAGAAATGGGAGCATACTGGACTTTTATCGTCAGAACAGATTCGCACCTTTTAGTGGGGGCATCTCCAGAACGTCACATCTCACTCAAAGATAAAATGGTGTCCATGATGCCGATAAGCGGCACCTACCGATACCCGTCATCGGGTCCAACTCAAGAAGGGTTGACTCAATTTCTTGAGGATAAGAAGGAAGAAGGCGAGCTTTACATGGTACTAGATGAAGAGCTCAAAACAATGACTGACATATGTAGCGAAGATGTCAATGTGGATGGACCTTTTTTATTCCCAATGTCAAAACTCCTTCACACTGGGTATACCATTCATGGAAGAAGCCACCTTCCGGTATCCAGCATTTTAAAAAAGTCGATGTTTGCCCCTACCGTGACCGGAAGCCCAATAGAAAATGCTGCGCGCGTTATTGTGAAATATGAGCCAGATGGTCGTTCTTATTACAGTGGGTTTGCCGCATTGATAAGTGCTGAGAACTCACAACCAGAAATAGATTCTTGTATTTTAATCAGGACGGTTGAATCCGATAAGTTTGGGGCATTTTCTCTGAGTGTTGGTGCCACATTAGTGCGCAACTCGGACCCTGTTTCTGAATTAGAAGAAACTAAAGCAAAAGTGGCCTCTTTAAAAGATGCAATGGGCATGAACAAAAATCAGCCTTTTTACGAAGAGAGGAGAATAAGTCAATTATTAGACAGCAAAAATACGAGAATCGCTAAGTTTTGGCGACAAAGGAACAATTACCATTCCTCGCTCTTAGCTCACAAGAGTGTTGTTATTCTAGACAATGAAGATTCATTTACTTCTATGATGGCGTATCAGCTTAAACAAATGGACTTTAAGGTTCGATTGATAAGCTACTCTGATACGACCGAAATACTTGATCATGAGATTATCGTTGTAGGACCTGGACCTGGTGATCCAAGGGATATGAATGATCCAAGAGTTAGAAAAAGCCTAGATGTCATAAAACACGCCATTAGGAAGAATCAGCCTATTATCGCAATTTGTTTTGGTCATCAGTTATTATGCCAAGTACTAGGGCTTGAAATAGAATCACTAGAAATACCAAATCAAGGGCTGCAAAAAGAAATACGATTTTTTGGAACCCAGGAAACGGTTGGTTTTTATAATACTTTTACTGCTGTTTATGATAAAAGTGCAGAAAGCCTTTCTCGTAATTTTGATGTGGCATTTGATCAATCCAGCGGTCATGTTTTTGGTATTCGGGGAGAAAGGTTTTCCTCGATGCAGTTTCACCCAGAATCTGTACTCACACTAGATGGTTCAAGGATTATCTATGAATCTATTGCGTCCGCAGTACAAATATGAATATAGAGATTATTTACTGGGAAATAAAAGATTCAGACCCAAGCATATCTGTCCTAAATCGAATAATTGATAAAGATTGCCTCTCCCAATGGAGTAGCGTCGAAAATCTTGTCGATAAGTTATGGTTTGAAAATAAATCCGATGGATACTGGGGAGCTATTGTAATTTGGGATAAAGAAAAGCCAGATTTATCTAGCCTTCCTCCAAATAAGCCTAAATCAATAATAGGCCGAGACCCAGACATAAGGCTAAGCCTAAATTTAATATCAAGGTTATAAAGACAGAATAAGTCGCTCTATTAATTAAGGGTAATTATTATGCATAGCTATGTTGTGGCGGACTCTTTTTGTGAACGCCCATTATCTGGAAATCCTGTTGCAATATTTTTCGACAGTGATGATATACCGACAGAAAAAATGCAATTAATGGCATCTCAAATGAATTTGTCTGAGAGTACATTTGTATGTCGAACGAATGGAAACGCTGATGTAAATATTCGCGTGTTTACACCGGTAAACGAACTGCCTTTTGCTGGTCATCCGTTACTTGGTACTGCACTGGCAATATCAATAAGAGATGGAAAAAACTCAATAGTATTTGAAACGAAAAAAGGCAATTTCCGTTTTAACATCAGTGATCAAAAACACGAGGGAGAAACTCAGTCAGCGTTTATAAATATGGAAATGCCTGAACCTGTTATTTCTTCTTATCACTCATATGAACACCTCTTAGAAGCTGCTGGTCTCGACCGTAGTACATTACCTATTGAGCTTTATGATGTTGGACCGAGGCATGTATTTGTAGGCGTTAAAGACGAAAAAACTTTAGCAAATATTAAACCGGACATAAATAAGTTGGCCAAACATAAAGATATGGCTCTTTTGTGCTTTTGTGAATCCGATGGTTACTGGCGGCTTAGGATGTTTTCTCCCGCTTATGGTGTTGTTGAAGATGCCGCAACCGGCTCTGCCGCCGCACCGTTTGCATTGCATTTAGCGAGGCATGGAAAAATAAACTTTGGGGATCAAATAAAAATTATTCAAGGTATTGAAATGGGTAGAGAGTCAATTATGTATGGCACTGCATTTGATGGGAGTAATTCCTTTACTCTTCAAGTAGCTGGGCATGCAATTATTTCTGCTCAAGGTGTGTATTTTAGTTAGGAAATAATATGTCAAGTAAATTGGAAAGTATGTCAGGAATAGCTGATACGCCATTCCCCAAATTTTTAGATACTTCGGTTGATCCCATTAATTTGGCTCAGAGTTGGTTGAAATATGCAAAGGAAATAAAAGCGAGAGAGCCAAGTTCGATGGTATTAACCACCCAAAATGGAGAAGGTCAACTCACATCTAGAGTCATGGCAGCACTCGGATTCTCAATTGATGGTATTACTTTTGCCACCCACAGTTGTAGCCGAAAAATTCAGGACGCAGAAGCAGGATCGAAAGCAGTTTGTCATTTTTATTGGAAAGAGCTCGGTAGGCAGCTCTCGGTTTGCGGAGAAGTGAAAGAATTAAATCGCGATGAAATAGAAAAGTATTGGAATGCAAGACCGGCAGGGTTACATCCTATGTCAACCATTTCAAAGCAAAGTGAACCACTTATAAAACCCAGCGAGATGTTGAAGCAAGCGGAAGAGCTAGAGCAACAAGGCGTTTTGCCTTGCCCTGAACATTTCTCTGTTTACCTTCTTATTCCTACAGAAATTGAGTTTTGGGCATCGAGCTCCGATCGGCTTCACCGAAGAATTCGTTGTGAAAAAGACAATGGTCACTGGAATGTTATTTGGTTGCAACCATAACGCTATCGCAGAGGTACATCATGAATATTAGTAATCCATCATTTGAGCAACATTTGAAAAAGGTCATAGCGTTTCATTTCTCACCAGAGACAGGATCCCCTTTCTGGCTTGAAAAGAGAAAGAAGTTCAATTTTGACCCATTAAAAGACATAAACAACCTGTCTGATTTACGGTTATTCCCTGACGTTTCGGAAGACTTAAAGCATGTAGATGCGGAATCTCTTATTCCCAGGGGGCTTCTTTCAGCTGAAATTGCGGGAATTTATGAAAGTGGAGGGACAACGGGCAAGCCAAAAAAAGTGGTCGCTTTTGATGAATGGTTGAATAATCTAGTGACATGGCGAGTGGAGAACGTATCTCACTCACAGGAGGAAAAACCACTTAATACGCTTGCTGTTGTCCCAAGTGGTCCTCATATCGTAGGGGAAATAAATAAAAGAAGAGCCAAGGCTTATGGTGGGTATTACTTTACGGTCGATATGGATCCTAGGTGGGTAAAAAAACTCCTTCACGAAAAGCAATTTGATGTAGCCAACCAATACAGCCAACACATCATTAAACAAATAGAGGATATTCTGTCTAACCAAGATATCGGCTATTTAATTGCTACTCCTCCTCTCCTTGAAAATATTGCAAAGAATAAGCCTCTAACTGAAAAGCTAAATCGGACTTTGAAAGTCATTACCTGGGGGGGGACTCAAATGGATCCAGATACATTGGATTACCTGAAGGAGCACGTTTTTCCAGATGTTGAATTCAATGCGAGCTATGGCAGTACAATGATTTTGGGAGAAGCCCGTGCGAGAATGGGAGAAGAGTATCAAGACAACCCCATTTTTGACAGCTTTAGCCCAAATGTTCTCTTTGAGGTGATAGATGTAGAGAAAGCCGAAAATACGGTGGAATACGGTAGCAGAGGTCGTGTCCTCATGCACCATCTTACCCGATATGCATTTTTACCCAACATTTTAGAAAGGGACACGGCGATTCGTCTGCCTCGTAACGACGGGCTGGTTGGCGATGCGGTTGCGATGGTTGAACCCTTGCAAGAAGTAGGTGGTGTTGAAGTCATTGAGGGAGTGTACTAATGGACTCTGTCAGTTTGAATGAAGAGGATGGCGCTTTACACCAGGTGCACAGTTGTGGGTTTGGAAAAGGCTACGAAGCTCGCAAGCGTTCTAAAATATTGGACTTCAGTTCAACGCCCATTGCTGAAATTAGCCTAGCTCCCCCCATCTATGTTCACGAGCTATCTTCACAAGCCAAAAGCCGAAAACGTCTCAAGCTTGCAGAGATACAAGCTGCAATTTGCGAAGCATCGGACGTGTTTTTGAATGGCACAGTATGTGGCTTAAGCCCTTCGCAATATATGAACTTAGTGCATCGTGCGACCGGGTTACCAGAGTCTACCGTTCAGCATTCCATTCATTACATTGGCGATGCGCTGGAACACATTTCTGATACAGTTCAATTTTCTCTTCCCAGAGGTTTATGTACAGACCTGATAGGAAAGGATGCATTTGAAGGTACGGGTATCGTTTCACGTAGGGGAGACGTCTTATCGGTAGTGGCCGCAGGAAATGGTCCTGGGCTTCATGCGCTTTGGCCTCAAGCGGTTGCTCTGGGCTACCGAGTCATAATAAAGCCATCAAACAGCGAGCCGTTTACTGCTCAACGCCTAGTGGAATCGTTATCTCAGGTGGGGCTAGTTGACTATGTTTCTCTCTGTTGTACCGATCATAAAGGTGTCAGCACACTTCTGGAAACGACCGACTTGGGCATTGTTTATGGTGGAAAGAAAACGGTTGAGCAATACGCTCATCAACCTAACATATTGGTTCAAGGACCGGGGCATTCCAAAGTAGTGGTGACTTCAGAAGTCAATCAGCAGAGTGCAATAAAACATACCGCAGAGTGTGTTATGACTCTTGGAGGTGCTGCATGTGTCTCTACAAGTGTGGTGTATGTCGATGGTGATGTCGAAGAGTTTGCAACAAAGTTGGCAGATTACTTTAAACGGAGTGAGTATGAAAAGCACTACCCTAAGGCTTCCGACAGTCAGATTGAAGCATTCAAACAAACCTTAAATCTCAGCTCCTCAAGCGGCAGTTTTGGCTTTCATACAACGCATACTGATGATGGCATTATTGTTAAACCTTATGTCGACTACAGTTTGGGCGATAGTGAGTCTCTTAGACACAGAGAATTACCGTTTCCTTGTGTGTCAGTCCTTCCCTTGGATAGAGATAACTTACCAAGCCAACTTAAGGGGTCTTTGGCGGTCAGCCTGTATTCAACAGACGTGTCTGTAGTTGAAGATGTACTCCAACTTTCTGATATCGGCAATGTGTATGTTGGTCCAATACCCACGACTTGGATGTCAAAGCATGTTCCCCACGACGGTTATCTCGCTGAGTTTCTTACCAAAGCTAGGGGGTATCGAATTCATAAAGAATGGTGTATTGGAGAGGATTTCAAAAGCTTATGAATAAATATTCAATTGTGTTTGGACCTGCGGATGTTTCGCACAACATGGAAGACATGCAGGTACTTGTGAAACGACATCTATGCGTAGCGAAGCGTTTTAATGAAGTGGCAGAGTATTCGGGCATTTCGGTTAATGCTTTGCTGAAAAAAGAAGAAACCCCGAGTTCAGTCTCGAACTTCCAATTGAGCTCGCTAGGGCTAATGGCAGGAATGCTTGGGATTGCCGACTATATAAAGTCTACTCACGGTGCCCCAGAAAGTGTTGGTGGTGTGAGTTTAGGTGAGCTTGTTGCCCTGTGCTTTAGTTCTGCTATCTCGTTAAAGGACGCAATATCGATTATTCTGAATGGAGAAGAAAAACCGCATGATCGACGTGATGAGCCTGAAGGTGTTGGGTTTGTATTTATCCCTAATGAGGTAGAACATTCCGCTTCAGACTTTGAGAGAATTAACGTCGCTGTAGATTATGGTCAGATACAAGGCGGGATAGGTCGTTTGGTCATGCTTTCGGGGCTAAGAAAAGACCTAGAAAAAGCGGCTCAAGAGAGCTTGTTAGATATAGATGTCCTTCCTGAAGAGCTATGTAATACCGCCTATCATTCTCCTTTAAGGGGGGCGGCAAGCCTGAAGATCTCAAGTTTACTAGAGGGTATGGAATTAAACCGCTGTGATTATCCGGTGAATACTTGTTTTAAAGATCTTAAACGTCTAAGTGAAGCAGAAGATGTTAAGAGTGCCATAACAAAGAATGAGATTGAAACATTGTATTTAGATGAGCTATTAGAGCAGCAAAAACAAGATAAGTTAGATAATGTCGTGTGTATTGGTCCTTTCCTGAGAAGTTTGGAACTTAACTTTTTCTTGCCAACAGAGTATTTCGATCAAAGTTGGGTTGAAAATAATTAAATTGAATTTCTATTTAGTATATTAATTCCTTAAATTAAGTAACTAAATATAAAAATAATATTACGTATTATTTACAAATAAATATTTAACAATTAGCTATTAAAACATAACTCAAAGGTTTATCTACCTTAAGGAGAGGTATATGTGCACCTCAAAACCTGAAAGTAAAACGTTTATGTCCGCATTGTGGAATAAGATAGTGACACATAAAGACAGTGACGCAATTATTTGTAATGGTCAGAAGACCAGTTATCAATCTTTATATCGCCAATGCTCTTACATAAACAATTTGTTGTCTGAGCAAGGAAATTTACATGGCCAAACGGTGGGGATTATGCTTGAGCGGGGCTCTGTTCTTGTTCCCGCTATGTTGGGCTGTTGGTCAGTTGGCGCTTCATTTTATCCTTTAGACTCAGATCATCCTCTGGAACGCATTCAACAATACACTTCTATGGCGAACCCCTTGCTGATTATTGCTGATAAGACGACAGTGAATGTCGCCAAGCAATTGAATTGCAAAGTCATTGAAATCGATGAAGTGGATTTAAATACTTGGGAACAGGAATGCCGTATCCAATTTCCAGAACCACATGAACTTGCGTACATCTTGTATACCAGTGGCTCAACGGGGACACCAAAAGGGGTCAAAATCTCTCATCGTTCGCTTCTGAATTTTATGGCTTCAATGTCGGAGCGTCTCACCTTAACCGAAAAAGACACGTCGCTTGCACACTCAACGGTATGCTTTGACGTGTCAATATTTGAGCTTCTTTTACCTCTTTATCTTGGTGGAACAACACTTATAGCCACATCAGATCAAGCATCCGACCCTATGGCTGTCTCCGAGTTATTGGAAGAAGTGACATTCATTCACGCAACACCGAGCTATCTTCAAATATTGCTAGCAACGGGCTGGAAGCCTCACGAAAACTTGAATGTATTTTCCGGTGCTGAGGCTATTCGTCCTTCTCTAGTCAAAGCGATGAAGGGCGCGAAGTCTATATGGAACTTGTATGGACCAACAGAAGCCACCATCTACGCCTCTTGCTATAAGATTGACCAGAAAGATACGGTGATCCCTATCGGAGAGCCCTTGGAGAATGTCAACTTCTATGTAATTGATACAGGTGGTAATTATTCCGAGGATGGCGAGCTTTACATCGGTGGGCATGGGGTATGTTTAGGGTATTGCAGTGGTGATAAGGCGTCTTTTATTCATCACCCTGAGACTCGTGAAGTCATGTACAAAACCGGTGACAAGGTTAGAAAGTTACCTTCGGGGCTTTACGAATGGGTAGGTCGAAGTAATTCAGAAATAAAAGTTCGAGGAAACAGGGTGGCACCTAAAGAAATCGAATCTGTGATTGAGGAAGTTGATGCGATTGACTTTTCAGTGGTCACCCTAGCTGAGTCAGAAGTTCGGGATGCTCAAGCGTTGACGGCTTACCTAACAACAAACAGCCCGATCGAAAAGCGTGATATGGACGAGCAATTGTCGTCAAAACTGCCGCAATACATGATACCGGAGCACTATATTGTTCTTGATGAGTTTCCGATAACGGCGAATGGGAAAGTCGATCGCAAGTCTTTACCAAAGCCTAACCCGAACAATATATTAAAAAGTAATAAAGATTTTTTAAGTGATCTAGAGATAGAACTTCCAGGAAGTTTAGTTAGTAGAATATGCGATATATTTGGTTCAGTTACTAATATACCTCGGTTCCCTTCTGAAAAAACATTCTCAGAATTAGGTGTGAACTCTATATCATTCTTTATTGCTGCCCAAAAAATAAGTTCTGAACTGAATGTAAAAGTAACAGCTAATCAGATTAAAAACTCTGAAAATATTATTGATTTGGCAGTGAAGATAAATAAATAACGTTGTGTTTGTTTTAATTGCCTATATGGTGGACATATGGAAAATAAATTAACTTGCAAAAATAAAACCATGAAAAAATTTCTTCATAGGAATAATATATTAAGTATATGTTCTTCAAGTGATGATGACTTGTGGTCAGCGAATTGTATATTTAAATTTGACGAAGAAAAAATGGCATTAATCATATCAACTCATAAAGAAACTCGGCACGCCAAAATAATGAAAGAAAACTATGTTGTTTCAGGGACTATGTACTCTAAATCGCCATTTTTGTTCTTAAAGCAAGGGGTTCAATACAAAGGACAAATTGAAAATTTATCGGGTTCGCAACTGGAAAAGGCAAAGTCTTTATATCTTGATAAATATCCACTATTTAAGAGTAGAGCACATGATATATGGGAAATTACGTTAGAAGAAATTAAATTTACAGACATGAGATTTGGGCGTGTTAAGAAATCTACATGGTATCGAGATAATAATTCCCATTAGCCTATTAATAATTTTGGAAAATGAAAAATGAAAAGTGAAAAATTAGAAAGTAACACCTTGTTTGATTGTGCGCTTGAATTAGACCAAGAAAACTTCGAGGATAGAAAAAGCGAAGCATTTTCAGGTGGTTTTGAAATAGGCAATAAAGTGAATGATTACATTTACAGTTTGATTCAAAAGAAAGCAGTTGATGATGTGTCTAGCTATGACGAAATGCTCAGGAATACCATTATTCCCAATTCAATTAACCTAGATTCAAAAGGTTACATGGGGCACATGACTGGACCTATCCCAAAATTTATTAAGCAATTAATGAACACCATAACCGAGATGAACCAAAACGTTGTCAAAGTTGAGACATCCAATATTTTAACGTTGATCGAGCGTCAGGTAATTGGAACACTGCATCACGCTTATTTTGATAAAAGCCATTCTTTCTATAAGGAAAAAATGCAGAACCCTAATGTTTGTTTGGGAGTCGGCACAAGTGGGGGAACGTTAGCCAATATTACAGCCATGTCATTTGCTTTAAATAAGATGTTCTCGAAAAGCAATTCTTTCGAAGGTATTGCTCAAGAAGGGCTTCACAATGCATTAAAACACTATAAAACAGAAGGTGTAGTTATTGTCGGTTCAGAACGGATGCACTATTCCATTGATAAAGCTGCGAAACTCATAGGGTTAGGCAAAAATTCAGTGGTTCGCGTAAGAACATTACCTGATGGAAGCATCGATATAGATGAGCTTGAACGTGTTTTATCTTCACTAAGACTAATGGGCATCAAAGTATTGTCTTTGGTTGGAATTGCAGGTTCAACCGAGACGGGAAGTGTGGATCCATTAGTACGTCTTTCCGATGTTGCTCGACGCAACAACGCACATTTCCATGTTGACGCAGCGTGGGGTGGACCGATGTTCTTTTCTCGCAAGCACAAGCACGTATTCTCGGGAATTGAACTTGCAGATTCCATCACAGTTTGTGGTCACAAGCAATTCTACCTACCTGTTGGAATTAGCTTCTGCTTGTTCAGGCAGCCAGATTTTGCTCTCCACTCTGAAAATAATACGGCATATCAATGCAAGAAAGAGAGTTATGACTTAGGAAGGTACACCCTAGAAGGTACACGTCCGGCATACTCTATGCTGCTTCATGCACTGTTTTCTATTTGGGGTAGAGATGGGATAGAAGCTGTAGTGAATAGCAATATAGAAAAAGCAAGAGAATTTGCCAGTTTGATAGAACAAGAAAAGGGAATTGAATTATTTGAGAAACCCAAAACAAATATCGTGACGTACCGAATAAGAATACAAAGAGCACCTCATTGGAATGAGGAAAAGAGAAGAGAAGTTGAAAACTTGTTAAACACTAAAGTACAGAAAGAGATATTTCGAGATGGTGATGGTTTTGTATCATTAACTGAGTTGAAAGGTCGAAACTCAGAATGCTATTCCGTTTATCGGGCTGTTTTTTGCAATCCTAACATTTGTAAAAAATCAATGAATTTGATCATTGATAAGCAAAAAGAGCTGTTCGAAAAATATTTAAATTCATATTTGGAAAAATGTTTTCAAGAGCCTGTTCTAGAAGTATGAGAGAGAATAATTAGAAAAAGTGATTTAGCTCTTGTTTATATGTAAAAAAATTAAATTTTAATATAAATAAAGGATATATATATGGAAGTTTTAACCAGCTTAAATATACAAGAAAGCAGTTATGTTTATACTCCCAACGATTTGGACAATAAGCATCCAATAACTCGTGGCATAGCTCAAAGCGTTGCAAAAAGTAGAGAAAGAATAGCGAAAATCATTGAGGGCAAGTGTGATCGATTACTCGTGATAGTTGGTCCTTGTTCTATTCATGATGAGAACTCAGCAATAGAGTATGCTGAGAAACTAGCCGAACTCAATAAAATGTATAAATCTCACTTAGAGATTGTTATGCGCTCTTATTTTGAGAAACCTAGAACCCGGAATGGCTGGAAGGGGTTGATATACGATCCTTATCTAAATGGTACGCTTGCTTTTAATGATGGTTTAAAGCTATCGAGAAAAATTCTCAAGTCCATCAATGAACTTGGTTTAAGTGCAGCAACGGAATTTTTAGAACCTTTACACGCAAATTATTTGCAAGACTTAGTGTCATGGGGCGCAATCGGAGCAAGAACCACGGAGTGCCAACTTCATCGACAAATGGCCTCAGGGTTTCCTTTTCCTATTGGCTTCAAGAATGGTACAGATGGGAATGTTGACATTGCTACTGATGCAATTGTAAGTGCCGCAGCGAAGCACCGGTATATGTCTTTAGACAGAGACAGTCGGCTTTCTGAGACAACTTCGATAGGAAACAGCTGTGGTCACCTTATTTTACGTGGAGGGAAGAAGCCAAACTACGATGAATTTTCTCTGCAAAAGGCCCGCATAGCGTTGCGAGAAGCGGGGATAACATCGAACCTCATTGTTGACTGCAGTCATGGGAACAGCCAAAAAAAACATGTCAATCAATTGGTCGTGTTAGAAGAAATGTGCAGACAGCTCACAAATGGTTGCCGATACTTAGCTGGAGTAATGCTTGAAAGTTTCTTAGTAGAAGGCTCTCAACAGATTAATGATTGTAAAACGTTAACGTACGGGCAGTCTATTACAGACCCCTGTATTGGTTGGAAAGACACAGAAGCGGCATTGGAAAAGCTGGCAGAAGCAGCGGCATGCCGTTCACATAAAAATAGTATTTAGAGACGGTCACTTGGCTAGGTGTAAGGAAAAATTCAATGAGTAGTAAGTCTATTATAAGAAAGAAATTTATGGGGTATGTCATTCCATCGGTTGTGGCGATGATCGTTAGTGGACTCTATCAAGTTATTGATGGGTATTTTATTGGGCAATATGTTGGTGCTGAAGGGCTAGCAGCAATCAATTTGTCTTGGCCTATAATTGGTATCATATACGGTTTGGGTATGATGATAGGTATTGGCGGTGGGGCACTTAGCTCGATGTCGAAGGGTGAAGGAAATACCTCTCTAGCCTATCTGCAAATTGGAAACTCTATATCCATCATTTTATGGTTGGGATTAGTTGTTGGACTGGCAAGCTTTTTATTAGGAAATGGCTTACTGATAATTCAAGGGGCGGAAGGCACAACCCTAAGTCTGTCTAAAGAATACTTATTGGTCATCTATCTCGCCGCACCAATTTGTATGGGGGGAGTCGCACTGCCATTTTTAGTACGAAACGACAACAGCCCTGTAAAAGCCACTTTTATTATAGGCATAGGCGCTCTATTGAATGTATTGTTGGATTGGTTTTTAGTTGTTCACTTGAACATGGCGATGACAGGTGCTGCACTCGCAACGGTAATTTCCCAATCCGTCGTGGTGATCATTTCATTAGCCCACTTCTTTGCGGGAAGCCGAGAATTTAGAGTTGTAGCGAAGCACCTAAAGGTAAAATTCGAATTAGCAAAGGAAATATGCTCCATTGGATTTTCTAGCGTGATTATGTATGCCTATATTAGCTTTGTGGTCGCAGTTCACAATTACTTGTTCTTGCACTACACCAGTCCTGTGTATGTAGGTGCATATGCCATTGTGGGCTATGTAACCTCATTGTATTTTTTGTTTGCAGAAGGGATAG
Organism: Vibrio sp. vnigr-6D03; assembly: GCF_002835515.1. Lineage (NCBI taxonomy): Bacteria > Pseudomonadati > Pseudomonadota > Gammaproteobacteria > Vibrionales > Vibrionaceae > Vibrio > Vibrio sp. vnigr-6D03. The sequence continues at coordinate 509,633 of NZ_PIZL01000012.1, forward strand.
TCTCGGGAGCACAACCACTTATCAGCTATGAGTTCGGCAGGAAAAAAATAGAGAATGTCAAATCTGTTGTAAAATATATGTTCTCGTTTTCTATTGGTTCTGGTCTGATTGTTACTGCTTTTATCTATATTTGGACAGACCCAGTTGTTAACTTCTTCAACAGTACTGATTCCGCACTCAATGAAGCTGCAAACTTGGGGCTCAAGTTGCACCTATTTGCACTTTGTCTGGATGGGTTGATATTTGCCGCTGGTGTCTTTTTTCAAAGTTTAGGTAATGGAAACAGAGCGTCGTTAATAGCAACCTTAAATATGGTGATACAAATTCCTTTCATTTTCGTACTTCCTCCCATCTTTGGTAAAGAAGGTATTTGGCTTGCTGTCCCTATTTCCAATATATTCCTTTCTGTTATTGCCATCTATTTTATATACAACGAATGGAAAAAGTTAAAGGAGATGGTTGAAACGGAAAGCAAAGTGAAGCTAGATGAGAGTTTAGCCAGCTAGACGGGAGTCAATGATTGCTTATGTAATCGAGCGTAGTATTGATGTTTTGTTATGAGTTTTGTTGAATTTATGAGATTCGGCGGAGCAAACTTAGAAAGTGTTGCAAGGTATGCTTATTGAAACGGAAACTCTATGCTGCCTTGTATCACCCGAGATGAAAAATGATTTTCATCTTCCTTAATTTTGATAGCTTACTCTATTTAAAGCCATTGTTTCCTTTCGATTTCTAATCTTTGGTACTCTTAGCACAATATCTGTTTTATGTCCCCATATTTTGTCTGGTCACGGAGAACTAATCCTTCAGTAAAGTCTCTATTTATTAATGTGTTATTGAGTCAATAACAGAGGAACGCTTTTTAATTATCTAAGAGGGGGTTATTCGATAAGCAAAAAGGAAATGTCATGTTTCTAAAAAGAAAAACTTTGCTGGTCTAAGATGCAGATGGTGGGGGCGGAAGGAAATCGCTACGGAATTTGCTGCCTGAAGGGTTCATTTCTTTGCCTTTTACTCATTGTTGCAGGTATTTGCTTAGAATGACTAGGCTACACACCTTGCGCCGCGATTAAAAGGCATAGAACTCGAACAAAATTTAACCGAGAAAGATCAACAGACCCTAATAATCACTGCACTAAAAATTACTTGCATGATTGGATACGTTCGCGAATGTCTTGCAGCGTATGACGTTTAAGTACCTGCCCGTCTTTGAATACCACTTGAAGCGCGTTTTCACGCCCGTTTAACTCGTCTTCACGGACTGTTTCCCAATTGGATGCTTCGATAACGGCTAAGCGACCTTTTCGAGAGGCTTTATTAGGATCGGTCGCCGGATCTTTGAATACGTCGTGCCACTTCCCATCAATGCAAATGGCAGACGCTTTCATGGCAAACTTCATGGTGTCTCGGTTTACCTTTTGCAGCAGTTCAGCACCCATGCCAAACGCCAAGTTATCGGCACTGATTTCTTTGGATTTAAGTTCGGAGAGAATATGTTCGATGGTGGTTTGAGAGATCCCATCGCCTTGAATGACCCGAACGCAATCTGGCAACATACGGAATCCTTTTTTGTTTCTGTATTCCCCAAATTTAGCCATTAAGCGCTCGATGGTTTGCGCCACAATCTCGACTGGGTTGCCCGAATCAGGACGAACAACCAAGGTTCCACCACTGTTTTCGACTTTCGCTTTTAACTCGTCCCCCCAAATATTATCGATGGCGTGGAACAGGTCATAACTGTCGCTCACAACCGCCACTAAGCTTCCGGGTTTTGAGAATTGGTCTAGCATATTTTGGTAGGCCAAAGATTCGTTTTTCTGCCCCCACGCCGTTATAGTGCTGTGTTCGGCTGCGGGGATGGAGTACCCAGCAATGTCTTCGTTGTAGTAGCGTTTGGCATAAACCAATGCAGAAACGGTGTCCGTACCCATAAAGTTCAATAGATGGGCCAAACCACCTATGGATGCCGCTTCATTACTTGCTGCGCCACGAGCACCAAAATCGTGAAGTTTGAAAGGTAACCCGTCTAGGTTGTCGGCAGTTTCTTTCAGATAACGTTGAATAATCAATTTAATCGCGAAAGATTTACTGGCGACAGTGGTTGGGTACCAAACCGCTCTCAATAAGGATGTTTCAAGGTAGCTGGTTAGCCACGCGCATTTTGGATCCGTATTTTGAATTTGCACCAAAGGTGTACGCGCAGGCACAACACTGCCCTCTGGGAGTGCTTGGATTTCAATCGGTAAGTAGCCTTTATGCGTCTCTAAAATATATTGCCATCCCTCTTCATTGAAGGGTTCACCGTGCGCTGTTAAAACCGCTTTCGCTTCATCAATGTCTTCTTGAGAAATGGGGTGTGACAAATATTGGTCAAGAAACATTTGCAAGCCGAAATACACTCCTTGCGGGTATTCACCACCGCGGGACTCAATGTAGCTTGAGACGAATTCTGTCTTTGGCGGATATTGGAGGTAATGAGAGGCTTTGTACGAGTCGGTATTCAAAATGATATTCATGAAGCGATAACCTGTCCTGCCTAGGTCAACTGACCCAAAGGGCTTAGAAACAAAAATGAAATAAATGAATGAGTTCGATTATGTGTATGTCAGTGATGAATCGCAAGTCATGGTGAGGCGAGTTCTGATCAGTGCCCATTTTATTACATTTTCACAATGCTCTCTGGCAGCAGACGCGTTTTTCCACTGAGTTATTTTCCAAAGCCCAAAGCCCAAAGCCCCATAGCTCCAGATCTATAAGGGCTAAAGGGCTATGCTCCATTGATAACCAACTCGGGTTTGACCTTTACAATGTGATTGCCTGTATCGCCACGTTCCCACAGTTCGAATGCTAAATGGATCATTTCTTTTACGTTCTGCCTCACCATAAATGCGTTGTAGGGCACGTAGGCAAGAAAGGGGTGGTAATCGAAACAGCCAATTATGGAGCGGCGGAGTGGATGGCGTTGGTTTTCTTGCATGAATTGAATTATCCCTTCAAAAGCAGTGATTGAATTGACGAACACGCCAGCAGGGGCGGGATGAGAAGGGGAAAATATGCGCTTCGCGGTTTCATGTACATCTTTGGGTTGGTAGCCTTCAGCGTAGATACTGCAAAGATCATTAGGAAGATCCGAGGTTGCTTGTTTAAACCCCCTGATGCGCTCTTTAGTGGCGTAGTCTTCCAAATTACCGCCTATAAAAACAAGGCTTTGTGCTGAATCACTTTTAATTCGATCGCGAATGGCGACCACTAAATCGGTCGCGCCCGAGAAGTTATCAGTCACAATCGAAGGCGCTTTTTTTCCGGGTAAATCGAGGTTGATGTGCGGTACACCAGCTTGTGTGCACACATCGCTGATGGCATCTGGATCGGTTGCGCCTGCAATAAACAAGGCATCGACCGAAAAGGAAATCAACGTTTCTGCGGTTTGCCGTTCATCGGATGACTCACGCTCTGTTGCGATAACGATGGGGCATAAGCCTCGGCGCTTAGCGCTGTGATCGAATTCCTGTGCTAATGAGGCGAAAAATCGGCTATCGTGCTGAGGAATTAACAAGCCAATCATGCCAGATTTAGCCGCTCGTAACCCGCGAGCCTGCATGTTAATGGAGTAGCCTTTTTCTCTGGCGAATTGTTGGATATGCATGGCTTTCTTTTCTGATATCCGCCTTGCTTTCCATGTCCCATTGAGTGCAGAGCTAACGGTGGAGGCTGAAATCTCCAGTTCTTTGGCAATGTCATAAATGGTGGTTTTCTTTTCTGACTTGCTCATCGCGCTTCCTTTCTTGCTTATCGACGTTTCATTTAAAAAAACGTTTAAAAAATAACCATATATTTTTTAATAAGTTACCAAATCAATGCTTTATTTTTTACTGTCGTATCAATAGTGAGGCAACCACTTTCTCAAAGTATACCTTACTATTTGCACTATCGATTGTGCTAAATATGAGTCATTCGGCAAAAAACATGTGCGACAAGCTCGCTCGTTTGCCTTTTATTTATGTTTTCCTTTTTTTGCACAATCGATGGTGCTTTTAAGGTTGAAAGCATCTTACTTTGCAGAGCCAATTGCCATTGTTCGATTCGCTCTACGTTATTCAGCCGCGCTCTGAATTGAGTGTGATGAAGAAGAAGGATTTTAACGCTATGAAACGTTTGCTGAAATTGATCTCAATAGGTTCTCTCGCATTAATGGCTTCGTTGCCTGTCTTTTCTGCCGACAAACCGACCATGGGAGTAGTGGTGAAAATAGGGGGGATCCCTTGGTTTAACGCAATGGAAGAAGGCATTAAACAGCAGGGGAAAGCTCTGGGAATGGATGCCTTTATGATAGGGCCAACCAGCGCCGACCCTGCGCTTCAGGTACGTGCGATTGAAGATTTGATTGCCCAAGGGGTCGATGCGATTGGCGTGGTTCCTAATGATGCCGAAGTGCTAGAGCCTGTGTTGGCAAAAGCGCGTCAGCAAGGAATCAAAGTCATTACCCACGAATCGCCTGCTCAAAAAAATGTGGATTGGAATTTCGAATTGGCGTCTGTAAAGGGCTTTGGTGATGCCTACGGGAAACTACTGGCTGAAAAGCTTGGGGGCAAAGGGCAATACGCTGTATTTGTCGGTTCTCTAACGGTGCCACTTCATAACGCTTGGGCAGATGCCGCGATTGAATACATCAAAGCAAACCATCCCGATATGACCTTAACAGGCGATCGCTATGGCGTGGCTGAAAGTGTGGATGATAGCCGCACAACGGCTTTGGATTTGATGTCGGCAAACCCCGGTTTGAGAGGTTTCCTCGCATTTGGAAGCCAAGGCCCAATTGGTGCAGCTCGCGCAGTGCAAGAGCGCAGAAAAACGGGTGAAGTACTGGTACTTGGTCCCTTTTCTCCGGGGCAAGGGCGCAAGCTCGTTCACAACGGTGTGCTAACTGGTGGCTTTATGTGGAACCCCATGGAAGCGGGCAAGGTGTTTGTGACTATGGCTGACAAACTCATCAAAGGAGAGACGATTCAGGCAGGCACCAGCATTCCGGGTCTTGGTGTGGTTAACCCTGAGCCGGGCTCAACCAACTTAATTGTCGATCAACTGGTCGAACTCAACAAAAACACGGTAGACGATCTTGCCGCTATGGGGCTGTAACTCAGTGTCAGTAACACAATCGCGGGTCAGCTAACTTGACCCGCTTTAGTAAACCAGTTACAGGAGTTGTTGGGTGGATAGTTCTAGTGTAAATCAGAACCAAAAGTCGATTCTGAAGTTTCGGCACGTTTCGATTCGATTCGGTGGTGTGCAGGCTTTGGATGATGTCGAGTTTGAGGTAGGGGCTGGCGAGGTACATTGCCTTGCGGGAGAAAATGGGTGCGGAAAAAGCACCATCATTAAAGTGATTACCGGTGTTTATCAGCCTGCGCAAGGTGCGGAAATGGAACTGGCGGGTCAAAAGGTCAATAAGGTGACACCGCAGTTGGCACGTTCGTTAGGTGTAGCGGTTATTTGGCAAGATCTGGCACTGTTTCCAGAACTGACCGTGGCAGAGAACATTGCAATGGAAAGCAGCCTAGGCATGGCGCCGCGCTGGGTGAATCACGCCAAGATGTCCGATATGGCAACGCGGGCGCTGAAAAAACTTGGTGTGGACATGGATCTGAATCGAACGGTGAAATCCTTACCCATTGCCGAGAGGCAAATTGTCGCGATTGCTCGTGCTCTGGTCTCGGATGCGAAAGTGGTGTTCATGGACGAGCCTACAGCATCGCTTACGCAAGCAGAGACAGACTATTTGTTAGATGTCGTCCGTAAGCTCTCCGATAGAGGTGTCGCCGTAGTGTTTGTGAGCCACCGCTTGGTCGAAGTTCTGGAAATCTCCAGCCGAGTTACTGTGCTGCGTGATGGTCGGCTTGTTGGAGTATTCAACACAGAAGACATGACGCAGTCTCGCTTGACGGAGCTGATGACGGGGAAGCTCTTGAATTCCGAAGTCGCGGCAACCGATACTCAAGATTTCCCCACTGTGCTTCAAACCCACAATTTGACGCGTCACAATGAGTTTTACGATGTTTCTTTAACCGTCAAAGAAGGCGAGGTGGTTGGGCTCATTGGTCTAATCGGTGCAGGAAGAACAGAGCTTGGGAAAACCCTTTTTGGTATGTCTTCTCCCCAATCTGGGTCCATTCATATGCATGGGAAAGTCACGCGCTTTCAATCGAATCGAGACGCGATTGACTTCGGCATTGCGTATCTTTCTGAGGACCGTCTTTCACTTGGTTTGATTCAAGAGCAATCCATCGCAGACAACATCGCATTGCCTGTTTTAGACCGCTTACTTTCCGGTTCAAAACTCATTTCCTCAGACAAGAAAAACGCACTGGTCACACATTGGATTCAAGAATTAGCCGTAAAAATTGGCTTGCAAGACGACGCCATCGCCACTTTATCTGGTGGAAATCAGCAGCGTATTGCCATTGCAAAATGGTTAGCCACTCAGCCTAAATTACTGATTTTAGATTCCCCGACCGTTGGGGTGGATGTCGGCGCACGTGCGGGCATTTTTGAGATTGTGAGGAGCCTAGCGAAGCAAGGGCTAGCAATATTACTGATCTCCGATGAAATTCAAGAAGTGTACTTCAATGCTGATCGTGTCCTTCATATGGCGGATGGGCACATTGTGGGCGAGTACGATCCGCGTCAGTTAGAGCTGAAATCGTTGGAAGAGGTCGTGTATGTCTGATTCAAATAAATCATTGCCACTGCCGTGGTGGAAAGCCTTGTATCGACATCAAGCAACAGAAGTCTGGCTCGGCGCAGTGTTGCTGCTGGCGTGTGTTGGCTTGTCGTTGTCTACCGAGCAATTTTTTACCTTAACGAACCTGTTTGATTTGCTGAATGCGAGCTCCATCAATTTGATATTTGCTGTCGGGTTGCTGGTGGTTTTGATTGCAGGAGGCATTGATATTTCATTTGCCGTGGGCGCTTCGGTTGTTCAATACATCGTGGCCACCACCATTATTGATTTAGGAGGCGGCAGTTGGGCGTTAGGCGTTGGTTTGTCGGCGGTAGTTGGCATTGCACTCGGCGCGATCAACGCCGCGCTTATCCATCATTTTAGGATCATTTCTATAGTGGTCACCATCGCCACATTTAATGCTTTCTTTGGCTTGCTGATGTTCTTCACCCGCGGGGTTTCCATTTACAACCTTCCAGATTGGTGGACGGATCGAGTGATCATTTTTGAACGCGAGATGGCAAACGGATCGTGGGCGGAATTGACGCTTCCCGTCGTTGTTATGGCGGTGTGTGTGGTCGCGACATGGGTGCTCATTCGCCACACCAATATAGGGCGTCAGCTCTATGCCTTTGGAAACAATCCAGAAGGAGCTCGGAGAATTGGCATCAATATTGGCGCCATGCAGTACATTGCGTTTGGCTGGATGGGGATGATGGCGGGAATCGCAGGGCTTATGCAGGTCAACTACGCTCAAGAGGTTGTCCCTAATGCGATGTATGGCCGCGAGCTGGATGTGCTGGCGGCAGTCGTACTTGGCGGAGCAAGGCTTGGCGGGGGGCGGGGAACCGTTCTCGGTTGTATTTTGGGTGTGATGCTGGTGGCGGTCACGCAAAACGGTCTTAACCTATTAGGGGTATCGCCTTACGCCTTCAAGATGGTCGTTGGCGTGGTGATATTGGTGGCAATATCCGTTTCAAATATGGATTGGTCTACCGTGTCTTTGCCTTCGGGGCGGTTTAAAAGAGCGATGGCAAAAGGAGAAGCACATGAGTGATCAATCTGTTCGTCATTCGGATAGCCAATCTTCGCCCAAGCACTCTGCGTCTGAGCTATCTTCGACGAAAAAAGACGATTCCGTTTGGCCTCACTTTGTTAAAACCGTAGGGATCGAGAATATCGGCTTAAGCCTCTTACTGGCGGCGGTATTTATAGGTTTCAGTTTGGCCTCTCCGCGTTTTTTGTCGGTGGCTAATTTTGAATCCATGGCGTTTCAATTACCGGAGCTGGGTATTTTAACTCTGGCTATGCTGCTGCCGATTTTAACGGGTGGTTTGAATCTCGCCATCACCTTCAGCGCCAATTTCTGTGGGCTGACGCTGGCGTGGATTTTGACACAGTTCGGTGGAACGGATGCGTCTGTTGCGGCATTTATTGGCGGATGCTTGGTTGCCTTATTGGTTGGGGCACTCTCTGGTTACATGATGGGCGCTGTGATTGCCTACACCAATGCGCATCCGATTTTGGTTTCGCTGGCCATGATGATTTTTTTACGTGGGTTAGGCGAGTTTCTTACTCGTGGGAAAGACATCTCAGGGTTCCCCGATTTTATTCAACCTTTAGGTCATGGCAGCGTTTTGGGGATACCCATTCCTCTCTTGATCATGCTTTCGGTATTTTTGGTCTGTTACGTCTTCCTCGCCAAAAGTCGGCTTGGCCTCATCACCTATCTAATGGGGTCAAATATCGAAGCGGTGCGTTACTCCGGAATCCACACAAAACGCGCTCTTACGTTGGTGTATACCTTGTCTGGCGTACTTTGCGCTGTAGCGGGCATTGTCATGATGCTGCGCTTTAACTCGGTGCGTGTGGGGCATGGAGAGTCTTATTTATTGATCACCGTGTTGGCGTGTTTTCTCGGCGGCGTCGATCCATTTGGTGGGTTCGGAAAAGTGGTGTCTGTTCTTTTGGCACTCGTGATATTGCAAGCGCTTTCCTCGGGTTTGAATTTAATTGGAATTAATCAACATTTTGCTACCGCGGCGTGGGGGCTATTTTTGATTGCCGTCATGGTTATCCGATGGGGCTGGATACGGTTCTACAGAAAGAAAGTTTAATAGGAGAAACAAAATGAAAGGATTTGGTGTACATACAAGTATGTGGGCATTGGAGTGGACCCGTGAAGGAGCAGAACGTGCGATTTCCGAAGCCAGCCAATATCAAGGTATCGACTTTTTAGAAATCACCATGTTGGATCCCCCTGGTGTGGACGCTCCTCATACCCGAGCCCTATTGGAAAAAGCGGAGTTAAATGCCGTGTGCTCTTTGGGCGTACCTTTGCATTGTTTACCTTCTCAAGTACCTGATAAAGCGTTCGATTTTCTTAAGCTTGCCATTGATAAAACGGTGGCATTGGGCGGACAATCCCTTACAGGGGTGACGTATGGCGGTATTGGTGAAAGAACGGGAAAACCGCCCACACAAAAGGAGCTGGATAACGTTGCTATAACCATGAGACAAACGGCGGACTATGCGAAAAAACAGGGCATTGAATTGGGCATTGAAGTGATCAACCGGTACGAAAATCACTTATTCAATACTGCGTGGCAAGCCGTGGAACTGCTAGAAAGAATTGGCTCTGACAACATCTTTATTCATTTGGACACGTACCATATGAACATTGAAGAGAAGGGGGCTGCAAACGGCATTCTGGATTGTCGAGAACACTTAAAATACATCCACCTTTCCGAAAGTGATCGCGGCGTGCCGGGGTCCGGTACGTGTGATTGGGATGAAGTGTTTGCAGCGTTAGCGGCGGTGGGTTTTAAGGGAGGAATGACTATGGAAAGTTTCATTAACCTTCCACCGCAAATCGCGTCTGCTTTGTCGGTTTGGCGACCAGTCGCAGAGAGCCCAGAAGAAGTGATGACGGATGGGCTGAGTTTCTTAAGAAACAAAGCCAAACAGTATCGCTTATTGTAATTTCAACGGATGAACTGCCAGATAAAATTTTAGTTATCTGGCAAGTTTACAATGTAAATTCACCTCATCACCTCTTCACCTTTCAATAAGTTGTCCTATCTTATCTTTCACTTCGGTATAACGTTTTTATAGTTCGTGAGCGAGCGTATTACCTTTTTCTATAAAAAAACGTAAAACCACCTTCTTTTCGAAAACTTACGCTATTTTAGTGCATCATTATTCATAATTTTTCTGTTTTGGTGTTTTTATCAATAATGTGATCTGGTTGTTATTTGATCGGTTGGTCACATCTTGAACTAAACATATTTTTACGTATAGTAAAATTTTTACACATTTAACATAATGGAAACATGCTGGGGTGTAACAGGTATGGATGCTTATTCTCTTGGTGCAAGGATTCGTAGAAAGCGAAAAGAATTAGGAAAAACGTTGCAGCAAGTCGCCGATGAATCTCGGTTTTCTATTGGTTTTTTGTCGCGTGTTGAGCGTAACGATGTTTCACCCTCCCTCTCGTCGCTCGCGATCATTGCGAACGTATTGCAGTCTGATATGGAAAGCTTTGTTTCGGTGCCTAGCAATGCGGGTTCGGTGATTTTAGCGGCGGATCGTGCAGGTTTTTCTCTACCGGATGGCAAAGCACACTATCAGCAGCTTTCGAGTGATTTTCCAGGTAAGCGAATCAATGGGGCTGAAGTCCTTTTGGAGCCGGGGTTTCAAACTGAAGCAATGGTTCATGAGGGTGAAGAGTTGTGCGTGGTGTTGGATGGGCAGTTGACATTAACCCTAAACAATAAAACTCAAGTGCTCACCAGTGGTGATAGTGCTCATTACAGCGCGGCCATTCCTCATCAATGGCGCAATACGCATACCACGCCATGCCGCGTGATGTGGTTTGGCGACCTCGACATCTTTGCCCACCATAAGGAGGAATAACATGACCGAGGCTTATTTGAGCTTTGAAAGCACCCAGCAGCAACTCAAACGCGCGGTGGGTTTTAAGTTGATGACCATTATGTGCTTAACCAATAGCCAAGCCTGTCGATGCTACACCAGTGATACTGAACATTACCCTGTGAGTGGAGTGAAACCGCTAGAGTTTGACGATTGGCATCAACACGTTGTGGTAGAGGCAACTCCTTTTGTGTGTAACGAGCGAGCGTTATTGGATAAGCATTTAAAAGACAGCGATTTGTTTGAACGGCTTGAATTAGGTTCTGCCATCAATCTTCCTGTGATGTTTCAGGATGAAGTGATTGGCACCATCAACCTCCTCGATGAAGAGGGGGCCTACTTTAGTATTGATTTACCCAATGCAATGGAAGTTGCGCAGCAAGTAGCACCTGACTTAATGGCTTTTCGGCGTGCACTTGAAAAGTAACAGGAGACATTACGTGAAGTACTTAAATCAACACCTTATCTGGCGCAAGCTAGCCGTTACCACCAGCATGCTGTTATGCACATCAACGTTTGCAGCCACGCCACCGTCCACTCTGGTTGTGGCAAAAAACATTGATGATCTCGCTACACTCGATCCGGCACAAATTTACGAGTTTACTGGCGGAGAATTGAGTAACAGTTTGTACGACCAACTGGTGGAATACCATGCAGGAGCAACGGACACGTTGGTCGGCGGGTTAGCCAGTTCGTGGCAAGCGGACAGCAGCAATCGCACCATCACTTTTGAACTGGATAAAAAGGCTAAGTTTGCCTCGGGTAATGACGTGACAGCCGACGATGTCGTGTACTCGTTTGTGAGAGTCATGAAGCTCAACAAAACCCCGTCTGCTGTTGTGAAACAACTCGGTTGGAACGCAGACAACATCGAATCTCAAGTGGTGAAAGTAGACGATGACACTGTCAAAATCCGTTACAAAGAAGGCATTTCCCCTGATTTTGCCTTAAACACGTTAACGGCGACTGTCGCGTCTATCGTAGACAGTAAAACGGTGAAAAAACATCAGAAAGATGGCGACATGGGCAACGCATGGCTAAACAAAAACAGTGCGGGTTCTGGCCCTTTTTCTCTTCGGATCTGGAAGGCGAACGACACGGTTGTACTCAGCGCCAATAAAGATTGGTGGGAAGGCGATTTAGCGATCAAACAAGTGATTTATCGTCACATTGTTGAGCCAACCACGCAGCGTATCATGTTAGAAAAAGGCGACATCGATATCGCGCGCGGTTTGGGACCGGATCAAATTCAAGCCATTGCCGACAATTCTGATCTGAAAGTCGAAGATTACCCTCAATCGGCGGTGTATTTTTTCTCGTTTAATGTGAAAAACGACAAGTTGAACAACCCAGAATTTTGGCGAGCGGCAAAATACCTGATCGACTACAAAGGTATGGCAAATTCGTTCTTAAAAGGTCAATTTAAAGTACACCAAGCATTTTGGCCACAAGGCATGCCTGGCGCTGTGAGCGATACCCCGTATTCATTAGATGTGGCAAAAGCCAAGCAGATTTTAGCGGACGCTAAGATAGAGAATCTCAGTTTAAAAATGGATTACATCAACAGCGAGCCTTTCTCTAGCATGGCTCAATCGATCCAAGCGACATTTGCCGACGCTGGTATTGCAATCGATTTGGTACCGGGTACTGGGAATCAGGTCATCACCAAATACCGTGCGCGTGAACACGAAGGTATGTTGTTGTACTGGGGGCCAGATTACGCCGACCCTCATTCAAACGCGGGGGCATTTGCCTACAATGCCAACAACGATGACGACTACTATGTTTCCACTACAACGTGGCGTAATGGCTGGCAAGATCTCGCTTTGAACAAGAAAGTAGAAGCCGCACTGAAAGAAACCGATCGCGAAAAACGCTTGCAGCAATACCGTGATTTGCAACATGACGTGATGGAAAAATCGCCCATTGTCGTGATGTTCCAAAACCAAGCGCAAACCGCACTTCGCGCGAACGTTAAGGGTTACGAGCAAGGCTCATCTGCTCATCAGGTGTATTACTCAAAAGTCACTAAATAGGTCGATAATAGAGGGATCGCAGTCATGATGGAGTCGAGCAGTAAACTCCTTTCATTCAGTTTGATGCTAATAAAGCAAACGTCCATGGTTGTCGTAACCTTGGTAGCACTGTTGGCTGTGACCTTTTTTATCGGTCGAGTCATGCCTATCGACCCCGTGGTCGCTGTGGTGGGTGATCGCGCGAGCCCTGAAGTGTACGCTCAAGTCGAGACCGAGTTGGGTCTCGACAAACCGTTGCCCGTCCAGTTTTGGCGTTACTTACAAGATGTCACCAGTGGTAATTTAGGCATGTCTCAGAGTACTGGAAATACGGTACTGGAGGACATCAGCAACTTCTTTCCCGCCACGCTTGAGCTGGCGACATTGGGGATTATTGTGGGTGTTTTACTCGGTGTGCCTCTTGGTATTTGGGCGGCACTGCATCGGGGCACATGGCAAGATAACCTCATTCGAGTCTTTTCTCTGGTAGGTTACTCCACCCCCGTATTTTGGCTGGGTTTGATTGGGCTGTTGGTGTTTTATGCCAAGCTCGATTGGGTAGCCGGACCGGGGCGATTGGATATTGGCTATGAGTATTTGGTCACGCCAGTGACAGGGATGATTTTGGTGGATTCCGCTCTAGAGCAGCAATGGGATGTATTTTGGAACGCCATCAGTCATTTAGTTCTGCCCGTTCTTATCTTAGGTTACTTCTCCATGGCGTACATTGGCCGCATGACCCGTTCATTGATGTTGGATGAGTTAGAAAAAGAATACGTGGTGACGGCACGAGTGAAGGGGGTCAGTGAATTTACTCTAATCACTCGGCATTGCTTAGTGAATATTCGAGTTCCGCTGATTACGATCTTAGCGCTTACTTACGCCAGTTTACTTGAAGGTGCGGTATTGACTGAGAGTGTGTTTGCTTGGCCTGGTTTGGGTGCATACATTACTAATGCGTTGTTTTCTGCCGACATGCCTGCGGTACTGGGGGGCACGTTGGTCGTGGGGATCTGCTTTGTGAGTTTGAATTTATTAGCGGAGCTGGCTTACCCATTACTCGACCCAAGGGTGAAACGATGAATTCTTCCATGAAACCATCCCTGAAACAGTGGCTGTTGGATGATAGCCCAACCAGTCAGTGGCAGGCGAGATGCGCAAACTGGTATCGAGTTTGGTTAGCGTTGTGTGCCAATCCACTCACCTTGATGGGGATTGCGCTGCTGATGTTATTAGTGGCAGCAGCGATATTGGCACCGTGGCTAGCCCCACATTCTCCCATTGAGACGAATTTAGAATTGCGCTTGTTAGCGCCTTCTTCTGATTTTTGGCTTGGCACAGACCACCTTGGGCGTGACATCTTTTCTCGCTTGTTATACGGCGCGCAAGTCACTGTGACCATTGTGCTTTTAGTGGTTGTTACAACGGCACCACTGGGGCTTATGATTGGCGTGGTTGCTGGGTATTTTGGTGGGTGGGTAGAGTTGGTGTTAATGCGCATTACCGACATTTTCCTCGCGTTTCCTAAGTTAGTGATGGCACTCGCCTTTGTCGCCATCTTAGAGCCGGGTTTAGGTAACGTAGTCTTGGCCATTGCCATAACCGCGTGGCCCCCTTACGCACGGGTAGCACGTGCCGAGGCGCTCACTTGCCGAAACGCTGATTACATTCAAGCAGCAAAGCTTTCTGGCGCTTCGCCAATACGAATTTTGTACAACCATATAGTACCGATGTGTATGACCTCTGTGATCATCCGCGTCACCTTGGATATGGCGGGGATCATTCTGGTTGCCGCTGGGCTGGGCTTTTTGGGGCTGGGGGCGAAACCACCCACGCCAGAGTGGGGCATGATGATCGCAGAGGGTCGATCATTCTTATTGGATCAATGGTGGGTCGCCACCATTCCAGGTGTGGCTATTTTGTTGGTCAGCCTAGCGTTTAACTTGCTCGGCGACGGTCTTCGTGACGCTCTTGAAGGCAAGCAATAGGGAGTGCGCATGTCATTATTAAAAACCGAAGAGCCTTTGTTAAAAGTCGACAATCTCACCGTCACCTTTCCTACTGCTAAGGGGCCGGTCGACGTGGTGAAAAACTTTAACCTTGAAATGGGGAAAGAAAAAATTGGCATCGTTGGCGAATCGGGGTCGGGCAAATCCATGACGGCACGAGCCATCTTAGGTTTGTTGCCGCAAGCAGCGTCGATGAAAGCAAAGAGCCTCTCTTTACAAGGAACAAGCTTGCTGGATTTATCATCGCGCCAGTGGCGACAAGTTCGAGGTAAAGCGATCACCATGGTGATGCAAGATCCCAAATTTTCGTTAAATCCGGTAATCACCATAGAGCGGCAACTGCTTGAAACTTGGAAGTTGCACCACAAAGGCAACAAACAGGACGCGCAGCAAGCCATTTACGAGGCACTTTCTGAAGTGGCGATTCGAGATCCGGAGCGAGTCTTATCGTGTTATCCCCATCAACTTTCTGGTGGCATGGGGCAACGAGTGATGATCGCCATGATGTTGCTTCCTCAACCGAGTATTCTGATTGCCGATGAAGCCACATCAGCATTAGACGTCACCGTGCAAAAACAAGTGTTGGAATTGCTGAATAAATCCGTGCAAGCGCATGACAGTGGGCTCATTTTGATCAGTCACGATTTGCACTTAGTCGCTGAATTTTGCGACCGAATCATTGTTATGTATCGCGGCGGCATTGTGGAAACCCTATTGGCGTCTGATCTGCACCAAGCGCAGCACCCTTATACTCAAGGTTTACTGGCGTGTTTGCCCAGCTACCAAAAACGCGGTCAACCGCTCTCTACGTTAAAACGCGATCCAGCATGGGAGCAACAGGCATGATAAATATGCGCAATACCGATATTTATTGGGGAGATTTCCTAGCGGTCAAGAAACTCAATCTCAACGTCGCTGCTAACCAGTGTGTTGGCTTAGTCGGCGAGTCTGGTTCAGGAAAGTCCACCGTTTTGCAGCTACTTACGGGTATCAATCAAGAGTGGCAAGGTGAAGTAGACATCGCTGGGCAAAAGCTTGCGACTGGCAAACCTTACCCAAAATCGCTTCGTCAAGATGTGCAAATGGTGTTTCAAGACCCGTATGCGTCGTTGCATCCTAAGCGAACCATCGACCAAACTCTGTCGGAAGTCGCGCATATTCACGGTATGAATGATGTGTCTAAAAGAGTATCAGGTGTGTTGTCGGATGTTGGGTTGGATGCCCGGTTTCGCTTTCGTTATCCTAGCCAGTTATCCGGTGGGCAAAGACAACGTGTCGCCGTGGCACGTGCACTTATCAGTAGGCCCAAATTGGTGTTGTTAGATGAACCGACATCCGCATTGGACGCGTCGGTGCAAGCGGAAGTACTCAATTTATTGCGTCAACTTCAAGAGCAACATCAACTGACTTACCTGATGGTGAGCCACGATCTCGACGTGGTGAACTGGCTATGTGATGACGTATACGTCATGTGTCAGGGGCTGCTCGAAGAGCAGACGGATGTGCATCGGCTGGCGCGTCATCAGGCGACGAGCGAGTATACTCATAAACTTCTCGCTGCGACGCATGGTGAAAAAGTCTGCGATTAAATACTCTTCCCGTTTTTGATGCATAGTCTTGGTAGAGGCAGAGTAAATTATTTATTTTTTTTAGACGATACCTCTCACGAAATAATCGTGAGAGGTAATGGCTATCACATACAATACAATGCTGAGCGAGTTCGAAGTGACTCTTCTTCGCCACTAAAGCTATCGTAAATATGTATATCTGGCTCAGCCTTTAGGTATTTAGCCGGATTTTTTATCTCTCTCAGTTTGATGTAATTCTTTCTTGCTGAAATTCTTTCAATCGCTTCAACACGGAAATAAGTGTTTGGCTTCGCTAAAATTTCTGCTTCGTATGCTTTGAAGGTATACGCATTAATTGCTCGCCCTGATGACTTCAATTCAATTTTGAACTGAGCAGCAGACAGGTCCTGATAAGCCCCCGCAGCAGAGTGATTTCTTGCCATACTTGGAATGGTCGATGTCGATAAAAATGCCTTTTGATGCAAAATGTCACCAATATTAAGTCTTTCCAGAAGGCTGTTTTTAATGGATGAGCCTCGATAAACTGTCCCTTTAAAATTAGGCAACTTATTCATTGCGCTCCGCATCTGGGAAACTCGCGTTTTGAGAGCTTCCCCATAACCGGCTATCAGAAACTCTTTAGGTTCTCCTGCTCTCATGTACTCATTCACGATATCATGGTCAACGCGACCATAACGTTTAATTGCCGAGTACTCTTCTGGGAGCATTTTTTTCTCTGCTTTGGCATGATGAACGATCGTCCAATCCATCAAATCATCCGCCATCTGCTCTTGTTGCATCGGTGATAGGTCTTGCCCTTTAAACTCAGCGAAATCTTCTGCAAATGCGTAGTTCTGAGCGGTAAGTGTCTGAGCGGCAATTGTTAACAACGTAGTGAATAGTCTCTTTTTCATATTAAACCCTCGATCCACTGCAGATTAGAGAACGCCAGTTAGATTGGCTTATCTCTTCACCTGAATAGAGATTGTATGTTGTCCCCGTCGTTGCCTCATGTGACGAAACGGTCTCTAGCGCCACCATTGAAGCCCCTCGATTCAACTCGATATTCGTAACTCTGTAGTAAGTGTTGGGGGGTAACAACACTTCGGCTTCTCCCCCAAATTCAGACAGCCCCCCAAGTGCGCGACCATGACTTTTCACTTGAACTTCATACAGCACACGCTGTAAAGGCTTTGAGGAATTCGGCCTTACGACAGCAAACCGCTTCGCAATGTCAGGAATAGTGCTGCTTGATGTAAAAGCAGGCTCAACCACGACATCTCCAACTTGGAGTTTGTTTAAAAGAGACTGCCTTGCCCACGCGCCACGGTAAGTTACCCCCTTGTAGTGAGGCAGTTTTTTCATAGCGCTGCGTACTTGCTTAATAAACGTTCTCGCACTTTTTCCTGAACTGCCCCATGTAGAGGTATCCGTGGCTCTTAAATAGTCATTCGCAAGTTGATAACCAGAGACAGAAAAATCCTCCAACGCTTCTGTTTCATTTGCTGTCATCAATTTATATCGCCAACCACTGGAAGCTTTTGCCCAATCAGAAAATTGTGACGCCAGTTCATCGACTTGCACTTTGCTGCGCAAAGGAGCTTTCAATGCATCGAATGGCGTAGCCTGAACAGCAAAGCTAATACAGAGAATATAGAGTGAAATAACTCTCAACATAGTTTGCTTCTCCTATTACCAATACCTTGGGTTGTTTGGGCTTAAATCACAGGAGATATCTAACGTATTCTGCTTGTTAACTCCGAATCGAATCGCACTAAATAGCTCTAACTGTTGACGAGTCACGCTGTCAAACCAATCAGAAAATGGTGTCAACCAATACAATGATTCGTCACCTGAGACCTTAAATAAGGCATCTCGAAGCTGTGGGTAATTAATTTCACAAGATCGACCCGGTAGGTTGGTGAAGCTCTCGTTGACTTGAACAAGCAGGTCGAGCTTTTTACCCAGTTTAGAATTGGTGTTAAACAAGTCATTGATAGAGGCATGTAAACGCGCGTCATAACTCACCTCTTCACCACCATTTACTGGGTAGTAATACGCTGAATCGATATCGTCGATGTTGTGATAGACATCTAATGTTAAGTACCGAAGAAGATGCGCAGGTAAAGGCTCAGAAAGTAATGCGGTTGTCCCCATTTCTCCAGAAGCGTAGTGACCCGTAGAAATATTCTGCGCATGGACAATGGCAATGTATCTCTGGAAATCACCAATCTGTGAAGCAAGCCATTCCTCACCATTGCTGTCAGCGACACTCATCGCCTCTAAAATGCGGTTTTTTACAATACCTTTCGCCAACGGCAACGAGGCAGAAAGGTTTCTAATATTTAAGTTCGAAGCCTTAAGTGCTGACGCAATCAGAGGTGCATGTTTATCAAGGTCGAAACTTCCTGGATAGAGGTAGCTATAAAAACCACTAACGTGAGCCGCTTGCCATTCACTCTCTAATGCCGAGCGAATAAACCCTTCTAGATTTGCCAAGCGTTTTGAATGGACGTAGTACCCAGAGTCTTTGTTTCTTTCATGCCAGTCAGCAATGTGGTGCAGTGAGGACTCTCGAGACAAGCTTTCTTTTTCTAAGTAGCTTGAAGACCATGCCGCACAGGCATTTCCACCGCCACATTCAGCCTCTAACGCTGCGCTTGAATCAAACAACCAACGCATAACTCGCGCTTTGTCGGTTTCCGCGTTTCTGATAATACGCTGTTTATCGGAGAAGCTTAGGATCTGTTGCTCAAGCCAAGTCTCTTCATGTTGAGAGTTCCAACCTTCGTTGATCAATTCATCCATAGATTGAGAAAAGACACGTTTGATAGCATCGCGATTTGGCATCACCATCTGCGAAATTACTTCATCTTTTGACGACTCATAATGCTCTTTTTTTGCAGGGATCCACGTGTATTCCGTACACCCTCTGAAGTTCGGGTCACCCCCAAGTATCCCAATTCGAGTACACTTCCTATACCCTTCTTGAATAACAAAGTACTTTTGACGACGTTCGGTTGCCGTGGCTGGACGCCCCAAAATACTGCGAGACATCTCATCTATCGCTAAATAATCCGCTTGCTCTTTAAAGTAGCGATGGGCTTTCGCAACCGCCTCTGAATCAAACAAACGATCGATGGTATTCCTGCCTTCTGCATACATCTCCGCTTTTAACTTGGTTCTAAGATCATCAAGTTGTGTGTTGGCGGTCTCGACGATTTTGATCTTCGCATTAAGAGTTCGTCGATATAGTTGGTGCAGGGATTTGCGATCCAAACCTTCCACTTCCCCATTTTTAAGATCGCCCAGCACCGTTACAGCTAGGTCTAAATGGTCTTGTTGGCAATGCTGCAAGCGTGCTAAAGCTTGATTGGCTTCTTGTTTCGATGGCACATACATCGGGCGGTTGTTGTTTTCTTCCTGATCCGGGTATAAGGCCAACAGTGCATCGATCTCAGTTCGGCAAGTTGAAGCAAGATCAGAGGCAAACAGTTTGGCATTCGCACCTTGTAGCGCGAGCTTATTAAAAATGGCTTTCTGAACTTCGCTCTCTACCGAGTTAATCAAGGTCTCGGCTAACACGGCTTGCGCTTTTAGTGCTTCTTGATAATGCTGCTGGTACTTGAGTGCTACATCAGAGGCATAACCCTTCGCGAGTGCCTCAAGCATGCGCTGTTGGCTTGAGGCGAGATCAGCCCAATGCTGCTTATCTTTTTTATCTTGTTGAGTGATAATATCGTCATGAACGGTAAAGCTATAGTGATCCCCCGCTGCAACCCGATTCCAGCGTGCGGTTAAGATCTTACGATCAATTTCTCGCTCAGGTAGCTTGAGTACACCAAACCAGTCAATTAGGCTCATTACAGTCGCAAAGCGGTCGTAAGACGTTTTCGTTTCATCCTCAAAAGCTTGAGCCACTTCATTGGCCCACAACCCCACAGCGATGGTGTCACCCACAGGCCCTAAAGCTTCAAGAGCGCCCTTTGCAAAACCGGCTGTCGAGCGCCCTATTGTCGTGAGCAAACTCGCCGCTTCTTCAGATTCAAGAACAGCAACATTTACAGGGCCGACTTCAAGCAGTGATGCGGTTTCTGGGAAAACTTCGTCAGCTTCGGCAAGCGAAGGTCTAGCGTCAGCATGGTGTTCTGGCGCAGACAAAAATAAATCTTCTGGCGTTAGATCTTCACTGAAATTTCGGTAATTTGATTTACGTATGTCGTGGAAGCTCTCGCGATCCAGTACGTTATATTCATCGCCAATGTTGCAGACTTCAAAGGCACTAACACAGGGGGAGGCAATGGCACACGCCAACACCAGTTTTCGTAACTTCATATAATTATCCTTGGTTGGAGAAGTTATTCGCTTCTTACAGGAAGCAGCAAGCCTCCGGTTACTCATTCGCAACCGGAAATAAACGCTTTTAATTAGGATGCTCTCTTAGATAAACCTTGAGAGCAGAGAGACTTGGAGTTAAGTCGTTGGGTTATGCCGAGGGATCATTGAGTTCATAGACAGCCAAACTTTATTGTTATGTTTATTACCTCCTGCGCACAAGACAGTCTGTTAGGAAGAAGCTATCAAGATGGCAAGGGCGCTATTTTTTATTGTCTTTATGATGTTTCGCAAAATATTAAACCAGTATATGCATGTGCGGGCAATGCATCTTATCTCAATTTATTGTAAGTTATTCGCTACTTAATGTAATGATAAATAAGACATTAAAGTTTATTAGGCTTGATTTTGGGAATGTTCCCATTATGGATAATAATAACAATATAGATGACTGTTTCAATTTAACAATCTTTAGCGTGGTTATGTCATTGGTCATTAGTAGTAGATGAAACATTAGGGGGTTTTGAGTAAAAAAAGCCGCAGAGCAGACAAAATTCCGAATCGCAATGTACACAAATTATCCGATAAATCTATCATTAAGATATTGTTTTATAACATCTTTACTATTTGATTACGCATCAATCACATCATCAAATGGTTAATATCTCATAAGATGAAAAGAAATAAGCTATTGCAACAACGACATTGAATCATTATCGATATATCAATCAGTACCACTTCTGGATAATTTCTGCACAATTCGGATATAGCGCTGGGTACGCGTAGACTATCTTGTATTTACTATGTAAATAGAATGTTAATAGCTCGGGTGGGTTTGAGTAGCTTTGAGTAACTCAATGCACCCGTATTCCGAGCAAAGACATCATAACGAAAAGCAGTTTGACGCAATATAGTGAGGAGTGACGGATGTATGACTCCAGAATAAATAACTCATTGTTTCGTTTGGTTGATCAGGAATTTAGCCAATCGGAAAGGCTTCTTTTTTCCTCTGGGAATGTGACGGAAGTGTGCGATGCCGTTGGGCAAGTCATGAAGTCTCATTCACTTTCGGTGAAAGAGGATCGTACCAAGCTGGATGCGAGAATGCATTTTTTGCAGCTGGGTGAAATTTCGGTGAGCCGCCTTCATTACGGTGCTAGTGTGGACATTGAACCCGGTGCAATGAAAGAGTTTTTTCTTGTCCAAATGCCCCTGTCTGGCAGGGCAGTCATTGAGAGCCCACACAGCGTGGTGGATTCCACAACAAATCTTGCCTCTGTGCTAAGCCCTGACGACAGTGTGAGCATGCAATGGAAGCCAAATGTTGATCAACTAATGATCAAAATTCCAAAGCCATTAATTGAGCGCACGGTGGTAGGCATAACGGGTCACGCCCTGCATGAAACGGTTCGGTTTGATTTGGGGTTTGAATGGCAAAGAAGCCGAGAGTGGACAAGCTTACTATGGTATTTGTTGACTTACGCCGCTCAGATTTCACCGTTCGAAAACCAGAATAGCTTGATCCTTGGGCAGCTAGAACAGTTGGTCGCCACGTGTTTGCTAAGTTGCCATTCTCACAATTACTCCGCTAACGCCGCTAAAAGTAAACCGTCTATTCGCCCTCGGCATGTTCGTATTGCCCAATCGTATATTGATGCACACTTGAATGAAGACATCACCGCAGAAAGGCTTGCAGGGGTGGCTGGTGTCAGTGTACGTAGCTTATATGGTGGATTTAAAGACTTTCTTGGTATCAGTCCGATGCAATATTTGCGCAATCTGAGAATGGAAAAGGTGCACTCAGAACTGCAAGGTGGACAAGCACAGAGCGTTACAGGGGTAGCAATGAAGTGGGGATTTTCTCATATGGGTCGGTTCAGCGTTGCGTATAAAAATCGTTATGGTGAAAGCCCAAGCGAGAGCTTAAGACGACTTTAATCTATTTGTTTTCAATTTTTTACCTTTTTAACCTCTTTCAACTTTCTACATTCTTCTCTTTTATAAAAACCCTTTCGATAGGAACAACCTATTCGAAAGGGGGCTTTATATTCCTATCTCGAGGAGATCTCTTAAGCACTCGCCAAAGAAGTAAACTTCCCTTGATGGAACACCAACGGAGAGTGCTCGGTAGAACTGGTTGAAAGAACGTGACCAATCAAGAGTAAGTGATCGCCGGCGGCGTTCTGCTCGACGTTTTTACAGACCAATGTGGCAATAGCCCCCTCAATTACAGGCACACCTTGAGAGTTGATGTGATAACCAACGCCATCGAATTTGTTCTCAACTTTTGAGCTGGCAAATAGCATAGCAAGATCCGCTTGCTCGCCAGAAAGCACATTGATGGAGAAGTGATCACAGTCGTTAAAGTTCGCCAAGTTAGGGGATTGGGTTCCTAAACTCCAAAGCACTAAAGGAGGCGTGAGGGAGAGCGACGCAAAGGAGTTGATCGTGAGCCCAATTGGCACGCCTTCTGTTGTTCGAGTCGCTACAATGGCAACGCCTGTTGGGTATTTACCTAGCGCTTTTCGCAGTACTTGAGGAAGCAAAGATTCGCCTCCTTGTTTCATCTGTTCTTGGCTCGTCGGTTTTTGGCTAATTTGAGTTGAGTTATGGCTCATAAATCTTGCCTCCTACGCACTTTTAACCGAGTGGGAATCAACGAAATTTCGACACAAATTGGCGTCATCCCACCAAGGGTAAAAACTCGGTGGATGATTGAACCCGTTTGCGATGGTTGAAGCGAGTGATGGGTATTGCTGTGCCGACGCGAGTAGTTCCAGAATATGGGGCGGAGGCGGAAGCAATAAACTGTTGGTCCAACTCACCACACTGCTTGCGTATTCCCAGAAAGTTTCGAAGGTTTGGTTCATCCAGTCGGCAGTAAATGGCTGCTCTCCTCGTGCCAAAATAGCGTCGCCGTACACTTTTGCGGCTTTGGTGGCATTGTTGGAGCCTTGACCTGTAATCGGATCGTTCGTTGCCACTGCATCGCCCATACCAAACACCAAGCGGCCCGAAGGTAACGTCATCACGGGCTTGCGAATGGTTGGTGGAAAACGACCAGCTAGAATGCCATTTTCGTCGGTTAATTCTGTGTGTTGGCAACGCTCGGCTTCCCAAGGGAGAAAGGTCTCTAAGATCTTCTTACTGGTGGCGAGGTGTTCTTGTGGGGTACTCACATCGTTCCAGCAATCCATAGGGCCGCCGGGTACACCTTCAAACACCATAATGTCGCAAGGACCCGACGTAGTGAAAGATGGGAAGGTAAAATACTCACCCACACCCGGAATCAAATTGAACGCGACTTGGCTGAAATCGTCCCGCTTTTTCATGCCATTGACGTAAGTAAGAGCAAGTGCGCGTTGTGGCTTACTGAATGTAGAGCGAGCTTCATCGCGTTCAAATAACCTGACGACGTCCCCTTTCCCAGCGGCAAGGAGCACGAGATCATGAGTGGCGGTGAGATTTTCTAGTTCTGGAACACCGACGTCATCAATGACCAACTTGCCTCCTTTGGATTCAAATAGCTCCATCCAAATCGGCATTTTAACGCGCTGGTCGACGGCTTGGGCTGGTTTGTCTAACTGAGCGCTCCAGCTTATGGCTTTTTCCCCTGCGATTTCAGGGTGGGGAACGGAAAACCCGATGCCCTCAACGTTTGGGCAATTGTTCTCCCATAGGTTTAAACCGGAATCCCGTTCGATTTGAAGCGCGTCGTCGAACATACACTGACTGGACAACACTCTTCCATCGCGCACGCTTTCTGGTGTCCGGTTGGTGATTACCGTCACGCGGTAATCATTGTCTAAAAGGCGAATAGCCAAAGGAAGACCGGCTTGTCCTCCCCCTACAATGGCGATGCTTCTCATGATTTCACTCCTTTGATAATTAGATGTCTCATCGTTCTGTTAAGTCTCAATTGATTTCTTACTCTGCCAAGCGAGGAATGGCGGGCTTTGCTTGTTCTGGACCCATTGCGGAATAGCCGCCATCCACCGAGTAATCCGAGCCTGTGACAAAGCTGGATAAGTCGGACAGCAAAAACGCCACAACTTGGGATACTTCTTCTGGTGTACCGACTCGACCCGCGAGATGAAAATCCGCGGCGACTGAATCGGTTTTTTCCCGATTTCCATCCGTTAATTCATCCATGATTCTTGACCAAATCCAGCCTGGAGAAACGGAATTGACACGGATACCGTCAGGAGAAAAGTCCATTGCCATACTGCGAGTGGCTTGAAGCAGTGCGGCTTTGGAAGCGGGGTAGAGCCAGCGACCGGTTTGCGCGATGGAAGAGGAAATACTGGTGAAGTTCACAATCGAACCACCACCTAGTTCCATCATATGGGGGCGAACGGCATTGGATATCATTATGGCGCTGACAAGGTTTGTATTGAGAGCGCTAAGCCAATCTTCTCGGTTGGATTCTTTTCCTTCGTCCAAATAGGTTGCGGCTAGGTTGACAAGGAAATGGATGCCTCCATGGGTTCGCATGGTAGCTTCAATACTGCTGTTTAGCTTTTCATCGTTTGTGATATCGACTTCGACGTAGCTTACATTTTTGTTATCCGTGTAAGGGGCTGGCGCAATATCAAATACCACCACTTTCACACCATATTCGAGCAGAGTATTGACGACCCCTTGCCCAATTTTTGTGACGCCACCAGTCACGATGGCGACTTTTCCTTTTAATCCTTTCATCGGCCCTCTCCTTGGTTTCGGTATCTAGATTGGTATACCTGTTGGCATTACCATCCTCCTTCTAGTGAGGTGTAATCTCTATCCACAATTGAATTCAGGTATCCAAAGCCTGCAGGTAAGTCGGCTGATATTGAGTCGGGAGAGCTGCTTTTGAAGACAATTAAAAAGCCCGCGACTATTCTCGCGGGCTTAGCTTACGTGTACTTGATGTTGATGTTGGCGCTAGCGATTACTGTCCGCAAACCAGGTCCCAACTGCCATCGCTGCCAGGGACGGAATCTGTCCAGTACTTGGCTTGGTAGATTTTCCCTTGGTAGACGATTTTATCACCTGTTCCAGCATGGCTCGGGTTGCCTGCCCAATCAGTTTGTGGCCAGTTAGGGTAAACATTGATCCCAGCTGTATTACAGGTTGTGCCGCCACCGCCGCCGCCAGTTCCTTTAGTGAAGCTAGCTTTTAGCGTCACGCCAGAGAACGCGCTGTAACCAGTTAAGTTGATGTAGTAGGTGCCAGTTTTTGGTGTGGCAAATGGGCACGATTCGTTGTTACCGTTTTTGTAAGGACGACAATCATGGCTGCTCGATGTTGGCTTGGAGCCATGTTTAACGTACAGATCCACATCACCCGAACCGCCGCTGGTGGCGATGGTTAGGTTGGTTGCACCGGCAGGGACAGCCAATGTATAGGTGATGGTTTGACCTTTAGACGCTGCGATCCCAGTTACTGGTTTGCCGTTTTCCAGTTCTTTACCTGTTGGTGGAGGCGGTGGTGGTGGCGTTATTCCTTTATCAATCACTGATAAGTTGTTGGAGGCACGGGTGAGTTTAAGGACATCCCCAATTTGAGATGCCGACCACCAGTTCACGCCACTTGGCAGTACGAGAGGGTTTTCATTGCGCTGCTCTCGGCTTAGTGTTTCGGCACCCGAACCAAATTGTGCGGTACGAACCTCTAATGTGTTAGGGCTAACACTTAAGACCTTGAATTGCTGAATACTGGCCAAATCAATGGTCCAGCTTTTCGGATCGTTTGCGCTACGAGCAGGGGCACCCCAACTGCCTTCACCTACATAAACCGTACCGCCAGAAGTGGTTGCGGTGAAGTTGGAACCAGAAGGCTTCAATGCTTCGGTAACTTTATTAATGTGCGTATCCGATTCAACCACCAAATTCATTTTGTGTTGATAGAATAAATTTGCCCACCAAGAAACCAATATGGTGTTGTCGCGCTTACCAGAATAATGCGGGTACATCGGTTTGTGATACTGCGCCATACGCCATTTTGCAGAGCTGGCACTGGCGGCTAAATCTTGGCTTAGCCAATTGTTCATGGCTGTTGCGTAGCTAGACCAACCGCTGTCTTTAAACTGGCTATTAAGGGTATAAACACGCAGCAGTGGTGATACGTTGAACGCACCATAGGTATCTTTAGGGTTACACGTTTTATTGCCATCGAAATCGGCACCAAAGACTTGGCAAACAGTACTGTAGTTGTCGTCTTCATGGTTACCGTGTGTGGGTACGAATGGGTATATACGTTTGTAGTTCACCCCGTCTATCAAATCGCTTGAAAACGTCAGTTGCCAATCTTTTAGGTATTCACGCATTTCAGAGGCGGAGTTTTGGTTGGTGTAGTCACCGCCATGCATGATGAACAATGGGCGTACCTTCGCAACCAATTTGTTGCCGGCGCGGCGATTTGTCCAACCTGTGCGTGTATCGCCTCCTGCAATCGCGACAAACGGAGAGTTGTCTGTTGGGGCGGTTTTGAACCAAAGGCGATCGCCACACCCTGCGTCGTCACACACTCGATAGTAAACCGGAGAGTTGGCTGGTAAACCACTTAACTGCACAAAGCTGCTTTTCAGTGAGTTAGCGAACGTATGGCTAAAAGACACATTGGCTTTTTTCCACTGCTGCTCGCTGGTGGTGAATCCATATTTTACGTGGTGATTCGCGCTTGTTGTCGGGGAAAACCCAATCGTGGCTTTTGATGATGGCGACCCATCCCAAACCAAACGGTGGTATTCACTTCCAGCGAAGCTTTGACAAGCCATAGCGGATAATCCGATCAGAATGCTTGTTCTGAGGTAATTCATTTTTTAGTCCTTTATTATTCATTACTTCTTTGATTAATTGACGTTAATGTCATCTGCGAGGTATGCCCCTCGCGGTGTGGCTTGGAAACCAACACCACAAAGGCAGCATTGCGATAAGGCAAAGGGTTCTCTTTACCTTCAAAAAGGTTGAAAGCCAGTGCTCCATGCTTTAAATGGCGGTACTGTTGATCAAGCGATTTATTGGCACTTATCGTCCAATAATCGCTGTTTTTAATACGTGGGAAGAAGTCTGTGGCGATCCGAGCCTGATTAGGTCTGTCGTTATTTTGCAGCAGCGAAACCAATTCCTTTGGTGTGGGTAGTCGCCAATTATGATTGCCGCATAGCCCTTGCGCATTGGTTCGTTTGATCAGCGCTTGGGTGTCGCATCGCCCGTCTTGATAGAAGCAATCCCCTTTATCGGGTGCGCCTAATTGTCCATTGAACCAAGAGTAGGTCCAGTCGGCATCGTGAATGGATTCGTCATCGGTTTTGACCCCCCATAGCAATCCTGTTTTTTCGTCGGCGACACACGCCCAAGGACCTTGCCAAGGCATCAAGTGTTCGCCAGTGTTGGTGACTTTCACGTAGCGAGGGTGCTCCAATTGAACGGGCAGTATGTTGAAGCTGACGTAGCTATAAATCGACGTTGCGGCAATCATGAGTAGCGTAGCCAATATTCTTAACTTCATTGCACGTACTCCAGCTGTATCGGGCGATGGTGTCGCGTATGGGCGATTTGGGAGTGATCGAAGGCGGAAACCCATATACAGGTGCCATCTTCTAAGGCAACGTCGTGCTCTGAGCCAGTGTCGTGTTTACGGGAGACTTCTAGTGTCCAATATCCGTTTTCCCACTTTCCTCTTGCGCGGACATTGGCTCTATCCCCTTCAAACTGGTTAGAGTGGTATAAAACCGAGGGCAACTCGCTGCCTTCAGGTAAGGTGTCGTACGTTTTTTGATAGGGCTGACTCCCAAACCAAGCGAGAGGTCGCGTGACCAATGAAGCTTCTGTTGGAAGTCGTTTGGGAGTGACAGAATGGGGGGAGTACCACTTCCAATTCATTTTGTATCCGCCACTGTCCTTGCCGTCTGCAAGGTAGCCTGCGGTGTACCGGCGTTCGCCAAATCGAGGTGTACTGGCAGGACCAAAGAAATTATCGTCTGCTTGAAACATATCGTTGGTGCGAACGGCTTTCCAATGCCACAAATCGCGGATCCGGTTATCCATGCTGGCGTGGTAGCCCTTACCGTGCCAGTTTTCGGGTTTGTCTTTAATCGGCTTACGACCAAGATATGCCGTGCCATCTGCACCGTAGCCGCAGGTACTGGAAATCATGACAGCGAATTTGTCTTCGTAGTAGGTTGTTTCATCGAAATGGTGGAACCCATTTTGCCTAACCACCCACTTGCCGTTTTGCTTAAATAAAGGCAGATGAGCAAGGCTTTTGGTGGCGTCTTTCCAGCGGAATAAAAAGTAAGTTTCAAATTGGTTTGCTGCGGCTTTTATCGAAACCGTTGTTTGCCCATCAATGAAATTGGCTCCTCCCGTCGTGAGAACGGAGATTTCATTTGCCTCTTGCCAAAAAGCTTCACTCGGTTCTCCATCTACATTAACCAGTTCATCAATACTTATTTTTTTAACTGTTAGAGGAAGCTGGCTGCCGGAATACATAAATGCCCATCCAGCCCCTGCGGTACCCAATGAAAGAAGAAGTGTAAATGAGAGTCGAGCTTGTTTTAGCGTTCGAAAAGGCACCACCATTTTGAGCACGTTTGCCCCATATTGAATGATGTAGACCAAGCTATGCAGTATCAAAAAAACTAACATGCCAATGGCAGACCAAAAGTGCCAAGCCTGAAAGTTCAGGAATTCGAACTGCCACCAATAGAGTGCGCCTGAAACCAGAGCCGAAAGCGTAATGACATAGCCAAAGTATTGAACCCAGAGGTGGTATGAAGAGGGTGTTTTGGTCGCCCGTTTCTTGCGGCGTAATACATAAAAAACGTAACCCAATGCGCTAGAAAAAAGGACGATACCACTTATGTAATGAAGATCATGCAGGTTGCCCTGAGGCAATATGGGGGAAAGCCAATATAAGGTTCGATCCGAGACCAAATGAATCCTCAAACCCGTGAGTAAATTAATGAGAGCAGAAATAGAGACAAGTAAATGGAGAAGAATAAAGTTGAAACGCTTGGGGGTCATGTTCAGTTCAGTGCAAAAGCCAATCAAATGAGTAAGGTTTGATGGTAGAAGCTAGAGAACGAATTACTATTTAAACTCCGTGAAAATTCCGTTACTTACTAAATTGGTTCTATTTTTGTTATGCAACAAAGTGTATCTTTCAGTAATTATTTGTCACAGATAACGTAAGTCGAGTTCTCATTTTTGATTAGAAAGTCATTTGATAGTATTGCAACTCGAGTAATCTATCTCTAAGCAGTTTAGATTTAAATTGACCGCGGTCAATCGCAGAGGACGTGCCAAAATTGTCTTTTGACCATACCTCCTCAATGAAGGTGAATTGTGAATTTAGAAAGGCTTCCCATGCACCATGTGACGCCTGAAAAGTATCTCTTTCTGTTTCTGTAAGCTTCAGAGCAATATCTTCGTAAGTGCTTTTAATTTCTCTTGAAAGAAATTGGTGGTACTCCGTGTATGCTAAAAGCGTAGAGCGGTATCCTATTGCGTTGTTTATTTTCTCTATATAAACAACCGAATTAGAGTCCAATTCTGCCGCTTTGTTTACCCCATTTGGATTATCGATAGCCCACGAGCAAAACGAAAGAAAAAGTGCAGAACCGAATACTACTGTTTTTAAAGTTTTTACCATATTGAATGCTCCTTTTCTGCAGGAATTTGATAACGAAACAGCTATCTTGGCGGGAGCTTGTATTTCAATAAACATTACGGTTTAAAAAAGAGCGAGATTTACAAGGCATGTCTAGATTCTTCGGTGATTGAAGTAAAAAATGCCAGCATTGGTTGCTGGCATGGGGGTTAATCACTGATCTTTATGGTTCTCACATTCCTTTCTATGGCGCTTTGTTTCCATTTTTCCCAATTTCGCCAATCTGCTTCAAACTTGATGAAAACACGACCTTTTTCATCAAATTCCAAGCCAGAATCTTCGAGGGCTATATATGGGATAACTCCGGTAAACATCCATTTATCTTTTAACAGCTTTACTTTACAAGCGGATACTCTCAATGCCGGAAGTGCTGGATACTGACGTACCCACTGCTGCCAAGCATAAAGTGACTCATTATAAAACCAGACAAATGTGCCTTCTTTGATTCCAACTATATATCCTGGGGTGCGAGCAAAACGAGCTTTATCAATCAGTTTCATCTCATCCTCTTACGGCGTTTATACGCCAATTACAGCAAGTTAAATTTGTTACCAACTGGATGGAGGAGGTGTTATCCCGCTATTTTTGTTTTGCGGTTTGTTTTTATATCTAAGCAGTACCAGGCAAAGGTTTTCCTTCGCTCTTGTGGCTGTTTAGTGCTTTCTATTAAACGGAATAAAAATGCTGTAACAATAGAGTTATCAAAAGTGAGACTGTTATGGTGAACACTTTATAAAAGCGGGTTTGAAGTGAATACCCCTGTCAGAAGTTGAATGCGTGCTATTAATTTTTGTGAAACCTGCAGAATCCCAGTTTAATTCTTAAGTTGCATTTTTGTGACAGTAATTCAAGAGAGTTTTGGATACGCAAATATAAATATCTAAAAATAGGAACGAGTTAGAGGTTTTCACTAATTTTGACAGGAAATCCCCTTAGATATGAAACGGAACTCGAATTTATATTGATATGATTCGCATTATTGGTTGGGTACCAGATTCTGGTATTCCATTTTTGATTATTTGATACGGTTTTTTTATGCGCTTGCTGATATTTTCTTGATGTGAGCCGAAAAATTAATTATTTGCTGTTACATATAATTGTTCAGTTTCGTACTAAACCCACTGTGGCTAAATGGCTCAAGGTCTTTGTTTAACCTCTTTGGTTGTTCAATATATCTACTCGAGTTATAGCTAAATAGAAAAGAAACGTTTGCGTAATATATACCCAGGTAAACTCAAGTTACTGGGCTTTAGACCAAATACTCTATTTGAGCGTAGAAGTCACTTGAGTGGAAAAAGCGGGGACACATCGCAGTGGGTAGCAATGTCGGCGTCATAACAAATTTAACTCTCTAGGCTTTAGATGAAGGTAACTTACAACACAGTAGATGATCCAGTTCAAGAACTGGTTGAGATTGATCCTGATGGATGGGCGTTCATTAAATACGATGGCTTTATTTTTAAAGGGGTGTATCAGCCTATCTTTGACAGAGCCGGGCGCATCGTCGCCTATGAAGGTCTCGCTCGAATAACAGATATGGACGGGGCAGTAATTAGCCCTGAAGAATACCTAAAACCCATTCGACAAAATCACAAAGGCTTGATGCTGTTTTTTCTGATTACAGGCAAAGTCCACTTTATCAATTTCTCAAAGTTTTCTTCGGGTAGCGTCTCTCTTTTCGTTAACGCGCCTCCCTGTGTGTTTAATACATTAGGGAATATATCTGGTGCAATCGAGCAATTACTAATACGCCTAAAAATGTTGGGTATTCCACGAGAGAGTGTGGTGTATGAAATAATGGAAGACAGCAACTCAGAAATGTCTTTAATGGCACAAGGTATCGAAAACTTAAAACAAGTTAATATCCGTGTTGCGTTAGACGATTTTGGTTCAATGCACTGTGACATGACAAGGGTGAAGCGACACCAAGTAGACATTGTGAAAATCGACAAAACACTCATTCAAAATGCCGAAGAAAACAAAGCACAGCTTTTAGAGGTGATAGAATATTGCCGCTCGAAAAATATCAAGATCGTGGCTGAAGGGATTGAAACACATGAACAAAAAGCACAGATGATGAAATTAGGAATAGATTTCTTTCAAGGGTACTTTATGGGTAGACCCACTCCCGCTAAAACCATTATACCCAAGTGACCTCAAAATGCAGGATTCAGAGCCTCATAGTCTGTTCCAGTTCAAGGAGAAGGACGCAGTGGAATGACGAGTCCTTTCCAAGTTCTTTGACGATGAAATGGGACAGAATATGGGCTCCCAAGGGCGAGTTTAACTGGCTTTCATACTGCGTTACCGATTCTTGATTTAGAACCACTAGATCTTCAAATCGATGCCTTGTCTGAATGCCAGTTAACGCTCGCTGAACCTAGCATCTTGAGGTTACTTGGGTATAACATGGCACTTCTTACAGACTGAGTTGAATGTACATGAAGCCTATTTTATTTGTGTTGAAAATGCCGTTCCAAGATGAGGGAGAGAGCTGGATTTGCTCTCATTGCGCTTTGATTGAAGGAGCGATTCAAGTCAACCAAAGTTGGGAAGATCACATCGATATACGAAGAATAGATTTTCCTAAACCGAGAAGGGAAGTAGTCGAGCTAATCGGTGAAGATAAGCAGTGGTTGCCAGTGCTTATCTTAGAAGACAACGTGACCCTAACCGACCCGATTGAAATCATCAATTACCTTGCAAGCACCTTCGGCGGAGCCAAAGTTCACCCTTAGCTCTTGCTATAAATATTGTCTATATATACTCAAGCAATTCTCGCTGAACCTAGCATCTTGAGGTAGCTTGAGTATCGGTCAATTTACCTTAGTAAGAGTAATGAAAAGGGTCGAAGCGCAGTATCGCGTTTTTCGCTTGATGATCGTCAATGTTTCTCTTCGTCTTTTATCCCCAACCCTTTGTTTCTTATATTTATCCCCTTAACCCTTTTTTGCGTAAGGTTGACCTACTAATGATAATCATTATCATGTGCACATCTTTACTACGATAAGGTGTGGTTATGGCATCTCATACCGGAGAATCCGTTAATACTGACGGAGCAGAGTCGTTCTCAATCGAGGACGCCCAATGGCAAGGTATTACATTAACACCCGCAGCAGCTAAACGTGTACAGCAGCTTTCAACTGATGGAAAAGCAATTCATTTGTCGGTGAAGTCTTCTGGTTGCACTGGCTACGCGTACGTTCTCGATCAAATTGATGAACCTCAGCATGGTGACCTTTCTTTTGAATCTAATGGTGCAACTCTATTTGTTGCGCTTACTGCGATGCCATTCCTTGATGGCACTGAAGTGGACTACGTCCGCGAAGGGCTGAATCAGACCTTTACCTACAAAAATCCTAACGTCAAAGCCGAGTGTGGCTGTGGTGAGAGCTTTGGTATTTAGCAAATGACTGCAATTGAAATTCAGCCTGAAGTCCAAGAGGCGATGAATAAGGAAGGATACAAAGAAGGGTTTTATACTCAGCTTGATAACGACACCTTAGAAAAAGGCATTAATGAGGAAGTGGTACGTGCCATTTCAGCCAAAAGGAATGAACCAGATTGGATGTTAGAGTTCCGTCTGGAAGCATACCGACTTTGGAAAGACATGGAAGAGCCTCATTGGCTGAAAGCGGAATACCCATCCCTGGATTACCAAAACTACAGCTATTACTCCGCACCAAGCTGTGGCAAATGTGAAGGAAGCGATCTTGAATCCGACGGTTCGAATGAATTTCTGACCAAAGAAGTGGAAGACGCGTTTGACCAACTAGGTGTGCCTGTTCGTGAAGGTTCTGAAGTGGCCGTTGATGCCATTTTCGATTCCGTTTCAGTGACCACAACTTACCGTGACGAGCTGAAAGAGCAGGGCATTATATTCTGTTCGTTCAGTGAAGCGATTCACGACTATCCAGAATTGGTACGCAAGTATTTAGGTACGGTTGTTCCTCCAAAAGACAACTTTTTTGCGGCGTTGAATGCTGCCGTTGCATCTGACGGATCGTTTGTCTACATTCCGCCTGGTGTGCGTTGCCCTCGTGAATTATCGACCTATTTTCGAATTAACCAAGCAAAGACTGGTCAGTTCGAGCGTACAATTCTAGTGGCGGATGAAGGCGCGTACGTGAGCTACATCGAAGGGTGTTCTGCGCCAGTTCGCGATACCTACCAGCTGCATGCTGCGGTAGTAGAAGTCATTATCCACAAAGATGCGGAAGTAAAATATTCAACGGTTCAGAACTGGTTCTCAGGCGTTGAAGGTTCCAAGGGTGGAATATTGAACTTCGTGACCAAGCGTGCTGTGTGTGAAGGCGCAAACAGTAAAATGTCTTGGACACAGTCAGAGACGGGTTCTGCGATTACTTGGAAATACCCAAGCGTTATCCTTAAGGGTGATAACTCTGTCGGTGAGTTTTTCTCGGTTGCATTGACTAATGGCGACCAAAAAGCCGACACCGGTACCAAGATGATCCACATTGGTAAGAACACCAAGTCGACCATTATCTCTAAAGGTATCTCTGCGGGTAAGAGTGAAAACAGCTACCGCGGGTTGGTGAAAGTATTGCCAAGTGCGGAAGGCGCTCGAAACTTTACCCAGTGTGATTCAATGCTTATCGGTGCTGATTGTGGCGCGCATACGTTCCCTTACGTAGAAGTGAAAAATTCTACCGCACAGGTTGAGCACGAAGCGACGACGTCTCGAATCGGTGAAGATCAGCTCTTCTACTGCGTTCAACGTGGTATCAGTGAAGACGATGCTATTTCGATGATCGTTAACGGCTTCTGCAAAGATGTATTCTCTGAGTTGCCGCTCGAATTCGCTATTGAAGCACAAAAACTCCTTTCCATCAGTTTAGAACACAGCGTGGGCTAACCCAGTATGTTAGAAATTAAAGATTTAAAAGCCAGTGTTGAGGATAACCAAATCCTTAACGGTATTAACCTATCCATCAAGCCAGGCGAAGTACACGCCATTATGGGACCAAACGGTTCAGGCAAAAGTACGTTGTCTTCTACGCTGGCTGGTAAAGACGATTACGAAATCACGGATGGTGAAATCCTGTTCAAAGGCAAAGACCTAGCGGATCTTGATCCCGATGAGCGCGCTGGTGAAGGTGTATTCCTTGCATTCCAATACCCAGTAGAAATTCCGGGTGTGAGCAATAAGTTGTTCCTGAAAACTGCACTGAATGGCATCCGTGATTACCGTGGTGAACCTGAACTGGATCGCTTCGATTTTGAAGACCTGCTTGAAGAAAAAGCAGACTTGCTGAAAATGCCTGTCGATTTGCTTAACCGTTCTGTAAACGAAGGGTTTTCTGGTGGTGAGAAAAAACGCAACGACATCCTACAAATGGCAGTACTAGAGCCACAGCTTTGTATTCTTGATGAGACGGACTCGGGTCTAGATATTGATGCACTTAAAGCGGTATCGGATGGTGTGAACGCATTGCGCGACGGCAACCGTTCTTTCATCGTGGTGACTCACTACCAGCGTATTCTTGATTACATCAAACCTGACTTTGTTCACGTTCTGTACAAAGGCAAAATTGTGAAATCTGGCGATCACACCTTGGCGAAAGAGTTAGAGGACAAAGGTTATGGTTGGATTATCGGAGAAGAGTAGAGATGTGGCGTTAACGCGTCTTCGCTCTCTTGCGGGTCAGTCTAGCTGGCAAGAAAATAGCTGGCAGTCATTAGCGCTTTGGGGGATCCCGAATGCTAAACACGAAGACTGGAAGTACACGCCTCTGGATGATTTCCTAGCGTTATCACACCGCGCACCTGCACAAAACAGCATTGATAGCATTTCATTTGAAAGTATCAGCATGAGTTTTGATTGCTATCGTTTGGTTTTCTTTGATGGAAAATTGATATCGGAATTGTCTGACGATATCCCGAATACCATCATCAAAGACATCAACGAATTGGATGATGCAGCTCAGCACCAATTGTCTAGCAACATCAATCAAGAAGCGTTCTCTGCGCTTACGGACGCAACGGCTACTGCTGGTATTTATGTTCAAGTGGGTAACGATACTCAGCTTGAGAAACCGATTTATCTGTTTCATCTGAATTCTGGTGGTGACGGTGAACTTTGTAGCTACCGACATCATGTTGAGCTTAGTCGACTAGCGGAATGCCATGTTTACGAGCATCACGTGTCTCTGAAGCAAGGCGGCGGTGTGACTTGCTCACGGCTGACTGCGAATGTCAGTGATGGCGCTAACTTTAAGCACATTAAGTTGATTGAAGAAAGTGCTGAGCAACATCATTTTGGTCACAATGATATTACTCTGTACCGCGATAGCCGCGCGACAAGCCATACTTTCTTACTGGAAGGTAAGTTGGTAAGGCATAACACCAGTGGCATTTTGAAAGGTCAGGGCGGTGAAGTTGAAATGAACAGCTTAACTTTACCGAAAGCGGATCAGGTGTTTGACACCAGAACCTATCTTCGCCACAAAGCGGCACATTGTAATAGCCACCAAACGCATAAAGTGATTGGTAAAGACAACGGTGTTGGTGTCTTTAACGGCATGATTTATGTCGATAAAGGTGCAATCAAAACCGATGGTCAAATGGACAACCACAATTTGCTTCTAAGCGAAAAGTCCCAGATCAACAGTAAGCCGCAATTAGAAATTTATGCCGATGATGTGAAATGCAGCCACGGTGCAACCACTGGGCAAATTGATCAGAGCCAAGTGTTCTACCTTCAAGCTCGCGGAATCCCTAAAGCCAAGGCTGAAAAGATGATTACGTTTGCATTTGCAGGTGAACTGACTGATGAGATCGAACACCCAGAAGTGCAGCAACATATCATTCGTCGGATCGAACAGAAATTGGACTTGTAATGAGTAAAAGTGTGAAAGATAACCAAGCAGAAACATCACAAGGAATAGGTTGGCGTCAGGATTTTCCTACTTTGAACCAGGAAGTCGACGGCAAGCCTCTTGTGTATTTAGATTCTGCGGCTAGCGCACAAACTCCAAACCGAGTCATTGACCGCATGTCCCGATTTTATCGGGACGAATATGCGTCGGTTCATCGCGGCGTGCACCAACTCAGCGCCAACGCCACAGATAACATGGAACAGGCTCGCGACAAGGCTCGTGCTTTTTTAGGTGCTCAGTCTCGTGACGAAATCGTGTTCACTAAAGGCACAACGGAAGCTATTAACTTAGTCGCCAATGGTTTTTTGAAACCGCTACTGCGCCTGAAAGGTAACCAGCCTAGTGAGATCGTGATTTCTAGCTTAGAACATCACGCTAACATCGTCCCTTGGCAAATGCTGGCAGAGCAATTCAATTTAACCGTGAAAGTCTGGGAAGCGAATGAACGCGGCGAGCTAGACATTCACGCATTGGAACTATTACTGACCGAAAACACGGCTTTGGTGGCGGTAACGCACATCTCGAATGTACTGGGTTCTAGAACGCCTATTGAAGACGTTACGGAATTGGCACACAAAAACGGCATTCCAGTGTTGTTAGACGGTGCACAAGCAGTAATGCACGAAACCGTAAATGTTGAAGCGTTGAATTGTGATTTTTACGTATTCTCAGCCCATAAGCTCTATGGACCAACAGGCATTGGTGTTCTGTTCGGCAAGAAAACCTTGCTAGACGCTATGGAGCCGTGGGAAGGCGGCGGTGCAATGATAGACAAAGTCTGCATTCCATCGGGTACGACTTTCAACCAAGCACCTTGGAAATTTGAAGCAGGCACTCCTAACATCGCAGGTATTCTGGGGTTAGGCGAAGCCATTGATTATGTCCAAGAGGCGGGGCTGGATGCCATTGCCCAGTACGAAAACGAGTTAATGGATTACGCCTTAACTCAACTGGCAAGCATTGAAAATATTCAAATTTACGGTAACCCAAGCCATCGTGCAGGTGTGATTCCGTTCAATTTAGGCAATCACCACGCCTATGATGTAGGTACGTTTTTAGATAGATATGGCATCGCAATTCGTACTGGTCATCACTGTGCCATGCCTCTTCTGGAGTCATTGAGTCAATCTGCGGTATGTCGCGCATCCATTGCCATGTATACTACGCGCGAAGATATTGATGCCCTCGTGGCAGGACTCAAACGAATAAATCTCTTGTTAGGATAAAACATGACGCCAGAAAAGCTCGTTAAGAACTTTAACCGTTGTCAGGATTGGGAAGAGCGCTACCTGTACATTATTGAACTGGGAGACCGCCTGAACGCCATATCAGACGACAAACGCACGGACGACTATTTGATCAAAGGTTGCCAAAGCCAAGTTTGGCTCGATCAAGTTCAAGACGAAAAGGGCGCGTTCCATTTTTTTGGCGACAGCGATGCAGCCATCGTGAAAGGGCTGATAGCCGTAACGGTTATTGCGTTTGAAGGTAAAACATCGAAGGAAATTTTAGACTTCGATATCAACCAGTGGTTTGAAGAGCTTGAACTGCACAAGCACATCACACCAACCCGTTCTCAAGGGTTATCGGCCATGGTTGCTAGCATTCAAAAAACCGCTGAAATTTATTCTTAACCACCTCGGTCTAATCATTACCTGCTCCAAATCTCGGGGCGGGTAATTCCTTATCTTGGTCAGCAGACCCTAATTCTAATTCTCTAATTTGTTCTCGTTCATAGTGCGAGTGCGATCTGATCGTATTCCATTCATATGGGCTATAAAACAGAGATCCGACACCGAGGTACCCATCATGTTGAATTGGCAAAGTGTGATTGAATATGCAAGCAACGGCAATCTGAAACCAGATAGAGTGATTCATAAGCCGGAAGCGGAATGGAAAGAACAGCTGACGGATGAAGAGTTTCGGATCACTAGGCAAAAAGGCACAGAGAGGGCATTCAGCAGTGAATCGTGCAGCCTATTTGAACCCGGGATTTATCATTGTGTGTGCTGCGGAACATCGTTATTTGATGGCAGTGTGAAATTCGAATCCGGTTCTGGCTGGCCATCATTTACCCAGCCTGTCAAAGCCAATGCCATTGCGTACCATATGGATGAGTCTCATGGTATGCGCCGCATTGAAACGACCTGTAATACCTGTGAAGCACATTTAGGGCATGTGTTCCCAGATGGTCCGCCTCCCAGTGGGCTGCGCTATTGCATGAACGCCGTCGCGTTAAAGAAAGCGGAATAAGAGAGGTAATTATGACAATGTCAGTAGCAACATTCGGTGGTGGCTGCTTTTGGTGTACAGAAGCGCTATTCCAACAAGTCCGCGGTGTTAAATCGGTAGCCAGTGGCTACAGTGGTGGGCACACCAAAAATCCCGCTTACCGTGAGGTGTGCAATGGTACGACGGGGCATGCTGAGGTCGTGCAAATTGAGTTTGATTCCGACGAAGTCAGCTTTGCAGATTTGGTTGAAATTCACTTAACCACTCATAACCCAACAACGCCGGATCGCCAAGGAGCAGACAGAGGTACGCAATACCGCAGTATCATTCTGACCCATGACGATGAACAAGATGAAACCGCCCGATCTGTCATAGAGACGCTGTCTCCCGAGTTTGAACACCCGATAGTGACTGAAGTCGCCCCATATGAGCAGTTCTACAAGGCGGAAGAAAAGCACCAAAACTATTACCGCGCTAACCCTGAAGGTCGATATTGCCAAATGGTGATTTCACCAAAGCTGAACAAATTCAGGGTATCTCATGGCGACAAAATGAGATAGAGACGCAAGGAAATAGAAACACAAAAGCGCCCCCTCGTTATTGAGGGGGCGCTTTTTATTTTGTTGAGTTGCTTTAAGTTGACTTGCTTTATAGGTTGATCTGAATTGAGAGTGTAATCACCGATGGCTTTTCAGTAATCCATATACCGCGTGATCAACGACTCGTCCATTGAGGTTTTCATTGCGCGTAATAACGCCTTCTAATGTCATGCCTAGTCTTTCTGCAACCGCGCGACTTGCTTGATTGTCTACGGCCGCATGCAGTTGGGCTTTCTCTAATTTTAACTCTTCGAAAATGATGTCTAATAGAGCAAGGCATGCACGGGTAACGATCCCGTTTCCTTGTGCAGACGCTTCAAGCCAATAACCAATTTCAGCGCGGCTCAAATTGTGGTCAATCGAATTGAGTGATGCCGCGCCTACCAAATTGCCTTTATAGATAATGACGCAAGTAAGCGATTTTCCTTCAGCGTAATTCTGTAGAGACATGCGAATAAAGCTCAAAAAAGCGTCTTCGTTATCGCAGTGTGGCGGCCACGCTAGCCATTGAGAGAGATAATCTAAATTATCGTTGCGAATTCTTAGAAAATCCTTTGCAAATGAGGGTTGTACCAGTGCTAGCTGGATTTCATCGTCAATGTGTTTCGTGAACATTCTTATCTGATTATTTTCAAACGATAGATGCTAAAAACGCTACTCTCGCGAAGAGTAAAGTGCAACCTCTTTGTTATCTTTTGCGAGTCAGTGAATGTGTTATGGGGACATCTGCGCTTCAAATTCAAAATCAGTACCGCTCACATCAGCATCCAAGTCGATTCTGAGTGTTGTACCAGATAAGGGTTGGCGCTGTAATTCTTGCTCTGTCATGTTGTAGGAGGCCGTGGTAAGTGCGAGTACTCCGTTATCAATAAAGGTGCAGCGAGTGGTATGTCGAATGGGTAGAGGGATGCTCTGGACATATTGCCCATCGCTTTCATAAACCGTAATAATGCCCGCATCCCAATGACAAACATAAAGCTTGCCTTCAGAATCGACTTTTAAACCATCAGGAAGCCCTGTTCCTTGAGGGAGTTCAACAAAAACGCGCTTCGATTGAATGGTTTTCCAACGCGAATCCAGCTGGTATCGATACACTTTCCTTTGAAACATATTGCTCACGTAGGCACAGTGATTTTTTACGTCAAATGCAATGCCATTGGCGACTGAGAAGCCGCAATCCAATTGCTGAATTTGCATCGTTTCCTTATGCAAAATAAAAAGTGCTCCGTCCGGAGCCTCGAGCTCGTCTTGATTCATTGTGCCAAACCAAAGATCGCCTACTGGGCTGACGACTCCGTCATTGGGTCTCAACTTAGGATTGTTATTAACGGGGTTTCCGAGGTATTCGTAACGTTGGAAATTTGGATCGCATGCGTAAATGCCTATCTTGGTCACCAAGAGCCAGCCAGACTCTCGTATTTTCGCTATAGCAGTCACTGGGAGTCCGATGTGGAAACATTGTGTTTGCTTAGAATGAAGATCGAATTGGTAAATGTGACTGGATTCGGCATCCACCCAAACCAATACCTTACCTTCAACGCAGATCGGAGACTCTCCAATGATGCAAGTGGAGTCTTCTAACATGTCGT
The DNA here is from genome assembly GCF_002835515.1 of Vibrio sp. vnigr-6D03. Taxonomy (NCBI): domain Bacteria; kingdom Pseudomonadati; phylum Pseudomonadota; class Gammaproteobacteria; order Vibrionales; family Vibrionaceae; genus Vibrio; species Vibrio sp. vnigr-6D03. The sequence continues at coordinate 551,184 of NZ_PIZL01000012.1, forward strand.
AATTCATGATAATTCCTAGAACACAGGGAGTGAAAAGGGCGGCACCCCTATGAGTGCCGCTATGGTGTTAATTGGATAACCGGAGACGAGCATTTGCCCAATCTGCGTGGTCGTGACCAACTCCATCGCCGGCTCCGTTCACTTTCAGGGTGAGTGAGGTGGCGTTAGAAGGTATCGATACATTGACCTGTTCGGCTGCACCACTTCCCGTCAGCGTGGCGCTTTGGAACATCTGCACGCCATCAACGTCTACCTGAAAAACAACCGATCCTTGATTGCCGACTTCATCATCTACGCCAATATTGGCGCTGAATTGATTGTAGGTACCAGCCGGGATCTGATAGGTGATAACGGAGTTAGCATGAACGCCAAGCCCTTTGCTATAGGACTGACCTGCAATGGTGATGGTGTTGCCATCGGAATCACCTTGTTCACCATTAGAGCGATCTTTTTCCATGTTTCCCCATCCGTTACTCGAAGACGTTTCTGCTAAATCGCTTACGTATACATAGGTTGGAGTCACCGGAATCGACTGCTCTGTACGGAATAAGCTTCCATCACCGGGATCTTGGGGGTGTTGCCAATTGGTACCACCGTCAGGATCGAACGCAAACCCGATGCCCGAAGTCGGACCGCTGCCACCATTGCCGTTGCTGATCCGAAGCTCAAAGGCATGCCACCCAGCAGACAGCTTGAGATTGCCAGTGGCGACTTCATCGTTCCAATTGTCGCTACTCAATACCAAGGTGCCATCTATCCAAAGGCGAGTTTTGTCATCGATGTATTCCTTAAACGAAAGGTTGCCATCGGCATCAAAAATGTAGCCTGTGTAAATCTCGGTGGTGTTTCCTGCGATGGAATCCTCTGTTTCACTCAAGGTAGTGGTCACACTGGTTTTTGGGTTAGCCTCATTGGTATTGATGTTGCCACTCACGGTTCCGTAGTAAAGACCCGCTTGGAAGCTTGGCGTAGGGTCCTGAGTGCGGAATAAGCTACCGTCACCCGGATCTTCAGGGTGACTCCAGTTCGTTCCACCGTCTGGGTCAAACGCAAACCCAATTCCTGAGGTTGGACCGCTGCCGCCATTACCGTTGCTGATCCGCAGTTCAAAAGCATGCCATCCGGCAGATAAATTTAGATTGCCAGTGGCGACTTCATCGTTCCAATTGTCGCTGCTCAAAACTAAGGTTCCATCGATCCACAGACGGGTTTTATCGTCGATGTATTCTTTGAACGATATGTTTCCGTCGGCATCGTAGATATAGCCTGTGTAGATCTCTGTGGTATTGCCATCAATGGAATCTTCCGTTTCACTCAAAGACGTTGTAAGCCGCGTTTTGGGGTTTTCAGTAGACGTATTGATGTTGCCAATCACTTCGCCGTAGTACAGCCCAATTTCAGAAGGCGCGTTGCCTTTTTCACGAAGCTTGGCGTCTGCCCAGTCGGCGTGATCGTGACCAACACCGTTACCTCCATCTTTGACCACCAATTTGAGTACGCTGTGTGTGGCTGAAATAGGAAGGATGATGGCATCGGTTGCGCTACTGCCCGTCAGTACGCCACTTTGGAAGCTGAGTACATCATCTAAGTAGACTTCGAATACAACGGAGCCATTGTTGCCGACTTCATCATCAACGCCGATGAATGCCGAAAACTGGTCGTACTCTTTTTGTGTTAAGTCATAGATGATTTCTGAGTACGCGTGTACCCCTAAACCTTTTGAATACGTTGTGCCAGCAAGGCGTATCGGACCGCCATCATTACTGCCGGACTCACCATTGCTTCGGTCTTTTTCAAATGGCCCCCACGCGTTATCTGAACTGGTTTCAGATAAGTCGCTCAAGTAATCGTATTTCGGAGCTGGTGGCGGTTCAGGAACCACGATAGGTGGACCTTCGTATTCAATTTGATTGAGGTACGCCACAAGTTGGGCGCGCTCAGCCGAGTTCGATATTGAGTGTTGGCTACCGATTTGCAGTACATCATTTAACGTTGCAGCTTGCCCATTGTGGAAATAAGGCGCGGAGTCCCACAGCCCGATAAGCGTTGGTGTATCAAAACCGACACCAGCTAAAGGTTGTGAAATTCCTTGGCCAGACGACGCTTGAATGGTGCCCACGTCGTGTCGAAGCATGTCCGTTAAATAGACGCCAGAGTGACAGGCTGCACAGCCTTTATCGACAAATAGCTGCTTACCCGCTTGTGCTTGAGGCGTTAAATTCCCATTAGCGTCTCGATGGGGGCTCTGAGGGAAACGAGCAAGACTGGAAACATAAAAAGACAGGTTATCCAGATCATCACTTTTTCCGGCTTTAGGTGAACCCAGAGGATCTTTCACGTCGTCGAATAACGCGTCGTCGATAAACCCACGTCCACCAAACGCGAAGCGAATGTCATTTTCAAAATCGTGGATTTCGTCAAAATTCGCCGTCCAGTGTACTCGACCATTTCCAAGCCCTGTTCGTCCAAGTAATGGAATGGTATTGCGCAGTCCTTCACCACGATCGGTAAAGTCCCAAACCCGACCATCGGAATCGCCTCCGGTATGGCAACTGGCACAGGAAAGGTACCCATCTTGGGTCATTCGAGCATCGGCAGCGTTGTGGAAGATTTTCTTACCCGCCAGCACTCTTGGGTGGAGCGCTTCGTTGCTAACCGTTGCCACTTCCGCTACACGGGTAATGTCGCCTTGCTGGCTTTCAAAGTTGCTGACGTTGTACACCACCACAGAGCGCGATAAGAACCCATGAACAAATAGATGATCACCAGATTTAATCAATCCGATTGGGGCTTGACCGCTGTTTGCCAGTTCATTGACACGGTTTAAGTTGTGCGCATCGCGAATTTCAACGCTGTTTTGCCCTTCTACTGCGATGTAGGCGTAATCACCTAAGGCGCTAAATGCAATGGCTTTGGGTTGCGCGCGGTTATCGATATCGAGCTGCGCATTGGGCAATTCTTGATTCGTGTTCAAGTCGATTTGAGAAATAATGGCGCGAATGGTGGTTTCAAAGGTGAGCGTTTTGCTTTCATCGCTTTCGTTGAATGGACCACGATCCACATTGGCTTTGTTGGATGGAACCCACGCCTTCAGACCATCAGGCGAAATGGTGATTCCATTGAGGTAGTTGGGTATACCTCGGCTTCTGTCGGGGCCATCAATTGTCGTGGTGTCTTTTACCAGCGATATCACCTGACTAACCGATAAATTGTTGATACTAACTTCAACCACTTCCGCTTGTTGTTGCGGCGAAATAAATCGAGTGACGTACGCCGTGTCGGAATCTGCGCTTATCGCGAGCCCTCGTGCCGAGTGACCAATGGTGACCGATCCAACTTGCGCCCCTGTGCTGGGGTTGAGTTTGAGTAACTGACCGCTGGCTTGAAGGGTAACGAGTGCAGCGTTGTTGTCGGGTGTAAAAGCTATGCCATAGGGTTGAGAGGCTCTAGGCAACGCAATGTCCCTAATCTTAGAACCTTGAGGGGATAGGACGGTAATCGAGTCACTGTGTTGGTTGACTGCCCATACATCACCATTGGGTGCAATGGCTAGGGTTCTGGGGCGATCGCCTACAGGCGTTTCCCAAAGCTTATTGAAAGGGCTGTTTGTCGATAGCGCTGTGACGGTGTCGTTGTCCTCATTCACTACAAAAGCCCGATTGCCAGATTTGGCAATGGTCGATGCTGTTGCAGGAGGTGTTGATGTCGTCGGGTGGTAAGCGGTGATGAGTCCAGATTTTGTGGAACTGAAGTTAGACTCTCGCACGGTAACAATTGGGGACCAATGACCGGGCGATGAATATACGTGGCTTGCTGCAGAGTTTGAAGAAAACGGAGTAGAGGCGGTCCCATCTCCGAAATTCCATGAATATTCCAAAGTGCCACCATCAATCGGGCTGGCCGATGCACTTACGCTGATACTTTGCCCCACTTGCGTGGTTGACGGAATGGAAACGGTGGCGTTGTGAGAGGCAATATTACCCGTTGAAAAGAGGTATTGCTTATATGGCATGCCGTTTCCAGCGAAGTCCTGAATACCATCGATGGTCACCACATAGATTTGGTTGGTGCTGAGGTTTTGGGAGGGAGTGAAATGAACGAATCCCAAGTTTACACTGTAAATACCTTGAATCGGGGTATTGTCACCAAGCTTATTGATTTTAAACGTTGTTGCGTTAACGGACTCCATCAATACGCTGTCGGATAGCGCCAAACCAATTCGAGTGGTGACTGGAACCTGCGTCGATTCACTGGCTGGCATGGATCTGACTATTTGAGGAGGCACAGTATCTTGATTGGTTTGTTGGGCAATCAGGCCACTGCCGCTCCCGTGATCATTCCCAACCCAAATCATATTACCGAAAGCGAATACCTGACCGTGATCGGTATCCGAGCCTATCGCATCCAACGAGCCAGTCCCAATGGTCGAAATATTATTGATATCGGAGACATTCAATACAGAGATATCGTCTTGGTTACCCAGCATTAAACGACCATCTTGAAGATTACAGTAAAGGTTTACAAAACCACTTTCCGATTCGCTGAGCAGTGAAATTGGGTCGGTCGTGGTGTCATAAACCCTAAGATTGCCCCCTGCACTTCTTGCGCCAAAATAGGCACGCTTTCCATCCCAGCAAGACGCATAGTATTTTTCTGGAAGGCGTGAATGTGTTTTCACTAAGGTGGGGTTTTCAGGATCGTCTATGTTGAGAATGGAGAATCCATTGGTGGTTTCCATACTGGACAGGAACATTTCATTCCCCACCGCGAATACAGGTCCTACATTGAAGTTACCTAGCTGATTGGTCGGAATGGTTTTAACGACGGTGGGGTTATCCACGTTCGATGTGTTCACGATGGTCAGCCCAGCATTCCCCCTTGAAACATACAGGTAAGGGGCTTGCCAAAAAAGTTGCCAAGATACGTTATTGTAATCGCCAAAGTTCACTCCCGAGATGGCGAGTTTACTTCGTTGAATCGGGTTATTAACGTCACTCCAATCCCAAATTTCGATTCCTCGACCAGTTTGAATGGCGATCAGGTTGTTTTCACTTAAGCCGAAAGAGTGGGGTTCTCGGAAGTCGGCGGTTCGTAAGCCGTCTCCGGTTCGGTGTGCATTGCTGGCATCAGGTTCATAAACCCTTTTCACCAATTGAATGCTCCTTGGGTTGGAGACATCCAGTGCTATCCAACCTCCTGGTCCACCTCCGCTGTCGGGGGCAAAAACGCCAATCATATACCCATTCAACATGGTCATGACATTGACACCAAAGTGCTTTCTACCTGGGTAATCAGGAGGGAGAATGTTGGTGGTGTCGTCGACTGATGGCGTTGAAATCTGGGTGAACAATTCACTTGAAGAAAACGTCACATTACCCAGCCCCGGGCCTTGTGCAGCGTTCGATGCCCCTGAACATAAAGACACCGAAAGGGCGAAATACGCTAGAGGGTGTGTGTAATTGCTAAGTAGCCGCTTGGATGTGGCACGCCAGCGGCTCAAAATCAAAGGTTTCATTACTCGAATACCTCGTTTCAGTATTGAACTATGCCATTTCTTAGTGGGTTAGCTACACGCGATAGCGGTAGTGAGAACCTCATGGAAGAAATTAGCGCCAGTGTAATTTCAAGGTGTAACGGCCACGGTTATTGATGTTGTCTTTTCTTGTAGGGCTGCTCTATGGCATGAAAGGTAATGGCTCTGTTACGTTTTATTCTCCTTATTTAGGTGGAAAGTGGTTGATCCAATCCGACACATGACGATAACGGGCAAACCTTTTAGTTAACGCAGCATGGCGGGTAGAATCAGGTACAAACACCTGCACCTCGCTACGCATAGATTTGACCGAATCTTCAAATGTTGTGAAAAAGCCAGCCGCATAAGCCGCTGCCATCGCGACGCCTTTCGCACCAGATTCGCGGTATTGTGTAATGTGTATTTCCACATTCAAAACATCCGCAAACAGTTGGCACCAGAAATCGCTTTTTGCTCCTCCTCCAGTGAGTAACGCGTGAGAGAAATGGATTCCGGTATTGTTCAGTTTCAGTACGTGTTCTAAATGCCCAAACACGATGCCTTCGTACACCGCGTAGAGTAAGTCTGGTTTTGTATGCCATCCTGCCAAGTCGAAAAAGCTGCCTCTGGCAGCACCATTGTCTCCAGACCCGTATAAGTAAGGGTGGAATAAAGGCAAGGCTGAACTGAATTCAACCTGTTCAATCAACTGATTGCATTGATCAAAAACACTTTGGTTGATAGAGGCAGCTTGTTGCTTTTCATGGGTGAAAAATTCTCGAACAAACCACTCTAGGTTAGACGCCGACGTCGCACTATTTTCCATGGCAAGAAATCGATGTTGTGGGAACAAGCACGTCATAAAAAGTTGTTCGCTCGGTAAGGTATCAGTCACCACTTGGTTTATGCTCCACGTACCGGTAACAATGGACGCGTCGTTGGAGTCCCAAACTCCCGAACCCATTGCGCTGGCAACAACGTCCAGCATCCCACCGACAACGGGGATACCTTCTGGTAATCCTGTGAGTTCAGAGGCTTGCGCCGTCACGTGACCAATAATATGTTCACTGTGATAGGGGGCTGGAATGGCTGAAGCCATTTCGAGTATGTCGAAGAACGAGAGCAATTCCGTGCTGACTTCACGTTGGGTAAAATCAAACAACCCAGATGCACTTAAATCGCTGTAATCGGTTTTTATCTCATCAGTCAGGCAGAAGTTTAAATAGTCTTTGCAGAAAAAGACGGTGCCAATGTCGTCGTACAGCGATGCTCGGTTTTGTTTGAGCCAATTGAGTAAAGTGGCGGTTTGTGATGACCAAGCGCCCTGTCGGTTTAACGTGCGAATACGGCTGTAGTGCTTTTCGGCTTGTAGGTTTGCGACTCGCTTACTCGCGCGGCTATCCAAAGACTGAATTGCCAACAATGGCTGGTGGTGTTTGTCCAGTAAATAGGCACCGTTGCCATGTCCACTCACTCCGATCGCCGATATTTGCGTTGTAGAAAGGGCTGGGTGCGCCAAAACTTCGCCAATCACTTCACAGCCAAGCTGCCACAACCGAGCCATATCCAGTTCGGTATGATTGGGCTCGGGAAATTGAGTTTCAATGGCTCGTGCCGCAGAGACAATTTCGTGACCAGCGGCATTAAATAGCGCCGCTTTTATGGCTGTATTGCCGCAGTCTAAACCAAGGACGACACCCGACATGGATCCCCCTTAATTTTCACGTTGGTAAATATTTAACGCGTCGGCAACCGAGGCGTCGTCGTGAATCATTGCCATCAGTGCACTGACGACTTTTGCAGGGCTTGGGTGTTGGTAGATATTACGACCGTAGACCATACCCAGAGCGCCTTGATCAAGTAGCGCCCTTGCTTTGGTGAAGACGCTTTCAATGTCTTCTTTACCGCCACCTCTTACCAATACTGGGCAGCGTGCTGCTTCGATTACTTTGTGAAAGTCATTGGCATCTTTGGTTGGGTCGGCTTTAATGATATCGGCGCCGAGCTCTCGCCCTACGCGGACCAAGGTGACAATTTTTTCGCAATCGCCATCTACCATGTAACCGCCGTTTCCAGAGTTCGGCTGCATGACCAAAGGCTCTATCATGAGTGGCATGCCGTATTTCTCGCAATCCAGTTTCACCTTGCTGATGTTATCGATACACTGGCGGAATAATTCCGGTTCGTCGGGGAGCATAAACAGGTTCACCACCACACACGCGGCATCCATTTGAACGGCTTGCAAAACAGGGTCTTGGTGATTTTGCAGCATCGCCCACATCACTCGATGGCGTTCTGCATTGTAGGGGTTACCCAAATCAATACGCATCACCAGTGCTGGCTTGTTTTTCCCCTCAACATTTTGCAATAGGTCGCTTTGACCATAGGTCATCTGAATGGCGTCAGGTTGTGCGCTAACCAATTGCTCCACTACAGACGGCATGTCTTCCAGCCCGTCTAGAAAAGAAGGCTCGTTGCATACGCCGTGGTCGATAGCGACATCCAAACAACGACCGTGTTTCATTAGCCGTTTCATCCTGACTTTTTTACTCATATACATAGTGTGCTTTCCTTGCAGTTTTCGGCATCATTTCGGTGGGTTCCCCAACCGACATGAGATGTAGTCCGTTATAAAAATTTAATGAATTCACCGAGTCGCTATGTAGGCGTAGGCGAGTGCTTTCATCCCAATTGAAAAAGCGGCTCATTAACTCAATGATTTCTTGTAGTGCGTCGTCGTGCACTGAACCTTCAATGGCAATGGAGGTTCGGCGTTGAATGAGATCAAGCGGGGTGTGCACGTATTCATGCGTCATCAGGTATTCCAACTCTCCCTCGGTGTAATGAGGCAGAGTACGAAGAGGCTTAAAGCCGCGTGATTGGAGGCGTTCTAAAATGGCTTCGCACTCTGTGCCATAACGCGAGACGAGCAGTGCGGTGTAAGAATCCGATTGTTGATACAGCGCTGTGAGGTGCTGAATGTATTGGTCTCGCGCTTCGTCAGACTCAGGGAATCCTTGCCCACCGCCTATGCTCCGATCTTGAGTGCTCACGAGGCGCTTCGCCCCTAAATCTTTCAGTACTTGATCGGTGACTTCTTCTGCGAATGCGCGGAAGGTCGTCCATTTTCCGCCAATCATCGAATAGCAGGTTATTTCACCATTAAAGAGGTGATCTCGCTGAGTGATGTGGCTTCGTGGGATTTGCCCAGCGCTGGCTTTGGTTGCAGCGCCAAGGGGGCGAATACCACTGAATTGATACAGAATATCGCTTGGGTGAATAATCACCGTTGGGAAAATTGCCCGCACCGATTCAATGATGTAATGAATCTCTTCGTCGGTGCACCGAATATTGTCTGGCTTGGTGACGGGAATGTCTGTTGAGCCTATGAGCACCTTCCCCATATAGGGAAACATAATGCAGACGCGATTTTCTTTGTTTTCGTAATACACCATGTCGTTTTGTAGCGCGCTCAATAGCTCCGGATGATCGACAATAATGTGCGAACCTTTGGTATTACTTAAATACTGGCTGGGGTTTCCCGCTTGAAGATTAACGTTATCTATCCAAGCGCCCGTTGCATTGATGAGTTGGCTTGTGGTGACGTGAACTTGGTGGCTTGTTAGTTGGTCGGTAAGTTCAATGCTTCCGTTATCTTGAACCGATGCAAACGTGTAATTCAGGGAGTGAGGCTGACGTTGGTTTGCGTCTCCTTCTTTGAGCAATTCAATCGCTAGCCTTTCTGGGGAGCTAATCCACGCATCATAATACGCCGCACTGCAACAGACTTTGTTGTCGAAGTGTGGCCATCGCTTATTCGTTTGTTTTTGCCCATACATTTGGTGGTTGGGCATGACTTGATCGTGTCGAGTAAAAAAGTCGTAAAGTCCCAATCCTAGTTTCACAATAAACGCGCCGCGCTCCGACGTTTTGGGCTCCATTCCCAAGAACCTCAAGCTGGCTGGTACTATGCCTTTTAGCCACGAGGTAAGGGGAATATGGGTTTGAAGCGGGTGCACTAAATGCGGTGCGTTTTTTAACAGGCGATTTCTCTCATTCAGTGATTCTTTTACAAGGTCGAACTCGGCATTTTCTAGGTAGCGCAGCCCGCCATGGATCATTCGAGACGGGGCAGCACTGGCTTTGCTACAAAAGTCGTCTTTCTCAATCAATAAAACGTTCAACCCTTGCAGCGATAAATCGCGATAGGTGGCGATACCGTTGATGCCACCGCCGATTACAATGGCATCAAAATGTTCGCCCGTTTTTATGGAATGAATGGCTCTTTGAGGGACTGTCATGTGATCTCCTATTCACCGCTGTTGATGGCGTTTAGGTGAACATCGACCGCATTTGTCACGAATTCCACATCCGAAGTTGCTAGGTTCAATAATCCTGCTTGGGCATTTTCGATAGCCTGTTTAGGGTTGCGAGCACCACACAATGCGTAAGTCACTCCCGGTTGTGTCAGAGTCCATGCAATGACTAACTGAGCGACAGAGATTTGGTAATCGTTGGCTACCGGTAAAACTCGTTGGCAAAACGCTTGTACATGTTTGCGGTTTTCTACGCTAAACCATGGGTCTTGTTTGCGTTGGTCATCCCCCGAGAATTGGGTGTCGGCAGTGATTTTTCCAGACAGCAAACCAAGTGCTAACGATGAGTAACTAAGGCAAGAGACATTATGGGTTTGGGTGTGCGGCAGCAACGTGCTTTCTAAAGAGCGGTCAATCATATTGTAGCGCTCTTGAATGGCATCAACGGGACCGTATTGTTGGTATTCCTTTAATTGCTCTAGAGAAGCATTACTGATGCCGATGGCTTTGATCAGCCCTTCTTTTTTTAGCGCCATGAGTGTGCCCATGGTTTCTTCAATCGATGTGGTGTCGTCTTGCCAATGCGTGATGTAGAGGTCGATGTAATCGGTTTGCAGCCTGCGAAGGCTTTGCTCTAGCTCAAATCGGATCGAGTCTTGCCCTAAGTAACGGTGGACTTGCTGTCCTTCTTCCTCAAAGAAGTGATTCCCTTGCTGGGTATGCCAAACCAAGCCACATTTCGTTGCAAGCACGACGTCTTCTCGTCGCCCTTTTATCGCTTGACCGACTAAGGATTCAGATTTACCCAAACCATAAGCTGGAGCAGTATCAATGAGCGTCACCCCATTATCGATTGAAGCACGAATGGCGTCGATGGATTGCTTTTCGTCGGTGCCTCCCCACATCCAACCGCCCATTGCCCAAGTGCCAAGTCCAATGACCGAAGTGTCTATCTGAGTCGTCCCTAGTGTTCTGGTTTTCATGAGGTTGTTCCTTTGTGCTTTTGCGTTTCTTCGAACTTTTCCAGTACCAATTTGGCGGTGCCTTCATCGGAGATAAGGGTATTGATGAAGTTGCCATTTAATGCGGCAACAATGGGCGTCACTTTGCTATCGCTGGCGGCAATCCCTATGCGGATTGGCACTTCTCTTAATTCATCAAGCGTCAGCCCCACCAACTTTTCATTAAGTTGGTCAAAACATGGGGTTCCATTAACGTTGATTAAGTGCGCAAGCATTTCGCCTTCGCAATGGTTACTACGAATTTGATCGCACTCTTCCTGAGACATGTTGTTGCGAAGATCGAAATAGCTTTCAGACCCAGTTGCTAGAGCGCCAACGCCGACCAAGGCAATGTCGGCGTTTCGCGCGATATCCAACACTTCTTTGCAACTTCTCATCGAGATAAGGACGTCGCGATCTTGTTGGGTATCGGCAAACAACGGGGCGTGAATTTGCATGGATTTACCGCCCAGCTTTTCGGCTAGTGAATAGGCTAAATGGTTAACGTCGGTGAAATACTTCCCTTGCACGCCACCAGTAGCTGGCACCACCGTAACCTTGTAAGTGCGCGTCGGCTTGATCACTTCCACTAAGGCAGATATCGCTTTACCGCCACTGACGCAAATAACATCGCCATCGCGCAGCCGGCTGAGTAACAGTTCAGCGGCAGTTTCAGCCACAAATTGAAAGTTGACGGCAGGATCGCTGCTTACCGAGGGTGCGAGCACGGCATCATTCAGTTGGGTCGAAGAGACTAAATGGCGCTCAAACTCCGCGACATTGGCGTGCTGAATATTCAAGTTAATTTCCACCAACCCGTCTTCCCGTGCATTCCGAATAATTCGGTTCACTTTGGCTGCGGATAAAGACAGCAATTTGGAAATGTCAGACTGACTCTTGTTTTCCAAATAATGGAGTGTGAGCACCTTGCGCACCAGCCAGTCTGTTTCATTCTTCGCTGGTGCTGTTTTTCTCAAAGGGGTGATTGCCATGGTCAGGTTCTCCTAGCTTTTAGTTGGATTTTTTGTTGAGAAGATGATCAATGGCGACTGCAAACAACAGAATTAAACCTTTGATGAAATCTTGCCAGTAGACAGAGACATCCAGCAGAATCAGGGAGCTAGACACCACACTCAGTAGCGCAATACCGAGGATGGCACCGAGTACCGATCCCTGACCGCCATTGAAACTTGCCCCGCCGATAACCGCTGCAGCGATGATATTGAGCTCTAAACCGACACCGAAATTAGGGGTGGCTGCGCCAAATTTAGACATATAAATGATGCCGCCAAGCCCACACAAGGCAGAACATAAAACGGTGACCCACAGTTTCACTTTGTCGGTTCTAATACCGGAATATTCCGCGGCTTTCTCGTTACTGCCGGTATAAAACACCTTTCTGAATGCGGTCGCGTTTCTCAGCAAGTAGTCGGATATGACGACGACAACTAAGAAAATAATGATGGAGAAGGGGACGCCGTAGAAAGTCCCTTGGCCGACGAACTTGAATTCAGGAGGGAGAGAGAAGAGTGAAATCGGCGTCCCTTGCGTAATAATCATACTGGCGCCGCGGGCTAACCCCATGAACGCGAGTGTGACGATAAAGTGATGCAGTCCAATTCTCGTAACGCACAGCCCCATCAAGTATCCAATGCCACCCGATGCTGCGATGGAAATTAGGCTAGCCAACCAAGGGTTAACGCCCAGAATAAAAAGCTTGGCTGCAAACACCATTGCCAGGCACATTACCGCACCTACCGACAAGTCAATGCCCCCGACAATGATCAACATGGTCATACCCACAACGACGATCCCCTCAACTGAGAAGGACAGCAGCATGGCTTTCATATTGGCCCAAGTTAAAAAATAGGGTGATGCAAAGCTCATCGCAATGAAGAGCCCAATAATGATCAGAATGAGCGTAAATTCGCGCATATTCTTGGTGCGGTTAAACAAGCTTTTAAAGGCGCTCTTTGAGGGTGAATTCATGTTTTTATCGGTTATTACGTTATTGTCCATAATCTTTTCTCCACGTTTCTTCCTGACGTTGCACCGTATTAGTGGCTGACTTCCGGAGGCGTGTTTAATTGGGATGTCGCATGTGAATGAGTCGCCGTATTGAGCTGAGTCGCGACATGGGTTGGCGCAGCGGTTTTTGGCTGGGTGCCAGTATTTTTCGACGTTGCTGCATTTTCCGACATTGCTGAATTGGGTAAATCGCAAGCCACCCCCGATGCCATCCGCATAATATTTTCTTCAGTAATTTGATCGGCTTTTAAAATCCCATTGCACCGTGATTCGCACATCACCATGACGCGATCGCTTAAGCCAATGACTTCTGGGAGTTCTGACGAAATCACGATAATGCCGACACCGCTGTTTGCCAGTTGCCTGATCATTTTGTGTATTTCAGATTTGGCACCGACGTCGATCCCCCTTGTGGGTTCATCCATAATGATCACTTTGGGTTGGACAGACAGGATTTTGGCAATCGCCACTTTTTGTTGGTTGCCTCCGCTTAGCGAAGAGACTGGGGCAGACATACCACTCGATTTAAGGTTCAATTCTGTGGTTAGTCGAGCCGCTTGTTCCTCTTCCACTCGGTGCTGAATCATGCCGTTTTGTGACACTTGATTTGGACTAAGAGCGGAGACGTTTTGAGCAATAGATAAGTCGAGGAACACGCCGTTTTCTTTGCGATCTTCGGAAAGGTAGACAATGCCAGCATCAATACCGTCTTGATAGGACTGAATATTGAGCTGCTTACCTTGATAAAATATCTCGCCGCTGGTCTTTGCTTGAAGCCCGCATATGGCTTTGACCAATTCGGAACGACCGGACCCAATAAGCCCTGAAATGCCAAATATTTCACCTTCGTGTAGATCGAAATCGATATCTTGAAAACGCAGTTTGTCTGACAAGTTTTTGACTTCAAGCAGTGCTGCATTGCTTTCGATATCGCCTTGAAACTTCTCTGGATACAAGTTGCTCAGCTCTCTACCGACTAAATCATTGACCACTTGCTCTGGTGTTGTGTCTTTAGTGGGGTAGCTAACAACTCGGATTCCGTCACGGAACACGGTAACTTGGTCGCAATGTTCAAAGACTTCCGCCATGCGATGGCTGATGTAGATAATGCTGATGCCTTTGCTTTTAAGCTGATGCATGATTTGGAACAGCAGCTTAGATTCGGTTTCAGTTAGTGCAGCGGTTGGCTCATCTAAAATCAAAATATGGCAATCTAACGTGAGTGCTTTCGCTATCTCGACGAGTTGTTGGTTAGAAATACTGAGTACGCCGACAAGGACATTAGGGTCAATGTCTGCCAGTTGCGCTATCGCTAACTTCGCTTCTTCTTTCAGTGCTTTGTAATTCATGAACAGCTGTTTTGAAGCACTGGTCTTAGCCATTAAGATGTTTTCGGCTACTGACACATCTGGGCACAATGCAATTTCCTGATGAACAAACCCGATGCCTTTGCGTTGTGCTTCCAGTGGCCCTCTAATTTTGGTTTTTTTGCCATTCAAAAAGATGTCACCTGAATCGGGTTGATAAATTCCATCTATGATTTTCATCAAGGTGGATTTTCCCGCTCCGTTTTCTCCTGCCAATGCATGGATTTGCCCTGGCATCAACGTAAAGCTGACGTCTTCAAGGGCAACGGTTTGCCCGAAGGTTTTTCGGACGTGGCGAATTTCTAATACCGGCGTAGGTAACGACATAGGTATCTCCTGTGTAGGCTGCGTGCAGTTTATTAAGGCTTTTTGTTGGCTTGGGTAATCACACTGTCCCGATAACAGCGAGTTACCCAAGCAAGTTATGTGTTATTCGTTAATGCCTTTCGTGCCGCGTTTTTGGAGATATTTGTCCCAGTAGAAATCGTCTGCGTTCTCTTTAGTCACAATGGCGAATCCATTGTCCACGAACGGTACGCCCATTGGGTTGTAGCCAGAACGTTTGTAATCGTTCATTGGGTCGATTAGGTCAGAGTGCGCCGCTAAGTAAAGGAGCATCATGCCCATATAACCTTGCATGCCTTGGTTGGGGTTTACTGCTCCAAAGACTTCACCCGATTTGATCATGTCTAGGATCTTTGCGTTCACATCCGCGTTCATGACTTTGATTTTCCCGCCTAGTTCTTTGGCGGCTTGTGCTGCACCTAATGCTGAAGTGGCTTCAGGCATAAACACTGCGCCCAATTTAGGGTGGGCCTGTGCCATGGTCATGACGGCGTTGTATGCTTTCGTTACGTCTGTGTTGCTAGCAGCACGCGAGACGAGTTTCATGTCTGGCCATTTTTCTTCCATTCGTGCAATGAATGCAGAAATTCGACGATCGTGATTGTCTTGTCCCGGGTTTTCTAAAACGGCGTATTCGCCTTTCCCACCCATAGACTCTGCGATGGTATCGGCTGCGTGTCTGCCTTCCGCGTAGTTATCTGAGGTAATAAATGACACGCGATCACTGTTAGGCGAATCTGCTGCAAAGGTTACGACAGGGATACCCATTTCTTTTGCGCGATTAATGGGCTCAATGAATGGGTCTGGGTTCATTGGGTGTAAAAGGATACCCGCCGGCTTTTTCGCTAACACCTGCTCAAATGAAGCAAGCTGTTTGTTCACATCGTACTCAGGGGTTCCGGTGTACACCGTTTTACACCCCATCGACTTCGCTGCTTGCTTCATCATTTCATATACAGGGAACCAATATTCGACGCCACTCACCATAACGTTCATGTAGTAGGTTTCACCTGGCTTACATTTAAAAGCCTCTGCTGCTGTGGCTTGAGACGTTACTCCTGTAAAAGCGGCGATCGAAAGCGACGCAATTCCCAGTAGTTTTTTCAAGTTGATTGAGGATGGTTGGAACCTTTTCATTGCACTCTCCTTGTGGCTTTTTTGTTGTGCCCTTTTCCGATAGGCGTTGTTCCATTTGCGTGAAAAAATCACAGCCTGATTGAAATGTTGATTTAGTGAAATTTCTTTCAGGAGGTTAAATAATAATCACCTACTGATTCATCTGTCAAAATCATTTCGATACTTAAAGTCTCATTAAGGCTGTTGTTTTGTGATTTTTTTTGGGCTTATTAACATTTTGTTTACTTGTTAACCAGTTGTGTTTCGGCGTTTTTTCCTAACATCGGAGGAGGGTTATTACTGGCTAGATTGGGTTTTTTTGGATGTGCGAAAGTGTGATTCAGTTCTAATTTGATAGCTTAGGTAAATCAACTTGATCATTATAATGATACTTAAAGTCTCATTTTTATCTTTACATTCTCCATTTGTTCACTCTAATATTAAAAACGATACAAAAAGTGTCACTGAGTGGTTTTTGTGTTTGGCTAACTCAGCAGGCTAAAAATGAAGGGCAAGAGATAAGGATGTAAAAATGAGCAATCAGGTTCAGCTTCCAAGGATCATGGAGATCGGTGCGGGTGCCAGCCAGCGAATCGCAGAGATATTGACGAATTTTGGGTGTAAAGCGCCGTTGTTAATCACCGATAACGTAATGGTGTCACTGGGGTATCCCAACCAAATTATTCAACATTTGACCAGTGCAGGCATAGAGTGTGCGGTATTTTCTGAAACCGTACCGGAGCCGACGGTTTCTTCTATTTCACAAGGTGTAGACATTTTTCGAGAAGGTCGGTACGACGCCATTATTGCATTAGGCGGTGGCAGCCCCATTGATTCTGCGAAGGCCATCAATATTTTAGGTACGCACGGTGGCGTGATGCGCGATTACAAGTTTCCTCGTGTGGTAACTGAGGCGGGTGTTCCTTTAATTGCGATTCCAACAACGGCTGGAACAGGATCGGAAGTGACGCGATTCACCATTATTACCGATGACGAGGCGGACGAGAAAATGTTGTGCCTTGGGCTAGGTTTTATGCCTGATGCCGCTTTGGTGGATTATGAGTTGACCTCCAGTGTACCTCCGAGAGTGACAGCAGATACCGGAATTGATGCGTTGACTCATGCTATTGAAGCGTACGTGAGCCAAAAAGCGAATTTGTTTAGCGATGCGCAGGCCACTGCTGCCATGAGGTTGATTGCACCCAACTTAAGAAAGGCCTACCACGAACCCGACAATCATGAAGCAAGAGAAGCGATGATGCTGGGTTCGACGCTGGCAGGAATGGCGTTTTCTGCGGCATCCGTTGCGCTAGTACATGGGATGAGCCGCCCAATTGGCGCTTTTTTCCATGTGCCTCATGGTTTATCTAACGCGATGCTTTTGCCAACCATTACCCGTTTTTCTATCCCAAGCGCTAAGTCACGCTACGCAGATTGCGCTCGGCATATGGGCATTGCATTGCAAGAAGCCAGTGATGACGTGGCGTGTAATGCATTAGTCCAAGAGCTTATTGCGATTAACCAAGAATTGTCTGTGCCCACTATGTCGGAATTTGGTATCGACAAAGCACAGTATTTTTCACTTTGTGAGGTGATGGCGGAGCAAGCATTGGCTTCTGGCTCACCTGGAAATAACCCTAGAGTACCGAGCCAACAAGAAATCGTCGGACTTTATTATAAGTTGTGGGCATAAGGAGATCCCAATGGAACGTATCGGACATTTTATTAATAACAATATTGTTGAATCCCAAGATTCAGATTTAGCGAAAGTCACCAATCCGGCAACGGGCGAACACATTCTTGATGTGGCAATGGCTTCCGTTCAGACGACCGAGCAAGCGGTTGACGCTGCGGCAGCGGCCTTTCCTGCGTGGTCGAAAACACCGTCTGTGGTGAGAGCGCGAGTCATGTTCAAATTCAAAGCGCTTGTCGAAGAACACCGCAATGAATTGGCGCAAATCATCACAGAGCAACATGGAAAAGTCCTCAGTGATGCACAAGGTGAAATTACCCGTGGGCTAGAGGTGGTGGAATTTGCTTGCGGTATTCCTCATGCACAAAAAGGTGAGCACTCACTGAATGTGGGGCGTCAGGTGGATTCTCATTCCATGATGCAGCCATTGGGCGTTTGCGCAGGCATTACACCTTTCAATTTCCCAGTGATGGTTCCAATGTGGATGTTTCCGATTGCGATTGCATGCGGCAACACGTTTGTACTGAAACCATCTGAGAAAAACCCAACCCCCGCAATGTTTTTAGCGGAATTGCTTAAACAAGCCGGATTACCAGATGGGGTGTTTAATGTGGTGAATGGCGATAAAACCGCTGTAGATGTGCTGCTTACTCACCCAGAAGTACAGGCGGTCAGTTTCGTGGGTTCAACCCCTATTGCGGAATACATTTACTCCACCGCTTCGGCACATGGAAAACGCAGCCAAGCTTTGGGCGGTGCTAAAAACCACATGGTAGTCATGCCAGACGCAGACACACAGCAAGTCACCAATGCGCTGATGGGAGCGGCATATGGGTCTGCCGGAGAGCGTTGCATGGCGATTTCCGTCGCGGTGTGTGTGGGTGAAGAAGCGGCACAGAACACCATTGAATCGCTGCTGTTGGCGATAGCCGAACTCAAAGTGGGTCCTGGCGACAGAGAAGACGAACCGGATATGGGACCCGTTATCAGCCAAGCGCATAAAGATAAAGTCGTTGGGTATATAGATAAAGGCGTAGAAGAAGGCGCAACATTACTTGTCGATGGACGTAACTATCAAGTTGAAGGCGCAGAAAGTGGGTTCTTTGTCGGGCCAACGTTGTTTGACCGAGTCACACCAGACATGACCATTTACCAAGAGGAAATCTTTGGTCCTGTTTTGTCGGTAGTGCGAGTGGACACATTGGAGCAAGCGATTCAACTCATTAATGATCACGAGTACGGTAACGGCACGGCGATCTTTACCGAAAGCGGCAGAGCGGCTCGCCTATTCCAAGAAAATGTATTGGTTGGCATGATTGGCGTGAACGTGCCAATCCCTGTCCCGATGGCTTTTCACTGCTTTGGCGGTTGGAAGCGTTCCATTTTTGGGCCACTGAATATGCATGGACCCGACGGGATTCGCTTCTTTACCCGAATGAAAACGGTGACATCTCGCTGGCCTGAATCGGATGGCTTGCGAGCGGAGTTTTCGATGCCAACCATGAAATAGAACATACCCAAGTAGTGTGATGCTATCATCAGAAAATTACTGTTTGTTAGCAACTACTTGGGCTGCTTTTTATCTTGAGGTAGATTGAGTATATACTGCTTCCATAACGAAAAACCGTATCAGGGCATTATGACGACCAGCAATAAGCGTGAAAAAGGTTCTACCATCCTTCGTGTGTTAGAAATCTTGCAAGAAGTGGCTTCCAGCGAGCAACCACTGTCACCTACCGAAGTTGGGGTAAGGCTGGATATCCCTAAACCAACGTCTCACCGAATTGTCAATACATTGCTAAAAGAAGGTTGGTTATACACCGACTTAAAAGGTCAGCTTGTACCTGGCGATCATTTTCATAATATTGCTTTGAACGTTCTGCATACCAGTGTCCATAAAACACATTGGCGTGCCATATTAGAGCGTGTTGCGAAGGAAATGGACGAAACCTGTGGTATTGCCATTCCTGATGGTACGGAAATGATCTACTTCGATAGAGTTGAATGTGAATACCCATTACGGGTACACATTCCGGTAGGAACTCGAGTACCTGCTTGGTGTTCATCCAGTGGCAAGCTCTACCTAAGCAGCCTTCCTGAAGCGCGTCGCCGTGCGATGTTTAAGCAGTTCGATCTTCAGCCGATGGGGAAAAACTCCATCGTGGGACCGGAAGCGCTAGAGCAATCTTTATTGGGGATAAATCAGACTCAGATTGGTGTGGATAACGAAGAGTTTATGGATGGGATGAATGCTATATCTGTCCCAATCAAACGCACAGACGGTCGTCTCATTGCTTGCTTGTTTTGCCATGCCCCGATTGCTCGTAAAACGATCGACCATTTGATTTCCTCTGTCGACAAGCTTCGCAAAGCCGCCCAAGAAATTGAATCGGTACTTGCGGCGATGGAAGATGAGTAGAGTCAAAAAAGAGTTGGATATATACCCAAGCCTTTTCGGATAGCTTGGGTATATATGCTTAAAATAGGCCACTTTACATTTTCTAATCCGTCACTTTCAGAAAATCGCGACATTCTCTCCATTGAATAAAATTAGGTTTTTATAATTAAAGCGCTATTTCCTTGTATTTTTATATAATGTTATTAAAGAATGACTATTAACGTTAAATAAATGTAACTGACGATGTTGGTTTTTGCATAGAAATAGGTTCAATCACTAAATTTCATCTCCAAGCTGTTTAATTTTTATTTTATCACTAGGTTTGTTCCTATACATTGTTTCCATATTCATTGATTATTAATATAAAATTAATGTTATTTCACATTAGGGGTGTAAACATTAGGTTTATATTTATTAGATATCTTGAATTAATTGATGAGTTGAAGAATTCACTGAAAATATATGTATTTAACTTTTATTATTAATTATTTTAATAAAGTTAAAAGTGGTTGCGTTTTTATATAATAGTTGGATTGTTAAAGCTGCGATGGATAATAAAAATAGAGTTGTTATTACTGGTATGGGTGCCGTTACTCCAATAGGAGAGAATGTTCACTCAAGTTGGGAAAGTATAGTCAGTAAGCATCATAACTTTGTTAAATATGAATTTGACAACCCTCTTATTAAATCTCGATTTTTTTCTTTTTTACCCGATAACCCAAAGCGTTA
The DNA here is from genome assembly GCF_002835515.1 of Vibrio sp. vnigr-6D03. Classification (NCBI taxonomy): domain Bacteria; kingdom Pseudomonadati; phylum Pseudomonadota; class Gammaproteobacteria; order Vibrionales; family Vibrionaceae; genus Vibrio; species Vibrio sp. vnigr-6D03. The sequence goes on from NZ_PIZL01000012.1 coordinate 571,689, forward strand.
CCAGCACTTGCCAAAAAACCTGACAAGGGCAATGTCGAGCTGTGGGAAAAACGCACTTGAGGCGATTCGACAAGCATTTGAGCAATCTTTCGGGCAACAAACCTCACCGACTGAATATTACGATCCTTACGAATGCGGTGTCATTTTAGGAAGTGGCTGGGGTGGGCTTGATCACGCTATAGAGTTTGGGCAGCAATATCACCAATCGAACCTTTCGCACCCCATGAGTAACCTGATTACCATGCCGAGTTCAATGACGGCAGCGTGCTCCATAATGTATGGATTAAAAGGGCACCAGAATACTCTTATGGCTGCTTGCGCTGCAGGGACAATAGCCATTGGTGAAGCCTATGAAGCAATACGGTCGGGCCGTGCCAAATGCATGGTGGCAGGTGGCTCTGAATCCCTAAAAGAGGAATTCAGCGTATGGAGCATTGACGTGCTTAATGCTCTATCAAAGGAGCAAACGGACCCAGATAAAGCGTGTTGCCCTTTTGATGTTAACCGTTCTGGATTTGTTCTTGCTGAAGGCGCTGCCGTGGTTTGTTTGGAAGAGTATGAATCTGCCGTTAAACGCGGCGCCATGATTCTTGCGGAGGTGAAAGGGTATGCGCATTTCTCCGATGCGTTTAGCTTAACCAAGCCCTCAGACTGCATTGAACCCAGAGCCTTGTCTATGATGAAGGCCGTAGAACAGGCAAACCTTGTACCCAATGATATCGATTATATCAATGCTCATGGCACTTCAACGGCGTTAAATGACTTGCAGGAAACACAAGCAATTAAAGTGGCATTTGGAAAGAGTGCCCAGCTTATTCCAATCTCCAGCACCAAATCTTATACCGGGCATTTAATTGGGGCGGCAGGCAGTTTTGAAACCATTGTGTGCGTGAAAGCAATGTTAGAAAACTGTTTACCTGCCACGTTGAATTTGAACGAAGTCGACGACAAATGTGACCTCAATTACTTACCGAATCAACACAAATACGATGCCAATGCCAAAGTTTGCTTAAACACCAGTGCTGGCTTTGGTGGTCACAACGCGTCTCTTGTTTTGGCGAAAACAGTATGAAAAATTCGCTGCGATTAACCACAGAAGATATTTTAAATTGGTCGACGTTCACCGGGGATTTTAACGCCATTCATTATGAAGGACCGAGCCCATCCAAGCGACCAGTACAAGGTATGTTGAGCTTCATTATGCTCAGTGATGATGTTCTGTCATCTTGTGCAAACTGCGACGCTCGATCACTTGCCATCACCGTTGTATTTAGACGCCACGTATACACTTCCGTAGCGCATACACTGGTCAACAATGGCGATAACATAAAGTTATTGGATGACAGTGGGGAAAATACGGTTTCCGGTCAGTATTTACTAAAAGGGACGTACCCAGAATGGGAGAATAATGACGATACGGAGTTGATATCCATAAGACACCGAGAAATTTTTAAGAAATACATAGAGTTCAATAATCGTTTCCCATACACATTGTCACTGACCACTTTTTTCAACGCGATAGCATTCAGTGTTGTGGTTAATTCAAAATCTTTTCTTAATTTTGAATCCTATCAGTTTGAAAAAATTGAAGATTACCTAGATAGTTCTGAAACGCTTCACACTGGTCAGCTCGTGGATTTCAATATCGAGTCATACGCGAATCTTTCTCATAAAAATGACGTCACTATTTTGATTCAGCCTTCAACGGTTATAAAAAATGGAAATGATTCATATATAAGAATCTTAAATTATCGATGCTTGTATGGTGATGCGTGCCTCTTCACGGCCAGAACCTCATTAGTATCCAATATGCAGTAAAATTAAGTAGAGAAAAGAAATGATTAATTCTATTGAGATATTTAAAGGTATTAAAAATCGCATATTAATGATGAAAGATATTGAAGAAGATAAAATACGATTTGAATCTTCATTTCAATCTTTGGAATTTGATAGCTTAGACTATATCGAAACTCAAGTTTACGTCATGAGCGAGTATGGCGTAAATATTCCTGAGGAAAGATTTTCTGATTTATCGATTAGCACTATACAAGAACTTTCCGAATACGTTATCTCATTTAACAAGTAATAAATTTATTCGTATTTTACCAAATGCTTAATTTAAGCATAGGATCAGCACGAGTAGGGTTTATGTAAATATAAATAGTTAATTATCTATAAATATTCATCTAGATATAAATAGTCACCTAGATATACGTGGTTACTTATATATACATAGCTCCCTAGATTTAAATGGTTTCCTAGACATAAATAATTATTAATCACCTTACTTATATTGGTGATGACTAAGTATTTATTTTATTCACTCAGTAAATAAGAGAACACTATGAAAGTATTAGAAAAAGGCAGAGTGTCCGCGCTATTTAATGGATCTGAAGGAAAATCGTGGGTGGGTCGCCCTTGTTATTTTACTTCTGGTCGTGAGCATTTACCTCTATTGATAAATGGTCGCAGAATGCTTCTTGAATTTAAGTTACCAAAACATATTTTGGATCCAGCGGCGGAGCCAAAGGCATTTAAATTGGGAATCAATGAACGATTTTTGCCTCGCCGTGATTACCGAGAAATCAACTTGTACCGTCTTACAGACAACAACTCGCTTGAAATGACGGTATCAGACACCAAACTGTTTGATTTAAAAGAAGACAGTGCACTATTCATAAAAACGCTCAGAACCGCCATTTGTAAATACGCGTCAGATAACCCTTCTACTAAGCAATTTCTTTTCCGTGCGGAAGGAGATTACAGCAAGTTCATCGTGAACACCTTGGTGGAATATAACGATGAGCTTTCAGAAGCTTACCGTATCACTCCTATCAAAGAGCTTAATGGTCCGTACTACGGCTTTGACTTAGATATTTTGTCACTCACTGCATAAATTAAGGATTGGAGGATATATGGAATACTACGTTACTACTTTTAAAATTGAAGCGGTTGGTGAGAGCTTTTATGCCAATGGACGTCATCAATGCAAAGTACAAATTTCTGTTCTGAAGCAAGCGTTTGAAAATGGCGATTACGTTAAGAAGCCTTTAACTGAGTCTGAAATCAGCTCCATTAAAGTGGCGAAATTCAGTGCTGATACAAACTACGACAGTTTAGGTATGCCCACTGAGTGGACAACAACTGACGTAAGAGATACCAAATACAACCTAGGTACGATGTCAGACACCAGAAGCGCTTCTGTAAGCCGTCGTTTTCTTGAAGAGTCCGGTGTTATGTTTGATGCGTTTCCTGATGCCAAGGCATTGTCGTTATCTGCGGACGTCAAAGATGACAACAACAATGTGCCAGAAGTATTTGAGCGCTATGTGAGTGGTTCTCTAACCGGCACAGAAAAGCTGATGGCTAAAATGATCTTGGAGAACGAAACCGATCAAACATTAACAACCAATATGTCTGTTGGTGAGAATGTTTACGACAGTTCAATCAACCTTACTGCTATTCCTCCGTTCTCGATCAGTTCATCTAGCCTTGATGAAACGATTCAAACTGAGCAGCATCAAGTCTATGACGAGTACAAGCCTGATATTACTCAAGAAATTAATGTGTATTTTTGGACCCTGCCAAACAACTTGAAAATAGTTGAGCGCACAGGTTCGCAGGATTCGTTTTACGCACTGGGCACGCAAAATGGCGACAATAGCTTCCTGACTCGCGGTCGTACTTTTTCCGGCGGGACACATGATGTGAATGCGCGTGACAATATGGAAGGTGGGTGTGTTCAAAGCCATGCCTATACCGTAACGGTCGCCGACACTGAGCTTTCTGCATCCGCACTGCAGGTTGATGGTTGCTCATGGACAAGTGACACCTATTCTGGGACAGCGACCATTGATATCGTCGATAACTACGGTTCGGAACACAAATTTAAAGTTTCGCCTTCCGATTCTGGTCGCTCACTGACTATCGCAAGCTTGTAAGTTGAAACGCTTTAAATAATTAAAAAATACCACCAATTTCATTTTGATATTGGATGCTTTAACGCATCCCAAATGGAAATTGAAAGCTTGCCTTTTATTAGCGTGACCAGCTTATTTCTGGTCGCGCTTTTCTTTTAAATTTCGTTATTTGCTTATAAGGAAACTATCCATGAGTAACGATAATATCTATTCAAACGCATTCAATTTTAGCTCATATATCTCTACAGGCGTCGATTCAAGAACGGGGCAATACAGCGCTACGATTAATTTAGTGACGCTTCGACCGCATAATATCAGTGGCTTTGAACAAGCATTAAGCCTTTCATTCTCACCTCTGTCTTTTTCAAGCAAAGGGTTTGGTCTTGGCTGGCGTTTAGCCTTATCGACGCTGGATACCGTCGGGCTAACCCTCACGAAAGCAGATGGTAAAAGCTATAAATCGAAAACTCTCCCACCAAGTGGTAATGATCTCTATTTTAAGGACCAGAAGTTACAAGATTTCCGCGTGCACAAAGTGGACGACAAAAACTTCACGGTCATCAATAAAAACGGCACGATCGAACACTTATTTAGACCGAGCAGCAGTAACGTAGCAAAAATTATTGCGTTAGAATTTCCAAATGGAGAAGCGTTTGAATTCTCCTATGGAAAACTTATTGATGGCGAACAATATCTGACAGAGGTCACTCATCGTCAAACGGGCACGACTCACCTCACGCTGAATTATAATGGTACCCAGTGTACGTCTTTTGAGTACCCAGAAGACAATGGCATTACTGCGAAAATAGCGATGCGCTACAGTAATGACTATCTGATTGCCGTGACGGTTCCTTACGACAATACGAAAGAGCCTTCAACGCCCGATGAATACGCAAAATTTGCGATAGATTATGACCTGTTGCAAGACGCATTTCCCGTCATAACTACGTTCCGTACGCCCGCCGCTTCCGTTGAAACTGTGTCGTATGTATCGGAAGGGCACCATGCAACCGATGACTTTTTGATTCCCTATGCTGCCGTACACAAAACGTTCCCTGGCAACGGTCAGCCAGCCATCACGAAGAAATATGAGTACAGCACAGTAAACAACTTTTTAGGTTACTCTTCTGGCAAAGTAGATTTTGCAACAGATGAAGACAACCTTTATTTGGTGCTCGGAGAATACACTTATTCTTCCATTGAAAAGTTGCTTGATGAAGATGGCAGTACTGTCTCGTTGACAGAACGCTTCTTTAACAAGTTCCACTTAATGACCAAAGAAAGAAAAACGCAGCTTAACTCACAAGTCATAACTGAAATTGAATATAACGAAGACCCGTCTAAGCAATTTGTCGATCAGCCTGCCAATTTACAACAACCGCGTTTGGTCACGACAACCTACAAAGACCTCTTGACGGAGAAGACAAGAACCGAAACCGTAGAAACGATCTCCGATGATTGGGGAAATACCACCCAAACAACAGAAGCGTCGGGTATCAAGAAGGATTATGTTTACTACTCTGGCACCGAAGCGAGTGAAGGCTGCCCAGCCGATCTACTTGGCTTTACGCGCTTTTTGAAATCTTTGACCCAAACGCCTGTTTCCATTGAGGGAGTGGAAACCGAACCTAAAGTCACAACCTATACCTACAGCGAGTTAGGGACTTTTGACCAAGCCCACATCAGCGCTTACGTTGTCAAAGCTACCGAAGAAATCAACGATAAAGTATCAAAATCCTTTGTTTATGTTGATGATACGACTTCCAATACCCATGGCTTGTTATCAACGATAACGTCGGTCATGGATGGGCAAACCTCAAATATCCAAATGTCTCACTTGTATGAAGCGGGCATCATCACAACCGATGCTGTGATCACTGGGTACGACAACTCAACCATGCAATCTCAGAGTGTGGTTTCTGTTTTCACTCAGCGACAACTGCAAAATACCGATGTAAACCAGATTGTGACGGTTCAAGAGTATGACCTCTTGGGGCGCATTACCAAACAAGCGTCAGCCCCCGACACACCTGAAGAAATTTGCCGGACTTACGAATACATTTATCCCAGAGGTGACGACAACAATGTTTGGCCTGTGATGGCAGAAACGGATGCCATTGGAGTGGGAAGAAAAACATTTTACGACGGGTTAGGGCGTGTCGTTTCATTGCAAGAACAGGATGATGACGGGACGAGCAGTAAAAGCGCTACTTATTCCGGCACCTATCGGGAGGTGTTGGCTAAAACTTACGATGTGTTCGGCAGTGTTGTAGAGGAAAAATCATCAGATTGGCTGTGGGACTTGTCTTCACCGTCACCAGCACGAATGGCTGCGCCTCAAACGTCAACCAAAAGCTACGAATTTGATGCATGGGGAAATAAATACCGAACAACCCACAGTGATGGACGTATTGAGCTAGAAATCCATGATCCGATTGAGAATACGGTGACTCAAGGGATTGAAGGTCAAGGTATGTTCAAAGCGACAATAAACGCGTTTGAGCAGCCAGCAACCGTCACCCAAATAAACATAGATGAGACGAATTACTGTGAGCTCTCATATGATTATGACGGGTTTGGGCGATTGATATCGGAGTCCGATGCGGCAGGAAATCTAACCCTAAGTACCTATGATGTATTTGATCGGATTGTTTCCAAAACGCTTCCTGACCTAACGGTTCTCAACACAACCTATGCAGATTTCAGTAACGAATCACTACCCGTTTCAGTAAAAGTGAACGACACCGCGCTGGGTGAGATGACTTATGATGGGCTAGGACGTACCATGTCAGATACGGTTGGTGGGCGCACAAGCACCTACGTGTATGAAAAAGGCGGCGATAAGCCGAGTAAAGTCACGACGCCAGAAAATACCCAGCAAGATCTTACTTACTTAATGCAGTTAGGCGGGGTACTGTCTCAATTTAAGTCATCATCGAATCAGCAAAACTTCACCTATCAGCCACAATCCGGTGTGCTTCTGTCAGCGACCGAAGGCGATGTGAAAAGTGAATTTGATTACTTTCCATCCGGCGTTCTTCAACAGGAGTCGATGACCGAGCAAGGTAAAACGGTCTCTTCAGGTTCATACCTTTACACCATGTCAGGCTTAATTCAACGCCACACCGACAGCTTTGGTCAGCATCACGACTACATCTATGACGACAATGGCAAGTTGATTGAATCCATTCAAGGTGATCAGAGAGCAGGGTACAAATACAATGCGCTAGGCCAGCTAATTACGACGGTTACTTACGATGAAAGTGCAGGGCTTCAGCTTGAAACCCAACTGACTTATGATGATTTTGGACGTGAAATCTCACGCGTTGTGACAAGTGAAAACTCAGTTCATAAAACGGAATTGACATACACAACCGACAATCAGATCAAGCTACGCGTCACCACCATCGATGATGTTGTCGTGCTACACGAATCGTATGCTTACGATAAAACCAAGCGCTTAAGCCAATATCAATGTGAAGGGGATCAGTCTCCGATTACTGAATCAGGGCGTATGTTGTGCCAACAGACCTACCAATATGATCAGTGGGGCAACATCGTTCAATTGGATAATGAATACATTGACGGTGCTGAAACCTTTACCTATCAATTTAGCGACCTTGATCCGACTCAGCTCGTGACCATTTCTCAAGGTGGGAATAGCGTTGAACTTGAATACGACGCTAACGGAAACCTCACTAAGGATGAGAAAGGTCAGCAGCTCATATACGATGATGCCGGTCGCATCTCTCAGGTAAACAATGCGAATGGCGAACTGGTGTGCACCTACCAATATGACGCCATGAACAAACTCATTTCGCAAACGTTCTCAGATGGCACCCAAAACACGCAGTTTTACGCGTCGGGTAAAGTGATCAACGCACAGTTTAATGATGAGAAAATTACCTATTTATGCAATGACGAACATCGTCTTGGGCATCAAAGCCAAGCGGGGGATAACACGGAACTTTGCCAATACGTAGGTGATCATCACAACACGGTGGTGGCGACTCAACGAAACGGAGAGATAGAAACATTCACCTACACGCCTTACGGCTTCAGAAGCTTGATGTCTAATCTTCCCGGTTTTAATGGCGCACAAATCGATCCGGTGACTGGCTGGTATTTCCTAGGCAATGGCTACCGCGTTTTCAACCCAGTACTCATGCGTTTCCATTCTCCAGACAATTGGAGCCCATTTGGCAAAGGGGGCATTAACCCGTACGTGTATTGCCAAAACGACCCAATCAATCGGTTGGATCCTAATGGGCACCTCAGCAGCCAAGGCATTGCTGGTATTGTATTGGGTTCCATTGGCATTCTTATCGGTATTGTCACTTTAGGTGCGGGTGCCGCTGTCAGCGCTGGCTTGGTCGCTGGAGGTGGCGCGGTTGGTGCGATTGCAACTACGAGTACCATTGGTGTTACCGCGACGGTTGTCGGGATAGCGGCGGACGCTACAGGCATCGCGTCAGCGGCGTTGGAAGAGAAAGATCCTCAAGCGTCGCAGGCACTAAATTGGGCGTCCAAAGGGTTGGGCATTTTAAGTGCAGTAGGGGGGATTGCAGAGCTTGCTTCAACAGCAGTGCGCTCAGCCTCGACCGCAGGTAAAGCGGCGTCAACTGCGGCGGAATCGGCGACAGATGTAGGAAAAGCATCCTCTCGCTCGGCAACGTCCACAAGTTGGGGGCTTGGTGATACGTTAACTGCGGTCTCAGAAGGTTCGAACCTCGTATCGAATACCACTGGTATGGCGGCAGCTGGACTAGCAGACGAAAACGCCAATGCAGCTAATGTGTTGGGTTGGGTTTCTATTGGCTTTGGTGCTGTTGGCGCTGCGTCTGGCATCGCCAATATGGCGAGTTCATCGTATTCTGCGAAGTACAGCCAGTCGTGGGATGTGGATTCAGGCACTTCAGGCAAAGGAGGGGATAGCGAATCACCGGTCACCCTTCGTCGAGTGAAAAAGCTTGAAGACAATGCCATTGCAGCGAACCCACCTCACCGAGCGGTTGAGGTCAACACATCATTACGCAATAGCCAAGGTAACCAGTTTACCGATTCTACCGTAACGGCTCGAAAGCTAATGCGTAGAAGGTTGACTGTGTAAGTTTGATGCTTATTTATAGGGGAGTCGTTTGGAACAAATGGAGCCGGCACTCCCTTATTTACTGAGTGCTTAATACTGAGCACTTACCTAAGAGTCTGAGGTTGATTAATCGGCGTACTTTGTCGCGATATCAATAAACTGCTGCTCACAGGCGATGAAAGCATCGACGATTTGGGGATCAAAGTGTCCCCCTTTTCCTTCTTCAATAATGCGTTTTGCCACGCTATGTTCCATCGCATCTTTATAGATACGTTTACTGATGAGAGCATCATACACATCCGCCACAGCCATGAGTCTTGCACTCAATGGAATGGCTTCTCCAGCCAATTGTTTGGGGTAGCCTGAACCATCCCATTTCTCGTGGTGGCAATAAGCAATGTCGATCGCCGCATCAATAATGCCATTAGGGTTATTGGAATGTTCCTTGGCTTTCTGTAACGTTTGAAGCCCGAGCGTTGTGTGCTCTTGCATGATTTTGAACTCAGACTCTGTCAATTTCCCTGGCTTGAGTAAGATATTGTCGGGTATGCCGACTTTTCCTATGTCGTGTAGTGGCGCGGCTTTGTAGTAGATCTTAATTAACTCGGGGGTGAGCAAATCTCTGTATTTAGGGGTTGTGGCCAAATATTCCGCCAGTGCTTTCACATAGTATTGCGTTCGAAGAATGTGGTTGCCCGTTTCGTTGTCACGAGTTTCGGCGAGACTTGCCATCGCAATCACGATGGAATCTTTCACTTCTTCCAGTTCTTCCGTGCGGCTTCTTACCAGCGTTTCCAGTAGGTCCTTCTGTCCATGAAGAAGATCGTTGGAGACTTTATTTTGCAGGTGCGTTTTGACTCTTGCTTCTAAGGTTGGGACGCTAACAGGCTTATTGATGTAATCCGCAGCACCCAATTCAAACCCTAACCTTTCGTCTTCAGAAGAGCATTTTGCAGTCAGGAATATCACGGGGATTTCCATGGTTTTCTTTGATGATTTCAACTGGCGAATGACTTCGTAGCCATCCATTTCCGGCATCATGATATCCAGCAGAATCAGGTCGATGGGGAATTTGCCAACAATATCCAGCGCCACAGCCCCTGAATTGGCAATTTTTATGATGTATTGACCACCTAATGACTGAGCCATAAACGATAAGTTGTCTGGTGAGTCATCGACAATCAATATGGTTCGACTATCCAAATTCCCCAATGGCATGCAATACCTTTCAAAATATTAGTAATCCCTACTACATTAAATGTAGCCCAAATTGAAAAAACTTTGGAAGGCGATGAGCTATGAAATCAATAAAAATTCTATTTTCGATGCTATTTCTTGTTATGGGCGTTGTGTCTGTTGCTATTTTTTCATTGAACCAAACGAATACACATTTGCATGAAAAAACACAAAGCTTGCAATCGCAATTAGCGAACTTCTATCAGCTATCAATGGAGTTGAAAGGAAGTTCTGATCACCTAACCAAATTTGCACGGGCTTATGGGGCGACAGGAAATGAAAAGTGGAAGGCGCTTTTTAACCACGTTTTGAATGTACGAAACGGTAAGACCCCAATACCGAAGGGAAATCAATACGAGTATTGGGATATTGTTTCGATGGAAGAACAATCGCCTACATCCCAATCAAACTTTAGAGGACCAACGTTAGTTCAAAGGTTAAAAGAATCAGGTATCGAAGCTTTTGAATTCAGCGAATTAAGCAATGCTTTGGCGCTATCGAATGCGTTAGTTGGACTTGAAGTGGATGCATTTAATGCCATTGAAGGGCGACAACAAGATGGTAATGGGCAGTGGGTTTTGACTGGGGTAGGGGATTTAGATCGCGCTCGTTCATTGTTGTACAGCGATCAGTACTTTTCTGAAAAAGCGAAAATAATGGCGGCAATTTCCTCAGCCCACAATTCTATTCTCAAGCGGCTTAACTCTGAAATTACGGCAAACGAAGCCGATATAAAGTCGAATGAGCGAATCAGTTTAGTCCTGTTTTTTGCGTTAATCACGGCTATTGGCGTGTCGTTTGTTTTGCTTTGGCATCTTTATATCAGCCCTCTAAGCAAACTTTCTCAAACGGTCGTCGAAAAAGTAGAAAGCAAAGATTTTTCCTTCACTTTAACTCAACGTGCCTACGGAGACTTACAGTATTTTATTGATAGCTTAAATGTGGTTTTTCACCATATATCAGAACAGCTTAGCAATAATACATTGGTAAAAGATTTCAATATTGTATTACGCAATAACGAGTCTACGTCGTTGCTTTGCGATCGTGTTACGCACTTTTTAATGCAGCATTTTCCGGTTGAAATGGTGGGAGTCTACATTTTCGAAAACAACGCACTAACGCGGATCTCAGGGGCAGGTTACGGTGAAAGCCAAAGCGCAGTAGTCAGTGAAGAAAGCTCCACACTGATGGGAGTGACTCGCAGTAAAGAACCGGTGGTGATACGAGAGCTAAATGGGGCGTTTGTGGTGCCTTACAATGGTGGGCAATTGTCCCTTAATGAAATGTACTATTTGCCTTTATTGGTCAAGGAAAAGGTGATAGCCGTGATGGAAATTGGGGTAGTACATAGCCTCGATGACATTCATTTACAGTGGTTGAACCGAATGCTGAATGACCTTTCAATAAGTATTCAATTGAGCCGCAACCTAGAATTACAACGCAAAGCCGAACAAAAAGCACTGGAGCAGTCTCAGCTGAATCAGGAAATCCTGAACGCAACACCAAACCCGATGTACTGCCTCAACAATACGGGTCAATTCATTACCATTAACAGCCAATTCAGAATGTTGATGGGGCTGAGCGAGGAGCAAATATTAGGCTCGACTCCTAACATGATTTTTGGGGAAACCGCACCAGAATTTGGTGAACACCATCAAACTCTTTTCCAAAAAGAGAGCAACGCCAATTACGAAGTCCAGATTACGCCAGCCAATCAGAAACAGTTAGAAATGTTGGTGTATGAAGCCTCCTTCCTTGATAGCAATGGTCACGTGAACGGCATTGTGGGGATATTGCTTGATCAAACCGAACGCAAGCAAATGGAAAACGCGCTGGTTGAAGCGAAAGAGACCGCCGACGCCATGAGCCAAGCCAAAGGTGAATTTCTTGCCAACATTAGCCACGAAATTCGCACCCCAATGAATGCCATCATGGGAATGGCACACTTAACGCTGAACACTGAGCTCGATAGCATTCAAGAAAAGTATGTGAATCGGATAAATGATTCAGCGAAAAACCTCCTCGGTATTATTAACGACATTCTCGACTTTTCTAAAATCGAGGCAGGGAAGCTTGATATTGAGCACATTGATTTCTGTTTGGATGATGTTCTGGAAAATGTGGTGTCTATTGTCTCCGTCAAAGCACAAGAGAAAAACCTCGAACTGGTGTTAGACATCGACCCAACGATGCCAATCAACTTGATCGGCGATCCGTTAAGACTCGGGCAGGTTATCGTCAATCTATGTGGGAACGCAGTGAAATTTACCCACGAGGGAGAGATTATTGTAAAAGCCACTCTCAATAAACAGGATGATAAGAATGCCGAGATTCGTTTTGTCGTGAGCGATACTGGCGAAGGTATTCCGGAAGATAAGTTAGCGAAATTATTTGAAGCCTTTACCCAAGCGGACGCGAGCACCACTCGCAAGCACGGGGGAACAGGCTTAGGCTTAAATATCAGTAAGCAGTTGGTTGAATTGATGGGCGGCGACCTGACGGTTACGTCAAAAGTGGGGGAAGGCTCTAACTTTATTTTCACCATTCAATGCGGTCTTCAAAGTGCGAAGATGCGCGATATCTCCGCCCCTTTGAAACCAATTAAAGAGCGCAAAGCCTTAGTGGTCGATGATAACGATACCGCTAGAGGCATAATGGAAAATTTATTGGAAGCGATGGAGTTCAGTGTCACATCGGTAACCAACGGGTATGACGCGATTGAACTGCTCAATACGGATCGCTTTAATATGGTATTTGCCGACTGGAACATGCCGGGAATTAACGGAGTAGAGCTGTTAAAACGCTTGCCGAGAGATGAACGTTTTACTGATTTGAAGCGCTTCTTGGTGACGGCATATGGGCGAGAAGTAGGGATAGATGAAGAAGTCTCACCATTAATCGACGGGTTCATACTCAAGCCTGTTAACCCTTCTACTTTGCTCGATGCCATCATGGATGCGTATGGCATTGAAGCCAAAAACCTCGTCAAACGAAATCGAGCGAAAATTGAAACCCCAGATTTATCTGGCAAGCGTATTTTGCTGGTGGAAGACAACGAGATTAACCAAGAAGTAGCGATAGGTTTATTAGAAAAAACCCGATGTGAAGTTACGATAGCGGGCAACGGTAAAATTGCTTTGGATGCCCTTGCAAAAGGGAACATTGATATTGTGTTGATGGACATGCAAATGCCCATTATGGATGGTGTTACAGCAACCAAACAAGCGCGCAAAGATGGGTATACCTTACCGATTATTGCCATGACAGCCAATGCAATGGCGCAAGATATTGAAACCTGCTCTAACGCAGGCATGAATGATCATGTCACCAAACCGATTGATGTTTCTAGGCTGTACGGTGTGCTTAAACAATATTTGAATGCACCAGTACTTGCCAGCGAATCTTCCGCTTTACCCGCTTCAGCATCACCTTCTAAATCATCAAAGAAATCGGCGCAAAGCAATGGATTAGCCAACGCACCCGAACCCAAAGGCATTTTGAATGTTGAAATTGATGATACGGCTGAAGAGATTGGAATAACAAAAGAGCGATATATTAAGCTGCTCGATTCCATGCTTTCAAATCTCTTAAGAGACTTGGTTGAATTCAGAGAAAAATCCGAGTTAAAAGATTGGGTGTATCTAGAAAGATTTGCCCACACAGTTCGTGGCTCGGCGGGTAATCTAAGGATTCCTGTATTAGTGGAAATAGCAGAACGAATAGAGTCTAACGCTAAGGAGAAAAAGGCGATCCCAACCGAGTGGGTTGAGGAAATGGACGAACGAGCTTCTGATATTCAAAAAGAATTATTGGCGTATACATCAAAACATGGCTTAGAGAGAAAAGAGGATAACGCCCAACTGGATATGGAGCAGATACTCAGCCAATTGTCTCAAGCCATTGAGGGTTATGATGCAGATGCGGTGCAATTGGCCCAGCAATTATTAGACGCTTCTCCGGAAAACAAAGAAACCCTTGAAGCGTTAGTCTTAGCGATTGAAAGTTATGATTTCTCCATGGCAACAACACTACTTGAATCGTTCCAAAGCCAGAATCACTAAGTGGCTTAGCCGACAGATTAAGCGGTTTAGCCCCAAAACGGTAGAACACGTAAAAATAAAACGGAGCATCCTGTGCTCCGTTTGTCTTTCTACTGGGGTATAGGTCTTACGAGAGAAGGTACTTAAGTATTTCGACTACTTGGGTTGGTGACGTTGCCCAAGCTTGTGCAGACGCGTCAACTTCTTTAAGTGGGTGAATCAGTCCTTCATCGTGCAATGTAATGTAGGGCTTCCCCAATGCAGCACAGTAGCCTGCATCAAACGCTGCATTCCACTGGCGATACTGTTCACCGAAGCGAATCACCGCCAAATCACACTTTTCAATGGCGTTCTTAGTACGAATGGCATTCACCTTTGCCGACTTATGATCACGCCAGAAGCCTTTGTCTTCTTGTCCTAACACATCGCCAGCAGCATCGCTTGATTCATGGTGAGTCACAGCGGAAGAGAAAGTGATCTCGAGCCCCGCTTCACGACATTGCTCGATGATTTGGTCTCGCCAATCGGTATGTATTTCACCTGAAAGATAAACGTTAAAACTCATGATTCTTCCTTAATGTGCAGGTATTAACTGCTTTTTTATTTGGCTTCGAGTGTACGCTTTTCTCCAGATGTATTCCAAAGGACCTTGTTTAAAGACCTTCAAATACAGGTGGGCGACCACAATTTGCACAACAGTGTACGCCAGTGCAATAAGGATGTAATCCAATCTGGTTGCTGTTAAATGGAACTCAGGGAACGTCCAGCGCAGCAGTACAGCCATGACAATGGACTGCGATATATACAGGCTGAAAGCTAGCTTACCTGGTGCAGCAAATAACTGAATAACAGCATTTCGGTTAGCCACGAGTTTGACGATCGCGTGAGCATAGATAAGTGCGACAAAAATTGCAGAGACACTGGCGACAATCGCCCCAAGTTCTGCCGTCTGATTTGGAAGGTACATGCGTAGAGCCAAGTCTAGCGCCGTAAAGGCGATACCCCCAAGTGCGACCAAGCGGAACGTTTTTTTGTCAAAACCTTTGGAGAAAAAACCGACTCGAAATAAGAAGGCACCGAGCATCATCAAGCCAGCGACCTGCCAAAATATCCAAAGAGGAGACGTTAATACAATAACGAATGCCACCCCGCCCTGAATGAGCATCTGTATGCCATAAGAACTGAACCATAAGTCATACACTTCCATGAACTCCGGTGAACCCTGAAACAGAGGAGGTTCTTCAAAGAAAAGAAATGCGAAGGCGATACTGAGGTTTAGCACGCCACCGATGATCAAATATCGGTAAGATTTCTTAAGAAGCTTTTTGAGTGGAAGATCTAGCGATTTAAGCACGAAAAGCGCCGATATTCCGTAAAGCATCAACACATCACCACCAAATATGAAAAGACCGTGTAATAAACCAAAGAGTATCAGCCATTTCATTCTTGGTTTAATGGCATCCTTTGGCGACACTTTTTTCTTTTTGTATGAACGATATTGAATCGCTAAACCAACACCAAATAGCAGGCAGAACAAGGTTCGAAAGCGGCCATCAAAAAATGCGCTACTGAACAAATTTATGAAGGTGTCACTGATGGGAGGAAATTCAGGAGAAACGTATCCGGTGGCAAATAAGCCGTGGTAATAGATGTTCATGAATAGGATCCCTAAAATGGAGATCCCTCGTAATATATCGATGGATTGAATGCGCACGTTAATATCCTTACTTGGGTATAGCATACTTCTCTGAGCAAACCGCCGCCCAAACCACAGAGGGAATGAAAAACGGTTTTAACTTAGACAATCTGTTTTGCTTAGGGTTAAAACGTAGCAAGTGAAAGGTTAATACACCCTAAAGTGAGCAAAGCAATGTTGCTTAGTGCTTGAATCTAAATTCTAGGATTCAGCAAGATCCAGTAAGGCTTTCCCTGTTAATCGGTAGCCAACCCACTCATTTTGAGGTTTTGCTCCAAGGGATTCATAGAAGTCTATTGCCGGTTGATTCCAGTCCAGAACATTCCATTCAAACCGCCCGCAATCTTTTGCGACAGCAATTTGTGCTAAATGTTTAAGAATGTATTTTCCTGCTCCGGTACCGCGTGCATCGGGTGTGACATACAGATCTTCAAGGTACAAACCGTATTTCCCTACCCAAGTGGAGTAGTTAAAAAAGTACACGGCAAAACCAACCGCTTTACCATCAAGTTCACAGATGAGAGCGTGGGTAGTGGAATCCGATCCAAAAATGGTTTCTCGAATGCTTTGTTCGGTTGCCTGAACTTCATGCTCTGCCTTTTCATAGCGCGCAAGCTCACGAATAAATTGAACGATAAGAATGGAATCTTCAGCAACAGCATTGCGAATGGAGAATTGAGTCATTTTTAAATCCCTTTACTATTGAACATTTAATCCTCAATGATTATCAATGGAGTTGCGCAAGGAGGATTTCAAGTGGTGATAATGAAATAAAAATATTATTATTCAATATGTTATGTTGTTATATCTGGCATTTAAAGTTGAGGCTTTCTTAAAATACTCGTCTAGCTCACTATTTTAGCCGTGCTCTCCGTGCGATAATTCCGCGCAAATAAATACAACGGATTGAAGGAACAACATGTCGGCAACTGCATATCTAAACGACTTGAATCAACGTTATCTGGCTATTCACCGCACTAAAGAAGATTTTTTCTGGGAAACTTACATGGGTATCAGTGATGACCATGAAGGTTCCTCTAAAGCGCAAACAGAGTGGACTCAATTCCTAAGCCAAGCTTCACAAATTAGCGAAATCAATCAGCAGCTAGACGCCGCCGAAAACATCAGCGACGCAAAAGAAAAACAAAGCACAATCGCGGGTCTTAAAGGCTGGCTGAACATGTTTAAAGCCCACGCGATTGAAGGCGAAAAGAGTCAGCAGCTTAAAGCGGACTTGATTAAGTTTGAGTTCGATTTGTTTGAGCGCAACCAAAACCACGCACTGACCTATGTTGATGAACACGGCGAATCGGTAGAAGGCTCATTGCCTGTGGTTGGCTCGGCGGTTCGCGCGAATGAAAACGAAGACGTTCGACAGTCGGCTCATTCTGCTTTTCTGGATTTAGAGCAATGGTTACTCAACAATGGCTTTATTGAGTTGGTCAAGCGCCGGAATGAGTTTGCTCGATCGCTTGGGTACAAGACCTTTTTTGATTACTCCATCCTAAAAATGGAGAAAATGACCACGCAAGAGCTGTTCAGTATTTTGGACGATTTTGAAGCTCGCACGCGTGAAGCTCATCTCAACAGCTTGAAAAATCTGGCAGCTGAGAAAGGGGAAGGTGCGTTGGCGGGACACAATTTCATCTACTCATTTGCGGGTGATGCAATGCGTGATCTAGACCCGTATGTTCCGTTCTCCAAGTCGTTGCGCCGTTGGGTGGAATCCTTTGGTCGTTTGAATATCGAATATTCAGACGCGGAGCTGACGCTGGATTTATTGGATAGAAAAGGTAAGTACCCGAATGGCTTCTGTCATGGACCGGTTCCTTCTTTTTATGACCAAGGTACATGGATTCCAGCACAGGTGAACTTCACCAGCAACGCCAAGCCAGATCAAGTCGGCAGTGGCTATGATGGTATTAACACCCTGTTCCATGAAGGGGGGCACGCCGCTCATTTCGCCAATGTGAAGTTGAACGCGCCGTGTTTTTCACAGGAATTTGCGCCTACTTCCATGGCGTATGCCGAAACTCAATCCATGTTCTGTGACAGCTTATTGACGGATGCGGATTGGCTTAAGCAGTACGCACTGGATAACGACGGTAACCCTGTTCCAGATGAACTCATCAAGACGATGATTGATAGCCGCCAGCCTTTTAAAGCGTATGAAGAACGCAGCATTCTTGTTGTGCCTTATTTTGAAAGAGCGCTTTATGAGTTGAGCGATGAAGAGCTGACGCCTGAAAACATCACTCAGTTAGCTCGTGACTGTGAAAAGAACATTCTTGGACTAGAGTGTAGCCCGCGTCCATTGCTTGCGATTCCTCACTTGTTGTCGGATGAGTCAGCGTGTGCTTACCAGGGTTATCTATTGGCTCACATGGCGGTGTACCAGACGCGAGCTTACTTCACAGAGAAATTCGGCTATTTAACCGATAACCCAGAAATTGGTCCGCTCCTAGCCAAGCATTACTGGCATGGTGGCAACAGCACGTCTCACAACGACACCATTGTAAGCTTGACTGGCGAAGGCTTTAACGCGAAATACCTAGCCGATGTGTGTAACTTATCGGTGGATGAAGCCTGGCAAGAAGAGCAAGAAAAAATCAAAGGATTAGCAACGCGTGATCGCGCGAGCGTGTCTTCTTTGCAAGCGACAATAAAAGTGGTCGATGGCGATAAAGAGCTTGCGTCTAATACAAATTCTGATGAAGACATGTGCGATGCTTTTGAAGCGTATATTGTCAAAAATTACGGTCGCTAATTTCCACGATACTCAACTCTGACAGTGGGTATACAAAGCGGAAAGAAACACAAAGAGCCAGTTTTTACTGGCTCTTTTTCTATCTCAATGTTCTTTGAAATTGTGCTTCAACATACTTATCCCGAGTTCAGGTTACTTGGGTATGTTTCCTGCAGTATTCGTAAGTAAGGAGTGCGTTCGAGCGCTTTTTCTTATTTTGAGTTTCATTATGAATGCAGGGGTAAGGCGATGCCAAAGGTGTGGCGAGGGTTGAAAGCAATTATTCTGTCTTTTGTGCTAGTAGGCGGTCTATTCCTTACATTCCAGTTGCTGTTTTTCTATAAGGCGAGCAACCAATCTGCTTGGCTGTTTTGTACTGAAGTATGGGCGCATCGAGGCCTCACAAAAGACGCCGCCGACAATACACTGGGCGCGTTCAGTGCAGCCTTAAAGGCTGGCGCTAAAGGGTTAGAAGTGGATGTTTTTTATGATATCAAGACGGATCAATTTCACGTTAGGCATGATCCCAAACCAAGCCTTGATGAAGGGAAAGAGCTGACACTCGCACAGGTATTTTCAGCCTTTGGTTCTTCCACTCAGTACTGGCTGGATTTCAAGAATTTGGTCGATTTAGATAATCAATCACGGCAATCTGCGTTGCAACATCTTATCGAAATTTCAGAAAACGTGATTGAACGTAAGTACATACTCGTGGAATCAGTAAACGATCACGCATTACGAACCTTCACGGAGAACGGCTTCAATACCAGTTACTGGGTAGCGCTAGGAAGTGAGTTGAGTCATTGGCATTACGCTCTGTATGCCACCAAAATCAAAATCAAATATTTGCTCGGTTGGTTTACGACCGTTTCAACCGATGTCGACAATTACTCCGATCGGTTTCAGTATCATTTTCCCGAAATCCCCACTCTGCTTTTCACCGTCAATGAACCTCAAAAGATTGCAGAACTTGTACAACCTAATATTAAGGTGGTGTTGACCGATTCAGCGATTTACTCGCAGTTTGCATCTTGTCACCAGAATGGAGGTAAGCAATGAGAACATCAGCGCTAATGAAAAATGTGTGGTTTCAGAATGGGCTACTTTTTGCTGGGTGCCTTTTCATTGCTCTGGCAACCAATGGTGACAAGTTACTCAGCTTAACCATCAAAACAATCATTCACATCTCCTTTCAAACCATGTTGATCTTTGGGCTTTTATGCTTATTGAATAACCAGCGGTTTATTAAGTGGGGGTTGGCGGTGTTTTTAGGTGTTATTTTCTTTGTTCATTTCGCTTATCAGGCTCCGCTTTCTATGGGGGTCATTTTCAGCGTATTAAGTGCCCCACTAAGTGAGTCCACCAGTTTTTTGGTTCGGCACGGTTGGGAACTCGCTGTTGCTCTTTTGGTTGTGTTAGCCGTAGGTAAGCGTGTCTCCATCCCGAAATCGGTCATTTGGAAACCTAGCCTATTGTTGGGGGTAGGGTATCTCATCATTCCCTTCGCATTACAGTTGCCGAAAGCGTATTCCAATGACGAATTTGCGGATTACATAAACAAAGGGACAGCACGTGGCTATTCAAATGCGTATTCTTCCGTGGAATATACGTTTCATAAGCTATCGTTGCGGTTTCCTGCTATTCAAAGCGTTATCGCTATAGCGGATACTTATCACTTAATGAACATTCAGTCTGATCAAACCATGACATGGAGCGAAATCGAGCGAAAACCCAATGCACCAGATTTGTTGGTGATTGGCATAGGGGAATCGCTGCGAGCGGGAAACATGAGCCTGTATGGTTATGAAAGAGAGACAACACCTTACTTAGATAAAATGCGCGATAAGTTAACGGTGTTTCGTTATCCCTATGCGGCTGGGAGCAACACGTGGGGCTCAGTACCCGCGATGTTGACAAAAACGGAAGGTATTCCAAATATGTCTCAGTCTGTCATCCTGTTGGCTAACGCGGCAGAGTACGAGACGTACTGGCTATCTAATCACGCTCAATTTGGGCAATGGGATTTTTCAATTTCAACGCTAGCGCAGCAGACCGATCATCAGTATTTTTCCTCGCAAGCGGACGGGGGGACGATGCATGATGAAATATTGGTTGATCAGTTAGCAAAGGTGCTCGCTGAGCCGTCTAAGAAAAAAGTCATTTTCTTGCATTTCTATGGTTCACACATGAACTTTTCTGATCGCTACCCCAAGACATTCGAGACATTTCGATCGAGTAATCGACGTTTGGATGAATACGACAACAGTGTGGTATACAGCGATTATCTACAGGCACAGGTGTTGGAATTGGTGGAAGAAGCGGGTGGGCAGTATGCCTTTTTTTCGGACCATGGTTTAGGCTCGCCAAATGGACCACTTGCTCTCAGACACGATGTGAGAACGCCGCCCGATATAGAATCACTTTATGTGCCCTTCTTTTTCACGGGCGATGTAGAGCGTGATTACCCGAGCGATCAGCCATTTTCAATGTTTTACTTTGAGTGTTTCTTTTCAGATTGGGCTGGAATTAAGGCATCGGAGCTCTCTGAACAATATTGCTCAGAGAGCTTGAACCAAGACTCGGTGACCTATCTGGATGCGAACATGACACTGGATAGCCACGCTAAATCGGCGTTGCGGAAAAAAGTGCTGGTTACGCAGTATTAAAAGGCTGCCTACCGCATAAAAGGCTGTCTATCGTTTAAATGGCTATCGTTGCTTCTACCTCAACGTTCAGATCTGGATGAAACAACCCTGCCACTAGGACTAGTGAACTTGCAGGGAGCTGACCGCCATAAATGTCAGTGAGTGTTTCACGTGCGAGAGGTAAATCCTTTAAATCAGTAATAAAGATCGTAACTTTGATCAAGCTATCCAAACTCGATTGGTGTTGTTCAGCAATGATGGAAAGCTGCCGGAAAATATCCTTCAGCTGGAGCCCAATATTTTCTGTTTGCGCTGCACTGCCAAACGCGGTGAAGCCTGAGGTGTAAAGGGTTTGGTTATGTTCAACGGCATGGACATAAGGACCGACAGCATCCCCTAGCTTTGGATAATGATGGCGAATAAGCTTTGAGTTAGGCATTTTGTCCTCCTTTACTTAACGGATGGTTGGATAGCTTTTGAGTCAGTGACTGAATCCTAGGACCCAGTGCAATTGATATGGCAGCGGCGGCAGGCCAAGCCAAAAGAAATGCGGTTCTCCATGAGGTAAGAAATTGTTCTTGAAACCCTAGGTTGAGCCACGTTACCCAAACCGTCATCATGCTCGATAACACCAAGGACATCAGCAAACCAAAAATAATTCGATGTTTCACCTTTGCCTCCTTACTTCGACAAAGAGTAAAGCTTTTCGATGTAATCAACCTGAGTGAGGTTCTTTTCTAAAAAGGCTTTTGTATGGGGTTGCTCGAAATGATTTTTTAAATCCTCTTCGCTGTCCCAGCGCTCCCATAAGGTGAACTTGTTCGTTTCACCTTTATGTTCCAGAAGCTCAAAATGCTGACAGCCGGGCTCATTGATAGTGGCAGCCACAAGCTTACGTGCTTCTTCTAAAACATACTCTCTTGGTGCATCACTAGAAAGTGATAGTCCTGCACTTATGCATAGTGTTTTCATGCTTTTCCCTTACTGGTTTGAATGCCAATAAAAGAGTAGATAATTCCATAAAAGATGAATATGGTTAAAAAATGAATTACCAATTCCAAAAATGAAATCATGCTTGATGATATTGCTTTGTTTATTCACATTGTTAGAGCGCAAGGGCTTGTGGGTGCTTCTAAAGTTTTGAACATTCCTCCAGCCACCGTGACGCGTCGGCTTAAAAAATTGGAGGAGCATGTAGGCTGCCAGCTGATTCATCGATCCGCACGTCAGTTTCGGTTAACGGCCGAAGGTGAAGTGTATTACCAGTCCTTTTCAGATTTAGTCTCTGAATTTGAAGTGAAAACACGAGGGTTGAGCCATGAACTTGAATCAATGAATGGTTCATTAACCGTATTGGCTCCAACCAATATTTCGATAGGTTTTATTCAACCTATGTGGACGGCGTTTGCTAAAAAATACCCAGATATTCTGTTGGATCTGAAGCTGAACAACGACAACAAAGACATTATCGCAGAACAAGCCGACATTGCCCTACGTGCTGGTCCTCAAAAAGATTCGAGACTCTATCAGGTTAAAGCTGGAACGGTCTCAACATTGCTGGTGGCATCACCGAGTTACTTAGCCGAAAGCGCACCGCTTAATGACCTCGACGATCTCTATCATCATCGCTGCATTACAGTGGCTCATATACCAGTGTGGAAGTTTAAAAACAAAAGAACGGGAGAATTGGCGACTACCCGTCAGAATTCAGCTCTAAAGGTGGATGACATTAATATTGCCAGCCAGTTTGCCCGAGATGGGCTTGGGCTGGCTTTGTTGCCAGTCACCGAAGTACATCACTTCCTAAATAGTGGTGAGTTATGTACGCCGTTGGATGATTGGGTTGGACCACAGCGCGATTTGTATTTGATATGGCCAAGCGGACGATTATTGGGAGCAAAAGCCCGAGCATTTAAAGAGCACGCACAGCAATACATTGGACATGCTCTTACCTCATTAACGCGATTTTAAGAGTATAAAAGTAGGTTTTGCTACTTCGATTAAAGACAGTAGATGCTGATATCTACTATGATGTTTATGAGGAGAATAATTTAACTTGCCAAGTTCGATTTAGGAGTAAACATGTGCCGCTGGCTAGCGTATCAAGGAAAAGAAACGTACCTGTCTGATTTAATCTTTGCACCAGAATATTCGTTGGTACAGCAAAGTATGAGTGCAAGGAAATCCATTACTGCAATTAATGCGGATGGATTTGGTGTTGGCTGGTATGGCGTAAAAGACGACCCAGGTTTGTACCGAGAAGTATTGCCTGCTTGGAGTGATTGCAATTTAAAAAGCTTGTCGGAACACATTCTATCCCCACTGTTTTTTGCGCATGTTCGTGCTTCAACTGGCACACAAACGGCACGTACTAACTGTCATCCATTTCGATATAAAAACTGGTTATTCATGCACAACGGTCAAATTGGCGGTTACACCGAATTGCGTTGGCACATTGAACGTTTAATCCCTAAATCTCTTTATGGATGTAGGCAAGGGCAGACGGACAGTGAATT
Source organism: Vibrio sp. vnigr-6D03 (assembly GCF_002835515.1). Lineage (NCBI taxonomy): Bacteria > Pseudomonadati > Pseudomonadota > Gammaproteobacteria > Vibrionales > Vibrionaceae > Vibrio > Vibrio sp. vnigr-6D03. Next base: position 595,577 of record NZ_PIZL01000012.1, read on the forward strand.
ACTATTTTTGCTGTTGATTGCAAATGGGTTGATGGAAGGTGAACCCATTGCAGCCATAGAAAAAACCTTGGTGCTAATAGAATCACTGATGTTGGACGAAAAAATAGAAGAACCGCTTCGGATCAGTGCGAGTTGGTCGGATGGTGAGACGATTTGGGCGTTTCGATATGCTTCGGATGATCACGCGCCAACACTGTTCTATAAGATGATGGAAAACGGTATTGTGGTTGCTTCTGAGCCATTAGATAGCGAGCGCCAAGCTTGGTATTCGGTCGATCAAGCTCGCTTAATGACAGTGCATAAACAAAAAGTGGAAATTAAAGAGTTAAATCATTAAGTGTGCGTAGCATTTCAGGGTAAAATGTCGACCAGTATAGAGTGCCCACTGGCGCTTAGTATTTGTCAATTCTGGGTACCTTCATGTCGAAAAAATTGTTACCAATCCCTCTGGTTCTGCTGATTCCAATAGTGCTTCTGATCGTGGTCATTATTGCCGCCGTTTACCGTTTTAGCTTAACTGATGAAGAAATCTATGCGAAACAAGGTGTCACGGTAAAAACGGAGCAAGCCGACGAAACCGATACAGTGATGCACAAGTTGTTTGCACTCAAAGATGCACAGCCATGGTTAGTGAGTGTGCCTGAAAGCTTGTCGAAAGCGCACTTAAGCCAAGTGGTTGGTGAACTTGAAAACTCGAGAGCTAAAGGGTTTTACTCGGTTGATGGGCAACGTGGTGAGGTCGTATTAAACTTTTTTAAAATTACCCCGTTGAACTATGGTGATCCATCAGAAGCGATGACATTTGTCGTGCCCTACGCTGTGACGACCCAAGGCACGGGCGTTTTCCACTATCTGGGTTTGTTCCGGTTAAAGCACAACGAAAAAGTGGTCGAGCAATTGGATTATATCTTCATTGCGGATCGCGCGCAGAATGTCGATGTCGCGACGGATGAACCTTTTGACGTGAGTGAATCCGTCGTGGTTCGTTATCTTGCTCATTCCGCTTCACAGCCACTCTCTGAAATACCGAGTGAACAGATAGAAAAATTCATCAAAGTGAAACCGAAGCGGTTTGTTAAATAAAGAAAACCTCCCAGCCGGGAGGTTTCAGATTGATGACGAAC